>JAUXXF010000031.1 GCA_030681135.1 Chlamydiales bacterium
ATCAACTCAAACAACACAAGGAATTTATGCAGAAACCGCACCCGATAGCATGCCGATTGTTTGATATTAGATCTCGAGGATTAGTTCGGCCTTTAACTGAAAAAGAAAAGAAGACAATTGAGAAACTTCAAGAGAAACTGAGAGAGCCGCCATGGTCTCCGGAAGAAAAGAGGGTTTTTGAGGGCATTCTACATGGTGATCTTGTTTCTATGCCAAAAACACCCAGAGACTTCATTGACTTTGACAAGCGATTAATGGGAGCGGAATGTTGTGAAGATTCTCTCTCGGCTAAAGCCAAAAGCATTTCTCCTAAGAAAAACGTGTACTACTCAAGGACCGTGTTTCACCATTTTAAGGGGCTTTCTCTTTAGCCCTGTACTCAACGTGCAGAAGAAGGTCTCTAGAGCAATTCGTGCTTGGGCTGTATCTTCTTGCGGTAACAAATATGAAATAAGAAGGAAAGAGGGCTAAGATGCCAAAGAAAGCAAAGAAAGAAGAAAAATCTGTACCGACTAAGATACCACAGCCCGAAGGCGCCCCGCTAAAGTTTTGGAAGAATGACGGTGATGATAGGGCAACGGTTGTCGTAGCTGCGGATAAAAATGGAGACTCTATGGAGTTTACGGAGGCTTTGAAAGCAGTAGTTGGGGTCAAAGACACAGAGCTTGCTTCCCAAATCTTTCAAGCCGGCGTGTCTGCGCTTAAACCGATATGCGGGGAAACTGATAGCCTTAATGTTGTTGCTCAAGCAATGCATGATTTGCAGCCAAAAGGCGCCGTAGAGGCCAGATTTGCAGTCCAGGCTAGTGCGCTATTTTCTCATGGGTTGGCTAATTTAAAACGGTCGGAGAATGCAGAAATCATTAACCAAGCAGAATACTACGGAAACAAGGCAATTAAGCTGCTCAGACTTCACAATGAAACTATTGAAGCATTAAGCCGATATCGTCGCGGTGGTGAGCAGAAAGTCACTGTTACACATGCCGTTATCACTGAGCAGGCCATCGTTAATAACTTTAATGGGATGGGAGGGGGAAGCAATCAAAACCAAGGAGCAACGCCATGTTCGTCACAAAGTGCAGAGCAAAAGCCAGAACAAACGACTATAAACCATGCAGACAGCCGGCAATGGCCAATGGGAGATGCAGGCTGCACGGAGGTAAAAGCACCGGGCCAAAGACGGAAGCGGGCAGAAAGCGCATGATAAAGGCGAATACTAAGCATGGGTTCTATTCAGCAGAAGCCTTAGCTGAGCGTAAATATGTGAGTGGTTTGATTAAGGCTTCTACGGGCCATGTGAACGTATCCAGATGATCTTTTCATTATAGAGTCGCCCCTTTGGATATAAGAAATTCAATAATGTCTTTATTTTGTGCCTTCGCAGCTGCGTTGAGGGTTCCCTTCACAGATGCACCGCACTCCACAAAATGCTTCACCATTTCCAAGCTTCTACCCTCGATGGCCATTGTCAATCTCGCCTCAAGCGTAATTCTGTAATCTTTTAGTTCACTTGGGGAAAAAAGATTATCTAATACAGACATTGTTTCTAGGTCTTTTCTATCTACAAGCCACTTATAAAGACTGTTCCAATGAATAGAGTGAGGGGGATGTAAAATGTATTTGCTTTCAAAAAGATATTCAAGTTGATCATGCCATTTATTTATGATGAGGCCTTTTAAAATATTATCCTCGTGTGAAAAAGTTTTTGCGTTATTTTTATGTAAGACATGTTGCTGTAAAAGAGTGTTTAGGAGGATTTTTGCAGATTCTTGTTTATTCTCAGGAAAAGGTTTTAATCTCCACAGTGAACCAACTGGCTTATGCTTGTTGCATGGAGTCATAAATAGTCTTTCAATTGGAAGATAACTGTTAAAGTAATTCTTATCCGATTTGAAGCAATCAGCTCCATTTTTTATAAGGATGTTCGCTGCGTTGTAATCTTCACAGTTTATGGCGTAATTTAATGCGCTCCACCCGTATTTATTGTTTCCATATTTCATCAAAATATCTGTCAGTTCCTGGGCTTCTTCTGTAGTTGCGACAGCTTTCGTTGCTTTCAATTCTATTGATGTGTTTGTTTGTTGTATTTCATTCTTGCTAGGTATTTTAGCTTGTTTAATGCGAATTTCTTTAGAAGTTGAAGATTTAATCGTGGTTTCAGAAGCATTTGATGCGTTTTCATTAATCTGGGATTTTAAAGTCAGTAATATTTTTTCGATTTTTTTTTGAAATTGAAGTAATTGTATTTGATCATGCATTTGCTTTCCGTGTATTCCTGCCATCAACATGTGGCCGCACCCTTCGAAATAATTACCTTTTTTAAGCTCGTCGCAGGAGTTATAGATTCCGAGGAAGATCTGAAATCCGATCGAGGCGATAGACCATTCCAGAGAACCAGCGAAAAAGCATCCTAGATACAGAGCATTGTTTGTCAGATGCAGACCTATCTCGGCTGCTCTCTTGTAGTCCTTGTTCTGGACAGCTTGAATGAGCTCCGTGACATTCGTAACCATGTCGTGAGCTGTCGAAACGATCATCCCGAGAGGGTGAGCAAAGATCGAGCATGCCAGTGCCGTAGTGGCGATTGCCGTTTCTATCACGGTTTTCCTGATCGCATTTGAGTCTTTGGATGAGATAGCGTCAACCATTTGCGCGACTGAAGAAATTACTCTGGCTGAGCCCAGAACAACCGACAGAGGCTGTCCTAACGGTTTGTACAAGCTAATGAAGGGGAGAGCAACTTGAGTGACTCTCAGGCATTGACTGAAGACCTTGTTTTTGACTTCGTCCTTTTTGGGAAAATCGTTTTCGTAATCTCGATGATAGATTGCCGGTTCATGGATTTTTTTGATTTCTATAATTGAGTTCATAATTAAAACCATTTAAAATTCAGAAGAATAATAAATAATCAGCCTTTTTATTTCCACTTTAATTATATTAATCTGTTTGTTTAAATTATTATTTGAATTGTCTGCGCTGGTATATAACTAGACTTAAAGTCTTTAGATCTTACGTCTCTAGATTCTGAGGCTTTAGACCAATAGGCTGTCCTTATTTGGGGGAAACATGGCAAAGCGCAAAAAAGTCAGACTTAGGGAAAGGAAGACGAGGTTGCAGGAAGCCTTTGGGAAGATTGTCAGGGCTAAGCGTCTAGAAAAAGAGCTGTCCCAGGAAGAGCTTTCTGCGCTTGCCGAGCTCCATTTTACCTACATATCTTCGGTCGAACGCGGAGAGAGAAATATCTCTATTCAAAATATTGCTAAACTCGCTAAAGCTTTGGGGTGCCATATGGGAGATCTGATGCCAGATTGATCTCTTTTGTAAAGTTCAGCTAGACCCTTCTTTCGGGATTGATAAGATAAAGTTATTTGTAATTGATTTGCTTTCAAGTTGTTTTTGTTACTTAGCGTTGGCATATTTTTGGCACGCTGAGGTACGAAAACAAGCAACACTTGGCGATATCAAGGAAAAAATCAAAAAGCTCTAAACAATTAATCCCCATGTTGCTACTCCCTGCCAAGAGAAACTCGATTATTTTCTTGCTGTAAATGAGTGCTGTGAAATACAATTTTAGGGAAAAATTACCATGGTTTTGTATGAGCTGTTTGTTATCAGGCTTGGAATTAACGCGTCGCAATGACTCTGAGCTGTTCAAAGATTTGGTTTATCTTCATGCTCTTCTCGAGCAGAAAGAAACTAAACTTGATTTTTTGTTGGGAGAAAGAGTTGTCATATGGATTAATCCTCAAAGGGAAGTAAGCCATTTCGATGAAAGAGAGTATCTCTCTTTAAATGACTTAGCTACGCATGTTTTAAGAATTAGCTATGATCCGGATCGTTTAGCTTTAACGCAGAGAGCAGCTGGCATCAAAATCGTCACAAAAGCTCTTTCTCTTTATCAACAAGCTGATGAAGAACTCCCTCGTCAAAACCTTATTACAAGAATTTTAGTAGCGATCAGAGAACGAATTGGGCTATTTTTTCTATTTCCCGCAGTAGATTACACTCGGTTACGATTGAAAGCAGACGCAGAAGATAAATTAGCATCCTTGAAGAGGGAAAGTTTTTGTCAGCTATTTGATCCGCCACAAGAGCAAAGATTAGAGGAGCATCGAGCTTTTGCAGGCACGACAAGCGGTGCCGATGGAACCAGAATCATTGTAAAAAGAGAGGCTTTTCTAAATAAAGCAGAGGAATTACAAAAGACAGTAGATGAGCGGCTCCGATGCGCAGACCCGAATGATTCTTATGTCAAAAAAATTCGTTTATCTCCACTTTTTGAACGGGATCCCACTAGCTTTATGATTAACGAGATAATGAATCAAGACGTTGATCAGTGTATGATGAATGAGGTCACAAGGGCGCGTATTATTAGAGACATTCCAAATTTTATAGACCAGGCAACCTCTTTTGAATACTTAGAGGAAATTGCCAAACCTAATTTCGAGCTACTTGCCCTTGCAACTTTACCAAAATATTCTAAAGAAGATTATCTTCGCAGTTTTCGAGCATCTTTCGACAGTCCAACATGCAAAAAACAATTACAGAAGGCCCAAGACCATGCTGCAAAAGGCGAATGGCTTTATGCAGTAAAAGCTCTAAGAAAGGCTTATCTGATTTTTGATTGTGCAGAAAATTTGGAACTCTTGACCCCAAAGACAGTACATGCGTAAGCCTCTAATAAATGCCAGGCTGTTTTCTCACGTTTAGAAGGAGTCAGATTTTTGTCGAGTTCGCAGTTACTCTCAACTGCCATGAAACAAGGTTGAAATGTTTGGGATGCATTAGTAGAGGCGATCAGAGGAAGCTCCCAATTATTGATTATCAATCAAGAGCCAGCTCTAGAAACGGCTGTTATTTAGATTTTCATTTCAAATGCCTGATGGATAAAAAAGTCGATGATCTCGAGCTTAGGTAGCTTTGCGACCGTGCTCGAAGCATCGGACTGGCGGTGAAGCGTGCTGGAAGCGAAAACTTGCAGGAATATCAGATGAAAAAAAAGGGGGTATCTGGGTAGTTACAAATAGATCAAATAATGCTTCCAAAAGCGGACATTTAAAAAACGCTAACATGAATTTGCTTTCAAGCTGGTTTTTGTGCTTAGCGTTGGCACAAATTTGGCACATTGGAGCACGAAAACAAGCAACGCCGGGCGGCATTAAGCAAAAAATCAAAAAGCTCTAAACAATTAATCCTCACGTTGCTACACTTTGTCAAGTGTTGTAGGGTGTTGTGCAAGTTGTGACTGTAAATCCCCCGGCTTCGGCCTCCGCTGGTTCGAGTCCAGCCGCCCCCATTTCTCTATAAAAAATAGACTGAAAATATTTCATTAAAATAACCTTCCTCACTCTGTTAACGGACATAAATGGGACAGCAATACTCGACACATTGACGTTTTTTTGTCTGTGAATTGTAAGTGAGGTTATTAGTTTCTCAAAATTTCTCGAATAGCTTCGATAATGATCTCTGGCTGATGGTGGTTAATCATATGATCACTTTTATCAGCGATCACCTGTTTAGACCGATATGACTTTAATAGGAGTTTTTTTTGAAGGCCCTTCCAGGCTTTCTCTTCGTTGCTATTTGCAAATTTACCGGCTGTGATTACGACAAGTGGTTTATCTTGGAGGTGCACTTTTCTCTCACGTAATTGACAAAGGCTTTCATTTAGAGCTTCCATTTCTCTAGAAACTGTTTGGGTGTAACTTGTTTTGTTCATTTGAGCGATATACATATGTCTAATTTGTTCCGGCAGGGGAGTAAACATTTCTACAATGGCGTTCGAGGGACCTTGTAATCTTTTGAACCCTATTGCTGATAATAGCCATTGAAAATTGAAATGAGAAGTAGGGCGCTCTTGTAACATATCTTCATGGACAGAATCGACTAAAATAACTCCAATGGTCTCCTTGGGATATAAATCAGCGAACAACAGCACGTTGCATCCGCCGAAGGAATGCCCTACAAGAATATAAGGTCCGGGGATCTTTGCGTTGTGAAGAAGTGCATGCAATTCTTGGGCTAAATGAAGACTACTGCGTTTAGAGGGCGATTGATTGCTCCAAGCATATCCAGCTCTGTCATAGCTACACACCCGTGTGAACTTTGAGACTTCCATTTGAACTAAAGACCAGCCGAGAGAAGTGCCGCTTAAGCCCGCATCCAAAACGACGGTGGGCCCGCCTTGGCCTGTAGAATGAATATGTAATTTATATCCTCCAATATCGATTAGCTTTCCTGGCGGTGGGTAGCGACAATTATCGATTATTGTCGCTACTGATTGAAAAATGGTTAGCGCCATGATAATTACAATGAGCGAAATTCCAAGTTGGTAAGTAATTGTCATTTTTTAAGCCATTTTAAGCTGTTTTCCTGAACCGCTTTTTGGGGCTAAAATAATTTGGTAGTCGATCACATCTAGAATTCTGGATAAAGTATTAATGGTGATGTTGGTTTTTTTTCCTGACTTTAAATTCTGAATAATTGTAGGAGATACATCAGCTTCTGCGGCTAGTTTTCTAACGGAGAGGTGATCTTCTTTCATAGCCGCAAGTAGCAACTCTGATATAAGCAGCTCTCTATCGAGAAGTCGTTTCTGTTTTTTATTTTCTATGAATTTTTCATAGGTGGACTTAGTCTTTTTCTTCATAGTAAGTTCTCTCTTTTATTCTTTTCCCCTCTTGAGATTATTAGAAAGTTGAGCTAATCCCTAAGCTTAAGGTTTGGTGCCGATGATACACCCCGCTTCCTGAAAACTTTTCTGGGGGTTTATCTTTTTCATAAACGGTCATGGTTCCTATGGCTTCATTCATCTGCTCATAGCCATACTTTATACTGCAATTGATGTGTTCTGAGAAAAAGATAGAGAAAGAGGTTCCAGCCATCCAATAAACTCCGTAGGGAATTTCTTCATCAAAAGTGATCTCTCTAAGGTGATGGGTGTCTTTTTGATGAACAAATGTGGAACCTGAGATTTTTCCATAACAGCTCCATTGGATTTGATCTTCCCAGTTCCCATTGAACCCAAATCCAAAATAGGGAATCGAATATTCCTGAGAGTAAGAAACGCCAAGTTCGTCAGGAAGAGTTCCCATATAAGCGCCATTGCCGTAGATGTAGAATCCTCCGTAATCTTTCCAGGCAAGTTGAAAATATTGATAGCCGGCAAGAAGTGCTGTTTTAAATCGAGCTGATTCAAAGTTGATTAGGTGAAAATCGTATCCGAGCTCTCCTATGATTTTGTAGGCTGATTCAAGATGAGAGGTGCTCCAAGAAATATTAATCGGTGTTGTAAAGGAAAATTCCTGATTCCAATCTTGATCCACCATCACAGATTCACTAGAAGTGGTTTTTCCCCATCCATCTAATGTAATGTGGAGCCTTTCATCTAAAAAATGGGCGGCAGCTCGTCCCCCTATAACCCACAACTCCCGAATCTCCCAATCGAGTTGACTGAGTTTATAGACTCGTCCTTGACTTGTTTGGGCAAATACGATCTCTTTTGTCAACCCATCCACCAGTCCGCCGTAACAAGATAGATCAATAACATAGGGATCAGAAACAGGTTCTGATGGTGTCTTAGGCCATATAAGATCCGATCTGGGAGGAGTAGGATTGGCTGCTTGCAAAGAAGCGCCGGCTAGGATCAGTATCAAGAAAATAGAGTTTTGTAACTTCATCGATTTATTTCTCTGTATAGAAGGTTTTGTGGCATATTAAGATCCTCTTGAAAAGTTTTTTTTGAAAAAAATGTAACTGAAACCGAAATGCTTTTCCAGTCAAAAGTTCTAGGTGCGCTAAGCTGCCTACAATTCTCATAGATAAAATCACACAAAAAAAATAGATCAAAAAAAAGGAGTTCTCCGATACTTCATTTTACCTGCTTTAGGAGCTTAAGAGCTAATTGTATGCCATTTATATATAAGTAAAATGGCGTTTTAATTATAATTTCGTTCTTTAATTTTTATTGTAGGTGTGAAAGTGCAAGTGACCGCAATGATTCCTTCCGATTCAGCGATTGATCGGTGTTGGCAGATGGTGCCTGATTTCATTTATATAATCATCAGCCTGTTTAAAAAGACTGTCATGTTCGAACCCGATATAGCGACCGTAGAGAGGAAACTACATACCTATCAGAGATATTTTGATACAAAGGGAAAAGAGCCTCTTGCCGATATTTTAACGCCTCAAGAGATGCGTTTATTGCAAAAAGATCAACGATTCCAAAATTTGAATCAATCTACTGGAGCTGAGTCTCTTCGAAAAGCGATCCTTGATTCTCTGCCAGAAGGTGTTTCTATCTTTGTCACATCTCGATGTACTGCCCGGTTGATGAATAATCAACGATTTAGTTTGGCTGAAATTTTTCGTTATCTAGGAGGGCGAGATCTTAAACATATAGGCTTCCTTGTAAAAACGGGGCAAGAATTGCGCATTTCCCATATTGAACAGGATCATCATAAAGTCGAACAAATCGCAGATCCTCTTATTTTTGCTCATACATTCATGATTCAGTGCGATATCTCTTCTATTATTCCGGTAGAAAAAAGAGAGGTGATGCAAAATCTGTTCAATAAGACGTTGCAAGCAGAAGTTTTAAAGGAGCGTGGAAAGATCTTCAATATGGGCGGCTGGGTATTTCTTCCTTTCTTCTTTGGACACAAACGGCTGACCTATACAGGCTCTTTCGACACAGTACAGCTCAGGGAAGGACAGCGGGAAATGTGTTCGAGTTTTGTTTCAAAAATTCTTCTGATTGCTTTTCGAGCTCTGGAAATTCCTTATCCGATTCCTGAAAACGAAATTTTGGAAAGAATTCATATCGTTCGATTCTTTCACCTTTTCGCTCCTTACTTGAAACCAGCTCCTTTCCCTCCGCTGCTAGCTGAAGCTGTTCGGTCCCCGGCGCAATTAATCGCCCGTTTTTTAAGACCTGAGTAACTTTCTCATGAGTTTGCGGAATTGATGCGAGACCCATGACCCATACCTTTAGCTGCAAATGTGCTTATAGTCATTTCAAAGAAGTTCCATTGAGTTTTCATTAAAAATTTGACTTATATTAAACTTTTTTTTAGAGTCTTCTCCACTCACTTTTCAGCATCAAAGTGAGCATGCAAAAATTAAAGGAGAAAAATGATGGCAACAATATCCAGCTCTCTCAGGAATTTAACATTTGGAAGCACAACAGACTCTAATCTGTCACAGCAAACCTTGGTCTATTCACATAAATCGTCAATGCAAGGAAAAACCTTTTCTGTCTATTACAGCCCAGACAAAGGCCTTTTCGGATCCGTCCAAACTTTAGAAAAAAGGCAAGACAATCTTCCCCTAACAGGCATTCCCAAACAACTACTCACATCAGGCAATTTAGACCTATTTAAACGCTTTTTTTCTCAGACCCACTTCATCTATTCAGAAGACATGGGTGAATTCCCCCATATCGCGGTCCACTTATCTTGCAAAGGGGGCATGAAGCCTAAAATTCCGTTCCAACCTGGATTAGCGTTGGGATCTATCGTCAAGGCAAAGGTAGTTCGAGAGATGGAAGTATACGCAAAAAACGCATCGGATATCGATAATTTCGAAAAAGATATTCAAACTGTAGAGAGTAATATCCGTGCGCTTGAGCAAAAGATCGCAGCGATTCATGGGAAATATCCACGCAAGGAGAGAGAGGAGGAATTCGAGGCGCAAATAACTCTTGGAGACCGAGCCTTAAGAGACTTCTATCGCAGACAATCTCAACGCTTACGAGAGCAGTTAGCGACAATAGGGGATAATCTCGCGCAGACTGAGCCGGTGATGCTTCACACCCCTGGAGACTTCCAATCTTCTTTGGCATCCCCGATTGATTACGAAAGAAGCTACATCGCCACTGAGCCCAGATCTTTCGATTCTGTCAACTACAGTTCCCAGTACATCGACATGCAAGAAAACATCCAACACGTTCGTGACCAGCTGGATCAAAGCTCCAGTTCTAGCTCAATGAGTCTAAGTGTAAGCGCTCCTTTTTTCAAGGCAAGTGGCTCATTTTCTTCGTCTCAGTCGGCCATGGACCGTGTAGCTCAAATTCAGAATTCTGGAACATCTTCAAAAGTATTCGTCATGAATGCAACGCTGACTACACACCATGTGAGATATTTTAAACGGCTACGCTATGATCATGAGAAATTGGGGCAGATCTTCAATATCATGCATAATTACACAATATCAACCGCAACTGGAGAGGCAAAGGTTCAGCAGGCTAAGAACTTAGAGGATTTGGGAATTAATATAGATCCTTTGAACAATGAGGAACTAAGTATTTATATTTTAACCGAAGCGGTCATGGGAGGATCTTTCACAGGAATTGTCAATTTCATGGACAAGAGTAGATTTGAAAGAGACGTGCAAAACTCTAGAAGGGATAGTTCTCTCGGAGGAAGTGCTTCAGCAGAGGGTAGCTACGGCTTTTATTCTGGTGGAGCTAGTGTTTCCCATTCTCAAAGCAAAAGTCACGAAGAGCGCAATGATAGTCTCAGCAGTCAGAGCAATCTAGATGTTTCTATTAACTTGATAGCTCAAGGGGCCGTCCCCAAGCTTCAACGAGATGCGATTGCGCGAGAAAACACTAAGCACGCCGATCAAAATTTAACCAATTATCAATCCAGCGGAAGTGAGAGCGTGATTGAGCGAGATGCGGGAGCACAGCAAAAAGCCACATACGATCGTCAAAAACAGTTGCAAGCAGGGGGATTAGCCGCTGCAAATACCACCCTAAGCACGGTTACTAAACAAGAGTCGATTACTATTCTCACTCCCAATAGTGTTATGCAAGCTTATGACGATTATTGCGATCTCATGGTAGACAACGACTTGAGTGGAGTGCCAGTAGGGTTTGCCTATACGAAATTAACGTATGTTGAGATTGGGAAAATGCTTGCTGCAAACCGTATCGATGCAGCAGCCAGAAGAGCGAGAACCGTCGAAACTCCAGCTCGAGATGAGAGCTCTGAGCAAATAGGTCCGACTCAGGATGGCAATAGCGAAGAATTTGATGAAGAGTAATAACAAACCAATCATTTTATAAGGGATTTATATGGCATCAATAACTACAAAACCGGCGGCTTTCGATGGAGGAAGCCGCTCCCATTCCAATCATTATTTCCGCGCTTCGAATACTAAAGGTTCATCTGCTGCTTCTGCTGGATTGTCTAACGCAGTAATACCGTGTCATATCGGTTATGCTATGGGCGGCGTAATCCATAACGGAGAGTTTGAATTGCCCTATCTAAACGGACGATTAAAGGATCTTTACAAGCAACTGAAAGATTTTGAGGATAGACAACAAGAGCTGCGAGCTTCGGCAAATCATCATAACAGCAGAGCTATTCAAAAAGAAATTCTCTTCAATTATCAACAAAAAGAGGAAATTCATCAAACAATAGGAAAGGTCATAACAGAGATCGAAAAATGGCAAGCAGGTAGAAATCTTTCTGGTCGGTTTGAACAGCCTATGCTTCCTATCGATTACAGCCGATCTCCAGAAAAACAGGAAAATCGGGCTGCCTTATCAGAACTAGTTGACATGGTCTACATCAAAAAAGAATCCCAAAAAACACAACTTAAGGAGTTAAAAAAAATTCTAACCTCTGTGCCTTATTTTGGGGGATTGATCGATGAAATTAATCAAATAATTCGAACTACTACTACAGAATTGCAATACGAAGATCGAGAAGTATGTATCCTATATTCTTATATTACTTTGTGCAAAGTTCGTACATTAGATCCAATTATACTTCGCAAAAACTCTCTAGGGGAAGACTTAAAAAGTGCCGCTAGATCGGGTGACTATTCAGTGATTGCTCAAACGGTTTTAGGTGGAGCTTTTATAGGTTTTAGCAGTCGGATAACGACTATAGCAAGCGATGAAAAGGGCCATGGAGACATATCTAGCGTTGCCCGTTTTTATTTTGCAGCTCAAGGAGGGATTCCTGGAAGCCCAACAAAAGATCTCTGGGATATGTATAAAAAATGGAAAATCAGCATGGAAAAGCCGGATAGCGGGTTTCCTCTCGCCTACAAACTCCGCAAGCTAGAGGATGTATTAAAAGAAAATCATCTTGATTTTTGTGAGAACCTGCCATCAAATTCAGTCCCCGAAGAGAACCTGTAAATGGGTGAAGTCTAGTTTGAATGAGAAACAATATAACTTAGGAAATTTATATGTCATCAATATCAAGTACCAACCCCGTCTCTTCATCATCTTCTTCAATGACTCACGTTGAATCAGGAACAAACGAGCAAAAAAATCGCCGAAAGGCTATGTACCTTGCAAAAGGTATAAGACCTGCTAATGCAAATTCGAATAGCTCTTCGGCTCAACAAAACAATTCTCCCAGTAAACCTCTAGCGGATAAAAAGGTTTTTTTAATAGAGGAGACTCAACTCAAAGAGCTTTCCGGAAGTGGCGACCAGAGGGTTGTTCAGATCGCATCCTCTTCTCTTGACTCACCGAGAGAGAATGTTTCGAAACGGAGCTTTTTAGGAAGTTCTATAGATTCTACAAACTCTCTCCATACTTCTGCACGCGAAAAGTCCGGTAGAGAGCCTCTCTTAGAACGAAGCCCTTATCCCAGAGCGCCTCTCCAACGTAACGATCAACTGGCTGCAGAGATCTCGTCCCCTTCTCTTTACTCACCGAGAGAGAATGTTTCTAAACAGAGGTCTTCAGAAAGTTCTATAGATCTTACAAACTCTCTCTATGTCTCTGAAGACGAAAATCCTTTTAAAATGCAATATAGAGGGCTCTTTACGGAGTTGAAAAATCTCATAGAAGGTTTAGAGCCAGACCTACGATACGCTTTGTTGCAAAGATTTGCGAATGTGCGGTTCATAGATCCCGAACATCACACTATTCCCCTTGCAGGAATCCCTTGCAAGCAACGTATGGCAAGTTGTGTGAAAGAACTGAACCATGGAGCCAAAGATTATGTATTAGGTTCTCAGAAACATCGAGCACAAAAAGCAGAACAAGTTGTTCATGCTTTCAACGAGTTCGCAAGAGAGTGCGGTACACACTCACTTGAGTATGTTTCGTTCGTGAGGCAAGTAGTAGATTTAGGTCAAGCTTGCCTGAGTCGTAAGATAGAAGATATTAAACAAGCTAGGGAAGTGGTTCTCGAATCGAAGGAAGCAAAAAACTTTTTGCCAGAGGAAACGATATGTGAGCTTAAGGTAACTAGTGCAAAAGCTGTCCTTATGAGGCTGCAGGCAAACTTTAAATCAGCTTGCGCTGAAGCTGCATGGAAAGAGGCTGAGGATTTTTTTTTCGACATTACTAATTTACCTACTGAGTTGAGGTTGTCAGAAGAAGAGATGCCTGAGCCGAACTCACCTTTTATTAAAATATATGAAGAAGCTTTCGTTTCTCATTTTAGAACATTATTTGCTACGGACTCACTAGAAGAAATCGAGAAAATGTTTGATATCATCCGCAGCTTTGAAGGAATTACTCGTTTTCTCCCCAATGAAGGAGCCTCTCTTTTCGCAGAATGCAGGGGCTGCTTTGTCTCTTATTTTAAAAAATTGTGTTTGTATGGCTCGCCAAAACAAGTTAAGACAGCGTTTGGCTTCATCCAAAGGTTTCAAGAAGATCGACTCTTCCCTGGTGAAGAAAAATACTTCCCGATATGCAGAGACAGCTTTGTGCGTTATTTTGAAAGAGTGTGTTTAGATGCCTCACCAAAAAAATTTGAAGAGGCGTGTGATGTCATTCAAAACCTCGAAAGGCAAAAAGGAAGAGAGCTTTTAACAAAATGCCGAGGCTGCTTTTATGTTTCTTTCGGAAAACTCTGTTCTACGCTTCCGATAGAGGAGATTAATCTGTATTTTAGAATCTTTGAAAAAAAAAATAAATTTCCTGTTCTTATGAAGCGTGCTCTTTTCCAAGCTTGCAGCAATGGGATCCGCCCTCATTTTCATCACCTTTGTTACAAGATCGTCCTTGAAGGCTCTTCAGCGATAGAGCCCGCTTTCAGTTATTATAAGGAGATTAAACGGTTACGCTACTCTTCAGCCGGATGCCCTGATCTACTCGGGGAATTTCTTGAGTTTTATCTAAACGCAGGTTTATGTCATTTTCAGAAACTTTGCCCTGAGTCGATAGAAGCTTCTTTGGATTTTTTCTACACATTCGCAAGATGTTCAGACTATCCACCGACTCTTATGTCTTTTGATTTGTGGTTTCGTAGCTGTTTACTGGCCCTTTTTTCTTCGGATAAGGTTTTTGGAAATGCAAAATTGGAAACTTTCATCCACGAGCGAATAGAAGAGCCTCCTCTTCCTGAAAATATTTTCGAACTAATCTACAGCCCATGTCCGATTGACAACAACAATAAAGTGATTGCCTCTCATAAACTCATTCTTGTTCCTAATATTGCGCAAGATTGGAAAGCAATGGCACAGAAATTCAAAAGAGACTCCGATCTCTGTGCTACCCCCTGGAGCTCACCTCATCCTAAAGAAACATTCTGTTCACCGTCAAAAGCATCTCCAATAAAGCATTCTTACTGGATATTGACGCTACGCACCACGACAAACGAGAAATGCCCCCAAGGTTATCGCCCCCCTTCGCAATTAGAAGGAGCCGTGCTAGCTGGTGTATATTCTTGTCTTGATCCGGCAAAGACTTATAAATGTTTTCATACTCAAGACGACATCTATTTTGAAATTTCTGAGATTTCTCGAGATCAAGGCTCTGCAAGGGCGAAGCTGAGCGTGCGATTTTTTGTACGCGACTTGAACAACGGGGAACAGGTGGCTGCTGACTAAAAGACTGTCTTCTTTAAAGAGGGAACCAGCAAAACTCGCAACGCGCGCCAAATTTGGCGCCACTTGGAGTTTTGCTGGTTCCCTCCAAATTATGAACTTTTTACAAAGGAATAAAAAATGCAAAGAATGCCTGCAAATTCATCATCAAATCTTCATTCGACTCCTTCAACCGGAGCTTCGCAAGCAGGGTCGTCCTCTTCTCAAAACGCTCGGACTCATGCAGCAGCTATGCCAGGAATCTCGCATAGCAATCAGCACGCTTCAGTCAGCTCAAGTTCTGCACCGCCAAGGGCAGGTCAACAGATCACACATTCAAGCGGCTCTTCAACAACCGGAGTTTCGCAAACAGGGGCGTCCTCTTCTCAACATGCTCGGACTCAAGCAACTGCTATACCAGTGATCTCACAGAGCAATCAGCACGCTCTAGCCAGCGCAAGCTTAAGTTCTGCATCGTCATCTTATGATACAGCCTTTCCAGGACTGCCACCGGCCCCTCCTTCTGGACCATCTTCAAAACCTGCCACTTCTAAAGCATCAAACCAACAAAAGTGCAATCTCGTCCCCCCAAGTCTTTTTTCTTTTTCTGCTATAACATTCACGGCGAAACAAACACTCAATCAGCAGGGAAAATTTGGCGGAGTTAATGTTTATGCCTCCATATCTATTAGCGCTACTGAATCCCTTGAATATCATTTGCATTTTGGTAGTGACATGAGCCATGTGCCGGCGGAAGCAAATGCGGACAAACTTGGATTGAAGGCTCAACGTTCTCAAGAAATCCGTCATGTCTCATGGTCTCGTCTATTTCCAGACCCAAAAATTCAAGAAGAATATGAATCTCTTGAAAAGAGCGAAGCGCAAAGGATACGTGCGGGAAGGCGCCCAACAAATGAAGATTTAGAGGTGCAAAAACGGCTCAACATTTTAAAAGTCTCCAGAACTCAATGGAAGGACTGTTTGGTGGTAATAGCAACAAAAATGGCTAAGGAATGGCGGGATAAGAAATGGGATGGGGAGAGAACCAGACTTTCCAATGAAGTATGTCAAGACCTCGACAATCAAGTCAATCAAAGGACTTAGTCTACCAGGCAACAGAGGTCATCTAAGTAACTCCGAAATGATTCAAACTGCGAATCATTTCGGGTGTTAGAAGCGATTTCTAACTAATGCAATTATCATAAATAAAGATTTTTTATAATAATTGGTATAAACTTTGGGAAAATGATTCATAAGAAAGTTCAGATCTGGAACTGCTCTATGCCGTAGGTGATGTGAAAGTCATGATCACCGCCCAGACGTCGGGACAGTCCTTGCTCTGAACGTACTTGCTCTAATTCAGGACAAACAACAGCTACAAGGTGAATTTTTTTGGACCCCTGATCAAATGAGTCTACATGAGAAATCCGGAAGGAAAATTTCTGACCTAGCTTAGTAAGCTGCTTCGTTTTTTCGTTAGCGGCAATGACGCTAATATGGCCACCGGCCATCCCTTTTTTGAAATAAGGAGGAGGCTCAATTCCCATTTTACCGCAGTATTCGAGAAGTGAAAAGATTTGTTCGTCAGGAATATCGAGATAAACAAATCCTTGATCATTGCGTGTTAAGACCCCTTCGAGGAGAGGGGCGGTTTCATATTTCCATTGGAGAAGTTGATATTGGGGAATGGCTTGCTTTAAATGAGCTGCTGCTAAAACCCCTTGGCAGAACCCTTCAAAGTAATTTCCATTTCTAACATGTTTACCTGAGTTGTAGAGTTCTAAAACAATCTGGATAGTGGCGCAAGCAACTACAATTTCTATCGATCCATAAAGTATTGAGGCAAGGAATAGTCCATCGAGCATTGCTTGGGAAAATGCATTGCAGGCACTCCAACCATCACCTACGGAAACGAACGTTTTTAACTCATCGATATGACTGATTAAATCGCTGGATGAGGTAACTGTATAGCTTAAAACAGGATGAAAAAAAAGAAGGCCAAAGGCAGCGGTAGTCAAACACGAATGAAAAAAATGATACGCAGCTTTGCTGATGTCTTTATGTTCTACAGCTTTTAATACAGCTTCCATTTGTGTGATAACACGAGCGCCGGATAGAGCCATCGAAAGGGGAATGCGGCACGAGCGGTGAAGTGCTAATAAAGGAAGTGCGACAAGAATTTTTTGATGCCAGTTCCAATTTGCATGATTCGTAATAGTTTGTGGAATATCGCGGGAGTAATCTCTTTGGTAGAGAAAATGGTAATTAATAGCAGTCATTAAATGATTTCATTTTTATCTATTTTATTATGTTGTTTTTGTGGTTTTAATTCAATTTGTATTGATTATTTTAATAGCGTGGTAAATTTTTATTAGGAATTCGGTCTTTTAAAGCGAGGGGCGGACCCATCTGAAGAGCAGCTCAAATGTACTCACGCTTGTAAAAATGTGGATCACTTTGCCGGAGGCGGCAAAGTGATGATCTTTCTGGATGGACTACTCTTCTTGGGATTCAAAAGAGCCGATATTTGAAAGAATATAGGCTGCTGTTCGATTACTTGGGGTATGATTTGAACCACGCACTTGGCAATACTGATCAACAAGCCGAAGATTTCCTTCCGGCCATTTTACCGAATCCCTAGTAGCTTCTATTAAAATCAACATGTCTGCTGGATATATAGATGCTCTTTTCTTTCTTCCATCTTTGAATGTGATCATGTAATTGCTTGCACTATTGAATCCATAGGGGAAAGAAAAAGTGGGGAGCAGGTCAACGGATTCAACCATATCAGGTGTAAGGGGGTAGGTTTCTTGATTGTTTTCCGATTTTACATGGCTAGGTTCATCGAGAGCGAAATCTGAATGAGAGCCCTCAATGATTGTTTTTAGTGTCTCTAGGTTAGAGAAGCTCGAGCCTATAAAGGAATGAAGATCGGAAGGGCACGACTCTGAAATAATAAGATGCCAGTAGGGGGTTTTAAAACAAACATTTTCGGGAAGGGGTTCTTTAGAAGAAAAGGAACTGCGTTCGCGCAAAGATACTACGAATGAGTTAGAGTAATTTTTATGTCGGAGCCTGAAGCTAATAAAATTTTTACCCCAAAAATCCTTGCCGCTCATAAGAGGAGCTGATAAATTTTCTGGTTTAAGTTGAAGAAAAATAGAGCTATCGCTTTTTTTGACAGTTTCTTCAGTAGATGAGCAATCTACAACATCTTGTAGATCAAGTTGTTGGAGATTTGAGATCGTTCCCTGTTTGCAAATTGCTTTTTCTAGAGACGTAAAAGAAAATTTAGCGCCTTCTTTTTCTATTTTGCGGCTTAATAATGAATTCGAAATAATAATACCTGCTCCAAAAACTGAGGGAGAATATAACAATGCAAACCCCAATATGGGATGAGTGGCGCCTAAGCTTGCTCCCAGAAAAGCGCAACCTAATCCAGCAATAACTGCTAAAGCCACCAAACCAATTTTTACATTAAGGTTTTGCTCATCGTGGAGCCTAAGGAGACCTTTTTCGATGAAATGACTGGGCTCTATCTGTTTGCAAAGCTCTTGCTTAGAAGGGTTTAGTGATAGACTGGAAGTGCTTGTCATGCATGCCTCTTAAAGAAGATTTAAAGAGAGTATGCCGTATCTTTTCTTTTAAAACAAGGCGAAATATTGGATGCCTTTGAGAGGGTGTCTAAAAATTAAACTTCTGTCGACTTTCGGGTGCTTTTGAGCCTGTTTTCGGGTTCCTTTTACAGGGGTTGTATCAACTTCGTATACTACCCCTGTAAAAGGAACCCGAAAATAGGCCAAAATCGTCCCGAAAATCGACGAAGCCTTAATTCTTAGACACCCTCTGAGTTGGAACGTGTATATGTCAAGAAATGAAATTTAAGGAATGTTTTTTTTAAATTTGAAAAAACAAAAACGACAGTTTTTAAGATAGTAAGAAATTATTAACGATATCTTGCAGAATAATTGATGTATAAAATAAGTTAATATAAACGGCGTTGGTATGCATTTGTATTATAAGCTGCGTAATATGAGTCGTTTTATTTTTTAATCTAAAAACAAATAAACGGAGAATTTTTATGAATAATAATTGTTGCAGATGCTGCGTAGGACCTCAAGGCTCAGCGGGACCAATAGGTTCTCAAGGTCCAGCGGGACCGATAGGTTCTCAAGGTCCAGCAGGACCGATGGGTCCCCAAGGTCCAGCAGGAGGTGCGTCAAACTTTGCTGATTTTTTTGCGCTCATGCCCAGTGATAATTCGGCAACTATAGCAGCGTCTGCTGCAATACTATTTCCGCAAGATGGACCTTCTAATGGAGTGATTGCTCGCTCGAGTAATTCAACATTTCTATTACCAGCTATTGGCACTTATTTTGTTCTATTTCAAGCGAGCATTGCTGAAGCAGGACAACTCATGTTGAGGCTGAATGGAGTGCCCATTGCAAATTCGGTGGTTGGACGAGCAACAGGAACAAGTCAGATCGTGGGGATCTCATTTGTGATGACAACATCCGCAAATAGCATTCTCGAAGTGATTAATCCTCCAGGAAATTCCACGGCTCTAACCATGACCCCTTTCGCTGGCGGTACACACGCTGTTTCGGCGCATCTTTCGATCATGCAGGTAGCGTAATCTGATATAACGGGATCTAATTCATTTAGATCCTCACTTCTTTGAGATTCTTTTGATGTGTGAAAAAATCATTTGTCAATTCTGTTCATAGGCTTGGTCGTTTCCTTTCTCTGGAATAATCGTGTGCTTTTTTACTGTTTTTGGGGTACACTACCAGCAGTCGAGTATTTTTTAGACAACATTAACTTACAGGCCGGGAAAATCAAAATTTCTTTATGGTCAATTATTGAGAGAACTAAACAATGACATTTAAAAATTTTGGTTTAATTCCTGAGCTCCTCAGAGCAATAGAAGAGAAAGGGTATTCAGATCCTACTACGATTCAAAGCCAGGCGATCCCTCTGATTCTTGAAGGAAGTGATGTGCTTGCCGGATCCCAAACTGGCACTGGAAAGACGGCGGGATTCACCCTTCCAATGCTTCAAAACCTTATGAAGAAGGGTCATTCGAAGAGAGTGAGAGCGCTTATTTTAACCCCAACCAGGGAACTTGCTGTTCAAGTTGAGGAAAGCGTGACTGAACTGGGAAAATATTTGTCTCTGCAATCCGCGGCTATTTTCGGCGGGGTAAACATTAAAAGTCAGATTAAGACCTTGAGTAAAGGAATCGATATTATTGTTGCAACTCCTGGTAGGCTTCTCGATCTCGTCAATCAGGACATTGTAACCCTTTCTGATGTTGAAATTTTTGTCTTGGATGAAGCTGATCGGATGTTGGATATGGGATTTATTCACGATATTCGCCGTATTGTGAGCTTGCTTCCGTCAGCAAGACAGAACCTCCTTTTTTCTGCTACATTTTCAGAAGAGATCAAACGGCTTGCAAGTGGTTTACTCAGATCTCCCAAGATGATTGAAGCTACCCGAATCAACTCAACGGTTGACGCCATTACTCAGGTGGTTCATCCAGTCGATAGTAAGAGGAAAGCGGAACTCTTATCGATGCTTATAAAAACAAATAACTGGCAACAAGTTCTCGTCTTTATGAGAACAAAGCACAGCGCTAACCGTCTTGTCGGTAAACTGGAAAGCGATGGAATTACCTCTGCCGCAATCCACGGCAATAAAAGTCAATCTGCCCGCACCAAAGCTCTAGAGGACTTTAAAAAGGGGACAATACGTATTCTTGTTGCTACAGATATTGCAGCGCGAGGATTAGATATTGATCAATTGCCGCATGTTGTCAATTTCGATCTTCCGAATGTACCGGAAGACTATGTCCATCGTATTGGTAGAACGGGTCGAGCTGGAAATAGCGGCGAAGCTGTATCTTTAGTTTGTATTGATGAACACCAATATCTAAAGGATATTGAGCGCCTGTTAAAACAAGAAATCCCAAAAGTTGTGATTTCGAACTTTCAGCCAGATGCTTCGATCAAAGCGCAACCTATCTCTCACGGCCGCCAAACATCGCCAAGAAGAAATCCAGATAAACCTTTCAACAAGACAAATTCTGTAAGACCTCCAAATGGACCAGGGAACTCGTTTAGAAGTTTCTCAAATAAAGGACCAAAGCAATTTAAAGGCAAAAACCGGAATAACGATCGCTAGGTTCTCTTGGGCTTGCAAGCTCAAACAATAAAATAAAGCGTTAGGCTGAGTGAAAGCTTCTTGAACCTATCCCAGGTTTAATTTTCATCGATTTTCGATTGAAACTTAATTACTGGGATAGTCTCTTATTCTGATATTATATTAAATATCTTAGGTTGCCCTGAATCTTGGTCGACTAAGGTAAGAGTGTAAAAATTCTGATAGGCATGGATCGGTACAAAAATGAGGCTGTTGAATCTAGAATGAGAAAATATGATTTGATTTCTGGCCGTCTTCGCAGCAAAGTCATAATCTAGGGCTTTATTGGCATCAGAAGATTTGATCCCATCAACTATGGCAGGGATAGCCAAAGGCCATAAAAAAAGCGATCCTATACTATACCCAGCGACTCTCCCAACAGTAGAGGTATGAACTCTTTCGGCGACCTCTTCTGATCTGGCAACAGGTAAAGTGATACGGTTTAAAGAGAAGATGTAGTTTTTGTCTGAGTCATTCTGAATGTAAATTTGAAGGGGTTGATATCCTTCGCTGAGAACGTCTCGGTCGAGGAATTTTTTGCAATCGTCGTGTGTGAAAGCCTTTGATATGATCGAGATTCCCTCGTTACTAGGAACTGCTTGGATTAAGTCTGGCGATGGGGTGTATAAAGGGAGTGCTTTATAGCTCGCACATGAGCTAAGTAATAAGGTGATTGCTAAAGCGCTAGACGTAAAGATTGTTTTTTTTACTGCCATTTTTTTTACTCTAAATAAAAGGTGGATAGGTGATGTGTTTTCTGAATATTATACAAAGAGTAAGATTTGTGATCTTTCTGAATGAATTTATTTATACCGAAACAGCTTGAAGAATCGGTTTTTGGCTGCGTCGGCTTTACCTCAGAATTTTTGTCTTCGCTTGTGCCTTGCCTCCGGCAATGGTCACTCGCTCTAGACAAAAAAATTTGAGGAGCCTCCTTGCCAAAATCCCGATTCTTCAAGTTGTTTCGGTATATACAGAAACAGCTTGAAGAATCGAAAATCGACTGAAACTAAGTTTGTGGATAGTCTCTGATATCAGTCTCTAAAAATATCTCGGAATTCAATTTTTTCACCGCAAATAACAAAAGCAATATTGTTCACATTCTTGGTGTTTTCTGATAGGTTTTGATAATACTCTTCATATTCTTCAGCCGTCGTATTTTCTTCCGGCTTTTTAAGTCCCAGAAAGGTTAAATCAGCATTTTGAGAATGTGCTTCAAAATTAGCGAAAAAGTTTTCATTCGGGTCAAGAAGCGGGGAAAATTCTAAATTATTAATTCGAAGTTCAGAGCGGTACATATCAAACTGTTGATGGAGATTTTTCTTATGAGATTCATCTTTAGCAATCATCTTAATGCAAATTTTTGAATTAGGCCAAAGTTTGCTTTGTTGCAACAGGTAAGCGAGAGCTAGGCAAAATTCAAAGTTGCCAGGATACTTTCCTCGCCACCAAAGGTTAATTTGTTTGTTTTTTCGACTTGGATCTGTAAATAAGTAGTCCTTAGTTGAGTCGTCTTTGAGAAGAATGACATTTTTATGTTGTGAATAGGTGTCTAGTAAAAGCTGGGCAAAGGAGTTTTTTTCGTAATTTGTTGGGGGTCTCATCACGATCGTATTAGGTTTTAATAATCCAAATCCGTAATTTCGAATGATTTGTCCAAAGGAGGGAAAAGGATGGGAAACGTCGTTGATGTGGATGTGAGAGGGAATCTTGAATCCATTTAGATCAGTTTTAAGATTGTCTCTGATTTCGTTCATTTTTTGGCCAAATGGGACGTGAGCGCTAAATGTAAGAAATCCTTTGTTTTGATTTAAGGCGTGAGTAAAATAGGCGAGGTTTTTTTCCACTTTCGGTTCTTCAAACAGCGTAAGAATGTGAGGTCTCCAGGTTTTTGCGCTTACTTCTACATTGCTTAATTTAATGGTTCCTTGATGAACAAAGAAAGAGAGGATGCTATACTTCAAATCATCCCAATTTGCTTGAATTTTTCTTTTAGCTGTCCAGAAGCAAAACATCGCAACTCCTGCAATCACGATAAATGCAGCTCCAGGAGTAATCATAAACATGGCGATCAAACATCCGATTGTCCCAGTCAGTGAAATGAGCCAATGAACCTGAATGGAGGGACGCCAGCTCGGGTTTTTCATTAAGGATTCAAAACAGGCGATAAAATTGATGAGCCCATAAGAAATCAGACAAGACATGGTTAGCATAGGAATGATTTGGTCAATTTCAGTTCCTAAAGTACAAATCATGCCAAGTATAAACACAGTAATTGTCGCGACTCTTGGTTGATTTGTCTTCCCATGGCCTTTTGATAAAAATCGAGGTAAGACTCCATCTTTCGCTACAGCTTGAATGACTCGAGGGCTTCCTACGATGACACCCAAAGCACTTGAAATCGTGGCGGCCCAAATCCCCATAATGATTAGGAATCCCGCTTTAGATGTGTAGTACAGAATAAAAGGATAGGATCTAAGTAATTCAGGAGAAACACACGAGGATAAAAAGATGGCAATCCCAAGGTAGATGAAGTAGACGATGGTGATGGATAACAAAGTTCCTATCGGGATAGAGCGAGAAGGATGACGCAAATCTCCAGACATTGACATCCCGCTTTCAATTCCGGTCATTCCGGGAAAAAACATCGCAAACGCCCCCCAAAACGTAAGGGAAGGTCCAATGGAATTTGGCTGTAGATTAGCCAACTGGTCTGCATTTCCAAAAAAAATTGCACCGATGGATGTGGCGAGTGTGATGAAAATGAAGATTTGAGTCTTCATTGCAAGGTTTGTCGATATATAAGAGATCAAAAATAGGGTCGTTAACGTAAGAGCTTTGACGACGGGCAAAGAGGTGTTTGGAAAAAATTCATTGACAGAGAGGGAAAAGCCGGTCACGCAAAGGGAGATGGAACACAATTGAGAGAGGCTACTTAAGATGCCGATGGCTCCGCCAAATTCAATCCCTAAAGATCTAGAGATGAGATAATACGCACCCCCTCCACTCATTTTCATATTTGAGACAATTCCCGCCAAAGAAAGTCCGGTAATAAGAAGCAAAAGAGCGGATAAAGTGATGATGATCGACATTTGAAAAATGCCTATATGCCCTAAAACAAGTCCCAACCGCAAAAATAAGATGACGCCGATCATTTGAAGGATGTTCGGGATGACAACTCCTTCAATAGTGCCAAACTTCTTGTCCAAACAATTTTTAACCATTTAATCCTTAGTATTTTATGGTGCATTTACAAAGCAAACGTATCCATAAGGTGTTTGTTAGTCTGGTTTTTTATATTAAATAATTGAAAGTATTGTATCACACTTAATGAAAATTGCCAGAAAAAAAATCTGGTTGGATTTTGAGCCTATTTCAGCAAAATATCATATCAAGGGAGGTTGCTTTTCTCTGGATTACATAGTTTTGCTTGTGATTTTCCATCTTCCTATATTACAATCTTTTTTTGCTTTGAACCTGTAGGTTCTAAGAGGTGTATGTCGAGCTATAAAACGCATGTAACTTTTAACCTTTGTCTAGCTCTTCCTGCAGCAATAGCCGGGATTTATTATATTTACGCTCCTCCTACCCATTTTTTAGTCACCTTTATCAGTGCATTTTTTTATGGCACGTGTTTTATGAATCCAGATCTCGATCTCATTCATCAAATCAAGCTTTTTTCTTTGCGAGGATTCTTGACCCTTCCTTTTCGATTCTATTCCAAATTTTTCAAACATCGCGGTTTGTCCCACTCTCTCTTATTTGGGACAGCTACTCGCATTTTATGGTTGAGTGGAATGGCTCTCTTGTTGTTTTATCTGGTCTATCAAACAGTTCCTTCTCAAAAAACATTTCTGTCTTACTTCAGTGATTACAAGCTCTATGCATTATATGGATTAGCGGGCATTATTCTTGCGGATTGGTGTCACCTGGCTCTAGATCACCAAAAAACGTTCAAATAAGGTAGCCTCTGATGTTTATAAACCGCATATTTCCCAGAGAACTTCAGCTTGATCGTAACTATGAATGGAATGGGACTTTCATCAAATTATCCAACATAAAAGATAACTCGATCGAAATAGAAGAAGTCGAAGAAAAACCTCCCGGGATAAGAGCTGTTGATCTATTGACCCAGTTAGATGCTTTTGTCTCTACAGTCTATCAACCTTATTTCAATGAATGCACCATCAAATTAGCCTGCTTGAATGCTTCGAAGGAGAAGAAGGTTCGTAGATTTAACAATCTAAAATATGCAAACCAAGTGATTAACCAAATCGCTCTTCGAGTTCTCCTCGGTTACGAAAATGCCTATCTTAAGCTGTCCTCATTTCAGAGAGTGGCTCTATGCATGCAGACGGCCATATACCTACTATTCGGATGGGAAACAGAGCGAGATAAACTCCATAAGCTTCAGATTCACATCTACCGCACTCTTCATGCAGCATGTCAGGGAATGTTTCCTGCGTCAGCAGAGCTGTATCGGAGAAATGCAGAGTTTTATAGAAAGTTGATACTGGAAAATAGCCTCAATGTAAACTCCAATCAATAGGCGTTTTTCCGGCCTTGACCAGAAATTCATTCGTCTTGGAAAAATGACGACAGCCCAAAAAGCCGGTGTGTGCGGAAAAAGGGGAGGGGTGAGGCGCTTTTAAGATGAGATGAGGACTATTATCGGAGATGAGATGCTGACATTTTTTCTCTGCCGATTTGCCCCATAAGAGAAAGACTAAGGGATCGGAGCGCTTACAGAGGATTCGAATGACAGCGTCAGTAAATTCTTCCCAGCCTCTTCCGTGATGGGACATGGGCACAGCTTGACGCACTGTCAGAGTAGCGTTAAGCAATAAAATTCCTTGTTTGGCCCAGGCTGTCAGACAGCCATGTTTGGGAGGTTCAAGGCCGAGGTCGCTACGCAGCTCTTTAAAAATGTTCTGAAGGGATGGGGGAATGGAGGTCCCTTCTGGAACGCTAAAAGAAAGGCCGTGCGCCTGACCTGGTCCATGATAAGGATCTTGTCCCATGATGACTACTTTTACCTTGTCTATCGGCGTTAAAGAAAAGGCGTTAAACACTGCAAGAGCCGGAGGAAATATAGAGACAGGTTCAGATCGCTCTTGGGCAACGAATGCCTTTAAAGCTGTCATGTAAGGCTTTTGAAATTCCTCTTTCAAGGCGATCTGCCAAGAAGGTTCTAATTGAGGAGGAACAGAATTTTCTTTCATGGTTTATTCCAAAAGCTCGCTTGCCAAGTCTTTTGCTAGTTTAGCGTCAATTGTAAGACCTCGTTTTGTGATGCTCTTCATGACGAGGCCGAGCTCTTTTTTTGTCTTGGCTCCAGATTCTGCAATCGCTTCTAATACAATTTTTTTCGTCTCTTCAGGAGAGAGCGCTTTAGGCAAAAATTCTTGAATGATGAGAAGCTCTCCTTTTAATCTCTCTGCAATATCGGCTCGATTCACAGCTTGAGCTTGCTCTAGAGCTTCTTGGAGGTTCCCAAAATATGTTTTAAAAAGTTTTAGAACTTCTGTATCGGAAAGGTTGCCCCTAGCATCTGCAGCCAGAATTTTTGATTTAAGCATGCGTAAGGTATCGAGTCTCAGAGAGTCTCGGCTTCTCATTGCATCTTTAATGCCTTGATTGATCTGTTCGACGAGTGACATTCTTAACTCCTTTTGTTTCGGCATCTATATTAATCTATTTAAGAATGAGCTGTAAATGAAATTAAATGATGATCCGAATGGCCAGGCTGAATGGTAAGGTCAGAGATAGCTATTTCCTCTGGGCGATGCAAGATCACATCAATACGCTCTTCGCAGTCGGTGCAGCCATCGAGTGGTTTGCCATTTAAGATGTGTTTGCCCTCGTCGGTACAAGTAACTTGTCCTTCTAGGGCATTTAAAGTTCCAATCAGCCCGGCAGTCATTTTTTGCTCTTCTGAGAGGAAAGAGGTGTCGAGGTTGGAATCTCCTACAACAACGCTTCGGTGTTGGTCCATAAGAGGCGCTACATAAGTCCCAAGTTGGACTAAACGGGAATGTTGATGCTCTTGCCCCCCTGGGTTTAGATGAACGTTAATGACTTTTATATCGCGTCCATTTTGTAAAGGGACATTCACTTCCATGATTCCGCTTTGACACCAATTGGCAATGCCGCTTACATGATCTGGCTGAAAGGGATGAAAAGTTACTGAATCAGTAGAGCCTCGAACAGCGATAAAGAGACCTGAGTGATTGCGAATGGGATCATTGCATCCTAAATCTCGAACGCAGGTATAACCTTGTTGGGCAAGAGCTTTCCCTATGGCTTCTGACGTTGCTAGATCATCAAATTCTTGTCCGCAATAGACATCGGGATTTTCTTGTAAAATATGATCAATGAGAGCATCTACCCGCGTATTTCCTTCGGAGTCTTTTTCAAGAGGGGGGACAGTTCCACCTGAAAAGACAGACCAAGGATTTTGGCCGCAAATATTTTGAAAAGTGACTTTTATCGACTCTTCTTTGGGATCGTTAGATGGATTGATCGCCTCAATCTTTTCAAAACGGCCTATACCTACGTAAGATGCAGCTAAATAGCAAGGCGTGGAAAGGAGAAAGGAGCCTGCAACAATAGGGATAGCAAGAGCAACTTTGACGGCTGTTTGCACTCTGTCAGCTACTTCTTCAAGATAGAGCTCTTGAGGAATAGGGGAAAGGAGTAGATGGCCAATCTGACGCACAGTCCAACGGGCGAGTCTATTCATTTGATATCCTGTATTCACAAAAAATCTCTGCGCTGGATTAGCAAGAGGAAGGTAGAGGGGCGAATGAATTGCTGTCATGTAAAATTTTCACTTTAAAAACGCTAGCAATTTTCTTGTTTTCACGAATGAAGTCAATCATTATTTGAAGTTTGTTTAGAGTGATAAAAAACACAAAACTTGGTATCATTTGGGGGCATTTAACCATAAAAGGATAGTTTATGAGCGCTATATCAGATGTTGCTAGAATCCAGGAAGTTAACGCTGAGCATGTTAAGTATCTATCTGGCTATGAAAAATTCACTACGAATGTTGTTAGTTTAGCTAGGGAAGTGTTATATAGAGGAACTATGAGCGCCTATAAGATGACAGGACGCTTTCAACAGTATGACTCTATGTCTTTTCCAGAACCTGATCACCGAGGGTTATTTGTGTTGATTCACGGGTTGAGAAGCGATCCTGCTGCCTGGTTTAGGCAAATATTTTTGTTAGAAAACCGCCAAAGTGAATTTAAAACGCATATTTTTGCACCGGTTGTCCATAACCTCGGCATATGCTCTTTAGAAGAAGCAGCTAGACCTATTTTAGAGCAATTAGTTCCTTATATTAGCCGCTATCCTATGCATCCTATCTGTTTACTGGGCACTTCCAATGGAGGGCGCATTACTTTGTGGCTTGAGCAGAAATTGAGAGAAGCCTCTCCGACTACGCCTATTAGAATTTCCAATGTAGCTGGCGTTCATTTAGGAACTCAAAGGATGAATGATTTAAGCGAATTTAAACTTACTGAACACTGGTATCCTGAAAGCCTGCTAGAGGAGATCAAATATAAAAGCCCAGTAGCTACGAGGCTCATTCAAGAAAGTAGTAACCCGGCGTTAAATGGTCATCGCAGTTATGAGTTTTTTTCTACGGTCAATGATTTATTGATTCCTAATATGGACTCTACTCTACCGGTGATTGAAAATCATGAGGCGAGATACTACATTGTTACAGGAGAGAGTCACGGTTCTGTTGTAGAAGCAGTTGCACGCCAGCAGATTTCCTCTTGCATCGAATGGATGCAGCAATATGCCGCCCCTTCTGAGAAAGAAGAGCAATTGTCCGTCTCATAGGTTTTTGAAATTCTAATATAGATTCTTGTTCGAGCTGTTATTTTCGCTAACTACGTCTTTACCTTCGTAGCAGGGGGAACAATCGCTAGTTTGACGGGTTTCGGAAACTCTACTGTTGATTCCTGTTCAAGCTGCCATTTCTGCAAGGCACCTGGCAAAAACCACCAATGGTTTTTATCAGAGAGAAAATCAGACCATTCGCTAAAGTCTGGTTTTATTATTGTTGTAGAGTCTAGCGCCTGTCTGTGCGCTCCTTTTCCTGCGCCGGCCAAATATCTGACGCTATTGGCTCCTAAAGCGCCAAGCAAGGAAATACTCTTTGTTCTTAGACCAGAGAGGCCAGTCATAGAATCGCCTGTGAATAGACGAGAAATGATCCTAGTTCTTGAGGGCCGTTGGGCGTTATCGTTTGATTGATTCCAGAGAAATTGGCACATATTGGGAGTGCAGGTTCGAAACATCTCTGATAAATCCATTTTGGCATTTACAGGGATTTGGAGTTTTTGACTGCCTTCGTGAATTAATGCAGTACAATTATGCCGGTCCAGCTGAAAACCAATTTCTTGGTTTAGGGACTTTTCAATATTTTCTTGTAAGAATGCAGTAAATTCCCCCAAATCTTCTTTAGTTACAGGGATATTCGTGACGATTCGAGCTTTTGTTGAAATAAGTTCCCACATGTCTGGAGATCGAAAGGCTCCTGGTGAAGTGGATAAAGGACTATAAGTCGGCGATTTTTCCCAGCCAAAGCCAATTCCATAGACCTCTCCCTGTTTTGTTTCTGGATTCCATCGAATATAACGAAACCAGGGGTGTTTGGCGTTGAATAAAAGATTAGTGGCGTTGCTTTGAAACCCGTCTAGCTTTGATGAGACATATTGAATCACATGACATCTCTCTTCTTTCAGAGCTTCAGTAGTAGCTGCATCTTCATCCGGTCTTTTGAATTTTTGAGCGACCTCTAGGACTCTTAGGTATTCAGCTTCATTGATCGTGCTAATGGGGCGTTTAAGGGGGGTTAAATAGGGGTGGTGCTCTTCGAGCCCTAGTCCATTATCTAAATAGGTATAGACTTGCTGTGAGGCCTTGTCCCTTAGAAAATGTTGGGCAAAACGTTCGTTGTAGGTGAGCTCAAACCCCTCTTTTAGCTGAGCTTCAGTAAACGGCTTTCCCTCGACAAGTAAAACTGGTTGGCCTCGCAGGATTTTTATTTGGTCTCTAGAGATTTTGATGTAAGGTAATATTTTAAAATCTTCCAAGCATTGGACAAAACTAGGGAACCGTTTGCAAATCTCTGCATCTTGTCCTGCGCGCTTCCACTTTTCCAAAAGAGCAGGGCTGGCAGGAGGAGAGGGGGGGTGTTTTGGGGTCAGCGATTGTTCTAAGATTTGTTGTATCTTAGCAGAAATTTTTTGACAGTCAGATTCAACAGATAATCTGGTGCTATGTTTTACTTTTTTATTTCCATGTACCTGCTGTTGCATGGATATGATCTGGTGCATTGGCTTTAGTGCAAAGAAATCTTTTGAAGGCAGCTTTCCTTGACTGTGTAAATGGATTGCTTCTAATAAAAGTTTGGCTTTTTCAGTAGCTAAGGTGTTTTTATCTAAAATTTTCCCTTTCTTCAAATGAAAGTTTACTGATGCGGTGGTTGTAAAACTTTCGTTGATAAGGCTTTGATTGATTTTATCGAGAAGTTTTATGTGTTTTGGAGCTTCTGATTTTGATGAAGTGATTTTTATCAAATCATTATTTTTGACAAATTGTTCAACGGGGTTATTGCTATCAGATGAAAGAGATTGATTTTCAATTTCTTTGTTTGCAAATCTGCTTGTAAATAAAAGACTGGAAATCGCTGATATCATAAAACCTCTAATATTTTGTTATTATTTTAATTGTTAATCGCTATTAAAACAAACGTAAAATAAAAACTTTGTATAGATTATTTTTTATAATTATAAAAATATTTTAATTAAACAATTTTGGGTGAGCTATAAATAGCTTTAAAGAATTGAGGTTTTGGTAAGATGTATTTTCTTTCCACACACTCCCGTTCACCATTGCTTAATAAAGCTGAGTCTGTCTACAATGTTCCCGTTGAAAAAAAATTTTGGAGCATAAGGTATGGCAGCAGGAGTAACAGAATTCAGATACGGAATTAACGCTTTTTGTAAGGTTCCATTTGAGATAGAAAAAGATTTTAGTCCGCTGTATGCGGCTCAAGCAAAGGCCATCGAGGTTGTTCAGAAACAGTGGTTTCCTGTTTATTCCGCAGAGTACGTAGATAATTGGAGTTTGGGGCTAGATGAGTATTGCTGTGCAGATCCTCTGGCGCAGGTCACACTAGCGGCTGCAGATTTTGCCGGAAGAACGATTCTTCGACTCTATCTGGTGACTTGTCATTCTGTACATTTTATCGTGGGAACCGTTTCTCCAATAGTGACTCCTGTAGCTGAGAAAGTTTACCAAATAGCCATGCTTTTCTTGAACCCGGCGTTTGAAGGCACAGTAGGAAGCTATTTTCCCGTGAATGTAGTGAATGGACAGCGTCATTTGCTCTTAATTCGTCGATCCTTTGAAAAAAATGTAGGCGAGAACCTTTTATTCCCTTTCTTGGTTCTGGGAAAAGTTGAGAGTTTTTCAAAGCTCAATTCTGGAGAACTGATGAGTACAAAAGTTCAAGAGGTTGTTGGTCATTTGAAAGAAGCTAATCCGAAGCTATTAAATTCTGATCCGAGCGTTCAGTTTGAGTATCCTGTAGAGGTATACGAATCTCGTTCTATCAATGCTTTTGCTGCTTTTGGAGGACACATGGTGTTCTATAGTGAACTTGTTAAACAAATCGATCATTTTATTAACAATCAGACTAACAAACAGTCCACCATCACATTTGAGGACGGTTCAACAGTGACAGTCGATTTGACGGGTGTGACTGTAGATGACGTATTGGCAGCTGTTGCAGGTCATGAAATGACTCACGTGGCTTCTGGTCACACACTTGTGAACATGGGTATAGATTTTGTTTTGTGGAGCGTTTCTTTCGTCGCACGTTTGATTCGAGAGATACAAAATGAGGATTCGAATTCTTCCGAAATGGCACTTCTTGACTTGTTCTTGATTTTTGAAAGACAGCTGAGAGATTATTTCTCCTCTTACCGATCTCGCAAAGACGAATATGAAGCCGATGTGACTGGAGCTTATTTGGCAAAGCAGGCTGGTTACAAAGCTATAGGTGCGATTGCTGCACAAGAAATGCTAAGCCGGGGCTACGGAGATTCTTTGAATTTCTTCCACAAGCATTTTGAGGCTTGGTTTGGCCATCCATGGGGAGAGCATAGAAAGAGAGCTCTGCTTGCGGCGATTAAGGAATTTGCTCCAGAAGAGTTGGACGCTGCAATATTGACTCTTAAGAGGGCAGAAAATCATAAATATAACGAGAACTTTTTAAGCCCCGCGCTAAAATATGCTCGCAATGAATGGCCTCAGATGGCTTAAGTTTACTGCCTTTGTTTGTGGTCTAGGGCCTCAAACCGAAGGTAGAGCCTTTCGACATGAGCCTCTGCAACGGCGATAGCCGTGCAGAGCTCCTGTAGGCGAGAGGGGTTAGTAGCCATCGATGGATCTTCGAGCTTTGCATTCAGTTTGCGGAGCTCGTCTTCTTGCGCCAGGATTTTCTCTTCTATCTGGTCGAATTCTTTTTTTTCTGCATAGGTAAGCCCTAGAGTTTCTTTTTGAGTTCCTTTTTTTCGAGGAGCTGGAGTTTCACTTGGGAGGATCTCTTTCTTTAAAGCAGTCTGCGAACGGGACGCTTCCCATTGAGCGAGATCTGCAAACAGGGTCATGTTTGAACTTTCTCCAAAGCCAAACAGCGAATCGCAAATTCGATCGATCATGCATCGATCATGCGTAATTAAGACCATAGCTCCGGGAAATTCGAGAAGACTCTCTTCTAAAGCTTCTAGAGTGGGTATGTCGAGATCATTCGTCGGCTCATCGAGTAGTAAAATGTCTGCTGGCTGCAGCATGAGATGAGCGATCGAGATCCGAGCTCTTTCTCCCCCTGAGAGTTTATCAATAGAGAGATCTAAGAGGTCTGGAGAGAAGAGGAATCGTTTGCACCAACCATTTACATGGATTTGTCTGCCGTGAAAAGAGACGTAGTCGCCTTTAGGAGAAAGCGCATCTCTTAGAGTAATGCCTGGAGGAAGCTTGGTCCTTTCTTGATCAAAGTAGACAATTTTAAGATTGTCCGCCCGTTTGATGGTCCCTTGATCGGGAGTAAGTTCTCCTGCAAGTAGACGCAAGAGAGTCGTCTTACCAGATCCATTAGGTCCCAATAGCCCAATGCGGCTTCCTGGAGACAAGAGAAGATCTAGATGGGAAAATAATAACCTGTCTCCCACTGTTTTACTCAGGTTTTTTGCGCTTAAAAGTTTTTTTGTTTCTCTCTCCGAGGCAACAAAGCGAATTTCGCTTCGTTTGGATACATTTCTTGATTGGATATCAGAGTGCTCTTGGATGATGTGATGTGCTTCATTAATGCGTGACTCAGATTTTGTTGTGCGGGCTTTGACGCCTTGTCTGAGCCATTCAGTTTCTCGCCTCATTTTTGTGGCCAAAGAGCGCTCTTGCTGGATTTGACCAGATAGAAACTCTGTTTTTTTCTCGAGAAACTTCTCATAAGCTCCTTCAATGGCAAACATTCCTTTTGGATAGGTTCGATTAATCTCGAGGATCCGATTCGTGGTGTGTTGCAAAAAATAACGATCATGGCTGACGAGAACGTAAGAGACGGCTTCTTTTAACAAAAATTTTTCCAGCCATAAAATGCCTTCGAGATCGAGATGGTTTGTCGGCTCATCGAGTAGCAGGAGATCTGGTTCAAGAAGAAGCTCTTGGGCTAATCCAAGCCGTTTTTTCCATCCTCCTGAAAGAGTAGCGGCAGAAGGTTCCTTGCCGCTAAATCCTAATTTACTCAGCCACGTCTCAGCCAAAAGTTCTTTTTCATAAGAGGCTCCTTCAGGACATGCTTGAATAAGAACTTGAAGAGGAGAGATGTCTGGAAACAAACAGCTTTGAGGCAAATAGCCGATCTTGAGCCCTCGCCTTGGAGCCAAAATCCCCTCGTCAGCATTTTCTTTGCCGGCTAAGATATTGAGTAGCGTAGATTTTCCAGAGCCATTGGGGCCTATCAGGCCAATCCGATCTTTTTCATGGATATGAAGTGAAAGATCCTCAAACAGAATTTTTGTTCCAAAGGATTTACTAAGTGATTGGCAGCTATAGAGGATAGTCATAATTTAATGAGTTCAGTAAGTAGTTGTTGAGGAGTGATGGGAGAGTCTTCCGCCAAAGCTTGCTGATAGAGGACAGTAGAAGGGCTAAGAGCTGGCAGAGTATTAGCTTCAATGACGCGAATGACACCTGTATTGCATTCGACAAAAAGATCGAGTCTACCATAGCCTTGAATTCCGAGCGCCTTTGCCACCTCGCAGGCGCTATGCTGTACTCGCTTTTTTGCTTCTTTGCATAAAATTTCCACTGGAGGAGGAGTTAAATTGATCCCAGTTCCCCCTTGAAATTTTTCTTCGACGGATAAAATGTGATGCATTGCTAACGTAATGCTGGGATTAAAGGCCAGATATTTGCCTTGTTTTTCTAAAATCCCGATGGTCATTTCGCACCAGCCTGAGATCTTTTGATGACACAGTCTTGTGTCTAACACATAGATTTTGTCTGTTTGAATGAAAGGCTCTAAAATAAACCAGGTTTGTTCAGCGGTTGGCATTTCAATGGGAGATGGGTGATGGAGAAATGATCCAACCTTTGCTTGTTTGTGTCTGTCTACATAGAGCTCGATATATTTGAGAAGCTCCTCTTTATGGCTGAGCCTGACAACTCCTGTCGAACATCCATCTTTTCGTGGTTTGATCAGAAGGTCTGTCGTCTGCAAGATTTTGGTGGCTCTTTCCCATATATCGCCTACTTCCTTAGCCCGAAAAATCAATTGAGGCATCGGGAGAATCAAAGGGTTTTGTAGGGCGCTTATGGTTCGAGCTGTTTTATATTTATCCATACAAAGTTTTGAGGCTATCGAGGAAGATCCGTTGAAAGGGATCATTTTTTGCTCAAGCTTTTTTTGCAGCGTCCCATCTTCTCCAATTCCTCCATGAAGAGCTAAAAATACAAAAGCCCCGGCTTCTTTTGCTCTTCCTAAAAAAGTGGATAGACTCATCTTTATTGGATAGTTTTTTGTAAAATGACAAGAGATGCCTAGCTGATGTCTAATCGATCTGGCTACAGGATCGATGCTTTTGACGAGATTTTTGGCTCTTTTGCAGTGCTCCATCATCTCTTCGACTGTATGATGTAGGGCGAAATCATAAGGGATCTGCCAGACTCTTTGCCCTGTATCTAGCAAAAATGCGCTGGGCGCGTACTGAGAAGATTGGAGCAGTTTCAGCCATACATTGGTTCCACTCAGTAGGGATACCTGTCTTTCAGAGGTGTTTCCGCCCATGAGGACATAGACTGGTTGTTTTTCTACTTTTGGCTCTATCTTTCTTTCAACAGCTGGTTTTTTGTATCTAAAAAGCGCTTGGTTGATCAGATATTCCAGTAAATCTGTATGGGACAAGCCAATGCGAGCTGCTTGTTGGAAGATAAAACTATTTTGCTCCATACCACTGAGCGGATTAAAGTCTGAAAACCGGATGGATCCATCTTTGGCTACCCATCCATCGATCCGGACGTAATCGCGGATGGAAAAAAGAGAAAACAGCCTTTCAGCCTCTTTCCGAATAAGCATCGTAGTCTTTGTAGAAAACCTAGGAGGACAGTAGCAGCGGGTGGCCATCGTAGGGAGATATTTTTTTCGATAATCAAAGATTCCCTCCCGTTGGATGTCGATCTCTAGAGGGATAAAGGCGACAGGCTTGTCAAAATGGCTGACTACGCAAACAGTAAATTCTGCATCTTCGCTATAAGGCTCTAAAATAAGCTCGTAAAACCCCTCCTCCCAAAGAGAGGAAACTGCCTCACTAGCTTCTTGGACGGAAGTGACGATCCGAATACCGATACTCGAACCTGATAGAGCAGGTTTAATGACGCCCCTTTCTATGCGATGGGCTTGCCAAAATGGCTCAATGGCAGTAGTCGGAGAATCAATATAAAGAGCAGCCAAGAGGGCAAATCCATGGTTTTCTAGCTGCTTTCGCGCCTTATTTTTATGGAACATCTGTTCACAGGCTCTAGCTGAGCTGCCTGCAAAAGGGATTTCATGTTGTTCCAGGAGTTTTTGCAAGGTTCCATCTTCCCCATAGTTTCCGTGGATTAAAGGAAACAGGAGATCTACCCCTTTGAGCTTGCTAATCCATTGTTCTTCCTGGAGTCCTAGCCCTTTACTTTCGAGCTTGAAATCAAAGTCGGAGGGGGTATTTGAATAAAGATCAGCAGGGGATAGCTCATAGAAAAGTCCTGTAGGATGCATATAAAAGATGGATAAGTCAATGTCTAAAGGCTGCGTGTGATCTAGAAAACTGCGGGCTGAATTGAGAGAGATTCCTCGCTCTTTAGAGGGTCCTCCGCAAAGAAGGGCCATTTTATGTGGTCTTTTCTGAGTCATAACACTTGGCTTAAATGCCTAATCTTATGTAAATTTGCTGATATCTACAAGTAGGTTTATGAATGGCAAAGCTTTATTTTCGACATGGAACTGTAGGAAGCGCAAAGACGCTTAATTTATTGGCTGTGGCTCACAATTATCGTCAGCAGGGTAAGCGTATTTTGCTCATGAAGCCAAACTTGGATGTGCGTTTTGGAAGAGGGCAGATCAGATCCCGAGCTGGTCTGGAAATGCAGGCGGATGTGCTCATCATTGACGAAACATCTCTGCAAGGCATCGATTATTCTGGAGTAGATTGCATTCTTGTCGATGAGGCCCAGTTTTTATCTGGAAAAGTCATCGAAGAGCTTAGAACGATTGCTACGGGATTGAATTTGCCGGTGATTTGCTATGGCCTTCGGACGGATTTTAAAACGCATCTTTTTGAGGGATCTGCCCGTTTATTTGAGCTGGCCGACTCGATTGAAGAGGTGAAGGCGACTTGTCATTTTTGCACCCGTAAATCCATCATGAATCTAAAGCACGTTAATGGCGTAGCTACAGATGAGGGGGCCTCTATTGAGCTTGGCGCTGAAGAAAAGTATTTTCCCGCTTGCTATAAGTGTTATAAGAACGCGCTTTTAAGTGTTGTCGTCTAATCCAAATTCCACTTCTTTTCGAAGAAGGAAAATTCCTGTGACATTCAAAATCAGCAAAAGAGCTCCGGATAGGGACATAATCAAAAACGCTTCGCTTGCATTGACAAATGCAAAGAGAGGAAGCGAGATGATCGCGTAGAGATAGTAGATCAAAGGTCCAAATCGAGGAGAGATAAATTTAGCGCATTTTACGCCGACGACAAAGTAGGTTAAAATGGTCGTGTATCCTAGAAGAAAGAGGAAAAAGGGCATAAAGATCTGCATAAAAGGAAAATGGAGTCCTAGAGCTTCTTGAACCATTAACGAGACGTCAATTCCGCTTTTCCAATGTCCTGAAATTAAGACAAGCAACACGCTGAGTGTGCAGATGACAAAGGTGTCGAGGAAAACTCCGAGAATGGTCATGGAGGCTTGCCGTTTGATATGAACTGTATTGCTCTCAGCGTAAACGACAGAGTTGTAGCCTATCCCAATATCCCCTGAATAAGCTCCTCGAGAAAGGCCCATAGAAATGGTGAGCATGACGGTTGAGCCGGCAAATCCACCAACCGCTGCTTGAGGGGTAAACGCTCCTTCGAAAATAAGGGCAAAAGCCTCGGGGATCTCTCCTAGATGTTGTAGGAGCATCCAAAAGCCCATTGTCAAATAGAGCGCAATAAAAAGGGGGATGATCGCGCTGCATACTTCTCCGACCCGGTTGACCCCACCGAGCGCTACTACGAGGACGGCGATGAGGAGAATAAGGACGACGAGATAAGGATCTTGGCCCCAGTTGACTGCAATGCTATCTGCCATGATGTTGAACATGAAAATTTCGACGCCATACACACAAAGAAGAAAGGCGGCAACATAAGCAACCCATTTCGTTTTAAAAGCGATCGGTAAAAAATACATAGGGCCGCCATCGTAGCTGCCAGATGCATTTTTAACCCGATAACGCATGCCTAAAAAGACCTCTGAGTATTGAAGCAGCATCCCAGCAATTCCTCCTACCCAAGTCCAAAATATGGCGCCAGGGCCCCCCAATTGGATTGCGGTGCAAATGCCGACGACGTTCCCAATTCCAATGCAGCCGCCGATGGCTGCAAAAAAGGCTTTAAGGGGATGAATTCCCCGTTTTTTTATGATTGAAGAGGCTGGTTTGAAAAAGCGACCAAAAGAAAAACAGATTGCAGGAAAACAGCGGAGTTGAAAAAAACGAGAGCGGATAGAAAAATAGCCGCCAAGTCCTGTAATGCAGATGAAGGCAATATAGGCCCAGATAAAATCGTTGATGAACTCTAAAGTCTGAAATATCTCTTGTATCATAAGTAATGCAATATTTCGAAAGCTGTACATTGAGAGGGTGTCTACAAAGTAAGGTTCTGTTGATTTTCTGGTTCTTTTGAGCCTATTTTTGATTCTTTTTTGGGGGATTGTATTAACGGACGTATACTATCCCCCAAAAAAGAATCAAAAATAGGCCAAAATAATCCAGAAAATCAACGAACCCTTACTTTGTAGACACCCTCTGAGGCTCCGCCCCAGGCCCCGTTAAAGGACTTCGTCCTTTAAAATCCTTTTTTTTCTGAGACAAAGCCTCTAGGCTTTGTCTCAGAAAAGAAACAAGCGGTTTCCAAAGGGCGCCAGCTCTTTGGCGGGGTTTGGGGCGGAGCCCCAATATATAGAGTTCGAAGGAATTCTGTTTACTATAGCTTTTTAGCACTTATTTGTGTAATAAGGCAAGATGTCTATTTTCTATTACTCAAGAGGCGTAAGCTGTTGAGCCCAACGAGAACGGTGCCTCCTTCATGGAGCACTACAGCGAGCCAAAGGGGGATCCATCCAAATAGGGCAGCCATGCTTGCTGTCATAATCACAGCGAGAGCGAGAGTCAGGTTTTGCTTTACAATTCGCAGAGTTTGATGGGATTTAGCAAAGAGCCAGCTTAGAGATTCTAGATCATCGTTGAGTAAAACAACGTCAGAGGCATCGATGGCCGTTTCACTTCCAATTTTTCCCATGGAGATGCCGACGGTAGCTCTAGCTAGCGCTGGCGCGTCATTGATCCCATCTCCTACCATGGCCAGGCCGCCGCGCTGGGAAAGTTTGACGATTTGATCGAGTTTGTCTTGTGGGCGAAGATCAGCGTAAATTTCTTGAAGACCTAAGGAGCGACCTACTATTTCGGCGTTAGCAGCATTGTCTCCAGTAAGCATGACAGGTTTGAGTCCCTGTTTTTGTTCCAGGGTTTCTAAAAGCGGGCGAAGATGAGGACGAATTTGGTCGATGAAACGGAAAAGAAACAAATTTTTTTGTTCTTTGATGTCGATAGCTAAAACAGCCAACACTTGTCCTTCTCCAGTTTTTTCTGGCTTTATACCTACAGCATCGGGCAGGCCAATGAATACTTTTGCTTTTTCAGATTCCAAGAGAGCGACGGCCTCGATGCCAGATCCTGGGATGGCTTTTATATCTTCTAAAGGAATGAGCTCCACTTTTTGTTCCTGGGCATATTGACAAATCGCTGTTGCAATGGGGTGAACGACATGTCTTTCCAGAGAGGCTGCAAGAGAAAGGACAAGTTCCCTAGAGAGTTTGCTTTCAGATAAAGTTTCGATGGAGGCTAGTTTTAAATTGCCTGTGGTTAGAGTTCCTGTTTTATCAAAAGCGATCGTGCTACAGCTAGCTAAAGCATCTAGCGTGATGCCTCCTTTTAGTAAAATTCCTCTTTTTGCACAGGCGGAAATAGCACTCAGGTAGGCTGTCGGCGTTGCAATGATCAGGGCGCAAGGGGAGGCTGCGATTAAAAAAGCAAGGGCGCGATAAACTCCTCCCTCTTTTCCCAGGTAAGGCATGGAAAAGACGAGAGGTAGACCGAGAGCAAAAAGAAGAGTGAGGGCAATAATCGAGGTGGCGTAACGTTTGCCAAATCGATCTAGCCATCTCTGGAGTTTAGGTTTTGCTTCTTGCGCTTGGGTGATGAGTTGGATGATGCGACTTAATGTGGAATCAGCGCTTATTCGGGTGACTTCTACAACGAGAGCCGATTCTATATTGCGCGAGCCTGCTGCGATAAGATCTCCCGCTTTTTTCACGACGGGTATGCTCTCTCCTGTTAAATGGACTAGGTTGACAGAAGAGGTTCCTTCAAGGATCGTTCCATCCAAAGGAGCGACTTCGCCTTGTTTGATCAGTAAATGCATTCCGACAGTGATTTCTTTGACGGATTTTGTATAAACAATTCCTTGAGCATCTCTTACATGGGCAAACTTCGGTGCCAGCTGCCCTAGATGTTGCAATGCGCTTTTTGCTTTCCTTGAGACTGCACCCTCCATTCCGTGGGAGAGTTCAAAAAGGACAAGGAGCAGAGCTCCTTCTAGGCCGCTTCCAATAGCTACTGCTAAAAAGGCGGAAAGGGTCATCAGGACGTCGATATTGATCTCTAAATTTCTTAAATCATTGAGTGCAGCAAGTAATGCTGGAGCTCCTGTTAGGAAATAGACGCTGGATAAAAAAATATAGGAAAGGGGCATGTTGATAAAAGAAAAACCAAAAGCTGCAGCTAAGAATGCAGCGCCGCAAATAGCTCCTTTTAAAGAGATGTTCCGTCCCCAATTTTTTGAAGAAGCCGTTAAAAAAGGGCTGATGCTCTCCTCTAGGCCTGAAGCAAAAAATTCATCGAATTGATAGGGTCGGTTCATATTGCAATTAGCTGGGCGGCAAAGTATGTAATCGCTACTGCCAGAGCTCCAAGAGCTGTATTCCATATAATGGAGACGGTAGTGCGGTTTTTCTCCAATTTTGCGCTTATCCCTGCTGAAAAAGCAATCACAAAAACTCCTGCCATGATAGCTCCGCCCACTCCAAACAGCCTCTCAGCGCCTCCTACTAAAAAAATGGCTCCCAAAACGCCGACTCCTGCTCCGCAAGCCTGTTTTAAAGGATGCTCATAAGATTCAAGGTGTAATCCCAGCTCTTCTTCCAGCATGACCTGGAGCAATCGATTATCGTCAGCCATGAGTACATCGGTGACCTCTTCCAGCAGCTTCCCTTCAAATCCTTTAGCTGCATAGAGCTCTTTCAGTTCTTCTCTCTCTTGACTTCGATGATGCTCGATTTCCCATCTCTCCTCTTCAATCAATCGATGCAATCTCTCCAACCTTGACCATCCTAAAATGGCACTCCGTCCTACTTTCCAAACGAGCCACCCTGCCATCAAAGCTCCGAGCCACTCAATCTTCCATTCCCCAAACAGCGCTAGCCATCCGACCAACAAAAAGGTCGTTTCTTTCCCCGCATCTGCTGCCGCGCTATAATGCCCAGGCAGCTCCGTTCCATGCATTTCCTTCGATGCTTCCAATCCTTTTAGTCGAGCCTTTATCACATGCTCAGCTACTGTCTTCCCTTCAAAATGCTCTCGCATACGCTCGTTCCTTTCTTGGGGCTCTACCCCAAATCCCGCCAAAGGACTTCGTCCTTATGGAATCCTATTTGATTTAGAAAAAAAATGGCACAGAGATCTGCACCAAATTATTCGAAAATATATCCCGTAAGATGTTTTTGATCCAAGAAATGATTTTTAATAATCTCTTTCGTTGAAGTAGTTGCGAAAGGTTACCACTGCTGCAAAGAAACTAAATATATTAAAGTGGATTAAACTGATAAGTGTGTTTTTTTCCTTCTCATTTAGGTTGGGATTTAACAAGCCGATTTCTTGAAGGAATTCTTCATCGATTGTGAAAAAAACAGAAGAGTAAATAGCTGTAACAATCAAGGATACTAATATTAATGTTTGCTTAGGAGGTAATGTGTTGTATGATGGGTTGGTAGAACACATTCCAATGATCGGGAAAAGAAAAGCGGTCATGCTAGGGATAATATAATAATGGCCATAAGGAATAGTGATCTCTCCTTTTTTAGCTAATTCAAACATTACCCTCAGGCAAGATAATGTGCCGGAAAAGGATGTAGCTGATATAGAAAGAGATGGAAGGCTTTCTTTTAGCTGTTCTACGTGCTCTTGAAGGCTTTCTTTTAGCTGTTCTATATGCTCTTGGTAGATGGGTTTTTTGGAAATAAAAGGTCTTATTGATTCGATGTCCAAGTTTTCCATACAGAGTAGGGAGGGGCATCTGCTTAGTTGGGTAACATCTCTTTGAGTCCATCTATACAGGCAATCGGCGTGATAGACATGGTCTTTTCTGTGACCAACCCATACGGCATTGATTTTTTTCTCTATCTCTTCTGCTCTGATAACGTAGCAGATCGGACACTGAGCATCTGGAGACACCTCCATTTTAGTGACTGGTATGCATCTATTTTGTACAGAACCTGCCATAAATCTCCTTTTATACACACTATGTCTAATGGAGGGTGGACTATATCGGAAATGTTGAAAAACGATCAATGGAAATTTGATGTTTGCATTTTTTAGAGGTTCTCGCTTTTTGCCAGAACCTCTGCTCCCCTTAAAATGGTTGAAGGGGATTTTCAACGAATCTTATAAAATTTTCGAATGGCGGATTAATTTGTATTTGTGGAGGTATGTGGGATGAGATCGTTACGAGGTTGGCATCGATATTTTTTTCGTGCAGATGCTGTATCACTAAATTATGAATTTTTTGGTCTTGTGCGCCGAAAATATCGATCATCGAGTTTTGGTCAATTAGAATTTTGTAGAATATCGGCTTTGGCTGTAGAGGGGACTCATCTATCCATTGTTTAACCAATGCGGAAAATTTTGTCTGTAACTCACGTGTTTTTTGCTCTGAAAGAGAATGTGATGTATTGACTCGTTGCGATAAAGGTGAAGGACTGGGTAGAGAGGGCATCGGGCTTTCAACGAACCTTATAAAATTTTCGAATGGCGGATTAATCTGTATTTGTGGAGATACGTGCACTGAGATCGTTACGAGGTTGGCATCGATATTTTTTTCGTGCAGATGCTGTATCACTAAATCATGAATTTTTTGGTCTTGTGCGCCGAAAATATCGATCATCGAGTTTTGGTTAATTAGAATTTTGTAGAATATCGGCTTTGGCTGTAGAGGGGACTCATCTATCCATTGTTTAACCAGTGCGGAAAATTTTGTCTGTAACTCACGTGTTTTTTGCTCTGAAAGAGAATGTGATGTATTGACTTGTTGCGATAAAGGTGAGGGGCTAGGTAGAGAGGGCATCGCTATCGAGCTATTTGAGGAGGTCATGTTTTCAGGGGTGGGGATGGATGTTGCACAACTTTGACTAGAGAACGAGTGAATCATAGTCTTTGGTGATGGCAGCTGATAGTCAACAATCCTATGAAAGTTGTCCTCCTTAACAAGATGAAATTCTCCTAATCCTTTGGGTTCAACGCAGGTTAGGACAACTTTTCTTAAAATATCATCCAGAGAGCCATCGGGATTGATGAATCTGAACTCTTCTAAAGCCTTTTGATGTGTTCTTGAAAACTGTTTACTGGGATCTTTGCATTTGTTAACCAGATCGTATATTAGTACCGCTAAAAGAGGTCTGTCCGATTTAAATAGATCAGTTAGTGAATTAAAGATCTTGTTAATCTTCTTGAAATCTTCATTTGTTTCGTAGGGCTTTTCTATAGATAGAACATAGGTGCCATCTACATTTTTTGTGATAGATTTTTCTATAATTTCTTTTGCAGAGTCTGGTATAATGCCATCCTCTCTGATAAGGCAAAGCTCTTTTGCTAGAGCTTCACTTTCGCAATTCATGAAGGATGTAGGATCGTCACACTTATTGCGCAGTTCAGAAACACCGGTAATTCCTCTTTTTTCATAAAATTTAGTCAAAGGAAACTGAGCTTGAGAGAGCGCAATGAAAGCTAGATTTTCATTTATACTGTTAGAGTTTGCGGACATGATTATATTTCTCCTTTTTCCTTTTAAGATTTTTTACAAGGATACTACAGTACTTTCAATTATTATAAATCTCAAGAGGATTCCATAAGGGCGGAGCCTCAACTTAGCAGTAGTTAAAAGCGGCGAGGAGTAAGGAGGAGAGACTTTGTTGGTCTTGAGTGGCGAGGGTTTCGCGAATAGAGTGCATGGCCCAGATGGGGACGCCGAGATCGATGGTAGGGATGCCGAGGTTGGCTGCTAGGAAGGAACCAACAGTGCTTCCTGAGGGGATGTCGGAGCGAGAGGCAAAGAGCTGGTAGGGAATGTTATGAGTTTTGCAAAGTTGAATGATAGAAGCGGCGGTGTGAGCAGAAGTGGCGTATTTTTGATCTGCGTGGAATTTGAGAGCAATTCCTTTACCTAGATAAGAAGCGTGCCCCGAGTCGAACTTATCGGAAAAGTTGGGATGGAAGCCGTGAGCCACATCGATCGAAAGGCAGAGGGAGTTAGCGGCGAGTCGGAAGGTGTCTTCCTGGGACAGGTTTGTGTGAAGAAAGATTCGTTGGAGAGTTTGAGTTAGGAAATTCGAGTTGGCCCCTGTGTAGCTTGTAGAGCCGATCTCCTCGTGATCCCAGAAAACGGCCAGCTGAATCGTATGGGGATGAGAGGGAGTTTCAATGAGCGCTTGGAGAGAGCTGTAGGCGGAGGAGAGATTGTCGAGCCTGTAGCTGGCAAGAAGCTCTTGATCTTGGCCTAGAAGGGCTGGAGATTCTTGAGGGATGAGAAAAAGATCAGCGCTAAGAATTTCTGATACCTTCAGATGCTCGGCTAAAAGAGGAAAGAGAGAAACGGGGTGAAGGGAGAAAATGGGCTTAAGATGATCTTGCTTGTGAATATGGAGTCCTTTTTCCTGAAGGGTCCTTTCGAGATGAGGAGGAATGCTGGGGATGATGAGAGGATGGGAAGTGAGATGGACGAGATGTTGCTTAAGATCTTTGGTAATGACCCTTCCCGCAAGGCAAAGATCTCTGTCGAGCCAAGTATGAAGGAGGGGAGCCCCATAAACTTCTGTAGAAAGTTGAGAGATATCGTGGCTCCGAAGATCAGGGTGTGGTTTGATTTTTAACGCGGGACTGTCGGAGTGGCTCGCAGCAATGATGACTTTGTCAGGTGTTTTTGAGGGAAGGCGAAAGGCGATAAGCGCGCCTTCCCGTAGAACAAAATAGGCTTTTCCAGATTCGAGTTGCCAAGAGTCGGTTTCTTTGACAGCAAGAAAACCTGCTTGGAGAAGGCGCCCAGAGATCTCTTTAGCCGCATGCCAAACGGTAGGCGAGCGGCGGATGAACGAGATAAAATCATCAATTATTTGCATGGCACAAGATGTGTGAGGTTTTCTCCTAAATACTGATGTAGCACTTTTGGCACAAGGATAGATCCATCTTCTTGCTGATTATTTTCCAAAAGTCCGACCATTAGACGCGAAGTTGCAAGCCCGGAACCGTTGAGCGTATGGACAAATTGAGGTTTTTCCTGCTTGGTGCGGTAGCGAATTTGAGCTCCTCTACGCGCTTGGAAATCGGTGCAGTTTGAGACAGAGGAGACCTCATAGTAGCGATTTTGCCCAGGAAGCCATACTTCGATGTCAATGGTCTTAGCAGCAGCAAAAGACATGTCTCCCGTGGTTAAGAGCATATTGCGGTAATGGATGTTCAACCCTTGTAGAACCTCTTCCGCGGAATCGAGCATCTTTTGATAGATAGCTTCGCTGTCTTCTGGTTTTGTGAGGCAAAAGAGCTCGACTTTGTTGAACTGATGCATCCGAATGAGGCCGCGCTCTTGGGAGCCTGCAGCGCCGGCTTCTCTTCGAAAGCAAGGAGTGTAAGCTGTGTATTTTAAAGGAAGCTCTTGCTCATCTAAGATCTCGCCTGCATGAAGGCCGTTGAGCGGCGATTCTGAAGTCGGAATGAGATAAAGGTGATAATCAGGATCATTAATTTTGAATAGCTGGCTCTCAAATTTGGGTAAGTGTGCTGAGCCAAACATGGTCTCTGGGCGAACTAATAAAGGAGGCATGATTTGGGTAAAACCATTTTTTCGATGCGTATCGAGCATGTAATTAATGAGCGCCCATTCAAGCCTTGCACCTAAATTGGTATAAAGAGGCCAGCCTGAACCAGAAAGCTTGGCTCCTCGGACAAAGTCAAACAGTTTGAGCTTTTCATTGAGCTCGACATGATTTTTGAAAGGGAAAGAAAATTCTCTTTTTTGTCCCCACTCCTTGACGCATACGTTTTGCTCAGGTCCAGGGAATACAGGAATGTCTTCCATGGGTAAGTTAGGAAGACATGCGAGAGCTAGATGAAGCTCCGCTTCAAGTTTTACGATCTGATGATCTAAAGTGGCGACTTGTTCACTCAAAGCGCCCATCTCCTCCATGAAACTGGAGACGTCTTCGCCCTTTTGTTTCTTTAGCCCAATTTCTTTAGAGGAAGAATTTCTTTTTGCTTTGAGTTCTTCTACTTCAGCTTTTAAATTGCGGACCTGTTCGTCGAGAGCCATGATAGGTTCTAAATTCGTGTCAGGGCTTTTGGTTTTGAGCTTTCGCTCAACAGTTTTGGGATCTTTGCGAATTTCTTTAATATCGAGCATTGGAAAAACTCCTCTGGGAGGGTTATGAAGGTCTATTATATTAATAGGACGAATTTTGGTCATAGATGATTTAGAGACTTGAGGGAAATTTCTTGTTTTCTTATGCTTTTCCTCTTTTACTTGGAGCTCTACAATGAATAGGTTCTTTCTTCTACTGCTGGTATTCTCTGCGTCTTTTCTTTCTGCTGAGAATAAAATCATTTTTTTAATCTCAACGCCTAGATCTTTGTCTGTTGGTTTTTTGAGAATGATGCAAGCCAGACAAGATTTTGAGATTTTCCATGAACCGACGAATGCTCCCTATGATGCCATTCATTATAAAGAATTTTACGAGGAAAATTTTCGAGAAGATTGTTTTCGCTCGTTTGATGAAATTACAGAAACCATTTTTGAAAAGGCAAAGGATTCCAATGTGTTTGTCAAAGAGGTTGTATTTTCTTTCCAGGAATTTTTAACTTCCGATCATCCTCTCCTTGAAGCAGCGGATTTTGTGTTTTTGGTTCGAAAGCCTCAGGATGTGATCCTCTCTTTTTATCGCAAAGGAGTTCCTCCTTCGATTCTCCATGAGTTGGTTGGGCACGAACAGATCCTCAAAGTATTTGATTTTGTTACGGCACACGCTAAAAAGTCTCCCTATCTGCTCTTTTCCGAAGATTTGGGAGAGAGCCCTTGGGAAGAAATTCCTTTATTTTGCAAGCATGTAGGAATCCCATTCAAGCCGGAATCACTCTCTTGGGAAGATTTGGGATCCGAGTTCACAGGACTTCAGTGGCGCGATGGTAAGAAAGCGGAGGCTGTCCATTACTGGCATGGCGATGCGATTCGAAGTTCTTGTTTTGCTGCTCTAAAAACTGAGGAAGTAGATGAAGAGGGCAGTCCAACATTTGCCGAAATCGAAAACGAGGAAGATCGAGCTATTTGTCTGAAAGCTTACTTTTCTGCTCTCCCACACTACCAGGCTCTTAAAGAAAAATGGGAGGCCCTTTGTACCCAAAACGATTTAAAGGGATGCTTATAGAGCGATTTTTAGATCAGTTGTTGTCGCATCAATGGAAATGGGATGGATTTTTCCTTTCTTGCTCAGATTTGCTATGCCAATCTCTCTGAACAATGCGCGAAATTCTTTGTCTTTTGCTTTAAGACGGTCTAAAACGTAAAGCCTGATACAGAGCTCAAGAGCGGGGGAGACTCGATTTTCTCCGCTTTCCCATTTCAAGACAGCAGCATGGCTTACGCCAAAGATCTTTCCAAACGCGGTAGAAGTCATTTGCAAATACGAGCGGATAAATCCTAATTCGTCTGCGGTTAAGGGGACAGGTTTTCGAATGAGGGCGTCTAGAGCAACAAGCATGAGCTTGTTCATATCGATGTCAATACACCATTCTCCAAACACTTTCTTCATAGGAGCGTTAATCAGCTTGATCGGAAATCCAAGTCCGTCAAAAACAAAGGTTTCTTTTTTTTTGTCTTTCATAAATAAACTAAATCCTGATTACCGTGATAATCACCATTTCTTGTTGAAATGCTACGATTATCCTTAAATCTATTCCGTTAATTGTTTTGCCTCGAATGGCATGTTTCCAACACTGGTTTTTTATATCGAAAGTGTCTTTATCTTTCTCGTGGCGCCCTCGTTCCAGTACATGCAATACGTCTGGCAACCTAACACCGCGCTCTTCTTGTCGGTTTATAGCATGTTTCGCCAAAATATACGTTCCTTTTTGGACATGCTCTTTAACCGTTCGCAGAATATCAGTATTGGATTTTTTCGCGTTCATAGGGTGTTCAGTTTCTTATATTGTAACTTAATTACAAAAAAAACGTCAAATAAAATTAAAAAAAGTTTGACAGACGGCTTTGCGACGGGTTCAGAAATTTAATTCTTTATGAGTTTGTAACTGATTTAGCATTAAGAATTAAAGATGAAATTGTATTGAAATTCTGGTTCATCCTTTTGACGGCGCGGAAACCCAGGCTTTAGGCCTGAGTTTCTGCGCCGTCAAAAGGATGATTGCTAAACTTTTGCCTTGGCAAGATCGGAAAATTCTCATATGATTCCTGTTTAATTTTTTTTTGGAGAGGTCATGATGAATTTTGTAAGACATTGGGCTTTTGTCCTTTTTCTCTTTTCTTGCTTTGGTAGTTTTGCGGGAGAGATTTTACAAGGCACTTTAAAAAATGGAATGCGCTATTATTTATGGCCCGATTTTTCTGTTGATCAGTTGGAGATTGCTTTAGTTGTAAAAACGCCTGAGAAGTATCCTTTTTTCCCATCGGCTAACCCTTTTACAGATGACTTTTTGACAAGCTCATTTTTTGAGTTGAGCTCTACAGTTACTTTAGAACATCGGCTCTTTCATGGGGCGTTAAGAGATTCTTTGAGGAATGGTTTATTTGATTTTTCGGTTATTGGTTTAAGATCGTCCAAAAATGAGGCAGTTAGTAAAAAATCTCTTAGAAAAGTATGTGCTCCGGATGGAAAATTGGACGATCTTAAAGCAGCAGCCCATTTTTCAAAATGTCTTAAAAGTGAAGTTTTTTCAAATGAAGTCATTCGAGAGCTTCGGGAAGAATATCAAGAGGATATGGAAGATGAAGATTCAAAAATTCGAGAGACCTATTTAGAAATGCAAGCTTTTCTCTTGTCTGGTTATGAGCCTGGTGATTTAGATTCGATTTTTTCTAAGGAAGATTCTTTGATTCATGAAATTTACCATGCTTTCTTTGAACCTTGCCGAATGGCTTTAATTGTTACGGGTTCCTTTGATGCTTACGGCCTCGAACGGGAGTTGGAACATCTATTTGGTGAGATTTTAGGAGATGGGGTTTTGATGGATTTTCTAAAATTTAAAGTCGAAAGGCCTGTTGCCATTACTCTAAAAGGAGAAGGTGTTGCCGATGACTATTTTGGACAAAAAAATGATGAGTTAAGCGAAGAAGATGAAGAACTATGCCCTCAAGAAGTGAACCTTTATCATTATCAATTTGACCCGTCTTTTAAAAATCATGTTTTAAATCATCTCTTTTACTGTACTCACTTTGATTTAGAATCAGTTTTTTGTTCCGCGGCATTGAGCGAGCTTGAGCGCAATGCGTGTTTTCCTTTTCAGCAAGAGATTCCCTCTTTTGAGGTGGATGAACTTCTTTTTAGTAGGGCAAAAATAGAATTGGAGAAAATTTATAAAAATGATGTCCTTTCTAAGGTAGAGAGATGTCGTCGTCATTATTGTTCGGAGATCGCAGATGAATTAGAGCCTTCGAATCAAAATTTTTTGCGCGAACTGGAAAGCATTAATTTAGATGATTTGAACCTATTTATCAGAGAGCAGATTAAGCCCATTGCTATTTCTCGCGAATTTAATTTTCTTTAAGAAGAAAGTAGAAAATTTGTACTATTCGAAAACATCATCAGGTGACTTATGAAAAAACTACCTAATTGCGTGAAATGCGGATCTGAATTTACTTATGAAGATGGGGATATGTATATTTGCCCAGAGTGCGCTCACGAATGGGCAAAAGAGGTGAAGGAAGAAGAAATTGGACACGAATTCATTGTGAAAGATGCCTATGGCAACATTCTCCAAGATGGCGATAGTGTGACTATTATTAAAGACATCAAGGTCAAGGGAACCTCTTCTGTGATTAAGATAGGAGTTAAAGTTAAGGACATCCGTTTGGTCGAAGATACAAATGGCCATAATATTGATGCCAAGATCAAAGGGTTTGGCCAGATGATGCTGAAGTCGGAGTTTGTTAAAAAATGTACCTGATGAAAAATTTAGTCTAATTATTTTTTCTTAACATATCCAGATCCTTTAATAGAACTAGAGACTTCAGGATTTCCCGAATAAATGCATTCGCCGCTTCCTGGTATTGCCACAGATAATGTGGAATTTGCTTGCACATCTGCAATCCCAGAGCCACTTATCCTTACTGTGCAATCTTTGGATTTAAGATTTGAAGCTAGATACTTACCTGATCCTGATATTTTTACTACTTGAGATTCTAAGGCTCCTGCTTGGATGACCACCCTTCCAGATCCTGAAATATCACATCTAAAGCCGGCAGTCTTTAGCTCTCTTATCTCAACATCTCCTGACCCTGCAATATTTAGCTTGCTGGGAGATTGAGTTAGCGTTAGTTTATATTGAATGCCATGCGAACAAACGCTTGTGTTAGAAGAAGACATTCTTCCAAGTGTTAATTCACCGTTTTGTAAAGAAGGGGCAAAATGCTTGGAGAGGTTATCTTCGATTTCGACTTCTAGAGAATTTGTTTCCCCTGATTCAATCAAAAGAGGTCCGAAAGAGAGATGAATTGAGGGGATAGGATTTGAGCCAAGATTGAATGTTTGTTTAATAAAATTGTTCGATCCAACAATTGTACTTGATCCAACGCCTGAGTTCGATGTCCATGTTTTCCGATCATCAATGATTCGAAAGCCGGTGACTAATCCTACTATTCCAATAAGGGAAGCAGCCAGAGTTGCAAACGCAAGGGGAACGAATAGAGCGATTTTTTGAATGCTTGCTCTAAGGCAGTTATTTTCTAGTTGTGGGGATCTAGCCCAATCTTTCCATTGCCTTCCACACCAGTAAATCGGTCTAAACAAAAACCAATCAGGATCAGGACCAATGTAAGCGTTTCCTATAGAAACGATGTCACTATTTCCTATATTGCTTATAGTGCTGGTGCCGCAGTGGTTGCTAACATGAACATTCCCGCGAACTATATTAGAAAAATAAAATTCACCCATCTAATTTCTCTGAAATTTTTTTGACGTAATTTTAATAAGATTTGTAATTAATAAGAAGTTGAATTTTTTTATTTATAATTGATGTGGTTTGTTTAATATGATTTTTTTAATTCGATCTTAACTTTTTCTAAGTTTCTAGAAAATCTCCAAGCATTTGTTTAAAATATTTCTTAACAAATGCCTGGCCAGTACTTGCCAAATACTCTTTTATAAGGAATAATGACAAGGTTTAGTGCTTGTGAAAGAGGGGTGTCTTGTGTCTGCTATAGGAAAATTTTTACTCGGTTCTGCGCTGTTATTTGGCATGATTGCTGGATATGGCTACATGAAGAAAAAGCGGTTGGTCTCAGAAGAGTTTCAACCTCCGTCTAACAACATAGTAGAAATAGCCCTTCCGGATAACAAACCTTCTCCTCCTATCATGACGCCAGCTCCTGTTAAAAAGGAAGTCGTTCTCTCTTCTCCAGCTCCTGTGGCTACTTCCGAGGATCTTCCTGAAGCAGATCGAATTGCTCAATTATTTACTTTAGACTCTTCAAAGATGCCTTTTGTTGAAACAGTTTCTTACACAAGCAGGGTGCCATGGCTCAAAGATCGCCCAGCATGGATTGCCGACTACGCCAGCTATTACGAAACATCCCGACATTTTATTGCGCGCAGCTTAAACAAAAAAATTGATTATTTTACCCAAAAAGTTTCTTTTGGAGACCGTTTTAATGTCTTTAAAAAAGATAAGCATATCCAGTTTTATTTGCTCATTGACTTATCTCGTTGCAGGCTATGGTTTTATGCCCTAGACACCGATTCGAATGAAAGGACTCTTTTGAAAACCTACCCTGTTGGGGTTGGTCGTTTAGATCAAACGAAGACGTCAGGGTACTTAACGCCTTGCGGGAAATACCGTCTAGGTGAGAAAATAGCTATATACAAGCCTGGGACGTTAGGGTTTTATCAAGATAATAAAATCGAGATGGTCCGGGTCTTTGGAACCCGCTGGATCCCTTTTGATCAGGAAATCGAAGGATGCAGCGAGCCGGCTAAAGGATTCGGCCTTCATGGCACCCCCTGGGTGACCGATGCATCAGGCCAATTTATAGAGGATCTTTCTAAAGTCGGCATTTACGATAGCGACGGCTGCATTCGCCTCGCTTCCAAAGATATTGAAGAAATTTTTTCTATAGTTATCACGAAGCCGACCACAGTTGAGTTGGTAAAAAATTTTTATGAGGCAAAACTGCCAGGAGTAGAAAGATAATGACCGTGCTCGCTCACGAGAAGCAGATTTTAGAATATCAGCAGACCGTTGAAAGGTTGAAAGAGCAAAATGCTCGTCACCCGATTCTTTCTCCCGAGGAGCTGCAGAAAATGGAGGCAAACCTCGAGCAGATGAAACAAGCCATCTACTCTGAGCTTAAGCCGTGGGATCGCGTCGCTATTTGTCGTCATCCTCAGCGCCCCCATTCCATCGATTATATTCAAAATCTAGCTGAAGAGTTTGTGGAATTATTTGGCGACCGTACTTTTCAAGATGATCATGCGATCATTGCAGGTCTTGCCAAGATCCAGGGTCAAAAATATGTCGTGATCGGCCAGGAAAAGGGCAAAGATACTGAGAGTCGAATTTATCGCAATTTTGGCATGCCCCACCCAGAAGGTTATCGTAAAGCCATGCGCTGTATGCGTCTTGCTGAAAAATTCCAACTTCCCGTCATCACCCTCCTCGACACTCCAGGTGCTTACCCAGGTCTCACAGCCGAAGAGCGGGGACAAGGTTGGGCCATTGCTAACAACCTCTTGGAAATGTCTCGCCTTGCCACTCCCATTATCGTTCTCCTCATCGGAGAAGGCTGCTCTGGCGGCGCTCTCGGCATTGGAATTGGCGATGCAATCGGCATGCTCGAACACTCTTACTATTCTGTCATCTCTCCAGAAGGCTGCGCTTCGATCCTTTGGAAAGACCCTACAAAAAATAGCACAGCAGCAGCTGCTCTCAAAATGCACGCCGAAGATCTCTTCGAGCTTGGGATCATTGATCAAATCATCCCAGAGCCATTAGGTGGCGCTCACTTAGATCCCACCGCCACATTTTCCCATGTAAAAACCTTCATCCGCAAGCAGTGGGAAGCTCTCCGCTCCATCCCACTCGATCTTTTATTGGAAAATCGCTACCAAAAATTTCGCAAAATAGGCAAATTTGAATCACATAGTGGATCAGATGCTTAGCATTGTGTGAGTCTTGGGGCTTTGCCCCAAACCCCGCCAAAGGACTTCGTCCTCTGGTCTTCTGTTTTTTTACTTCTTTATTTTCTTTATTGAAAGAGCCGCTTATCTTATATCGAGCGCAGCTCGATATAAGATAAG
>JAUXXF010000001.1 GCA_030681135.1 Chlamydiales bacterium
AGATCCGAATGGGGAAAGCGTAGGGGGATACATTCTTGGTTTAGGAGAAATTCTTTTAGGGGGAACCATCATGGTTAGTGGTTTCGCACTTGAAGTAGTTAGCTTTGGAGGGTTTACATTTGGCCTTGGAGTGACAACAAGTTCTGGTGCTGCGCTGATGAGCCTTGGGCTTGCGACGACTGCTTACCACGCTCAAGATATTTCCTTTTCAAAATATTCTCCTACATGCTCAAGTAGTCCTTCTGCACCTGTTGGTTCTTCTATGTACGGTCCAGATCAATTGCTTATTGATCGAGGTCTTTTGCCTCGAACGCCTAAGGTTGGAAGCGTTGATCCAAGTTTGCCGGTAAATCCAGATGATTTATTAAAACAACCGGAGTGGCAAGAAGTTACTCATCCTGAGGCAGGAAAAAAGGGACACAGAACATTTGAAAATAAGCAAACTGGTGAACAATATCGACATGACCAAGGAAGGCCAGGACAACCTGGTCATGAAGCTCGAGATCATTATCATCATTTGAAACCTAATGGTAAGGGAGATTTTAATTATGTGGATGGAAATGGTAAAATAGTTCCTAAAGGCAGTGATCCATCACATATTTATCCAAAACCTTTGAAATGAGGGATCGTAATTTAAATGGACATAACAAAATATACTTCTTATTTCCATGATGGTGAAGTTTTAAATGTAGAACATAATGATGGAAATATTAAAATTTCTATGCGCAGTGCGGAAATAGATCTTGATAGCATAGATCCTGTCTTACTAACCAAAGACAATAGGTTGGTTGGAATATTGCATGTTAACGGAGTGAAATTAATCATAAACAATGAAAAGAAATTCGAGCAAAAAATGAAAATGCTTCTTTCTGATAATGATTTATTGCATTTAGAGATTAAAGAGGGTGTTGTGTTTTGTGAAATTGGCTGGAGAGGTGGAAATCCTTGTCAGTTTGATTTTTCTGCTTTTGAAATTCACGCTGACGAAATTTGGTGGGAAAATATGCCTGATTATAAGGTTTAGGATAAAAACATTATGAATATTCCAATCATAAATTTCCCGGAGATTCTAGATTGTTTTTACATGGAAGCCTAAATGAAAAAAACTGTAAAAAGTATGATTTGTCTTTCGCTTCCACAATGGATTATGTAAGAGATGTCTTAGAGAATTCTAATGTTTTATCTAATTATTTACTTGATTTGGTTTGTTTTCAAGATGGATGTTTTTATGCCTATTTCTCTGAAGAAGTGGAATTGAAAAATATTCACCACTTTAAAAGTGGCGAAATTAGTTCAACTACTTATGATGAGGTTGCGAATTTAATTTTTTGTATTATGTATGAAAAAGTTAGGCTTTCTTGTGTAATTGATGATGTTATTCGAGACCCTTTAGATAAAAATATTAGCGCATTTGGTGCTGATATTTTTTTTGTGATAATGAGATTTATTACCTGATTAAAAAAAGGATCCTAGCGTTGATGTTATATTAAGATGTTTGCAAGAGATAAATGCTATTTGGCATTCATTATGTATTTTAACTACATCGAATTTTGAGGGTTTTTCTTTCTTATCTGTTAATAAGGAAAAAATGCAGGAGATTTGTTTGATGACTCAAATGATTGTTGTGGGCGCTTATGATGGTGAAGGTTATGTGTTTTGGGAAAAACGTGAAAAATGATAATAGAAAAACACATTTTAGATTTTCGTGAAACTGTGGGTTATTTTATTGATAATTTGCAGAATACGAATAAATTATCAGATTCGATTATTTCTGCTGTGCCATTTGAAGAGGGAGAATTTTACACTTTTCTTCCAGAAAATTCCTCTGCGGAAGGGCTTTATGATTTTAAATTAGGCGGGAAAATGTCATCTATTCGAGATGAGATGAGTATATTTATTCACAATTTTTTAAAAGCTAAAGAAGGCTTTGTGTGCATTTTTGATGACTTTAATGCAAGTATTGTTGATGTGCAAGAAGATGATGTATACAAGTCTTTTGGCTTTTGTTGTAAAAATGAAGTTTATTATGTTTTAAATGAAAACGTTCCTGTTGAAATGGTTTATAAATGCTTAACTTATTCAAGTGCGATTTGGCATTCTTTATCTGTTATTACGAAAATTCAACCTGAGTTTTTTGAAAATAAAGAGCTGGATGAAGGCTCGTTTGTTAAGATTTGTCAAGAAACTGTTCTTGTTATGCTCAGTGCTTATGATGGTGAAGGTTATGTATTTTGGGAAAAATGCTAGATGCTTTATAAGACTAAACTGATAAGAAACGAATTGGATTTTTATCCAACGGTTGATTACGTAAAAAAAATAGGAGGGGCTAATCAATTAAATGAAATAGCTAGCCCAAACATAAAAGAGAATAAAATCGTAATGTCTTCAATAATCCTTATCGCTTTCAAGATCCGAATGGGGAAAGCGTAGGGGGATACATTCTTGGTTTAGGAGAAATTCTTTTAGGGGGAACCATCATGGCTAGTGGGTTCGCACTTGAAGTAGTTAGCTTTGGAGGGTTTACATTTGGCCTTGGAGTGACAACAAGTTCTGGTGCTGCGCTGATGAGCCTTGGGCTTGCGACGACTGCTTACCACGCTCAAGATGTTCAGGCTCCCAATGCTTTTTGGAAAAACACGAATCCATTTGATGGGCCTGTTGATGGGGAAATTTTTGTAGGAGATTCCGCCGGCAATATTATTCCTGTACCAGTAGATTATCAATTAGAAGGTACAAAAGATGGAAAATGGATCCAACTTAAAGACAAAGATAAAGTTCCAACCGGGACAAGAAAAGATGGTGGAGGCCACCCTAGAGAAACAGATATCCGTGGAAGAGAACCTCATGGTCATCGCCCGGGAATATTAAACCAAGATGGAACTCCTTGGTTGCCTATTAACAGTTAGAAGGTACTAAAATGAGTAATGATGAATTAAAAAATAATAAGTTTGATTGGGGGGAAACTGTACAGGTAAAAAATAATGCTCCTTCAATTTTTCAACCTGGTCAGATAGTATCAGTGTGTGGTATGACTAAAATTCAATCTAAAAAACTTGCCGATAAATATGATTTAAAAATAGGAGAATGGATTTATACTATTGAATATTTGGGAGGAGCTGACATTGAAATTCCTGAATGTTATTTAGAAAAATTTTCTGAGTTATTTTAGTCTTCACTTTTGCCAGAAAAGTTTGGAATTGATTCCTTTCGCTTAAAAAATCTGGTGTTGCGCTGATGGGCCTTTGGCTTGCGACGACTGCTTACCACGCTCAAGATATTTCATTCGAAAAAAGGAGTTCTCCACCTAGCCCGAATCCACAAGCGGAGGGCGCTCCACATACAACAATTGAAATAGCTGGTCCAGCAGATCAGTATACGACATATAACGGAGACGGCACATGGAAACAATATCGAGGATCTGGCAAGCCACACGGCTCTATACCTAGACCAAATGTGAAAGAAAATAAAAATAATCCATCTCCTAGCGGTCCAAGACCAGGAAATCCCAGTGTTAGAGAGCCAAAACCTGATGAAATTCCCACAGGAAAATAGGAGCTGAAATGCAAAAAAAAATGAAAGCCCTTCCGCCTATACAAGTATATATTGGCCGATATTTGTCAAAAAAGATGGGTACGTCTTTCTAAAAGAGCAATATTCTGAAGAAGAATACAAAAATTTAACAAAAGAAAATGAAAATCCTGAATATTGGCTAAATTTACTTACAATTGATGATTTTTTTTCGGAATTATCTGATGGAGAAGATAAATTCGTTGCCCTCTCAAAAACTCTTGCTGAAATATGGGAAGTAAAGTTGAAAAAGGATTTTCCCAATATGACCTTTACGGTTGAATGTCTTTGGAATGAAGAATACGGAGATTGCGGATTAACGTTTTATCAAACAGATGAAAATAGCACTTCGCAAGAAAATAGATGTTTTAATGAAATAGCTAGCCCAAACATAAAAGAGAATAAAATCGTACAATCTTCGAATGGCCCAAGGCCAGGCCTATCTAAAATCAGAAAGCCAAGACCTGATGAAATTCCTTAATGAATACTAAAGTCAATTTCTTTGAAAGAAAGCCTGCTTCGCAGGCTCCTGAATTTTCCCCACCAGAAGATTCTGATATGGTTTAAATGATTCTTTTTACATTTTAAATAGATTGTCACGGATTTTTTTATCGCCTTTACCTGCCTTTGCCCATTCATAGGCCGCGCTGACGATTTTAAATACCTCCGCCTGCAGTTCCTTCGTGAGACCGGGGGGTGTTGGTTTATCTGGATGATAGGTGAGTACTAATTTTTGGTGAGCTTTCTTCACTTCAGCAGCTGTTGCCCCTTTTTCAAGCCCTAAAATATCAAAAGCTGTTTGGTTCATATCAGTTATATTAAGCTGTTCATAGGCTTTTCTCGTTAAGGGAGACATGCTTTGTTTCGCCTGTTCCCATGTTTTTTGGCCTTGGCGGGCAGCTATATCTTCTTCTGAAAGCACTAAAGGTAAAATTCTTTCATTAAGTTTACTAACTTCTTCTTCATTAAGTTTGCCGATTGAGTAAGCTTTTTGTATTAAATTAGCGCAACTTGTGTAAATTGCCTCATCTCTTTCTTTGTTCTGGCTTAATAATTTATGAGCGAATCTATGTACTTTGTAATCATTCGGAGAGATTGCCCGCAACTCACCCAGTGTGATATCTCCTTCTCTTAAAAGGTAATTTAAAGCTTCTTGTTCTAGATTGGTGAGCTTCTCTGAAGAACCATACCCATGTATAGACATACGCCCTCTTATGTAATTAATGAATTATTTTTATAATAACAAATGAAACAAAAATCTGTAATGTTATTTAATGTTAAAGCGGAAGTTGTTTTGTTTTAATGCTTTGATTGAAATGAATTGTTATTCGATCTTTTCAGGGGCGCTTTCTTTGTTGCTGCTATATAATCCGAAGATGCCAAGACCGAAAGTAATTAAGGACAGAAAATAAAAAAGACCTGCAGAGCCTATTTGCTGCATGGCAAAACTTGCGCAAAGCGGGCCGCAAATAGCTCCAATCCCGTAGGATAGAACAAATCCCCCTGTAGCAGAGACGATCTGATCGTTTTGTATCTTTTCACAGACATAGGCCATGCTAAGAGGGTAGAGCGTAAAAGAAAATGCTCCAAAAAACCAGACTAAGACAGATAAAGCGGTTGGGTGAATAGGATGCTGCAGAGCAATAGCTACAGCGATCAGCGCAGAAAGAAAACTTGCTACATTTAAGACGAAACGGCGGTTTCCTCTATCAGCTAAACGGCCGATAGGCCATTGAAGGCTTAGTCCTCCAAAAATAAGAATCGCCATAAGTGTGCCAATTTCATCGACAGAAAGGCCCAGTTCGCTTGCATAAACAGGCAACAGACCGTAAACGACTGCTAGGAGCATGCCAGAGATGATTCCACCTAAAAAACCTAAGGGAGAAAGTTTTAGAAAATGAGAAATCTTCATCGATGGAGATTCTCCAAAGATTGGACATTTAACGGCTTTGCAAGAGATTGGCACAATAGATAACGCTGTGAGTCCCGCTGTGATCAAATAAGGAGAAAGGCCGTTAGGGTCTGCAATATAAATCAGTAACTGTCCCGCAGAAAGAGCCGTATAGAATACAGCTAAATAAAGAGATAATACAGCCCCTCTTAGATTGGGAGCGGCTAATAAGAGGAGCCAACTTTCTATTGCGACAAAAATCCCGGCCATGCAAATCCCCCCAATAAATCTTAAGGCAGCCCAATACCAGGCGTTTGTCCAAAGAGCTTGAAGAAGAATCAAGGCCACAGAAATTCCTGCAAACAAAGCAAATCCTCGACTGTGTCCAATTTTTTCAATCCAGCGACCAGATTTTAAAGATCCTATTAATATTCCGGCGTAAAGAGCGGATGTGACGAATCCTATTGTCCCTACATCAAAGCCGCTCATCTCTAAATGGATAGATACGAAGGTATTAAATAGTCCGCTGCCAAGGATCAGCAAGATTAAGCTTAAAAGAGGGGCAATTAGAGATTTGATTAAAGGAACCATACACACCTAATATGGAGGTTAATAAAATAACATTTTTAAATCCATTAAATTATGTTTTTATTTGTTTCTCGTCTTTGTTTAGATGTTTATTTTTATATTGCGCTATTAATTAACAAAAGTGATAATTAAATTAGGTGGTTGTTTGCGGGGCTGTATGGTTTATAAAATAAAAGAGATGTATTCTATTCAAGAGGCTTTAGATAATCTTGCTACAATTGCTGGCCTAGATATGGAAGCCCCCCCTTTAATTGGTCTTGTTAAAGGACATCGGATTGTGACGAATAGAGAGCCTTTTGGCTCTGCTGCGGTGATTTGGCTCGGTGAGGAGCTAGATCCTTTGCTCGAGGTGATGGATATTACTTATCGAACCATTCATAATCATTTAGTTTCGATTACAGAGCACGCACAAATGAACTGGGATGATCAAAAGGCTGTTAAGGGAATCTCTGCAATGATGGCCCTGGTTAGCGAGTCTGCTATTGTTTTTGATCAATATTTTTCTTTTCGTACTCAACATAGCGGCCTATCGATTACAGAAAGGCCTGAATATCAAGATTTGATGTACTACTATCAGAATTACTTTTCCAAGCAGATGAAAATAAAATATAAAGAGTATGAGCCTGCTTCAGAAGCTCTCGTCGATGTGGAAGCTGTAAAAAAAGACCGTGACTACGAGCTATTTTATTTACGTAAAGAAGATGGGGGAACGTATTATAATGCAGATATTCTTCGAAGTTTAAAATTAACTGTCGATTTTTCAATAGAAGTTGATGGTTTAGAAGAAGATCCGTTATTAAAAATACGTTCTATGCAAGATCGAGACTTGCAAGCGAGTGCGTCGCAAATTTTAACCTACTGCCACGATTACATTGAAGATTTCTATAAAGCCACTAAAAAGTTGGAGCATCATCACCTCTCTTCCCATTTAAGACTTGCGCTGATTGCCTTATTTTTAGCTGCTAATCCTCGAAACTTGATTCAAAACACGATGGGAAAAAGCTGTCTACAATATTACGAGGATTTTTGCCATTTTCTGCGTGCTGCATTGCGTAGCGTAGAATACCAAAAAATGATTGCTTATCTTCCAGAAACTTCTGATAAACAGTCTCATATTTTATTAGATATGACTCACGTCCTTTGTTTTAGCTTTTTTTCTAGGGCAGGAGGGATCAAGCAAGAGACAATCGGGCTTATTCATCGAATCATGCGAAAAGCAGAAAATCAAGCTGATTTACCCAAGGCTTCGACAGTTTGGACTCAATGTCTTTTTGATGATGAAAAATTTCGTACAGAAATGGCCAAATTTCCTAATGGTCCTCTCTTTAAAATTTTTGATCTGGTCCGAGAGGCTAAAGACGAAGATCAACAGATTCCGTTCGATCCGATTCTCCAAAACAATTTTCCTATGCATCTATTCCATGTTCGCTATAGAGCCATTGAGGTGAATATGCTTCGTCTGCCATGTCCGATTACTCAAACGATCATCAATAAAGCAGATGTGGCTGAAGAATTTAAGGGGTATCTTCGTTCTCTCATGAAAGGATCTCCGCAAAAACAGCATTTAATCATCAATTTTCAAGATAGAACTTCCTGGAAAGAATATGCTCGGTGCAGAGCTTTAGAGCAGCTACAAAACAACGCAGAATTTAGGAAAAATATCCATGTTGTTACCTTGCCAAAGGCGACCGATTTTTATTATCAAAATTTTGAATATTTCAACATGGATAAGTCTGAAGAATTTTTAGCTTCTTTTGCGGCGCAATTTGAAACGCCCGAAGAATGTGGATTTTTCTTTCCGCCTTTATTAAAGTCTGAGCAAATCATTCTCTTTGTAAAGCAGGCAATGCCCCTCATTCACAAAGAATTTTTTGACAGCCAAAAAATGCTAACTCGTAAGCAACGAGAGGATTTTATTGAAATTTTCTACCAATTTTTCTATCTAAAAATCGTCGATTGGTTAGAGCCTGATTTTATGAGTTTTACGTGCAAAGATGCTCTAGATACTTCCGCTGCAGCTCAAGGGACGTTCTTTGCTTTTGTGCAATTATTTAATCAATCATTCGATCAGCGAGAAGAGATTGATTTTTTCCGTTGGCTTGTCTATGCGCCAGCGTTATTTATTCGAGAAAGACCTATTGATGCAGAAAGGTTCAATCGGTCTTTATCTGCTTTGGAGACGTTTGAGGCGCAAATGGGAACTCGCTCTGCCGAGCTCATCAAATGTTTTGAAACGTTGTATTCTCCGACGACTCTAAAAAAGCTGAGCATCAGACGTTAGAGGAAATTGCAAAACTCGCTTCGAGGCGCGAATTTGCGCCCGAATGGAGTTTTGCAATTTCCTCGTTAATCATCAGATTCCATGAGGCCTTCATTATACAGCCTAATGGAATCAGCCAAGCCTTGAGATTTCCGAAGAAGCGTTGCAAAATCACGCCGGAAAGCTTCGCTTTGCATCACTTTAGTCCGCTCCTCTGTCTCCTCAGCCATGTGGAGCAGCTCTGTAAGACGTCCCAAAGAAGTTGTGATCGTATCAATTTCGCTCTCAAAAAAATCATGAAATTCTTTGGGAGAATCCAGGGATTTAAGGGTGTTTGCCCTTTTTGTCCGGCTTCTTTGCCAACGTTTATCATATTGGAAAAGAAGACCATAATGATTTAAGTCGTTCATGAAGGTCTCTGCTTTACTAAAAAGAGAGCTAAAGCGGAGATACATATCATCCGACTGGAGTAATTTGCCTAACGTTCCTGAGCCTGAAGATAAAGGTTTTGTCGCTTCCTTGATCTCCAAAAGAGCTTGGTTGGCATGTTCTAATGAAGCATTTAAAGAATGGACAGATCCTGTTAACTGGGATTGATTTTCTTGAAACCATTGATCCCAGTGGTACACCGCTGTTTGTACCTGTTGAGCTACTTTAGTCATTTGCTGAAAGGTGTTTTCTAGAGGATCTACTGAATTAGCGTAGATTGTTTGATGAGTCACTTCTTTCGCATGGGATCCTTGAGGGGAAGCTTTAGGAAGGATGGCAATCGCTTTTTCTCCCATCAATCCTGTTGTTCGAATGGCTACCTCATCGGTTGTGTAGATATTTACTTTGGAGTCTACTTTAAGAGTGAGCTGATAGACATAGACTCTGCCTACTTCATCACAAGAAGTTTCTCTTGCATTCGTGATTTCTTCAATGGCAACAACTTCTCCTACAGGTTTTCCTGCAAAGGTCACCCTTGTGCCCATATTGATTCCTGCGATATTGGCAAAACGAACATGGATCAGTTGTTTTCCGTCGCCTACCGTTGGTTTTAAAAATAAAATCATCGCCACTACAATAGTCACTGCCGCTACGACAAAAAGTCCAATGAGGATATTTTTTAATTGATCTGTCATTTTTGATATACATCCCGCATAAAATGGATAGTTGGATTATCGATTTGCATAAAGGTTTTAGGGTCGGCGATATGGATGATTTTCCCTTCTTGATGCAAGGCCAGACGGTCTGCAATGAAAAGAGCTGAGTGGATATCGTGCGTAACGACAATACTCGTCCCTTTCAATTCGTTTTGCGTTTTTACAACTAACTCGTTAATCTGCTCTGCCGTAATAGGATCTAATCCAGTTGTTGGTTCATCATAAAGTAAAATAGAAGGGCGATACACAATCAGCCTGGCGAGGCCTGCTCGTTTACGCATTCCTCCTGATAAATCAGAGGGCATTTTCTTTTCAACCCCCTCTAGGCCGACCATAAATAGGGCTTCTTGGACTTTTTGACGGATTGTTTGAGGGGAAAAGGGATGGCCTGTAGAGGGATCTCCATGTTGCTGTAAATAAAAGGCGGTATTTTCCTCGATCGTCATCGAATCAAAAAGAGCTGATCCCTGAAAGAGCATCCCCATGTTTTTGACGACTTCACGCATGGCCTGTTTGTCTAAATCAGAAATCAGGACTCCATTGACTTCAATGGTTCCTTGATCTGGCTTTTCGATCCCTATGATGTGTTTTAATAGAACGCTTTTACCTACTCCAGAGCGGCCAAGGATGACCAGAATTTCTCCTTTATGCACATCGAGATCAAGTCCTTTTAATACTTCCGACGTCCCATAGCGCTTCCAGAGGTTTTTGATCCTGATCATAAGGTTTTCATCTGTTGATTGATCATATTGAGCGCCATCGTCAATAAGAAGTCTGAAATGAGAATGAGAACATAGCTTGTGACCACGCTCTGAGTGGTCGATTTGCCGACTCCTGCTGCGCCTCCTGAGGCTTTTAGTCCTTTATAGCAACATACCGTCACGATCAAAATGCCAAAAATAAATGCTTTAATGAGCCCAGAGGCCACATCAAATAGAGTGATATGAAGTTTCATAGGATCGAAGTAGGTGACAGGGGACATATGAAATAAATACACGGCAATCAAGTAGCCACCAAATACCCCCATCGTAATGCTAAAGAGCGTCAAAAGAGGCATCATAAAAATCCCAGCGATGAAACGGGGAGCAACCAGATAGCGACTCGGGCTTACCGCCATCGATTTCAAGGCGTCGATCTGTTCAGTCACTTTCATGGTGCTTAGCTCCGCGCACATGGAAGATCCTACGCGTCCTGTCACCATAAAAGCGGTCAAAATAGGCCCCAGTTCTGTAATCATCGACTTCGCTACCATCACGCCGGTAACGCCTGCTAGTCCTTTAGAACCAAGTTGGTAAAAAGATTGAGCTGCAAGAACAAAGCCTGTTGTAAATCCAGTGATAGCAACTACCGAAAGGGACATCACGCCAATATGATAGAGCTGCTCACGAATCAAGCGCCATGAAGGGGGGTGGCGAAACGCTTCTGCAAATACTCCAAAAGACAAAGAAACATACTCTCCAATCATTGCCAACAAGCGGAGAGTTTGTTTTTTTACAATAACAATCATTAAACCTTAGACGACCCTGCACATCCCGAAAAAAGTGGGAGACTGTCTACTGTGTACCACGTTTTTCAAGGATGTGTCAAATAGTTTTAAGAAGCTCTGCTTTCGCTTAAAGCTAATTGAAGGATTTTTTCCAAAAGATCTTTGATCTCTCTCTCAGTTGATGATTTCCCTTGCATATCACTTACTTTATTATCCAACTCTCTTATCAACACTTCTCTTGAAGAACCTGCTGTTAATTCTTTGATCTCATAGCCGGAAGTCCCGAATCTCGTGGCTCCTCCGATTAACGTTTCAGAGCTTCTAGCCAACATATCTGCTCCATCGAGCCCTAGAGCGCCCGCGAATGCCAGAAAAGTTGTGACTCCGAAACCTACAAAGCCAGAACCTAACTGGGCATTGCCTTGAATCCCTTTGGCGTCTGCTTGATCTCCGGAAAGTTGCTTAATCTTAGCTTTCAGCTCAACAATACGTTCCTTTTCGTTACGGGAACTTTGAGAATTTGTTTCCAAGAACTTCATCGCAATTTCTAAAATGCGTGCTTGCAGATTAGGTCTTGGCTGGTAGAGAGGTTCAATCGGTTCCCAAGTAGTGGGTAGTGTTGGACGAAGCCCAGTTACACATGTTGCCATAAAATAAAACTCCTTTTTTATTCAGATACGGATAAATGTTGAATCGCTTTTTTGACCACTTCAGAGATTTGCAAGGCTACATCTAATAGCTCCTGTTCGCTGGAAGCGCAAAGCCCCAATGTTTTTCTACAATCGGTTATTTCAGCTTGAGTGCGGATAATTCTAGCTCCAATGCCGGATGAGCGATATTTAAGACTTCCGCCTACAAGTTTTGTTCCGCCTTGCAAAAGGGTTACAGCTAAGGTAACGATTTTCAGCTTTTCTTTGGGGAGAGCATCGAGCAGTTGACCTGTTTTAAAGGCCCAGACTCCAGAGTACACCGTTAAGCCCAGAGAAAGAAGGAACATTCCTGCTTGAATGCGAGCGGCAATTTCTCTCTGCTTTTCCTCCGTGTTTGCAAAATATTTGGCAATCGCTTCCCAGCCTTTAGTGTCGGTCATGATCTGATTGGTTAGGCCAAGTCCTCCGGCAGCTAGCCAAACAGCTCCAGCTCCTGTATCTTTATCCTTTTGAAAGATCGTTTGTAGGCCTTTAAGTAAAGACCCTGCTGCAACCGCATATTGAAAGACGGTTTCTAATGTATGCCACTTCCCTTCAATCTCATTGGTTGCGGTTTCCTCTTGAATATCTTGAATCAACTTCGCATGTAACCGATCCATGAACTCCGGTAACCCTTCGGCTTCCATTTCAAGAAGATCAAAGGTATCGTGAGACAACTCCCCATAATCATTCAGACAAGCGAGAAAGCGGGGTATAGGATTGCTATAAGAAGAGTCTAACGGAGGAAGGTCAGGGCGAAACTGTGGCGATTTACCTTCCGACGAAGAGGGACCAATAGAGCTAATGGCAAAGGTATCAAGAGAAGTGTTGGTCACTTTGGCGAGTGGCTGCATCTCGGCCATCTCGCGCTGCAAACGCTTAACTTTCTCTCGTTCTGCCTCAACAGAGGATAAATAAACTTCTGACATAATTATTGATTCCACCGATGTTGTAAAAGAGCAATCCGATCTTGTAGAACAGAGTCTTGTTCTGATCTGATCAAGGCCGCTTCCAAAGCTATCCGAGCCTCTTCTTGTTTGCCTTGCGCAAAGCAGCACTCAGCAGCATGGAAGTGGGGATGGGGGTTCGATTGATCGAGGATGGCGGCCATGGCCCAAGCGGGGAGAGCTTTTTCATAATGGCTTCTTTCTTGCAAAGAGGCTGCCAGTCCAAACCAATGCTTTGCTTCCAAAGGTCGTTGCACACAAAGTACCTCAAAGACATCGATGGCCTCTTGGGCTGATCCTGCACCATATAAGGAAAAACCGAATGCGTAGAATTTCTTCGCCTCTTCAGAGGACATCTTCTCCGCAGGAGTCATTTGAGTCAAAAGCCGTCTAACTGCTTCTTTATCCATTATCGAGACATATGTTGAATAATCGTAGAAATAAGGTTGGCGTACTGCCTTAAAATGAGTTTTAAGGAATCGATAATTGAGTTACTTTTCTGCGATGCATGTTGAATCTTCATGAAATTCTTTTGGGTCTCTGTTTGAAATTGCGTTTTAATGCTATCGAGAGCGGTCTTCATGCGACTCAGGAGATCTGGAGAAATCTCTGTTGCATCGGAAGGAAGGATGTCGACGCCTAAAGCTTTCAAGGCTTCAAAATCTTTTCTCATCTCATCGGTAATAGGCACTGATGTTTGATCAGAGAGTTTTGCGAATTTTTTCTGTAGGTCGACGATTTGCTTGGACTGAGCATTGATTTTTTCAATGTTATCGCTAATAGCATGCATTTCAGCATCTAAAACATTGAGTCCTTTGATCCCAAAATCTAAGATGTCTGCGGCAACATTTCTGATGTTGCTCAAAGACTTTGGATCGGAGATAGGCTCCACCTGGTTTGATAATTTATGAGAGGAGATAGGCTTTTTTTCTTCGAGCGACTGCTGATAAACTTGTTGGGTTCGTTCAATGGCGTCTCTTTGCTGTTCGTTTTCATGGGCAGCTGTCGATTCGAAAAAAATTGGTTCAACATCTAATGCTGTAATTTCAGAAATTTCGTCAGACATATCCAAGACCTTAAGTTAAAACATAAAGCAAATATCTTAAGGGAATTGGAGAAAATCGTCAATGTTTACACAAATTGAAGTTATGGTAAAAAGCTAAAGAAAAACTCCTGGGATCAAATGAGGTGGATTAAAAAACAGGATTCGCCTCTTTGGCAAGATCTCCGTGAAGCATGTCGGCAGGATCCCCGCGAAACGCGAGGCAGGATAGAAAATTCTTTTTGCTTATCCCGCCTCCGAAGGGGATCTTGCTAGCGAAGGGGATCTTGTTTTTTTAATTACACCTGTGAAATAAGCCATTGTCAATGCAATGGCTCATGGATTTTCTCAAGAAGTTCGTTAACTGACTGATTCGCTTTGTTCTTGAGCAGCCATTTTTTCGATAAATTCTGGTTTAACGAAAACCGATTTATCCCTTTCATCGACTTCTTTTCGTATATCGGGATAAAAACCTTCATGATCTTCTATCCTCTGATTTGTAGGAATATTGAATGCTGCGCGGTAAGCCGATTTATCAGAATAAGTGTAAAAGTCTACTGGTGAAATTTGCGAACGCGCGGAGAATAGATTTGGGATGAAAAGCCAAAAAGTATTGTCTCTTATGAACACTAAAATTCTTGTAAACAAATTGCTTTGGTTTCTTTGTTTGTCCGTGTTGTCATAGAGACTCCACATTTTCCTAGCAATTCGACATCCAGCTACCATTTCGCTAAACGATAAATTATCTGCACGAAGACGCCCGATGCTATTAATTTTTTCAGTCAGAGCTTTTAAAGAGACGTATTTTTCAAATTTGTCTTCTGAAGACCGCCAGATAACTCTTCTTTCTCCCCAGAAGGTGACTTCTGTGGTGGTTGTATCGGCATGCAGAATCGCATCTAATTTTTGCAGATCTCGACACATCTTTGTTGCGGACATGGGAAAGCTTAATGATTGACTCATCGAATCCTCCTTGGATTTTGGCAAGTAGTTTACGGGGATATCGGATAATGTTCTAGAAAAATTAATAGACTTGAATTTCTTGCTCTCTAAGAGTCTGGACTCGCCTGTAGAATACTTTTGCGCCTCCTAGAAGAACGGATGCAATGGCTAGGACCAAAAGCGCGACTTTAGGCGCCAGGGCAGCTGTATAGATAAAAGTAATAAGAAAAAACGCGCTGCCAGCAATGGATATGATCGCTTTACACATTTTTATCATGTGAAGTTTTTTTTCTTCTGGGCTCATATTCTCTGAAGAATTGATAAACTGTTCAGTGTGTTTTGCCAATTTAATGCTAGAGGCGATCAGCTGATAAATAGGAAGGACTTCTTTGCTCCCGTGAAGGACGGAGTTCATTAAAGGCGCAAAAGCAATCGAACAATTGACAATTGAATAAAGCAGGTTGTTTCTGTTGTAGATTTTTGTAATTCTGCTTAATTCTGAGGGCTCTTCCCACAGAACAATCGTTGATTTGATCGCCTTTGCAGCGACAAGAATTTGTTTAAGCCCATGCAGAGTCTGTTTTGCAGCGTGAAACAAATAAGTCTGTTCACTTTTAGTAAACAAAGCTTTATTCATTATGCCCATAAATCGGACAACTTTTTTAGCCGTTCGACGAACAGTCCATACTTTACCTTTAAAATCAAAATCTAATTTAACAAAATTTTTATTTTGAGTGAGGGGTAAACTGCTTACATAGGAGCTATTTAATTCTTTAGATGTATTCATTGAAAAACGAACCAGTCTTTATTAAAAACGTAATTATTATACCGGTTTTTTGATTTCTTGTAAATTTAAAATGGTTTTTAGTGGTTATTTATTTTTTTAAATATGTTAATAATTTCTGTTCCATTTTATCCCAAACTTTCCTTGTTCATGGACTTGATCAGTTTCTGCATGGAAAAAGAAGCCCGCTCCAATATCAGCCTCGATACTAATATTAGGAGCAGTTTGGTCAGTGGTTTGCGTAATAAAGACGATGACTCCGGGAGCTACGTATTTACCCACTTGGATAGAAAGTGTTTCGTTCCCTTCACTGCCAGGTTCTGAGATAATTCGAAGCCGATCTATACCTAAGGAACGGCGGGTACTTTCCAAGACATCGGCACTTTGTCCTGCAATATTGGCGACAGCGGTAGCTAGCTGCAACGCTTGGAGGCCGTTAATTTCAGAAATCTCTTGACCGAAGAGTAAGTAGGCGATGATGGAACTTAAGGGGAGGGGAGGGGCTGATTGAAAGGTCAGTTGAGGTTTATTGAGAGGTCCTTGTAAATGTGCAGTAATGATCATGCCTTGCTGTTGAACATTGCCAGATAAATCAATATGAGGAACTAAGGTTTTTTCACTAAAAGAGATCGCTCCTTTAGTCAATTTAAACACTCTGCCTGAAAAGGAAAATTCTCCATTACCCAAGGTGAGCTGACCTATTAACTCGGGAGCTGACCTGGTCCCTTTGAGAGCGAAATTTCCCTGCCACTGAGATTGCAGCCCTCTTCCTGAAATCTCTACAGGGTTAGGTGTATCAACAGAAATATCCAGATACAAGGGATAGGATTTTGCCCCTGATCTGAAATGGGAAGCTAAAGGTTTTTGTGCATTGAGATAAACAACTTGAAGATTAGGAGGCGCTTTTGAGATGTTTTCTGGGATTAGCAAATCACTTTGTATGACGTGAACTTCTCCTCGAGCTGTAGCAGATTCCATAGAGCCTTTGATGTCGAGGGCAGAGTTGATGGTAGCAACGAAAAACCCTAATTGGACCGCTGCAAATTCTTGCGTAGCTAAGTGTACATGAAAAGGAAACTTTTTATCGAGACGAAGATCAAATACGCCGTCAGCTAGCAAAGCTCCTTTTTGATCTTTATCATTGGCTGTCAATGAGTTCAAATAGAGAGTTCCTTTGTCTGCAACAAGTGTTGCTTGTAAATTGGTCAGCTGAGTTCCCGTGTTGTAATTTTCATAGTATCCATCAGTGAGTTGAATCGATCCTTTCACGAGAGGTTTTTTCAACGTATTTGACCATGAAAGATCTGCTTCGCATGTCCCTTGAAGCCAATGTGGTCCGAGGTTGAAAAAATCCAGGCAATCTTCCAATTGTCCCTGAAAATGCCAATGGCCTTTTATCGGTAGATCTTGGAGTGGCTGAATCTTCCAGGGTCTTTTTTCCACTCGGATGGGTAGCTGCAGCTCGAATGTCGTGAGGGGAGCTCCCCGCGTAGATAGATTTGCCTGCACAAACAGTTCGTTTTGGTTGATGTGGCCATTAAACCTTCCTTCTGCTGTAATCGAATCCTCTTCTCCTAGCCGATGGATCGTAGCTTCTTTGATGGAGGCTTCAAGATCTCCTTGCAGATGGTCTTTTGTTTGCGTGAGTTTTGCATCGATATCCAAATTTCCTGCAACGGATACTTCTAAAGGGTTAATGGATAGAAAATCGAGAGGAAAGTCTTGTACATGAAGAGTTAGATGGGTGAAATCAGCATCAAAGTCTTCTTCCCACTCGTAAACAATTTGCGCGTTTTCTCCTAATTGAATCTGTGTGGGGCCTATTTGAGTCAAAGAAGGGGTAAAAAGAAGCTCTACAGGTTGTTGAAGGGAAAAAGGGTGGCTATAAAATAAGCCGTAAAAATCGGAGATCTCGGCGCTCAATTCCTGCTCTTCGAGGTGCCAAATGCCTGTGCTATGGCTTTCAAAATCTCGATTCCAAACGCCTTCTGCAAAGAGTGTAAAGGGCCAAGGCTCCCCTTCCTTCAGCGTTGTCTCTGCAATGATTGAATCGATTTGCAAATCTCGAAAACTCCCTTTTTCTGCATCGATCGATAAAATAGCGGTTGGATGATTCAGGGGATTGTGGATATCGGAATAAAAAGCTGCCTGTTCAAAATAGACAGATTTTACATATAAATCCTTAGCCAACATATCAAAAGTGGCCTGGCTCTCTCTCCATGTCATTTTAGCAGTTAATTGCCCATAAGGATTCAGGCTTGGCGCTAAAAATTTCAAGATTTGTAAATTCTCGATCTTTAGCTCTCCCGCTCCTTGCATTGTCCCATTTTCAAGAAAGTCCCAACGTCCCTTTCCTTTGATTTGAGGTGCTTCGAGAGAAATATCTGTTAATTGCAGCCTTTCATTCCAGTCAAGATTGCTATCTAGTTTCCAATTCGAGCCTTGTAGGTGAAGAGACCCCAGAGTTTCAGTGGTGTCGAGGAGGAGGTTGATATTTTCTACCTGAAATGTGTTGTAGCGAAGCTCAGGGATTTGACCTATTGCCTTTCCAATAAGCCTTTCTCCCTCTTTTCTTACCATCCAACGAGCTAATAATTGTCCTTCAACAGGGGCTAGAGGCAGCTTGGTCACTTCAAGTTGTCCAGAGCTTTCTAGAAGCTGTCCCTTTGGATCTAAAGAGAAGTTGCCTCTTGCTCGTATCTTATCTCCTTGTAGATTGATATGAGAGATAGACCAGTTATCTGCCAAATCGCGCTGAAAGAGGCCTTTAAATTTCCAAGGTACCTGAATAGCTTTAGGACCATTTTGAGGAGAGATTTTTCCCGAAAAACTTCCTTTCATTCCTTTCCCGATTTTATCGGCTCCTTTGGCATGAAACTGCACAGCTCCTTGCAAAGATGTCGGATAAAGTGATTGTAGCGAAGTGCTATCTGTCATATTTAGACGAACGTCCCATTTAGCAACTCCTCTTCTTTGGCTGCTATACCAAGCGATCAGTTGATTTTGATCCTGTTTGGCTTGAAGATCGAAAAAAAGTCCTCTTCCATAAGACTTTATTTTCAAACTTCCGATTAAAGAAAAAGAGGGGATATCATTGATATAAACGTGAGATATGTTCAAAGAGTCTATCGAAAAAGACCAGGGGAGTTGCTTAGAAGAGTGCAACACAACGGAAGGGGTGGGAAGCGGCTCTTTTTGGGAAAAACTTTTGATGTCGCAGTGAATTTCGTCAGCTTTGACATGGAATAAACGGATCTCTTGTTTTAACAAATAAAGAAGAGAAATCCTTAGAGCAACTGTTTCAATGGAAAACTTGCCCACGTTAGGAATATCCATGGCCACATTTTTTAGAGTTAGTCGATTAGGGATAAAGAACCCTTGGAAAGATTCTATGTCCGCATGAATACCTTCTTCTTGCAGCGCTGAGGTAATCAAGGAGCGAAGTGTATTTTGTCCCCATCCGCTATGTAAAACTAGGACAAAGAGTCCAAACATCGCCAGGAAACATCCCAAAAAATATGCAATAATCTTTTTCATCAAAATGCCTGCCCCACGCTTGCATAAAATTGTAAAATAGGATCGAAATAAGTGTTCCGGTGACCGAATTTTTTCCTTCGATCTATGGGAAATGCCAGATCAAATCGGAGAGGTCCAAAAAAAGCAAAATAACGAAGGCCGACTCCAACAGATTTAAACCACTTGGCATAGACCTCGGGATATTCTTTTTCTGTCACCGTTCCCATGTCAAAAAAGGAAACAAGGCCAATCGACTGCGTTACCTTAAACCGCAATTCAGAGCTTGTAAAAATAGCAGACCTTCCCCCAAAAGGTTTGTTTTTGTGGGGGGATGTCGCTTTTCTAGGGCTTACTGTCTTATATCTATAGCCTCGAAGATCGTCCAGAGAACCTCCCAAGAATAATAAAGGCAGGGGAACGTTTTCTCTTCTAGCGCCAGCAACAGAGCCAAATTGTGTCCTGAACGCAAACACGCAGTTTTTCGATTGCGTTAACGGGAGATAAACGCATCCTGTTAGCCTTTGTTTGATAAAGTGCTGATTCCCGTGTAACAAAGACTGGTAAGGGGTGCATTGATAAACAATAGAGTAATTTTTTGTAGGGTTTAAATCGCTATCTGTCGTGTTATATTTTAGTAATACTGGAAGGCCCATTAACGCATAATGACCATTGCTTGCAGACTTTTCTACACCGATGTACTCAAATTCTACCCCTACCGACCCACCTTTTCTTCGATCCATCATTCTTTCAATACGTTGGCCGGCATAATAAGTATGGGCTAAATAAGGGTAAATATTTTCACGGCTTACTTCTCCCCAAATTTTGTACGTTTGATCGAGCCTTAAAAAATCGGGTTTTGCGTAAGAGATGGAGCCTACCCAATAAAGCAAGGACCATTCTCCATAAGCAGAAAAAATCTCTCCCATCCCCCGCATATTGCGATGTGTCCAGCCGAAAGATCCTCCAGGTCCATCTACTGTGGCATAAAATACAGATACATTCACCGATCGATGTTTGCCTTCGGTAAGTCGGATTTTCATGGGAAGCTCTCCAATAGAATCGAGAGAATCTCCATGGTTTAATAAAACTGAGCTGAAAAGATTGCTTTTTAAAATTCTTCTCTGCGTCTCTTCGACTAGATCTGCGTTATAAATATCTCCTTCTTGCCAAGCGATCCTTCGTTCGATATAGCGCGGGTCGACATCTTTAAGACCGTAGAAAACTGAAGGGCCAAAGTGAGCCAAAGGTCCTTCCTGGATGCATACGGAAGGAGCGACGGTTTTTTCAGCCATATCTACTTCGACTTTTCTTTTATCAATGTAGGCGAGAGGATGTCCGCATTTAGCAAGAAGGTTTAGTAAAGAGAGCTCAGCATTGACAATATCGACAGATAGCGCAGGTTTTCCTGAATAGAGTCCTACATCATTTCCTGAAAAATGTTTGCAAGGGGGAACTTCAGGGAGCAGCTGTTCGCACTCTTCATGGAAAATACCATAGTCTTTGAGCAAGTACTGAGGGCCTGGATCGACTAGTAATTCCACTTGGGCTTTAGATTTTTGATAGGTGATTTTGCTGTAGATGGTGGCATCGTAGTAAGAATAGGCTTTTAAAATGTCTAAGAGGTGAGGGATGTCTGCTTGCACTCGATAGCGGAGCGCATTGATTGAAGCTGGCGGGCGATCTTGCAAGCTGATCAAATCGGAAGCGTCTTTAACAGCTTTTAAAGCTTTAGAGTCTTCCAGTCCTATGAAGTGCACGTCGTAATCTAATGCGCAAAGCATCAGAGGAACTAAGGCAAAGAAGGGCAAATACGCGTGTTTCATGGCTTTTTCGCATATTGCATCATGAGATGAACTAGGTCAAGCCTCTAACTCAATTTCTAGTCCCAACCTTCTGCTGGAGCCTCTGGCAGCTGGTGTGCGCTTTTTCGCGAATGGATCACAAAAGTCATGGCAAAGACGATGATCAAAAGGAAGGCGAGTGCAAAGTGGACATAAGAAAAACTTGTGATTTGAGCAAGCCGTTCTCCTTCGATAGGAGTTTGGTTTTTTTGTACCATAACGACAAATGCATGGATCAATGCGAGGCCCATAGTTCCTCCAGTCATTCGAAGAGTTGCAATCATCCCGGCTGCGCTGCCTGCTTTTCCTTCAGGCACTGATGCCATCGCTGAAGAATAGGACGGGGTAAAAATAAGAGGCATTCCCATTCCATAGGCAATGAGCGCTGCATTTAACGTCCAAATGGAAGCTGTGCTAAAAAAGGCGAACCAAAAGCTCGAAAAAATCAGTAAAAGATACCCTAAAGCAATCGGCAACTTCGGCGTGAATCGGTCGCTTAAATACCCGGCAAACGGCGCAGCAAGGGCTACCGGTAAACTTGAGATAAACATCATAAATCCTGTCTGTAAAGGGGAGTAGAGCAAAATTTCTTGAAAGTAGGTCGTTCGAAAAATGGTAATCATAGTAAAAAATTGAATAGCAGTTATGTTGATATTGATGGCTGCATAGACAGGATGTTTAAAAAGAGATAGGTCTAAAAAAGGATGTTTTGCCTTTTTTTCTCGATAAAAGAGGAGAGCGAGACTAAGGAGAGCGAAGCCTGCACAAATAAGGATTTTCGAGGAGATCCAGCCCCAATCAGGGGCTTGCATAAATAAGATAGTCAGGGCACTAATTCCGATGGCAAAAAACCCAAACCCCCACAAGTCAATTTTTTGTTTACCTTTTTCCGTATTAGGCAAGAAAGCATAAATGAGCCAAAGGCCTACGGCGCCGATAGGTAAGTTAATCCAAAAGATCCATCTCCAGGAGGCTATCTCAATGAAGTATCCTCCAACCAGGGGACCCATAATAAGAAAAATAGAGCCGATGCTTACAATCATTCCTGTAGCTCTGCCTCTTTTTTCTGGAGAGAAAATAAGAGCTATCATGGTGGTTTGAGCAGGAAACATCAAAGCTGCACTAACTCCCTGAAGAGCTCGAGCTATAATCAGCATCCAAACGGTTGTGCTTAGACTACACATGACAGAGAAGAGCACAAATCCAGCCATACCTCCTAAAAAAGCCTTTTTATGACCTATCCGATCGCTCAATTTGCCGCTGATAAGGACAAAAATTGCAATCGTTAATAAATAGGAGTTGACGCACCACTGGAGAGCTGTAGTATCTGCATGCATTTCTTGTCTGATGCTGGGAAGAGCGACAGGAAGGATAGTCTGATCCAAAAAAACTAGCGCCGTAGCTGGGATCAAAGCCGAGAATTTTTTCCAACGCTGCTCAAGAAACGTCATGTGAAAACCCTTTTACTGAGTTCAAAAGATTTAAGAGGCTGTCCATAAACTGAGGTTTCAAGGGAAATAGCCGCCCAAATACCCTAAGTTATAAGGCGGCTATTTAAATTAGTCTAGGGGCATTTATTTAGCGCGAGGAAATAGTGAGCTGATTATCAACGTCTCTTACCCCATCAACATCTTTTGCCATTCTAACAACTTTACGCTCTTCTTCTTTGCTGGCAACAGTTCCTTTCAATGTAACAACACCATTATTTGTGGTGACTGATATCATTCTAGCGCTCGAAGATAAAGAACCTTCGGTCATGAGATTTTTTTTAACGGACGCTGTAATCTCCCAATCAGATGGTTGTGATTGCATCTGATTATTTTCTCTAGGACAATGATCCGAACTTTTCTCCGGATGATTTGAGTTGTTACAAGATGTGAACAGTAGGCAAATTGCCGGAATGAACAGAAGTTTTTTCATGATATTCTCCAAAAGGATTTAGCTTGAATCGCCTACGCATGCTATTTAAAAACATGTCGTTAGACTTGGTTGCATCCTAAAACAAGGAAAAAGATTTGTAAACAAAAATGGAATTGTTGAAGAATGTGATTCTTATTTTCTTGTAGCTTAGTCAATTCCATTATTATTAAAATCAAAGGGTTTTCGTGACTTTCATTACAAACGCAACTTTTCTCAGAGACTACTTAAGAGAACCTCTTGTAGAAGGATCTTGCATTGGCGTAGCTGCTTTTTTGTCTGAAATTTTTTCAAACAAACGAGATGCGGAATCTATTTTGAAGTTAATCGTCCATTCCAAAGAGGATGTTGATATTACTAGATGTGGAGTTACAGCTGACAGTTTTTTGAATTTTGTTTATTTCTCCTCAGAAGAGGAGTTAAGTGAACACAGTGTTATTTATCATTTCGATATGAATTCTTTGCAGAGAAACATGATAAGGAAAAATCTGGTATGTAAAGTAGTGTGGGCTATTTGGGAGAAACAGCTTTTTGAATCAAAAGAAGCCTCTGGAGAGTTTTTAATGCCTGCATATGAACATACATTTTTAATTGACCTTGGATCTGCCAGAAATTCTTTAGGGAACCAAAATGTCTATATCATACAATCAGCATTTGAAATGTATCATGGGTCTGTACATCAGGTTACTCCTGAATTTCTTTGGAACCATCTGGACTTTTTGAATCAATTCGATAGACATACCTCTCTAGATGGGGAATCTTTATCCGCTTGGATAGAAAAAGGTCTATTTCTGGATCAAATTTCTCAAGACAAATCTTTGAAAGGAAAAGAGTATGTTGGTCAGCTCATTTCCTTCACAGGATATTCTTATGATTCTGAAGCTGCAGTATCTAGGTTAAAAAGTATTATAAGTAACGTTGAAACCTAAGTTCTTCGACAGTTTCTAAGGTTCCTAATTGGGATCGCGAGGAAGAAATATAGCTGTCAATGAGGCTAGCCCAATTAAGGTTGAAGCTATGCATTGTGGGACTATCTCGCATTCGCAAGGTGGTTCTGTAGGGCATTCTGAGAAGGAAGATAAAACTGAAATACAACGATATCCTGTATAAAAAGCCAATCCTCCTGCGACCGCAGTGAAAACTCCTATAGAAGCAATGAAACCTGCTACCTTACCGTTTAAGTACTTTTCGTTTTCACGTGTTCTATAATTGTATCTTGCATAAGTGATTTGGGAAGAGATAGCATTTGCCAAACGCATAAGGACCTCGTAGTTAATAAAAATCTGTAGATCGTATGAAAATGTAGAGAAAAAGTCAATCTGGAGATTAAGGCTTTTTAACAAGCTCATCTATTTTATGGACGGTTGCATTATGTGCCATGTGCGCAAAAATTGAGGTTACTAGTCCGAATTTTTCCCTTAGGAATCCGTATATTGCACCGGAGAAGATGTGAGTTCCAATTGCTGGGATTTTGCCGTTTTCATAGTTTGATTCATGCAAAACTCCGAATACAACTGCTGTGAATATAATGCCCATTATATTTGGATAGGGGATTTTGATCCAAGGACACCGTGCATATTGAGGAAAATCAGAAGCGCATAGGTGTGTTATCTTGGGTTGCAATACACCTCGGAATGCGCACTCTTCAATAATAGGTCCCTTGACGGTTGCATTAAATACATCTTGGATATGTTGTTGATACTCATCTGTGTATTTCACGTCGGTCAAATCGTAGATTTTTTTTCTTGGATAGAAAGTAAAAAGAGCTTGTCCTGTTCCACAAGCAATTCCAATGGGCACCTGTTTAATGAGAGAAATCATATAAGTTCTTCTTCCTTTTTACGTGTTCAAGGATTGTATTCTGTATGAGTGATTTGGGAAGAGATAACATTTACTAAATGCATAAGGATCTCGTGGTTAATAAAACCGTATATATTAATATGAAAATGTAAAAAAGTCAAATCCTGAAATTAAGGCTTTTTAACAAGCTCGTCTATTACTTTATCTTGTCGATATACAAGGATGGTTCCCTTGCTCGTAAAGTTCAGCTCGAGGTGGGTATTAGAAAGAGGACTGGTGGGACAAAAGAACGGAGAAGTTCCTTCTTCTTGCAGGATAACTTACTGGCGTTTTGTCTGTAAGAGAAACTGCGTCTTAGAATTGTCTATTCCGGGTTCATATTCCTGTTTTACGACACTAATCGATTATTTGTGGCGTAAAAAGGTGTCGTAAAATGTCACAAAAAACTTACCCCAAGGAGTTGGGGTCTATTTTACGACAATCGGGCTGGGGGGATAGTTTTGACCCCTGCCTTTATGGCTTAGATCAACGTCTGATAATACATGTTATGTTAAATAGAAGGGGGTAAGGCGAGGAGCCCTACCACCAGATGGAAGAAGACCAAATTTGGTTAGTTGGGACATCTTCTTCGGCCTGCTCAGCTTCGGTTTGAGCTTTAAGCTCTTCTTCAAGCTGAGATATTTTTTGTTCGAGTTGTTGAAGCTCTAACTTTATATCGTCCTTTTTTAAAGAAGAATTTAAGGAATTAGAACCCATGAGAAGACCCATGGAAACCAGAGTTAATTCTAGAATAGATATGTCTGATTTTAAGCTTTTTATTGACGTTTCTAAACTTATTGTTAATGGGCAAGATTTTTGAAGATCTTCAAACGATTGAACCAATGTCTCTGCCCGGGTTTTTAAGCCTTCTAACTCTCCTTTCAAAGCGGTATAAGCTTCTAATTTAGCAATATCGGCTTCTGAAAGGGCTGGCAGATTGTTTGTCTTAGACTGATAAGAGTCGCTTGCCTGATATTTTTGGATTGCAGGATCGTCCATCAATTGAGAGAAGGTCAATGAAAGAGAGTCAAAAAAAGATGTTAGGTAGTCTTTAATGCTCAAAATAAATGATAAGAGCTTATAAGCAACGTTTTGAAGCTCTTCGATCTGATTTCTCAAGTTTGCATTTTTTGTTTTAAGGCCTTGATTTGCTTTTCTGAGTCGACGAGTTTCGTCTGCCAGTTGTTCGTTTTCTTGCTTGAGCTTTACAATCTCTTGCTGATGACCTTGCTTTAGCTCCTCAACCTTATCTGTATGTTCTTTAAGAAGCGTTTGCGTTAGAAGCTGTTTTTGAGCCTCAAATGTCTCTATGAGGTTTTTGGCTGTTTCATCGCGCTCTTTTCTTAATTGGACGCACTCCTTTTGAGCGCTGCTTAAATACCTGTTAAGTAGAGCAATATGTTCTTCAGAAACTACCCTCTCTTGAGTTTTTTCACTTTCCAGCTTACCAAGCGCCTGTTGCAGCTCACCCATGCCTCGTTCTAACTCCAAGATCGTGTTATTAAGTTCAGAGAGTGTTGAAAAGGACTGTTCTTTTTCGCTGTTTAAAGATTCAACGTGTTGTAACAGCTCTCGGTTCTGAGCTTTTTGTTGATCAAGGATGGTTTGCTGATAGGCTTCAATACTGTTAATAGATCTAACATAGACGCTAAGTGCTTCTAGCGCTTTTTTGCTTGGATTTGTTCCAGAGGAAAGGGTTGCTTGCGCGCTTAATAGTAGAGCTGCGACCTTTACAATCCGAGGATTTACGCCTTCAAAATCCTTTGGATTATTTGCTATCGCAACTAGGGCTTGTTCTTTTTGACAGATCGAGGCTTGTTTATCTTGCAAAATCTGTTGTACTTGTGATGATCTTAATGAATGAATAGCTGACATGTAAATTTCCTGTTAGAGTAAGAGGAACCTTCCTGAATGTTGAGGATTCAGGAAGGCGTATAAGAGGGTTAGTTAAGCTTACTTACCCCAACCAAAGAGGCGGGAACCCAATGCTGAAAACATTGATTGTTGCTCTGGCGGCTGTTTAGCAGCGGTTGCATTTTTAGCAAAAGTAGTTAATTTAAGGTCGCCTTTTCTTATAAATTCATATATTGTAGGGATGAATTTTTCAAAACTTACTTTCCATTCTTTTTCTTCATTATTCAAAGGGATTTTTGAATTTAGTTTGAAATCTTGTAGTTTTGTATTTGTTTTGCGTATTTCGGCATCCAAACGCGCAACCTTTGCTCTGAACGCTAAGAATTCGTCAGGCTTAGTGTCTTCATATTTTTGTTCAGCTACATTAACCCGTGTAAAGAAATTGTTAAAATCCTTTGATGCTCGGTTAAGTTCTTTCGAGGCTTGCGCGAAAAACTGACCTTTTGTTTGCTGCTGTTCAATAGACTCAACTTCATCAGATTGTTCAACAGGTACAGTTGATGGATTAGTCATCAATTTGAGATCTTCGGGAGATAGAGATACTTGAACAGGTGTAGTCCCTTTTACTCCTTTAGCGTATAATTTAAGCTCTTCGGCTGTTGGTTTGTTTGCTTCAGCCTCTGCCTTGGCTCTTGCTTTAGCTGCCTCAGCTTGTTCTCTAGCAACTTTAGCTTGCGCTTCAGCTGCTGCCTTAGCCTCTAGCTCTTCTTTTGTTCTAGCAGCAATAATGTCGTTAGCTTGGTTTTGGGAATTTGTTATGACACCGGTTATGAGGTTTCCTACAAAAGTTGTTCTAGCTTCCTCTGCTTGTTTAGCCCGAGCTTCCGCTTCGGCTTTAACCTTAGCCTCAGCTTCAGCCCTTGCTTGCGCTAGTTCTTCGGCAATCGTTTGAGCTTCAGAGAAATTTCCTTGTCCTTGCTTGATTTCGATTGCTGTTCGCCCTTCCTGACTCATCCAAGATTGGTCTTTTATCCAGCAGATAAATTCCCATAAGCTTGCTACAAGGCCCTTCAAAGATCCAATCACACTATTTAATTGGTCAATTATCGTTTTTTGCTGAGCATTTTGATTCAGTAACTCATTGATTCTCTTCTCTTGTTCTGCGATCTTTTTGTCTTTTTCTTCCGTTTCAAGTTGAAGTCTATCGATTTGCGCTTGTTGATTTGTTACTTGTGAACTGAGGTTTGTATTGTTTGCTAAAAGATGTAATTCATTATCTTGGGCTTTAAGTTGAGCTTCTGTTAGCTTTGTATTTGCTAGCTCCAATTCTTGTTGAGTCTTTTTGGCAGACTCTTCTACCATTCGCAAATCATTTCGAAGTCTTTTTACTTCGGTTTCTAAATTCGCTTTCGTCTCTTCAAGTCGTCGTATTGTGTTGTTTGATTGAACTTTTTCTTGCTCGTTTTTACCTTCAAGCGTCGATTTGTTAAGTAAAAGCTCAGCTTGTAACTTGTCTATTTCTTTTTGCAATTCAGCTGTTTTTCTTGCGATTTCTGAACTAAGCGCTTGTGTTTTGGCTTGTTCTGTGTTTAGATCTGATTCCTTTTGGCTTAAAGTTGCTTCTAGATTTTTCTTAGATTCTAGTGCGCTGTTTAGTGCTTTTTTAGAATCTGCAAACTGCGTGGACAAGAGGTTGACTTCTATGGTTTTTGTCTCTAGCTTATTAGTCAGTTCGTTATTTTCATTTTGGAGGTTTTCCTCGGAGGTAGTTACTTCACCAAGAAATTCGGTTAATCTGTCGAAGTTTCCCTGTTCAAGAGTTAGATGTCTTTGTGTTTCTGCAAGTTCGGTTTCAAGTTGTTTTACTTGAGCCTCTGACAGATTTTTTTCGTGCTTCAAGCTCTCAAGAGTGCGTTCTGACTCTTTTATTTTTCCTTCCAATATTGCTACTTTGCAAGATTGTCTTTGTACCTCGCGTTCTGCAGTTGACAACCGATAAAATAAATTCGAATTTTCTTCTCTTGCCCCTAACAAGTCATCATACGTACTTTTTACTTCAGCTTCTGACATGCTTTTTTCGCGCTTCAAGCTCTCAAGAGTGCGTTTTGACTCTTTTATTTCTTGTTCCAATGTTCTTACTTGGGAAGATTGTATTTCTAAAGCGTCTTCTGCAGTTTTCAACTGCTCCGATAAATCCAAATCCTTTTTTGCTGCCTTTAACAACCCATCGTACGCACTTAGCAACTCATCCTGCTTACTTTCAAGCTCTTTTTCTTTCTGATTTAAGTTTTCCTGTAGATTTGTGTTAGAGTTTAGCGCATCTTTTAAGTGTTTTTCCAGCACTGTTACTTTGGAAGATTGAGCTGTTAACTCGCCTTGTGCAGTTTTCAACTGGTTCGATAAATGCAAAGTTGCTTTTTTTGCCTCTGACAACTCTTTGGACAAGAGTTTGTTTTCTTCAGTTTTTTCACCTACCGTTTTATCTATTGCCCTGTTTACATCCCGTAACCTGCTATTTTCTCCGAATAGTGCTATCTGGTGTGTATTGTGATCAGCAAGCGTTGTCCTTAATTCTAGGACTAGGGTTTCTGCTTTTGCCAGACTTTCTCTTGTCTCCTGAAGAGTTTGTTGGACTTGAGATAATTCCGCATTTTGTTTCTGAAGCTGCTCATTCGTTTTTCCAAAGTGTGAAACTTGCGAATACAGAGCTATGTTTTGCCCTTTTACAAGCTCATTGTTTTTCGTAAGCGTAGCAACTTTTCCCGTTAAGGTTTCAGTTTTTTCTTCTAATTCTCTAATGCTTTTTTTAACTGACGTTTCAAATAAGTTTGATAGCTTAAGATAGAACCCTATTCTTTTTGCACCTTCTTCGGTTGGGCTTGCCCCATCGAGAGCTGTATCGGCAATTAATATGCCCAAATGTTGACAAATTTCTACATCTGCGTAAGAATTTGGATTGCCCACCAACCACTCGAGAGCTTTTGTCATCTGAAATGTGTTCTGGCTTTTAAGCATTTCTATAGCCTTGGCTGTAGTTAAATTATTATTATGAATCACGCTCATTTTATTCTCCTTAAAAGAATTTAGGTTTTTCGCTATAAATTTTACCCCGTAATCTTTTATAGGTCTATACGATTTATTTTTTTAATTTTTTGTGAATCTAAATCTGTGTATAAGTAAAATAAAGAATAATAGGGTGATTTATGTTTTTTAAAGACGCCAAGAAAGTCGTTAGTGAAAATTTTACTCAACTCGGAGTCAAGTTGCAGCAAGCTATAGATCAAGGCTTTCTCGATGAAACTTCTAATTATTACAACACGATCATTACTCTGAGAGATGATGTGAATTTGACGCAGTTTTGGTCTCAGCTCAATGAAATTATTTACAGAGGAAAAAGTCTAGAAGAAGATCTCGATACTTGGCTCTCTCTGAAAGGTTACACGACTTTTAGCCTCCCCTGGCCAACAGAGAATAGTGATACCGAACTCATTTAAAGATTTTTTTTGACCCTTATCAATGGTGTTTTTGAGAGGCCTGGGCGCAGTATAATAAGATAGAAGCTGCCTGGGACACATTGAGAGACTCGATCCTCCCCTCCATCGGAATGTAGACGAAATGGTCCGATTTTTTACGAAGTAGCGGCTGGATCCCCTCCCCTTCTGATCCTACGATGATGAGGCTCCTGGAGGGAAATGAAAACTCTGTGACACTTTTGGCTTGAGGATCTAGGAGAGAAGAGACGATCTCAAACCCCTCTTTTTTAAAGAGTTCTACGGTTTCTGCGAGGTTTGAAACTCTAAGCAAAGGGAGCAGTTCACTGGCCCCGCTGCTCGCTTTCGCGGCGGTTGCTGTCAGATCCGATCCTCGGTTTTTTGACCAAATGATCCCATCAGCTCCTAAGCACTCGGCAGCTCTTATAAGAGCTCCAAAGTTCTGAGGATCAAAGATTTGATCGACCATCAAGACAAAAGACCTCTCTTTTTCTTGAATGCTCGCTAAAAAATCGCGAACTTCCCAAAATTTTCTGCCTCTAATATGGGCTACAATGGATTGATGAGAGTCTGAGCCCACCATATGGGTAAGTTCGGTTGAAGAGCAAAAGATCATAGGAATTTTATGAGTAAGACACGCTGCTGCCAGATCCGATTTTTTCTCTACAGAAGCTCTGACTGTATAAATTCGTATAATCCTTTCAGGGGCGTGTTCAAGCAGCTCTTGAATGGCTCGAACTCCCATAACAAGCTGGTCTCGAGGAGGGGTGTTGGATCTATTTTGCATAAGAGGTCTAATCTCTAAAAACTCTTAGAGAGAGTAGCCCATCCGGAGACAACAGTCCAGCGAATCTTGAGCTTTTCAGCATTTTTTGTGGGAGGAAGGTTTGAGATGACTTGATGATTCGAAGCGTCCACCTCTTTGGAAACAAAATAATTGAGTTGAGCGCCAAGACCTGCTTTCCAAGAAGCGTCTATCAGGTAAGAAGCTTTAACCCATCCCGTATGACCGAGGTTGCCTCCTGTTTTTGCCTTCACAGAGTTGTAGCTGCTTTCTTGAGTAAATAAGGGAGATCCTAAAACAACTTGATTGGTATATCGGGTATGAAAACGGACATGCAGCCAGTTATAGTTGTACCCTATATCGAAACTGAGCCGATCTCCCGGATCTATACGAAACATTCCTCCGAGGAGAAGACCATACCAGGTAAGATTCAAGGAGCCAGGCAGCTGTGAGCTCATGGTATAAGAATTGGCCCCGATGGCAGCAGCAGATGTTTCGACTATTGGCTCGGGATGATGTCTTTGCAACGATTCATAATGTCCTGAGTAGCCAAGAAAAGGAATGAGGAGGATTTTGTATGTTCTCCCCTCTGTCAAATTAATGCAATACCCGAAACGTCCCGTCCCATCTACAGCCCATCCTTGAGGAGTAAAGGTAAAACGAGGTTGATTTGTAGCAAAGTTTAGATGTGCGTAGCGCTGAGTTCCTTCAGCTCCTAACCCAAAGGCTGCATAGCTGCCGCTTAAAAATAGGTAAAGGTCTCGATGATAGAGGGTCAAGGCGATCAGGTTTTCCCAAAATTGGACGTTTTTATACACCTCACTATAGAGAAGCTGTCCCCCTTCTCCAGGGTCTTGCAGGTGCCAATGGAGCCTGTCGTTTCTGTATCCTGTAAAGTAATGCAAACAGACAGGCTCTGTGACAGATCCCCAAAGAAAAGCAGGTGACAGGAAAAGAAAAATCCATTTCACAGAGTCACGGGGGGAGAACGTTTTTTCCAATAAGCGGGGCCATAATCATAGCAAAGTTGCTCCCCCGGCTGAATGGCTCTCGTAGTCAATAAAATGAGGTGCGTTTGCAATCCTATTGTTGCAAGCATCGGTTCTAAGTTGGGTTTTTCGCTATGATTGATATAGCGAGCGATCCCTGAGCGCTCTTTGGCATCAATGATAAAAGGGGTGAGCTTTCCTGGCTCTGCCATGTATTCAAAACAATAGGCATTGTAATGATCGGATTTTCGCCTTTTACGGATGACACCTGTATATTCAGCGATATATTCTCTTGGTTTAAAAGAGCGAGCCGCAAATACTCCCCACCCTATTGAGGGATTGATTTTTCGTAAAAAGACACCCGAAAAAGAAGGAGAAACGATTTCTTTATAGTAATATTGTCCTCGCCAAAACTGCTCCATTCGAAGCTCTTTTTTTACAAAAGAGACGGCGGAGGAAAATTGAGTAAGAAAACGTCCGATCTTCGATGTGGAAAACTTGTGTTTTTTTTGCAACTTTTCCCCGAGACGATGGATTTTTTGACAAACCGAATCGTTTTCCATTTGCAACGACGAGATGAACTTGACTCCAGTGATTTCTTCAAATTCTCCGGGAGATACACCGAAACAACCTGAAGAATCGGTTTTGGCCTGCTGGGGTTTTACCTCAGAATTTTTGTCTTCACTCGTGTCTTGCCTCCGGCAATGGTCACTTGCTCCAGACAAAAAATTCTGAGGAACCTCCTTGCCAAAATCCCGATTCTTCACGTTATTTTGGTATAACGAGCGTTGATGGCCTTCTAATTCTACAAAAATCATTTTAATTTTAAATGTCTCGGTTTTTGATTCACGTCTTTCCAAAACGATTTCCCATAATCAAATGCTAACTGGGCGCCTTCTGGGATCTCTTTAAGACTGATAAAAACCATTCTCGGCACACCCCTCCAATAAACAGACTGCAGAGCTAAATTAGGCTGGGTGCTGTGGTTAATAAAGCGTGTATAATTCCCATGAGTTTCTGCATCAATAATAAACTGACGGCGTCCGCCCTGCCAGCAATTATAGCGCATGCAATAAATCTTGTCCTTTAACAAACGGCTGCTTCTCTCTTTAATAATTCCGACATATTCCCCTACAAAAGAACAGGAAGGGATTTTTTGCTCGGAAAATACTCCATATCCTATCTCTGGGTCGATGTAACGAACCGATAAACGAGGATTTAGTCCTGTTCGGATTTCTTTATCAAAATAAATACCCATCCAAATTTTTTCTGGAGGGATCACATCTTGATACTTTGCTTTTTGGGACTGTTCCAATACCTCGTAGAGGACCTTTTCACTAGAGAAAATAGGACAAGAGATCTGAGTAAATTTTTTCTCCTGTTCATCCATGGATATATTGGGTTCTAACCGATAAACATCTGTATCTGAACCTGCCAAAAGAGTTGCGTAAGAATTTTTGTATAAAAACCGAGCCAATTCAAAAGGGGTAAGGCCAAAATGGCTCCGCCGCTGTTTTAAATGGGTATCCGATGCTAGCCTCTTCACCCAAGAGGTTTGCTCTTGCAAAATAGCCAAATGGAGCAAACTTTGGCCATTGCGGTCGGATGCTATCCGGACAACGGGATGTTGGATGAGCTCCTCCAAGGTAGGAGGAAGTTGGTTTTCTAGATAGCTCCAGCTTAATTTCTTCTCGCTCAATTGATCTAATACAGAGTGACAGATGGCCATTTGCTCAACTTGTTTTGGATCCTCTAGTTCGTCAGCCAAATAAGGGCCGCTATATCTCGGTAAGGGAAGGATAAAAGCTTGCTCCAAATAGCACCTCAAGTTGAAAGAGACATTCTATTAACACGATATGGTATGTTTATTCAAGTAAGAATTTTTTACGTAGAGAGAAAAAATATAAAAGGAAGAACCCATCTCACTAAAATTTTTCGTCATTTTCCGATGGTTTTTGAGCAAATTTTCGTTTTTTTTCAGGAACCTATCCCAGTAATAAGTTTCAAATGACGAAAAATTTTAGAGAGATAGGTTCAAGGAAGCTTGACAGAAGCTGATAAATATTTTATCGTTCCTTCTTCCTAACCGGAGTGGTTCATGAAAGCAGTTGTCTCAAAGCTAGACCTAGTTAGCTTAATTGGAAAGATTCAGAGCGTAATCGCCTCAAAACCCGCGATTCCTATTTTGGTCAATGTATTAATTGAAGCAGTTGATGACCAGCTTATCATTAGCGCAACTGACCTTTTGGTCAGCCTTCGCTGTTTTATTGAGGCCAAAGTGATTGAGGAAGGAGCGATTGCTCTGCCTGCCCGCCGGTTTTTCCAGCTGGTCAGAGAAATCACTTCGCCGCAAATTAAAATTAGCGCGTCAACGACTGAAATGGCAGAGATCACCACAGGATCTTCTGTGTTTAAGATTAATGGAATGAACCAGTCGGAATTCCCCGCTTTTCCCGATTTATCAGGTTCCTTAAAAATCCAGCTGTCGAACGCAACATTGAAGAAAATGCTATCGAAAACAGTTTTTTCAGCTGCAAAAGAAGACAGTCGCTATATGCTCAATGGTGTGAGACTGCGGATTGCAAATCAAGTGGCAACATTTATTGGAACCGATGGGAAAAGGCTTGCTAAATCGACGACCCCTGTCGCTGTAGATTCTTCTTTTCAAGGAGCCTATGTTATCCCTTTAAAAGCTGTCGATGAGATGATCAAAATGTTGGACGATAGCGAGACTCAGGCGACGCTTCTATTAACCAACGACAAAATCTCTTTGGAAAGCAGTAATTTAACGCTGGTCTCTAAATTGTTAGCGGGACAATATCCTGATGTTGAACGAGTGATTCCTGCAAAGGTCCATTATCAGTTTGGCATTCACCGTGAAGAGCTCATGGCGCTGCTACGTCAGATTTCTTTATTCACCTCCGAAACGAGCAATTCTGTTCGGTTTAGTTTTGAGACAGGACAGCTTCATCTTGTTGCCATGAGCAATGATATTGGAGAAGGTCGGGTGAGCATGCCTGTTGATTTTGCAGGCCCTAAGCTAGATATCGCTTTCAATCCCTATTTCTTCCTTGATATTTTGCGACATAGCACAGATGAAACAGTTCTTTTTGGGCTCAACGATCCTCATAATCCAGGACTGATTACAGATGCCTCTCAATCTTTGTTTGTGATTATGCCGATGCGTTTGACAGATGCTCCTTCTCCACAAAAAATTGAAGAATCTGCTGTAGAAGTATAATCTGTGTTTCTTAAAACGCTTTATCTGCGAAATTTTCGCAACTACACAGAAACGGAGGTGGAATTTGATCCTAAATGCAATGTGCTACACGGAGATAATGCTCAAGGGAAAACAAATCTTCTCGAAGCGATCTATTTAATCGCGACAGGAAGATCTTTTAAAACTTTTCGAATCGAAGAGCTGATTCAGCACGGGCAATCTTTTTTTTATATTGAAGCTCTCGTGATCAAAGATCTCATGGCTCAAACGGTCAAACTCTCTTTTGATGGAGAATCGCGCCGTGTACAGACAAATGCGAATACGTATAACTCCTTTCATCATTTATTAGGTCTACTCCCCTCTGTGTTATACACTCCGGGAGATACAGAGCTCATTACGGGCTCTCCCGTGCTTCGCAGGCGATTTTTCAATCTACATTTAGCACAAAGCGATCCTCTCTATGTTCATCATTTGTCCCGTTTTTGGCGAGCTATGAAACAGCGAAACTGTTTGCTTCGCATGCGCAATGAACAAGATTTAGAGTGTTGGGAAGCGGAGATGGTCCATTCTGCAGCTTATTTGTATAGGACGAGAGCAGAAATGATTCAAGAGCTCAAAGAGCCCCTTCTAAACGCTTCACAGGTTCTTTCCGGCTATCAAGAGTCGCTCGAGCTACGCTATCAGCCCTCATACGCTCCCGATCATTATGCAGCTCAGCTGAAAAAAAATCGTCCGAGAGAAGTACAGCTAGGGCTGACTTTAACCGGACCTCACCGAGATGAGTTGATTTTAGCGATTAATGGAAAGCCAGCCCGCCTTTTTGCAAGTGAAGGACAAAAAAAAACAGCGATTGCAGCTTTGCGCTTAGCAGAATGGGAAAGGCTCTGTCGAAGAGCGGAAGGAACTGCTCTTATGGGCATTGATGATTTTGGGCTCCATTTAGACAACCCTCGCCAGCAATACCTATGCGATAAGCTAAGTGGGCTGGGTCAAGTATTTCTCACCACTCCGCATCTCTCATCTCAATGGAAATCTCTAGGAAGTGCCCGACAAATCCGCATAGAAGCCGGGTCCATTAGTTCTTAAGAGTTTTCTGTTCATTGAATATCGGTAATAGGCCAAAATCATCCAGAAAATCAACGAACCCTTACTTTGTAGACACCCTCTAAACTGAATGTTTGGTCAAAACTAAATTATTTTTATCTTGGAACTCAAAGTCAGAATACATTATAATCGATAAAAAATATCATCTATAGCCTAAGTTAGGTTCACATGCTAACTGGATTAAACGCTAAAAATTTCTTTCATTATTACATTTTCAATCCTCGTGCGCCTGAGTTAACAGAAAATGAACGAGTTATTGCTGTGACGTCATCCATAGCCTTAGCAATTTTTACATGTGGCATCGTTCATCTAGCCTGTATTTTTTTGTACAATCATTCGTTCGCGATAAAAAAAACTGCAAGTGAAAATAAAATAGACCGGGCTGCCGATCCCATTTTTTCTCTCAACTCGAAGACTCCAGTTGTTCAGAGTACTTCAAACGCATCTTTGGTCAAGAACTGTGAACAAGCGAGAAATAATAGTGAAAACCCTGTTATTCCAGAGCTACCTGAAAATTTAGCAACAGCTATTCAGATCCCCCTTCCTGAAAGCTCCGAATCCACACTTTCTGAAAAAAGCAAACAACAACAATCCAGCCAAAACAGCCTTGAGCTCAACACTGCAAAAAAAGAAGAGCAGGAAAAATTGACTAATCAGGTTCCTGTCAGCCAAGTAGCACTTGAACCTATTGAGATAAAGCTTGAAGGTGACAAAGCCGCAAACGCTCTTGAAAACCTTATCGACTGTTTAGAAATATACATTAACTTCTCCCGGAAAGAAGAAGCCTTCTGCTTACAAAAAGAGGATTGGGTGGATGGATACAAAAATGAGCTCGAAGAGCTCTCTAAAATCCTCCGCAGCCAAGGGATTCTTAACAAAGGGCAGGTTTCCGCGTTAATAGAGATCTTTTTTAAAATGTGGTTAGATGAAGGACAGATCATATTATCATCCTTCAAAGAAGGCGAATACTACCTTTTGCAAGGCGCGGAGAAGACAACACTTATTGAAAACAGAAGTAGCCTCGAAAAATTTTTGGAAGAAAATCGAGAAGAAGACCTCGAAAAACTCTATACGAATACAATCGAAATACTCTGTGAGATCTATAAGATCAAAACATGTCGCTTTGAAAATACCGTGTGGTTTACCAAATTTAAAGCTACTGCAGAGTTGCTCTACATGGGGAACTTTTGCTACTCGCTATACGAATTCATCGAAAGGATCGATCGCTATGACTTGATAACTATCAATGCCCTTTTGAGCAAAATAAGTGTTATCTCTGAACAAATCAAACAACATAACTATATTTTCATTGATGCAGGTGTAATGTTTGACAAAGAGAGAATCTGTGACCTCGATATCCTTATAGATAGACTGGGAGAATTCAAAAATGATATAGATTCGCATACAGTCATTAATGAACTCTTATCAGTAGCAAGCGAAGCTTTTGTAGGTTATATGGTTCATTTAAATGTAAACAAAAATTACAATTACAAAAAAAACAGGGCACTAAATTACTGTTAAAATTTGTACTGATCTTTTAGGCTTGTTTTTTGTGCTCGCCAGAGGACTTCACACCACCCCACATTCCGCACCCCGTTAACCGTTGACTTGCTTGTTTAATTTTTTCCTTCAAAGCCAGATTTCTCCAGCTTAGCTCGCGGGGCGTCAGTTGAAGAGGAGAGAATTCATCGCCAATTTTTATACAAACAAATTTCTGGGAGTTGTTCAAATCACTGCGTGAGTAACTCTCGTCTGCAAGGCTTGCAAGCAACAGCATTTCTAAATCAATAAACTCTTGGTTGAGCGTTTGGATTTGTGCCTCTCTCTGCTGTTGAGAGTGCATTCCATCGTTAAAATCAATCACCAGCGTGCCGTCTTTTTTCAAGATACGAAAAGCATGAAAATAAATTTCTAGATCTCCCCAAATGGGAGGATATATTCGTTCCAAATAAATGTCATCTACGCTGCTATCATCAAACTCTGCCAGTTTTACTGCAGTAATAGAACGAACAAGATCCGGTAATTCATCAGAATTGCAATCCATGGTAAATGGACGATAGGATTTTGTGACATTTTTATTGATGTTTCTCTGATTATTCAAATTCGGAGTTGTTCCTCTTATTCTTGTTCCCCTTCCAATAACTAGATCTACTGGTTCGTTAAGGCTTTCTCTTTCCTCCCGATAAGCTGCAAAAGAGGGGTAGGTGTCCCGAAGGAGCTTCGTGGACGCGGGAACATGGGCCTTCTCTTCTATTCTAAAATCAGGACAGCAAGAAGATAATGACCCAATCAAGTTCGCTCTATTGTTGACCTTAAAATCTGGGTTTTCAACATCTGCTTCCCCCAATAATCCAATGATTTTATCCAATAAAAAGGCTTTATAGTCAAAATAGCCCAAAGAGCATGTCTTTAAGATCTCTGCAATAGCCCTCTCAAAAATCCCCATCGTCACAAAAGCTGCGTGAGTTTTCGTCTCCACATAGACCGTGCGCTCCCAATGATACCATCGCCCACTCTCAATATCTTGAGAACCTAACGATGTCTTGTTTTCTATCAAACAAAAATTCAACACCTTCACAAAAGCATCTCTCGTTATGTTGGGGCATAGTCTGACAGAAAAACGAAAAAAAACCGAGATTTTTATCGGGTTTTTATTAATCCAACAATTCCAGCAAAGCTGCTCCAAGAGGAAACGAGGAAGGCTTCGCTTCTTTAGAAAATAGGGAAATCATTTTATTGGCAAGCACCTTTCCTAGCTGCACCCCTTCTTGGTCAAACGAATTGATATTCCAGATAAATCCTTGAAAAGCCACTTTATGCTCGTAGAAAGCAAGCAAAGCCCCTAAAGTGTAAGGATCGAGCCGATCTGCAAAGAGGATCCGATTGGGACGATTGCCTGGGAATATTTTGTTGGGATTTTGGCTGTGTTGACCTACAGCTAATGCAATAGACTGAGCAAATAGATTGGAAAGAAGTTTTTGCTGCGATGTTGTCTTTTGAATGGATAAATCTTGATTCGATTGGCTATGTCTAAATCCGATAAATTCAACAGGAACGACGTCTGTGCCTTGATGAATCAATTGATAAAAAGAATGTTGTCCGTTAGTGCCAGGCTCCCCCCAAATCACAGGACCTGTTGCGTAGGCGCATTTTTTCCCTTGCCGATCAATTGATTTTCCATTCGATTCCATATCCAGCTGTTGTAGGTGTGCGGGAAAACGAACGAGAGCTTGGGAATAGGGAATGATGGCAACTGTTGGGAGATGTAAAAAATTGCGATTCCAAACGCCTAAAAGCGCAGAAAATAAGGGTAGGTTTTCTGCAGGCCCTGCAGTTTTTGCATGGACATCCATTGCATGAGCTCCACGCAAGAGATTCATCAACTCTATAAAGCCTATGGCAAATCCCAGCATGACAGCGCCTACCATAGAGGTCGCAGAATATCTTCCCCCAACAAAATCCCAAATATAAAAAGAAGCTAAATATCTGGAAGGATCGTCCATAGGACTCTTCTCCCCTGTCACAGCTATGAAATGTTTTTTGGGATCTACTTTTGCCGTTAAAAACTTTTCTCTTGCGAGCTCTTCATTGGTTAATGTTTCTAATGTTGAGCCGGATTTGGAGACGACGACAACTAAAGTCCTTTTAGGATCGATTTGTGATAAAACGCGAGCTGCATCGTCAGGATCTACGTTAGAAATAAAATGGATTTTTCTGCCTGGCTTATGAAAAGGCTCTAAAGCGATACATAAAGCTCGAGGTCCCAAATCTGAGCCTCCTATGCCGATCTGAATCAGATCTGTATAGCCATCCCCTATCTTCTCTAGAAACTTCTCTAATTTGTTCAGTTCTCTAAGGGCTAGATCCGCTGCCTCTTTGGCGGCTTTTGTTTCCGGGCGAGACTCGAAAACATCGCGCATGGCAGTATGCAGCACGCTTCTCTCTTCGCTTTCAAAACCATCAATCTTATTGATGATCTCCCCTCTTTGCATCGCTTCCATTTTTTCTAGAGCAGACGTCTCTTGGCCTAAGTCCCATAAAGCTTGAATCACCTCATCATTGACCCGTTCCGTTCCATAAAACAAATCAAATCCGCAGCCTCGCATGACGTAGCTTTCGACCCTCTGAACGCTCAAAGCTCCTTCCTTCGTTAAGTCGATCGGATGAGCGCTTAAATTCTCTAATTTTTTCCAAGATTTCGTTTGCGTAATCATGTTCTATCCTCAAAAAAAACAATATGTTGTGAAAAATTCGCTGTTTTAGTAATCTTAATTCTTTCTAATCGGGGCATAGCGCAGTTTGGCTAGCGCGACTGGTTTGGGACCAGTAGGTCGGGGGTTCAAATCCCTCTGCCCCGAACTCTCACCTTATTTCCAGTACACTTCCTCCAGCCGCTTCAAATCCTGCCAGTTTTCTTCGTCCTTGTGCGCTTAAAGCCTGGGGAAGGATTAGGATTTCATCTAAATGATCCCATTGCTCTGTGAGATATTCTTCGAAAATCACCCGAAAGGAACTGTTTGATTCATACAGCCCCTTTATAATTTTATCAATATGAAAAAAAGTTTCCTCATTCATGCAGCTAGCCTTAGGAAAACAAAGCCCTTTAGAGGCTTGAAGAGGCAAAAAGGAAAGTGAGAGCTCATCATAGTGAAAAGCGGGCATGGGCCATTTGTTGGAAGATACAGCGACGAGAAAATGATTGAACCGCTCTCGAGAAAGGAGACTAAGAGCTTTGGATAAGCTGGGAATCATCTTCACATCAAAACAGAGCATTAAAGGGAGCTCGTCCGGTAGCAAGTAGGCCAGGAGTTGAACATAAGAATAAAGGACATCCAGACAAAAACCTGGAAGGTTACCAGGAAGGTCGGAGGATCGGTTTTGCTCGGCTCTAGAGGCGTAATTGGCTTTTTGCAGATCATTCCATAAAAAAAAGGGGCTGATGTCTGCAGGTCCTCGATATAAAATCCCTCCAAGAGTTTGGTCTTTATAACGAGGCCAGAGAGTTTGCGTAAACTGTTTGCAGGCCAAAGACAAAGCTTGAAAGCGAAGCTCGTCGGTGAAAGGGAAAAAAGGCTCGTCTAGACCGCAAACAAATTCCCAGATAATCCGTTTAGAAGTCGGAGGAATCTCCCAATTCAATTCTGAGTGAGGCCCGCAAGGAAGGCGTACAAGAATCGCATTTCCAGATTCGCTCAAATCGGGGTAAAAAGGCTGGCCATCTACCAAAAATGTTTGATGGTCCCAACCAAGTTTAGGAGCGGCGTCTTCTTCATCCATACGTATACTTTAGATAATAAATTGTTCTACCTTGCTTCATCCACAAATCGTTAAAAAAGGAGCGTCCTAGGTTTTCGACGTTCGTCAAGTAGCCAGGAGCTGGATAATCAGATTGCCATTCGGGTAAACAAGAAAATTCGTTTTGCATCCATTCAACATACCCAAGATCATCTGTCACAACGATCAGCTTTCCTTGAGGGAGTAAAACCCGTCCAAGTTCTTGTAAAAATTCTTGGCGAACCAGACGCTTCTTGGCATGTCTTAATTTTGGCCAAGGATCTGGAAAGTTAATATAGGCTACATGAACGCTGGATGGAGGCACATAGTGGCGGATAAAAGTGAGGGCATCGGAGCAAACTGCAAATAAATTAGAAATCTCTTCCCGGTGGATTTTTGCCCATATTTTGCGAGCTCTTTCAAAGAGTCTATCTACCCCTACCCAGTTCCATTCGGGGTTGTTTTTTGCTTGCTCTCCAATCCATTGCCCATTTCCGGAACAAAACTCTATGGCCACTGGACGTCCATTGCCAAAAAGCCCTTCCTCTGACCAATCGAGCTGTCCCCATTCGGTGTGGCGATCGTAATACCCAGGAATGTACATCGCCCGATCTAATAAGATCGGTCTTCGATTCTCCCAAGTAAAAGGAATTCTTAAATCGCTTGCTTTCTTCATCAGGGAAATTATAGCTTAAAGCTAATCATCTTGCCAGATTCTTGTTTAATTGATACAGTTCAGAAGGATATTGTGGAGTTTTACAATGAAGAAATCTTTGTGGGTTTGTTTATCCACCCTGGCTTTTAGCCCCCTTTTTGCAGCTGGGTCAGCTGTTGCTGCTCAAGCGCCTATGTTAGATTTAAAAAAAGTTTTTGCGTCTTCTCCGGTTATTTACACACTACTTTCTCTGATGTCAGTAGCAGCTTTGGTCATTTGGCTCTATAGTTTAGCGACTTTTAGAAGCAAAGAGATCATGCCAAAAACATTTTCCGATCGAGTTCGCGCTATGTTAGAAGCTGCACAATATGAAGAAGCTCACCTTTTTTGCAAACAAGATGAAAATATTCTAGCCGGCATTATTGCAGTCGGGCTAACGACTCGCAAATTAGGGGCTCAAATCATGATGGATGCGATGAAATCCGAAGGGAAAAGAGCTTCGACCGCCTTTTGGCAGCGCCTCTCTTTACTCAACGACATCGTCATCGTAGCTCCCATGTTGGGGCTGCTTGGCACAGTGATCGGCATGTTCTACTCGTTTTATGATGTCAACCGTTCCATTGAGAGTATCAACGCTTTATTTGATGGGCTCGGGATTGCAGTAGGAACCACTGTCATGGGGCTTATTGTTGCTATTTTAGCGATGATGTTTTACACCACGTTAAAATATCGACTTGTCAGAACATTAAGTTTAGTAGAAAATGAAGCAGTGTCCATCAGCACCTTAATGAATACGAAAGGAAACTGATTATGGACTTAATTCCTCATGATGAACTCAAGCCAATAAGTGGGATCAATTATGCGCCCATGATTGATTTTCTCTTTTTGATGCTCGCTTTATTTGCCACCCTGGCCATATCAAAAGCGAGCCTTTATGATGCAGAGATCCATTTGGCAGAGATCAAATCCCCTTCCTCTACCGACACCATGCAAAACAAAAAAGAGATTCAGCAGATCAATATTTCTATTACGGCTGGCGGACAATTTAAATGGCTTACTGAATTCCAGGAATATCCGATGGTTCGCGTAGAAGAGGTCCAAGAAGAGTTGGCCCGCCAGTATCAAATCGGGGCTCTAGCTCAGGATAAATCACAAACAGAGATTCTCTTGCATATTGACAAACAAGCCCCTTGGGATCCTATTGCAAAAACCATTTTTGCCGTCAGAGAGCTCGGTTTTTCTGTCCACCCGGTCTATACTTCCGAATAGCCCGTGATCAGTAGTTGAAACTAAAGTCTTCTTAAAGGTACAATGTTTTCTTCTGCCCAGGTGGTGAAATTGGTAGACACGCCAGATTTAGGTTCTGGTGCTGCAAGGTGTGAAGGTTCGAGTCCTTTCCTGGGCACATCCTTAGAAGTAATGTGCGTAAAAAATTTTCTCTAATCATAGTTGCTCTCTGTCTTATAGGGGGAATCTACTTTCTTTTTATAAAGCCGTTTTCTCATTCTTCTTTTAATGGCTACTGTGCATTTTGCGATCCGGCCGTCCTAAATAATCAAAAATTTTATGAAGACGATCTTGTGTTTGCGCTATACACCCATAAGCCTATTTTTCCTGGTCATTGCCTCGTTGTCTCAAAAAGGCATGTAGAACGCTTTGAAGGATTAACTGATGCAGAGATCACGCAAATAGGTAGAGTCATTAAAAAAGTGGACCGAGCAGTAGCAAAGGTATTTGGGACATCTCCTTATCTCCTTCTTGAAAAAAACGGCCATGAAGTTGGGCAATCTGTTCCCCATGTCCATTTTCATTACGTACCTCGAAAGTCGGGCGATGATTCTACGATTCAATTCTTTGCAAAAATGTACATGGCCCATGTTAAACAGCCCATTTCGGAAAGCGAAATGCATGAAACTATAGAAAAATTGAAAAAGACAATCGAGTGAATATGGAATTTATTGCTCATCAACAAATTGGATCAGGAAAAGAAAAAGTCCTCGTGATGCACAACTGGATGGGCGATTCGACAAGTTACGACTCCATACTTCCCTATCTTAATATCGATGAATATACCTACGTTTTTGTTGACCTTCGCGGCTATGGGCGTTCCAAAGAAATGCGAGGAACTTATTCGGTGGAAGAGGCAAGTGTTGATGCTATCAAACTCATTGATTTCTTAGGTTGGGATAAATTTCATCTGATAGGACACTCTATGTCCGGTATGATTGTTCAAAAAATCACTGTAGACAATCCTTCGAGAGTCAAAAGCGTGGTAGCGATAACACCTGTTCCTGCTTGTGGATCTCCCGGTCCTAAAGAGATGATGGACTTTCTTGAAAGTGTAGCCTTAAATAACGATGAGGCCGCTATGCAGTGTATCAATACATTGACCAGCAATCGTTATACCAAGACATTCGCTAAAAAGATGGTTGCAGATCTGCGTGAAAGGTCTACAAGCGAAGCACGCCTTGGTTATTTGAATATGTTTTCTTATACTGATTTTTCTGAATCTGTGAAAGGTCTACAAACTCCGATATTAGTCTTGTTTGGCGAATATGACTTTGAAGGAAGCGAAGCATTCATGCGCAATACCTTTTTGAATTGGTATCCAAATGCGCAGTTAGAATGTTGCAAAGAGTCGGGTCATTATCCAATGATAGAAACTCCAATCGCTTTGATTTCTACCATAGAGAAGTTTTTGTCCGCTCACTCCTCTGGCTCTGTGATTATACCCAAGTGAATTCAAAAGTTGGGAGTTTGACAAGGAGGCGGCGCAAATTTTTCTTCCTTCGCTCGCACCCTGCCTCTGGCAAGGCCCTCCACTCCAGGAAATAAAATTTGCGCACCTCCTTGCTATATCTATCACTCTGAATTTAAATGACTATAAACTTTGTGCTAATCGAACAGACATATTATATTAGCTTTGAACCAATAAACAGGAATTCCTGTGCTTTTCTGGGGGGGGGGTGATGAATGTCAATGGGACTGAAATTTTTGTAGAGAAACTTCCCGGAACTGGAGATTTGAATTTTGTCCTGATTCACAATGCGGGCTCGGACCATCGTTTTTTTACTCATCAAATTGAAATGTTGAAACAATTTGGCGATATCGTGCAACTGGATTTACCAGGTTCTGGCAAGAGTCATCCGATATCCAGCTACAAAATGAGAGATTTGTCGTCTGTGATTGCGACGATTTGTAGAAAATTATCTCTTAAGAATATCTGTCTGATAGGACTCAATAACGGCGCTAATATCGCGATTGATACTGTAGTGAACCAATCTCTGGCCGTCGAAAAACTTATTTTGATCGATCCTCCCATTTTTATGGATAAGTCCTTCGTTCATGAAATCAATTCTTATATTGAGATTTTAGAAAAGGCTGAGTTCAATGATCAGTTTGTAACATCGTTTGTCGATGGATTATTTCTTAATACGGAATCTACTAACAAGGAAATTGCTGCGAGTGCCTTCAATGATGTAAATAAAAAATCTCTATCAGAAATTTTTAGAGGCCTTCTTGAATGGGATGCGAAGTCAGCGGGAATATTAAAAAAGATTGATTGTCCAACACTATGCATTTTAACCGATGAACATCACTGTTCCTACGAAAAGATGCATCGAGAAGCCCCTCAATTTGAAATTGGAAAGGTTGTGGGATCAAAATGCTGGGCTACTTTAGAAGTACCTGAACAAATCAACGCTATGATTGCTCGTTTTTTAAAAATTCATCACCACCTACCAAACTATTAATAAGTAACCCAGCCAGCCATTTCTCATATTCATCAGATGTCCATCCTTGTTCTATCACGAACATGCGGTACATATCGCGCCCAGTAAAGGCCCATAGAATATCTCGAGCCTTAGTGATACTGAGCTCCTTAGCAAGAGAGTTTTCTTTTACCATAGCTTTTATGGTCACCTCCTGTCGATTGTAACGGCGCATCTCTTTTTCTTTTTCAAGCTCCTTGAACTCGGGAGCCAACACAGCAGCGCCTCGTAAAATATCCATTTGAGCTCTCTCTGCATCATACATCTGCCGTGCAATTTTAGCAGAAATGCAGAGGCGCTCTTTTGGTGACTTCTCTTGTATGCTTTTTTCTACAAGAGCGTTGAACTGATCTGCAGGAAGAGCCTCATCCATTAAGGCGCGGAGTACCCCCCGCTTAGACTGAAAGAGAGAATAAATGGTGGGCATTGAAACGTTCGCTGCTTGAGCTATTTTTTCAATGGTCACATGCTCAAATCCTTCCGATTCAAAAAAACTTTTTGCGGAAGAAAGAATGCGTCCTCTGGTTTGTGCTGCTTGTGTATTTCTGGTAGCCGATTTGTAAGGTCTTTTTTTGATTTCTGGCATATTGGGTATAGCTCACTATATCTAATGTTGACTTAATGAATGTAGTTTACTATAGTCAATTTAGATTGTCAAAAAAATCCACAAGGAGGAGATGATGTTGAAAGATACAAAAGCTACAGGAGTAGCTTATTACAAGGCTCTTGGAGAGAAAAATATGGAAGAGGTAAAAAAATACCTACACCCTGATATTCAATTTACAGATCCACAGGAAACGGTCATTGGCAGAGAAAAGGTTCTGAAAGCCGCTGAAGGATTTACAGGCATTTTTAAGACTCTAACAATCCGTGCAAAATTTGGTTCAGAAGATCATGCAATGATCGTATATGATGTAGAAATTCCTGGCCTTGCCAAAAATTTACATGCCGCCTCTCTCTTGAGTTTTCGAGAAGGGCTCATCTCAAAGATCGAGCTTTTCTATGACTCTAGAGGTTTGGGAAGCAAGCCAGAGTGACCTTACCCTAGGCATGTCGCCGAATGTTTTATCAGAAACAGTAAGATGTTCGGCTCTGAATGACTTTTCAGAATCTGCTTCCCATCTCTATTTTTGATTGTTTTCGGAAAGAAAGCCTTACTGCAAGAGAAGGCTATGAAACAATGCGCTCCATGTACACTCTATCACTTGAATAATATTCGTGAATAGCAGCAGGAATTTTAATGCTTGGAGAAAAACCTAAGTGCTTGTAAAAATTCTGAGCTTGAAGATTGTACGTCCGCGTCAGCAACCCAACTTTCTGCGTATCTACATATAATTCCTGCATAGCATACATTAATCGTTTCCCCAAACCTTGGCCTTGATAATCAGGATGTACCACGAAATGGTGAATATACAAATACTGAGCATCACTCGCATATGTATATAACCCATAAGCAACAATTCTCTCGCCCTCTCTGGTCATATTAAACGTATAATTTTCAGCATGAGACTTTGGTTTATCACGGTCAAACACATCTGCCCAAAATTCTGCAGGATTATTACCCATTAAAGCAAGATCCTCTGCGCTTACGCTTTCTGACATTGTAACAAATGCCTTCACATACAACACTCTTAAGTCTTCCCATTCTTGAGATGTGAGATCTCGCGCAGAGCACATTATACTATTCATTTTTGGTTCCAAAATACAAAAGAAAAATCGATGAACTTTAATCTCGAAAGAGATTTTATCGTTTACATGTCACGAACTTTACCAAAATCTTACTCTATTGCTTAATTTTGGTTATAGAGATTTTCTTCAAAAATTGCAGATCTTAAGTAAGGCGATAATGGATGAGGGTCATTCCATCTTTCTTTTCTATGGGTAAAATCGAAATGTGCCCTACTTCGAAAGTGCTGCGCACTTGAGTTCCCCCATCTGCTACACCGCCCACTCCTTTCAAAGTTAAAAGTCTTAAAGGCTTGTTCTTCGGCAATCCTGGCTGCAGATAGATTGCTTCACGTTCAAGTTCTTCATGATCAACAAAGCGGACTGAGAAAGGAAGATTCTGCTCAACTAAATCATTAGCTTTTTTCTCAAGCGCTTCGCGAAAGTCTTCTTCTACGGTTCCCTGATAGTAAATAACTGGTTTTTTTTCATGATCCCCTTTGAAAGGCATAAGAGGACTAGGAGAATAACCTAAGAGATATAAAGCGAAATCTACAACATGACCGGCAGAATGAAGGCGCATATTAAGGTATCGCCTATTCCAATCGAGAGCTCCTTTTAATGAGGCGCCAACAGGCGGAGGCTGATCCCCTTCAACATAATGGATAGTTTTACCGTCTTTGAGTAAGACTTGGTAAACTTTGCCTTTCCAGGTGTCTGTAAAGAGTAAACCTTGATCTGTTGCTTGTCCTCCACCTCTTGGATAGAAAATGGTTTTATCTAGAACTATCATCCATCGTTGTTGCTGATCACCTTCTTTGTCAATCTCAGTAATCATAGCATCCATCTCTTTGAGATAGGCATCACTCAAATAAAGTGGGGTGGTCATAAAATTCTCCAAGTTTTTTCGGTATAAATAATAAATGAAGTCCAATTAAATTTCATAATAAACGTTTTTGTAAAATAACGTTTAGCACTTTCCTTGTGTAGTCTTTTCCATGCATCGGACTAGAGGAAGTTTTTTCTGAAGCTTCTATTACAGTAAACATATCACCAAATTCATTGGATAAATCGACGAGTGAATAAAGATATGAGGCTATGTTCGCGTAAGGATCTATCACCAATTTTTCTTTAGGAGAAGGAGAATGTTGCAAAAGAGGGCCATAAAAGCCGTCATTTATGGAAGCTAAAGAAATGAAATAAAAACCATTAGGTTTTAAAGCTTTCCATAACTGCCTTCGGTAGTTTTTTTGCGCTTCTTTATTTGTGATATGTTTATAGCAAAACACATCAATCGCAATATCTAAGGAATGAGAGGCTATAGGCCATTTCGATGAGACGTCTTGAGCAAATGCGATAACCGGTAATTTTGTTTGCTTAGCTTCTTCATTGATGGCGTCGGCATTGCTTTGCAGGAGATCGATAGCAGTGACTGAAAATCCACGGCTAACTAAATAAAAGCTATTTCGCCCAAGTCCGCAGCCTAAATCTGCAGCTTTTTGTTTCTCATTGCCATCTTGCTTTTCAAGCCAAGAGATGAATTCTACTAGGGCGTTGCTAGGGTCTTTTCTAAAAGATGAAGGGATCCCCTGCCTTTTATACTCAGCAGCCCAGGCTTCTGATAATTCAGGAGCCTGGCACTTGAAGATATCAATCTTCGTCACTGACAGGATCTACAGCGAGGACATTCTTCTCCCCTTCAGAGCGTGCAACGAGGATTGCGCAGCAGCTATCGCTATACACATTGACCATCGTACGGCACATGTCGAGAAGTCTGTCTACAGCAATAAATAAACCAATCCCTTCAGCAGGCAACCCAATGACCTTTAAGATCACTAAAATAGCCACAAGGCTGGCAGAAGGAATCCCCGCAACTCCAATCGAAGTGATCAAAGCCATGAAGACAACAAGAAATTGGGTCACGAGACTCATTTCAATTCCATAAACCTGCGCTACAAACATAGCAGCAACGCACTCATAGAGAGCAGAGCCTGACATATTGATCGAAGTGCCCAAAGGAATGACTAAACTGCAAACCCGGTTTGATACGCCGGCTCGCTTTTCTACGCAATCGATAGTGATTGGCAAGGTGGCCGAAGAGGAGCTTGTAGAAAATGCAGTCACTAAAGCAGGTCCCATCGCTTTTAAATGGCGGCTTGGTTTGACTCGTCCAATAATTTGGAGTAACCCAGATAGTCCCACAAGCATAAATGTGGCAAGTCCCAAGACTACTGTAAGGAAAAATAGTGCCAAAGACCCTAACGACTTGAGCCCTGCTGTCATAAACACTTTAGCGACAAGACAAAAGACGCCATAAGGTAAAAATCTCATCACAATATGTGTAATTTTGATCATCGCCTCGAACACTCCTTGCCAAAACCCTAGAAGAATAGAGGCAGGATGAGAGTTGATCTTCGAAATCGCGTAACCAAATAGCAGACTGAAGAAAATAAGCCCCAGCATTTGTGTTTGAGAAAAGGCGGCAACTATATTAGAAGGAACGATTTGCATAAGGACGTCGACGAAAGCTTTTCCCTCTGTATGGCCCAAATGGCTATGCAAGTCAGCTAGTACAGCTTGTCCTGTATCCCTTGTTGCAGATAACGTCTCAGGATTTCCAGGATGGATTACATTCACAAAGAAAAGACCTATTAAAATAGCCATTAAGCTAGTTCCTAGATAAAAAGAGAACATCTTAAGTCCAAGTCTTCCAAATGACCGATCTCCACCAATTCGAGCAATCCCTGTAATAATCGATGAGGAAACCAAAGGAACAACAACTAACGTTAAAGCGTTTAAAAAAATATTACCCAACACGTCAAATATGGAATAGAATGAGACCCCAAATAGATTATGCTCATACTCCAATAAGCTTCCTGTGATAATAGCTAAAATAATCGCGATAAAAACAGGCCAAGGCCGTTTGTGTTTTTTCTTGGGCATCCTCTTATTTCCTCTGTAGTATTTTTCTTCATTGTACTGATTTCGGGGGATCTCGAAAAGAAAATTTCATGCCGGGTTTAATATTATGTTTTTCAAACCATCCTCGAGGAACCTCAAGAGCATAAAGAGCCGGAGTTTTGCTTCGGAAACTTTTTAAAGAGCTGTCCTCTTTGCAAGAAGGCATGTCCTCAATGTTTAATAAAGTACGATCTGAGTCAAAAAAAGCAATCGAAAGAGGAACGTAAGTATTTTTCATCCAATACGAAAGGACTTGAGGGGTTTCATGGATAAATAACATTCCTTTTCCTTCAGCAAGTTCTCTGCGAAACATCAATCCTTGCTTTCGACTCTCCTCTTTATCAGCGATTTCTACTGTTAAAGCAATACCAGCTATAGTCAATTCGCAAGAAGGAAGAAGGGCTATTGCAGATTGTAAGAGGCTTAAAAGCACAAAACAGAAAAATTTCATTGAAACACCACATCTCTTTGGTCTATTTTCAGGGATTATGCGCTGCAAATACATTTTTAGCATCATGATTTCCTGTGCCATTTTTCTAGAGGCGATTGAAGTGGAAACTGAAGAGCTTCCCGCTTCAGAGCCTTATATTCCTTGGTTTACAGGACCTCTTTTGGCTCCTTCAGGAACTGTTGTTCCCTTGGGCGATATCAACATAGAACCTTATGTCTATGTTGTGGCTTTCAAAGGAAGTTACGCCCCTGACTGGAAATCACATTCGGCTCCCATTTTTTGGAGTTATGTATTCGATACATATATTCAAGTAGGAATAGCTCCTCGTGTAGATCTAACCCTCTCGGTGCTTGGAAAGTATAATAAGACGCATGGGAAACACTCTTGGGGTATAGGAGACTCTTTTGCGGCCCTTGGAATCCAGATCTTGGACGAAACGACTTACATCCCAAACATTAAATTAACGTTCCAAGAGCTGTTCCCTACGGGAACTTATAATTACCTGAATCCAGAAAACTTGTTAACTGATGCAATGGGAGGTGGCAGCTATGTCAGCACGTTTGGCGTAATTGTTGCTAAGCTAATCCCTCTTCAGCCTAAAAAATACCTAAATTTTCGCTTGGCAACTGCAGTGTCATTCTCATCTGCTGTCCGTCTCAAAGGCATGAATTTTTATGGAGGCGTTCCATCAACAAGAGGGACTTATTATCCCTGTAAACAGCTAGAGATTGACCTCAGTCTTGAATATAATTTATCAAGGAATTGGGCGTGGGCTTTAGATGTATTCTATATTTATGGAACAAAAAGTTCCTTTCATGGAAAAAATGGTGAAAATATCTTTTCTAGTCTCGGCGGTCAACTCTCTTCTCCAGCTTCCCAGTTTAGTTTAGCCCCAGCTATCGAATACAACTGGACCAAATCCTTCGGGCTTATTGCAGGGTGTTGGTTTTCTATCGCTGGAAGCAATTCCTTTATTTTCCGAAATGGCGTTATTGCAGTAAATTATTATAAGTAATATTAAGGAATTTATTTAGTTTAAATTAAATTTGGTAAAGACTATTATAAGAATACCTTAAAACAAAAACAGGGTATTATTATGAAATATATTTCTTTATCTTTAGCTGCCCTCCTTTGCTCCACAGCGCCCATCTTTGCAGAGACGGCCATGCAAAGCCCTCAGCAGGTGCAGGTTCAAGAAACAAATCTTCCCAATAATGAAGAATTTGTTTCATTTGTCCGTGATCAGTATAAGGCTGGAAAGTATCAAAAATTTCTTGAAAAAATGGATCAAGATTATAACCAGGCGAAAACAGATGGTGGTTTAGATGGGCTCATTGCTATGAGGAAAGAGGATGCCCTGATTGCAGCCGAATACTCTTCTAAGGCAGAGCAGTGGAAGAAAATGGCTAAAAATTGGACTGAAGAGAAAAATAAAGAATTATTGAAATTGATCGATTCTTCAGACAATTCCCCTCTTGCACAAAAGATCCGCTCTGTTGCGATGGAGATCGACTCTTCTTCTGAAAAGACCCTTGATTATTTTGTTCATTTAAGAGAGTTGAATCCAGGAGAGGGGAAAAATCAGGATGAGAATTTCCTCATCGAACAAGATCTGGCGTTAGAATATAAACAGATCCATCTTGATTCTATCTCTTCTTTAGAGCGCTGGACTCCTGCCGTCCAAGAACAACGTCTTGCTTTGCGTCTTGAGTCTATGGAAAAAACGCTTGCAGCATCTGAGCAGTTCAAAGATCAAGAGCTAAGACAAAAAGCAGTCACCTTGGCTGGTATGCTTGATCTTTATTACGCTAAACAGATGAATGCAGTAGATCTTCATCGACTAGCTATGGGAACAATTACTCCAACAAATGATCTTGAAAAGCAAGCAGCTGCTATCCTTTCAGCTTATGAAGGGAAGTTTTCCGATCTGAGCAAAGACATCTTACAGCAAACTCAAGAAAAATCGTTAGAGTAAAAAACTTCTACAAACCGCCCTCAGGCGGACCTTGGTAGATCGGCGCAGCGTTCTCAAGCCGATCTGCCAATCATATGCTTCATATCCTGCAGATTTGATTTGAGTTGGACGATTTGCTTTGCAAATGTGTCCGCAAAAATCACCGGTTCCCGAAACAAGCTCAAAACTGATTGAAAAGTGACACTGAGGACTAATCAGGAAAATCGTCTCACCAAGAGAAAAGGTAGTTGCTTTTTGTTCTCCTATTTTCCAATCCACCTCTGGCAAAGCGCTACAGTAAAAAGCGACTTCAAATAGCTGATTGTTGGTTAGATCAACATTTTCTGGAAGATCGAAAAGGATCTCCCATTCGCGCTTTCCTATCAAAGAGACTTCTGAAGGAACCTTTCCTGGAAGAACAATACTGCCCACTTTCGAGCCTTTCCATAAGAAGCGAAACACATCTCCAGGAAGATGAGAGGCCCAGCTAGCAAAACAAGCCTCTTCTTCATACACATTTTCCTCTGTTTGCAGGGCGATGTCTGAAAAGGGCCAAAAAGCTGCTAACTGAATTTGCGAAGAATGATCTTGGAGAAGTCTTGCCGATGAGATTCCCTCCCCTTGCTCGGCAAGCAGCCACTCTAAAAGATGAGGCTGAGGCTCCAGCCCTTCTTGCTGGTAGGAAAAATGAGGATTGCTTAAGACTTGGAGCTGGGGGTGGAAAGCAGGAGCTTCAAGTAAGATCGGCTCTTTTGTTAATTGTTTGCTGATGAGCCAATGGGTCCAGTTTTTTTCTGGTCCGATGGCCATGGTTGAATGGCCCTCTTTGCACATGTCGTAGCGAAGCTTCCAAAGATCTGACAGATTTTCTGGAGAAATGCTGAGACATTTTTCTATAGCTAAAGAGAGTTTTGCTTTCAGTTCAGAAGAGATAACAGAGCTAAAGTGGCGCTCCAACTGAATGAAAAGAGGCGCGATTTTTAGCCTTTGCAAGGAGCTTTGGCAAGTAGGAAATTCATGCAAATAGATAGGGAAATTCCCATCGGGCGCTTGGAAGGCTAGCAGCCTTTCTAAAAGAACTTTGCCCTCTAATACGGATTCAACAGTTTTTTGCCGATACAAAGCGAGTACAAAACAAAAGTTTTCATACAAAGGGATTGTATCAGAATGCTCTTCAAAGCCTTCAAAAGAATGGACAAATTTTGTACGAGGACTTTGCCTCTTTCGGCAAGCGGCTAGACTTAAGTCAATGCAGCGCTTTCGTTTGATGATCGTTTCAGTATCCATATTGCAAAGCCCATTGAAGTGCTGGAATAATTCCTAATTCTTCTGCCGGCCCAGCCACCCAATCTGCCAACTTTTTTAAAGAATCTGGGGCTGGAGACATGACAATTTTTACATCGGCCTTTAAGAGCATGCTCTCGTCGTTTTCATCATCTCCCGCGGCAATCACTACCTGACCTCTTCCTTCTTGTCTGATCATCTCTTCTAAAGCAGTTCCTTTGGATGCCGCTTGATCTGTGAGAAGAAGCAATCTTCCCCCTTCTCCATCAAAAGGATCTCGAATAAAAGCGATTTGAAAAAGACCAGTCTCTCGAAGCTTTTCAGCAAGGGTCAACATCTGCTCTTTAGATCCAAAACATTTAATTAATGGGGTGTCAGCGAGTTCTCCAAAAGAAGCAATTGGACGAGGGGGTTCTTTTTCTCTGAGTTGCAGCTGCTGGACATAAGCTTGCTGTTTAGGAGATAAATTTTTTGGCTTGTAATAACAAAAATCCCCATTCTCACAGCCTGAATAGACTAAAAAATTCCCATCAATCCCCTCAAACGCTTGTTCCACTGCAAGGATGGAAGAAGCCGGTAAATACTTTTTGTGAAGAATTTTTTTGTCAGGCATCTGCAAAATAGCGGAACCATTTTGTACAATGAGCGTATAGGGGAAATGAAACTCTGAAAGTGCCATGGAGGCAAATATAGAGGATCTGCCCGTTGCAATAGCTATGTTCCAGCCAGAGCTTTGAAGCTCGTGCAAATACATAATTACAGGGGTAGGGACGGTATACTTGTCTACCGTAATCGTTCCATCAATATCTAGGGCAATCCAACCTTTCATGGCCCAAGTTTACCAAAATGTGATTTCTTTTGCGAAGAATCAAAAAAGCATCTACGATTTATCTCATGATATCATGGATTGCCCAACTCTCTCCTTCTTTGGAAACCTCTCCAGTTGAGCTCCCGTCTGTCACAGAAATGACGACAAATTACGGCTCGGCGATTGCCCACATGCTGCTTACGTTCACAGCTGTGATCGCTTTGCTTTTCGTCTCTTTTTGGTTTTTACGCCGCCTTATCCAAAACCGGCTGCAAAAAGGAGGCGGAGATCAGGCTATTCAAATCCTGGAAAAACGGATGATCAGCCCTAAGACCATGCTCTATTGGATCGAAGTAGAGGGTAAAAAAATTCTTATCGCAGAGTCCCACCTCGAAGTTCGTAAAATAGAAAGTTATACTATTGACTCCATAAATAAATAGATTGAAGATAATTGCGTTTTGATTATAAAATTAATGCAAAAAAACGGAGTTTTTATGTTATCTTCTTTATCAAGTCTATTTATAGAAGCAACTCAAGATTCTAAGTTTAAAAGATTCTATGAAATAGAGAGGAATCCTGTGGCTGGACTTTTGGTCTCTCCTCAAATAGCCTTTGGCTCAGCTCTTCTTGCTATCAATTACTTTGCAAGCTCCACCTCTTATTATGAGGAAAAACCCTCCGAACGAGCAAGATGTTGGAACCTAGGCTGTCAGTGCGCTCTCGTATTTGGCAATCAAATTCTAAATATTTTTACATTAGGGGTTCTTAATAACGTTCTTCTGCGCGTTATCAGTAAATAAAAGGTTTATATGACGTCTATAGCATCCCCGCTTTCTTCTTGCAGTGATCTAAAAAGATTTTTTGCTGCTTCGCCGCAAATCGACGAAGTATTAAAACATTCTCACGAATCTTTTTCTGAAACTGCCAGAGCTGCTCAGATGCTAAATGGTCGCTGGTATGTTTGTCAGATGGCTACAGCGCCCTTTCGCAACATAATAGCACTTTTCTTACAAGCGCTCGCCTCTTTTGCTGCATATATGAACCTTCAATCATTGGAAACGACACTAAAAGAGAAAATCGTCTTTTTGCAAGAAGGATTTATTGATAAAAGATTGGCCAACATACACATCGCAGATTCTTCAAATCGCTACGATCCTAAAACTCGATTTCATGTTGCGATAGATTCTGAAGTGTTTAACATGATAGAAAAAAGATATGAGGATCTAGATCGGCAAATAAAATGGACGTCTCTTAGTCAAGGCGTTTGTCAAGGCATGTCTATTTGGTTTTTGTACCTTTATTTCAAGACGCGTGCGTCATTTCAAGATCCTAAAGCTCATATAGCGTGTTTAACCAATCTATTTGCCAATCAAGCAGGAGTGGAAGCTAATTTACTACAAATTTTTAAGCTTAAAGAGGTTTTAGAGTTTTTAGATTTAAGAATAGATTTAGAGAGTTGCGAATCTAAGCATTCTTTATTTTTTCAAGGCGAGGATGAATTTTCTTTGTGTAGTTTAAAATTACAGACAACTCAAAATTCAGAAGAAACGGAAAATATAATTAAACAGCTAAACCAGCTTCCAAATGGTGCTTATATAATAAGAGTCCCCATTCACTCATGTGTTTATATAAAAACAGAGAATTATGTATTCTTTTTCGATCCCTCTGCAGGAACTGTTGCTATCAATGTTGATTCGCCGAATTATAACCTTGGTTTGTTTAGATTTTTAACAATTCAAGCAATTCATTACGAAAATTTAGCGTTTAATAAAGTATTTAATAAGGTGGTTGAAGAATTGAACCTATCCCCTAGTCAGGCGAACATCTTAAGCTCTAGCGAACTAAAGAATATGATAGAAGAGATTACTGCGAACTCTCCAAATATAAAATTTATCCCCATTTCTACCGCTCAGACTTTTTATCCTTAGAAGATTTGGCCTGTTTTCTTCCTGCTGTTACCACAGAAGAAAGAGCGACAACAAGAAATAAACAATAGATCCAGAAAAATAGATCTACTGGAAAAGTCATATAATAGACGAGCAGACTGGCTAGCAATAATAAAGCGCCGCCAATGGCCATAATAGAGCTTGGCAACAAAAATTCGAGGAAAATTAAAAATAGACCAGTAAATGATAAAGCGATTACAAAAACCATATAGAAAATGATCTTAGCGCTTTTCCTCTTATCGATCAAGGTTTTGAATAAACTGACAGATACAATGAGCGGTATAATCAATATGCTCTAACGTGTGGGCGCTCGAAATAAACCAGGCTTCTTGAGAAGCTGGTGGAATGTAAATATTTTTTTCGAACATATATTGAAAAAACTGCGTGAAGAGCTGTTCATTTACTTTCCTAGTATCTTGTTTATTCATCACTTTCTCGGGGCCGAAAAAGATGGTAAACATCGATCCTACTTGCTGGATACAAACAGGCGCACCTAGGTTCTCGATGGTTTTTCTTATAGGAGATAGTAGCCGATTGGTTTTTGAGAGCAGCTCTTCATAAAATCCGGGCTGTTGGGCAAGACAAAGTGTCTCGAAGCCAGCTCTCATAGCTATTGGATTTCCCGATAAAGTACCTGCTTGGTACACCTGACCTAAAGGAGCCAAGTGATCCATAATATGAGCTTTGCCGCCGACTGCTGCCGCCGGAAAGCCCCCTCCGATGATTTTACCAAAACAGGTTAAGTCGGGCTCGACTTGGTAGAGATGCTGAGCGCCGTGCAAACCAACCCGAAACCCTGTGATCACCTCATCAAAAATCAACAGAGCACCTACTCGAGCAGTTTCCTCTCGAAGAAGCTGTAAAAATCCAGGTTCTGGAGGAACTACCCCCATATTGCCAGCTACAGGCTCAACAATGACAGCTGCAACCTTTTCTGCTAGTGGGTGCGTCCGAAAAAAAGAGCGAACCTCGGCGCTATCATTAAATGAAAAGAGCAACGTATCGGCAATGGCCCCTGGATGGATGCCTTTTGAAGTGGCCAAGGGGTTTAAACTTGAAACCCCAGATCCTGCTTGCACGAGAAGAGCATCATGGTGTCCATGATAGTTGCCGATGAATTTAAGGATTTTGGGCCTCTCTGTATACCCTCTTGCAATCCGAAGGGCAGTCATCGTGGATTCAGTGCCTGAAGAAACAAACCGAATTTTTTCTACTGAAGGGATGAGGTTTACGATTTTTTCTGCAAGTTGCTGTTCTATTTGTGTAGCGATGCCAAAGGAGGAGCCTTTTAACATCTGCTCGTAAGCTGCTTGTACTATTTGAGGATGGGCATGGCCAAGAATAAGAGCTCCCCAACTGAGACAATAATCAATGAATACGTGGCCATCTACATCTTGAATTTGATCGCCTTTGCCTGATTCAACTATTAAAGGGGTTATTCCTAATCCTTTAAAAGCCCTAACCGGCGAATTGACGCCTCCAGGGATTACACGGCAGGCTTTTTGATAGATAGTTTCAGATCGTGGGCGTAGCATAAGGCTAGCATAAAGAGCAGCCTACCAAAAGTCAAAATTTTCTTCCTGTCCTTGTTGGATTACGTCTTCATCTTCTTCAGTAAGAGGAACTTTTTTCTTATCCGTATTTTCTGGGGGTGGCTCGGGAGGAGGAGGGTTTGAAGAAGAAGCGCTGGACATTGTGACTGTATTGCCAGATGGGGGTGTTGTTTGAGGAGCGGGTTTTTTCGTTTGCGACGGCTGATTTGGTTTGTTAGCGCCTTGAGGAGTCGAGGATTTGTTATTAGAAGGTGTAGATGTGGGTTTTTTAGCCTGGGAAGGAGGTTCGGGTTTTTGATCTTGCTGTTTCTTGTCTCCGCCTGAGGGATTTGAGGGTTGATTTTGCGGTTTAGTCGGCCCTGTAGGTGGAGTTTTAGCAGGAGATGATTTTGATGGCTTATTCAATATTTTTTCCAAGTCATTATCTTCCTTGGATTTATTTTCAGCTTCTATCTCAGCATTTTTTTGGCTTAGCGCTTTGTAATAATCGTGATATCCTTTGCCTAACAAAATCTCATTTTTAAAAGTGATCGGCGTTAGATTCTTGTGAGTCAATGTTTCTTGTTGCAACAGGGTTAAGTTTGTAATATAAAACCAAATCTCATAGTGGTCCTCATCGACATCAAACTTCTCGTTTCGATAAGGTTTGCGCATGATTTGAAACACCTGTTTAGAACTCATACCGACTGAAAGACGAGCAAGATTTTCAACATTGCGTTGGGCTATGCTCGCTGTTGATAAAGAATCATTTTCGATACATCCTGTCCAAAACAATCCGGAAGCTAGAAGAAAAAAACCGAACCGTTTCATAACGCTCTCCTTATCATCTTATTTGAGCGAATACTTGAAAATAGGTCCGATGTCAAGGGTTATACCGATTCTTCAAGTTGTTTCGGTACTAACGATCTTTTTCTTCCTCGTCTTCTTTGTCGGGATTGGGGTCTTTTTTCTTTTTTTTAGGATGAATTGTTTTAGGTTTTTCTCCTGTGTAAGGCATGATGACAGGAGGCGTATTTGACGGCCCTGGCTTCAAGGAGATCTGTCCTTCCCTTTTTAAGAAACTCGGTAAGCTCAAATTCGGTAGGGGGCGGGTTTCATAAGGGACATTTTCCACGAAAGCCTCTTTTTCTTTAAGAGGAGTCGTGGATTCTTTACGAGGTGCAGCAGCAATCTTTAACAAAGAGATCATGTCTAATTTCGGAACCAAAGAAGTCTCCTGTAGGAGTCCTTTAGATAGTTGGAGAATTTTTTTAGAAAAACCGGACATATTTTCTTGCGTTTCTACAACAACGATCAAGTGCTTTAATAAAGGCTTGATGGCTTGCATGAACTGCGAACTCGCCGGTTTTTCCAGGATGGCAACTAGCGTGGCCAGTAGGTGTTTAGTGGCAAAACGAGGTGAATTATCCTGGGCTGTAGGTTTAAGAGTAGCTAGAGTTTCAGTTGTTGGCGGCAGGGCTGGTTTCTTTATATTCCCTTGCTTACGAGGCTCTGAGGTTGGCATAGGGGGCGGTTGAAGAGTCTCAGTCCCCGCTTTAGAAGAGATAGGAATTTCAGCCTTACTTTCCGATTTACCAAGTAAAGTAATGTGACTAACAACTTCGAGCTTTTTAGCCGCTTGATGAAGGAAGTTCTCTGGGTCTTCTTTAGCCTCAGTGCGTTCTGAAGATTGTTCTGTTTTAGGGTTAGTTTTTCCTGAAAGCATTAAATAATTTACTTTACAAAGAGATAATAAAGGGGGGTAAAGAACAGAAGAAGAATTTTTTCCTCCAGGGGCTTGCTCGTTAAGTTGCTCTAACGCAACGCTTAAATGCTCTAAAAAGCGCAGCAGCTCGTCTATTTTCATGGCTGAAAGAGAAGGCGGGAAAACTGGCGTTCTATCATCTATAGGATTCATATGTCAAATAGGATACACCTTTCTTGAGTTAAAAACAATTGTTGTAAATATCGGTGTAGATTATACTAATTTATTCAAAAAAATGTTTACAACATGGTCAGGCTGCTTTTCCTTTTTCTTATTATTCTGAGGCCTTCTTTTTGTGGCCTTTATATAAGCCCAGACCTATTTTACCGCTCTTTCAAAGAGCTTACGGGCTGTGAAGGGAAAAGCGAAGAGTCTGGCTGGCTTCCTGGTATTCAGGCTGGGTTTGACTATGAAAATCCTTGGGGGGCATATCTTGGAGGCGATGTTCGATTTGCTGAAGGACAAACTTTCTTTGATGGGACCATTCAGCATCACGTCCTGAAAAAATTCATCCCTTTTCAGTCTTACACAGACAATACACTCTTCAATATGGAAGGGCGACTTGGTTATACGTTAGCTTACAAAACGATCCAATGCTCCCCTTTTTTTGCTATTGGCTTTCAAAAGTGGGCCAGAAGAGCCTCTGATAAAGAGACAGGTTATGATGAGTGGTTCCGTTGGAATTATCTTGCGGCAGGTATGCGCTGGCACTGGCGCTATAGCCAGTTTTGGGAGGGAGGTTTTTTTTTCCATCTCATGCGTATGAAAACGGCAGATGTTCAAATTCGAGGAATCTCTGTGTGGCCTATCGTCCTTACTCTTCCAGATGAGTGGCAGGCAGAAGCTGAGCTCCCTTTTTCTTGGAACTACTCTACTTATAGCGTGTCATGGGTAGGATATATTCGTTATTTGCCCATTGGAAAAAGTGAGTCACAAAAAATGCCCAAAGGAGAGCTTTTTCTTCCTGCGAGCATCACGTATGTCCTAGGAAACCGGTTGGAATTCACAGTTCAGTTTTAAAAACTAATCCCATCTCTTCGATTTTTTCTTATTCTCAGATTTTTTTACCTGAAAATCGACTTCGGCATCGTCAAACCAGGAAACAAGGTATCGACAAAGGGCTTTGCCCTGGTCAAGCACAAACTCTTCCCGTCCTGACGACACAACCCAAATATAGGCCGCAAATAAAAAGATGATCCAGAATAACTTGCTCATATTCTTAATATAATTTATTTACTATTTGTTTTCAAAAAATATAATACATGAAGGATTCAGATAAAACAATGATAATGGGGATTCCAAATTAAAGCATCAATATTCTTTTCGATAGCAGATGGTTGAATACCAGCTACCTGCTCTTCACAGGCTTTTTTCGCGACCGCAATGGCCACTTGGCGCGTGACTGAGCGAACTTCTGCGATGTCTGGGAATAAAGAGGCTGTAGGATCTTTAAGTGCTGGAGATAAGCTAGCTAACGTTTCAGCTGCTTGCAAAAACATCTTGTCTGTGATTTGTTTCGCTTGTGCAGCTAGAGCGCCTAATCCTATGGCTGGGAAAATATAGACGTTGTTGCACTGGGCAATCTTATACGTTTTTTCCTGATAGACGACAGGGACAAAAGGACTTCCTGTGGCGACAATGGCTTGAGCTTGAGTCCATTCGATGAGCTCTTGCGGATTAGCTTCTGCTTTGGAAGTTGGGTTTGATAAAGGAAGAATAATCGGACGTTTTGTATGGCGGGCCATCTCCTGAATGCAACTTTGTGTAAAAGCGCCTGCTTGAGCACTCACGCCGATCAAAATGCCTGGATGAGCGTTTGCAATCACCTCTTCTATCGTAATGTGATCAAAATTTGTGACTTTCCAATCAATCAGATTCTGATGAGGCTGGATATAAGGACGTTGAGAGTCATATATGTGGGCTGTGTTAAAATGGATCAGCCCGTAACGATCTACCATATAAATTCGGCCGCAAGCTTCTTCTTTTGAAAGTCCTTGACTGACCATAGCTTGCACGAGAAGATCTGCAATCCCCGTTCCTGCAGATCCTGCACCCAAGATGGCGATTTTTTGCCTAGAGAGCGGCTCTTTACTCTCTTTTAACCCTGCAAGGATGGCTGCTAAAGAGACGGCTGCAGTTCCTTGAATATCATCGTTGAAGGATAAAATTTCGGCGCGGTAACGATCTAAAAGGGCTCGCGCATGATCCCTTCCAAAATCTTCCCATTGCAATAGCACATTCGGATATTTTTTCTTAATGACTCTTACAAATCGATCTACAAATCGGTCATAATCAGCACCTTCAACTCGCTTATGGCGCCAACCTAAGTAAAGTTCATCTTGAAGAAGCTCTTCTTTATTTGTTCCCATATCGAGTACGATCGGCAAAGTGTGATCTGGATGGATGCCTCCAAATAACGTAAATAGGCTCAATTTTCCAATCGGAATGGCCATCCCCCCAATTCCTAAATCCCCTAATCCTAAAACCCTTTCACCATCAGTCACTACAATGATTTTCACAGATTCTTGGTCGATATTTTGGATCATCTCCTCCATTTTCTCTTCGAAAGGGTAAGAGAGATATAAACCTCGATGATCTGTGACGATATGGCTAAACTGCAGGGCCGCTTCGCCTACTGTAGGTGTATAGATATAAGGGAGCATTTCAGCGGGGTACAAAGAAACAAACTGATAGAAGAGAGCCTCATTTCGATTAAGCAAAGAAGTTAAAAAGACATATTTCCCGAGAGGTGTTCTTTTTCGGCTGAAATTCTGATAACATCGCCTAATCTGTTGTTCTACCGTTAATACTTCAGTCGGCAAAAGACCATTTAACCCTAAAAGATCCCTCTCTTCTTGAGTAAATGCACTCGACTTATTGAGGCGAGGATTTTGAAGAACCTGAGCCCCTCGAAGAGATGTTCGTACGACGTCTTCCATAAAATGGTTTCATGTCTTAATCCCCAATTCCTGTCAACTTGTGAATAGAAAAATCAAATAAATTTTGCAATTGAGGGAAACTTCATTTTAAAATAGAATCACTCCTCTTAAAAAAGGAATTCCTATGTCAGCAATTGGATCTCAGTCGTTATCTGCTTTTGAATCGCTTCCACGAGATATATTATTTCGTATTTATCGCTATCTTCCCGACTCCGATAAGGACAACTTTTATGATCTTTCAACATACCTTCGTCACATTGCGGATGAAGAAATAGATCGTTGTTTGGAAAAACTGAAATCTCATCCTACTCTTAAATTTATCCTCAAACACATCGAAGGCTCTAACTTAAGGGACAAAGTTTCCCGCGTCTATGAATTTTTTAAATATGCAGAACGGGTTCAAAATATACGGAGTGCCAATCCTGTTGTCTCAAGTTTTATACGAGAGTTCCAAAATCAGGAAATTCAAGTTCAGCCCTTTGATGCAAAAATAGCTTTTAAAGCATCGAATCTAAAGATGACTCTCTTAGGGTTTTCCGATTTTGCAAATCAGTACGGTAATTATAATGCTCTCTTTTTCAACAGTTTTTTAAAAAATGAAAAAAAACTGCTCGAACAAATTGATTTGTCCTTAGTAGAACCCCAGACAAGAGCTGAAGGACTTATTTTTTCTATAACAGAAAATGACATAACTCTTTTTAAGAAAATGATAACAACTCTACTTAAGATGGAAGCAACTATTGGTAGCTTAACTTTTTTTTATAAAATGTTAAATAATGCATTTTATGTAACAATTAGTCGAGATCGAAAAGAAATGTTCTGCTATTTACTTAGTTTCAAAACGTCTTTTTCTGATCCAGATAAAATATTATTTCTTTTGGCTGAAAAAAATTGGGGAGAAGAGATCGAAAAATTTTTAGCCTTAAATCCTGAGCTGAACCAGATCTTTGTCAATGATTGTAATGTTCATGGAGTCCATTCTGCGCTTATGACAGCTGCTACAAAAGGCCATTTAAGTGCGCTGAATGCTATGCTGAAAGGGATACCTGATTCTATTTCCTCGGAAATTTTGCAAGACGTAAGACATAAGCTTCTTCGAAGTCCTCCTCTAAACAAGGAAGAAATAATCGATATTTTGGATCAAGAGATTGCGCGCAGGTTGAATGCCTCTCAGTTTCTGGCGAGTCAGAAGCCTTTTTAAACCCTCAAAGAAGCTTCATTTTTCTTAAAGAGTTTTATGACAAGAAATATCCAGGCGAGAAAAATCGCCAGGGACAAATAACGGATGACGGGAAGTAGATACATACCTGCAACAATTTGCAGACACAAAATTAAGCAAGAAGCGAGCGCTTTAGAGGTGCGGTAAGCAAACACGTCGATGAGCGCTTTAGCTCGGAATTTTTCCTCCGTCTTTAAAGGAATGTAGAGCATCTCTCGGATCACGCCAAAAAGGGAAAAATCTACAGCCTTTAAGAAGACAAACACAAAAGAGATCATGGCAAAGCTTGGCAGCCCTATAAATCCCAGCATGCTGGCAAACAGTACAGAGGGAATAAATAGATGGCTTCCTCTGAGTCCTAACACATGCACTAAGAGAAAACAGCCGAAGCATTGGAAAAAGCCGCTAAGCAGATTCACAATCGTTGTAATTTGTCCACAATAGGCAGTTCTTGCGTCTTGATCTGTGATATTGATTTCTAAGTAACTATTGAATTGATACTCCATAAGCCCTACAGAAACCTGCATAAAGGCCACGAGAAGCAAAAGGAAAATCAAAAAGGGATTTTTTTGAATCAAGGAAAACGACTCTTGAAGCTTTACATGTTTCGATTCAGAGAACTGATCTTTTAAAGGGTTTGCAGGTAAAGAACTTCTAGAAAAGGCCTGTCTATAGGCCAAAAATAAGATGGCATACAAGGGAAGAGTCAGAAAAAAGAGATGGTTAGATCCGACATCGGTCACAAAAAATCCAGGAATAAGACTGCAAACAATCGAGCCAATAGTTCCCATCCCATAGATCAGTCCATAAAGATATTTTGCTCTATGCTGCGCAATCGTCGTATGAATTAAAGACCAAAGCTGCTTGAACATGAGCAAAATATAAATGTCTTTCCAGACAAATTGAAAAAAGATCAGCCAAGGGACCCTTTTTATGAAAAGGGCGCACCCTACATGCATGAGCATCACGGAAGAGACCATAATCCCTAACATAGCAACAGGGCCGATACGGGGTAAAAATCGGTTATAAAGGTAAACCACTAAAAAATTTAAAGGAACGGTGATCAGCCAAACAAAGGGCAAATATTTTGTGGAATAGATGGAGAGAAAAATCGAGGTGCTTGCAGGCCTGGTGATTGCATACTCTCCTGCAGTGCAAAACCCTACGAGCATGACAAAAAAAACAAACAATTTTTCTTGGCGAGACATCGTCTTTATTTCTTGCCAAACAGATGTAAGTCCCCTCATTGCACCCAATTTTCTAAGAATTTAATAAAATCGAAATCGCGTTCGGGAGAGATATATACCCAATTAGATTTTTTAGAGGGGATTTTTAGAAGAAGATCTGAGCAGTCTTTAGCTTTTTGGACAATCACATGGCGTCTAGATACAGGAAAAGACAAACGATTGGGAGGGGGCTCTACTGATGTAAATTCCCAGTCGATTTCACTGTCTGTAAGGCGACTTTCTCGTTTAAACTGTTGAACATCTTTTTCTGCCATCTGATCCGGCAGAGCAATCGCTCGAAAACGGTGCTGTCTAAACATGATGCATTTGGCATCCTTATGACCTGGTAGTCCAGGATTTTTAGCAGCTTTGTTCAAGAGAGCTATGATGTCTGTGTCGCTAATTGCTATAAATTCATCGACAGTCTTCAAATGATTTGGATCGTAATTGGCCTTCATAAAACGGCGGAGATGAAAATTATAGGCCTTCACAGAAGAATACTGGTAAATTCTACGATGCATAAAGTGTCTGGCTAGCAAAAGAGCCTCACACGACTCTAGTCCATTTTCATCAATTCCCAACTCAAGCTCTTCTGTTCCATGATCTACGCTTGGTAAAATACGGAGCATCTCAATGAGCTGATGGTAGTCGAAAAGGCCAAAAGAGACCCCTGTGCTTTTGGCATCCCGCAGTAAAAAATCGATCCTGTCCGCACCAAAAAAATCCCCTGTAATGATCTCAGAGACAATCCTTTCCCAAGGAGTAAAGGAAGATCCTTTGATCTCTTGCCACTTCTTTTCTCCTACAGAAATTTTTTGAATATCTTCAATCAGATCCCGTTCTACAAGATCTTCTAAATAGGCCGGTACTTCTTTTAATTTTTTCCAAAGAGGTTTTAAATGTTGGCTTGCAATGATCTCTAAGGTCCAATATTCGTGTCCTTGGCCTCCTAAAAGTTCTTGTTCTGCCACATGAGAAAAAGGAAGGTGACCCAAATCATGACAAAGAGCCGCCATTCTAAGGACGCGGCGCCAATATAAATACTCTGCCGATCCTTTTCTTGGCACAAAATGAAAGACATCGGGCCGAACAGATTTGCAAATTTTTTCGAACATCCAGGTTGCTAAAGCCATCACCCCCAAAGAGTGTTCAAAACGGGTATGGGTAGCCCCGGGATAGACTAGATAGGCAATGCCCAGCTGATGGATATAATGAAGCCTTTGGAAAGGAAGAGAATCAATCAGCTCTTTTTCAAACTCGTCAAAAGAGATAAAACCATGAACGGAGTCATAAATTTTTTTATCTGAGTAAAGAAAATCTTTAGTCATTGCGCCATACCTCGAACCTATCCCTTCATTATCTTCGAGATTTTAGATTCGGGCAAGAACTTAGAGACTATCGTTGAAAAAAGCTTCGTCAATTTTCGGGATTATTTTGGCCAAATTTCGATTCTTTGTTGGGGGCTTATATACCCTGTTTGATATGAGCCCCCAACAAAGAATCGAAATTTGGCCAAAATAATCCCGAAAATTGACAGAAGATTTTTTTAACGACAGCCTCTTAAGCAGGACGAGGGTTGCTTTCGGCAAAATAGCTCGAACATACCTGAACAAACTCCGCTTTTCTTTGGAGCTCTTTCAGATTTCGGGCTCCCCCATAGGTCATACCGCTTCGGATGCCTCCTAGTAAAAGATTTATTAGATCTTCTGCAGATCCCGAGACAGGAGCCCAAAAATCGATCCCCTCAGCTACGGTCTTTGTTTTAAGCCCCCCGTAAAATTCTGTTTGAAAATCGGAAGAGGCTTGCCCCCGATATTTGGCTTCGAGCCCTTTTTCTGCGCTTCTTTTGGGAGCAGCGGACTCTTTTGTTGTAGCAAAAATTTTTCCAATCATCACACTACTAGCTCCTGCAGCGAGAGCTAAAACGACATCCCTGCTATTGCGAATCCCTCCATCTGCAATTAAAGGGACTCGAAGTTTTTCCGCAATTCTTGCACAATCTTGGACCGCAGTAAATTGGGGCATGCCAAATCCCGTCACAATCCTCGTGCTGCAAGCAGCCCCAGGTCCTATTCCTACTTTCACGGCATCAGCTCCTGCATTGACCAAATCGTGATAGGCCATCGCTGTGCAGACATTTCCGGCAATAATTTGACGGTCAGGGTGGGATTTTTTCAGTTCTTGAATATGATAAAACATCCGATCTGAATGGCCGTGAGCCACATCGATGCAGACTCCTGCGGCTCCCAAATCAAGCAACTTGCGCGTTTCGTCGAGCTTACCAATGCCGCAAGAGATAAAGGTGTTTTTTTCATATTTTTTTACCCATCGGATCTGCTCTTCCATTGGAGTAAATCGATGGAAAATAGGAATGGAGCCGCACTGGATCAGCAAATCTGCCAGCTCATCTCCTATGACTGTATCCATATTAGAAGCAAGCAAAGGGATTCCCATTTTCCTTTGCCTTGTAAGCCACGTCTCTAAAGAGGGCTCTGTTCGAGATGGAATGTTGTTAAATTGAGGGACTAAGGCTACATCATCATAGGTCAAAGCTAAACGCATCATTGCACTCTACTTAATAAAAGAGTATCGTATAGAATCTTTCTTAAATATTCTATAGGAACCGTGATTTCTGTTTGCATACTTACCAAAAACTCCGGGAAAACTCTTCGGCAAACGCTTGAATCAACTCGCCTTTTTGCAGAGGTGGTCGTCTTGGATAATGGTTCAACAGATGATACATTAGCGATTGCTGCATCATTTCCTCATGTTCGGATCTATCAAGAGCCATTTATTGGATTCGGTCCTCTGCGAAATCTCGCGGCCAGCAAAGCAAGTCACCCTTGGATTTTCGCTCTCGACAGCGACGAAATGATCTCTGCTGCTTTGCTCCATGAGCTGCAAGCTCTTTCTTTGGAAAGAGGGTTTGTCTATTCCTTGCCGAGACATAACTTTTATGCAGGCAAGCACATTACAGGCTGTGGATGGGGCAAAGACAAGGTTGTCCGCTTGTATCATCGAGAAGATGCGAACTATAATCTAGTTCCAGTGCATGAAGCTGTCCTCGAACAGGGAGTGCAAAAAGTGTCTCTCTCCTCTCCCCTCTTGCATACTCCTTATCGATCTACAGAAGAATTTATCTCCAAGATGCAGCACTACTCGAGTTTATTTGCAGATCAATACCAAGGCAAAAGGAGCTCTTCCTTTCAAAAAGCCCTTTGGAAAGGAGCGTTTGCTTTCCTTCGGAGCTATATCCTTCAAAAGGGAATTTTTTTAGGAAAAGAAGGTTTTATTTTGTCAGTGTATAATGGAAATACCACTTTTTATAAGTATTTAAAGCTTTCTGAACGAAACATAGAGCTTGAAAAAACCTCCAAAAACAACTAAGACTGCTCCCAAGATAGAAAATACATTGGGAATGTTGTTGAAAAACATCCAGTCCCAAAGACCTCCCAATAAAACAGCAATATACATAAAGGAAGCGAGCCTAGAAGGCCTAGCATGTTGATAAGCAACCGTCCGAAAGAGTTGATTGAAGAGAGAAGCTAACCCAAGCGCTCCGATAAGACCACAAATCATCCAAAGGGGTTTAACATCGAAAGAGGGATAAGTAGTTCCAAAGAACAAAAAAGGGACGACGCTAAATAAAGAGCAAAAAGAGAATAAGTAAAAGACACCTAAATCAGAACGTTCGACTGTGGAGTTCATTCCGAAGACAATTTGGGAAGCCGCCTGCATAATGCCCGCCAACAGCCCAATGACGCTCATTTTAGAAAACAAATCGACATCAGGCTGAAGGACAAAAAGTACCCCAATAAAAGCGATGATTACGGAAATCCATGTCGACATGCCTACTTTATGCCGAAGAACCAACCATTCAATGATAGGAATAAAGAGAGGTCCTGTATTCAAAAGGACCATTGCATTCAACAAACTGTTTTTTTCCAGATAAAAATAATAACAATATTGCGTCCCCAATACAAAAAAAGCTCGAAACACATGCATTTTTATATTAGTTACATGGATTCCGTGTTTAAATACCCCAGCCCACCACAAGAGGAGCGAGCATAGAAGAAAAGATGTCGCAAAACGCCAAAAGATTAAAGCGGTCAAATCCATGTACTTTAAGCCGAATTTGCCTAAAAGACCTGTCAAGGCAAGGCCTATGACAGATAAGATCATGAAGATTACGCCCTGAACGAATGACTCTTTTTGCATAGATTTTTAATCACACATATGACAGATTTATCGGAATTCAGCAAGAGCAAGTTATGTTTGTTTACTCAAAAGCTATTATTCGATTCTCTGAGGAAATAAAAAAAGCCATACGAATAATTCTTGAGCAAGAACTGCATCTAAAATGTCTGGAAAACCGGTTTTACGATCGAAAACAACGTTTTTCTTATCCGATTCACGTGGTGATTTATAATCATCAATCGATGCTTGGTTATTTTCAGCCCGATTTTTATGAGCTGGGATTCCATGAGAAGCTCATGCATAGCAAAAAAGAAGATCTTTACAATATTATTCGCCATGAACTTGCCCACTATCTTGTATTTATTACCCAAGGCCATCTAGAAGAGCCTCATGGAGCCGCCTTCAAAGCATTTTGTCAGCAAGCCGGTTGGGGGCCGGAGGTCTATCAGGCAACCATTGCCTTAGATGAAAAGCATTCCATCCAGGAAGAAAACAGCATTTTAAGAAAGATCAAAAAACTCATGGCTCTTTCCTCCAGCCAACACCTGCATGAATCAGAGCAAGCGACAATTAAATCACAGCAGCTTCTTCTTAAACATAATCTGGAAGAGGCTAGCTTTTTCGATGAAGAGCAAATTTGTATGCAAAGGGTTTTAACCCAAACGAGACTCAGCATAAAAATGAGAGCGATCTCTACGATTCTTCGCACCTTTTTAGTAGACGTTGTGATTCATAAAGGAAAAGCTTGCTCGTGTCTCGAAGTGATTGGAAAACGGGTGAATGTAGAAATTGCCGATTATGTGGCAACGGTTTTAGATGCTGAAATGGAACATCTTTGGGATCAAGCAAAAAAAGGGACGGCTTTACAAGGAATCACCGCGAAAAACTCCTTTTTTCTTGGAGTTGCCAAAGGATATTGCGATAAGATTCAAGCTCTTAAACAGCAATATTCCGCTGAAATATCTCGAGGATTGATTGTTTTAGAGAAAAAACTGACAGAAGCGAGAGATGTGGTCTACCCCCGCCTCTCCTCTATCTCTTCATCTGCCCGTTACTGCGCAAGCTCGGCCCAGCTCGGAGAAAAAGCAGGGAAACGCCTCAATATCAACCCAGCCATCAAAAAACAATCAAATGGCAAGTTGCTTACCTAGAACGTTTTACGAAAATGATGCGGCATAGAGGCTAGTCTATAAATCATTTTTATGCCAAAATATGAGTTATAGAAAGAGGTTCTATAACTCATGCCTTGGAATTGGGAGCTGCCCGACTGGCCAAAATTTTCTTACGACCCTGCCCAAACTGCAGATTTGGAAAAACAATTTCTCTTAAACACAGGAAGCGCAATTGCTTATCTAAAAACAATCGATAAACAAGAAGCAACCCAGTTTATTGTTGAAATTCTTAGCACGGAAGGGGTGGAAAGCTCCAAGATTGAAGGAGAACTGCTCGATCGAGAAAGCCTCCAATCATCTATCAAGCGTTATTTTGGTCTTCATCCTCATGCAAAAGGAGAACTAGACAAAGAGACCAGAATGGCAAACCTTTTATGTAGCGTCTATGAATCATTCGATGAGCCAGTGACTCACGAAATGCTTTATCAATGGCACGCTATTTTATTTAGCGATTCATCCCGCATTTCTGATTGGGGAAAATATCGCACTCATGAAGACCCTATGCAAATTGTATCTAATCGTTACGGATCTCCTCATGTTTTTTTTGAAGCCCCTCCTTCAAAAAAGGTTCTTCATGAAATGTCTTTATTTATTGACTGGTTTAATAGCGCAAGTTCTTCAGAGCCTATTTTAGGGAAAGCTGCTATTGCTCACATTTATTTTGAGAGCATTCATCCTTTCGAAGATGGAAATGGAAGAATTGGGCGAGTGTTAAGCGAAAAAATCCTTTCTCAAGGAGTAGAGCATCCTGTATTAATTGCTGTTTCTAAAACGCTTGAAAAACAGAAAAAGCAATATTATGCAGCTCTTGAAACATGCAATCGAACGTTAGACGTCCAAGATTGGGTCGTATTTTTTGCTCAAACCGTCTTGCAAGCTCGTGCAGATTCGATGAATTTACTCTATTTTCTCATTGCAAAATCCAAAATGCTTACATCTCTTTCCAACGAGCTCAATCCTCGGCAGCTCAAAGTTTTATTGAGGATGTTTGCTGAGGGACCCGGTGGATTTAAAGGAGGGCTTAGTGCTGAAAATTACATTGCCATTACAAAAACCACAAAAGCTACTGCTACGCGCGATCTTTCCGATTTGGTGGTAAAAGGCGCTTTGGTGAAAACTGGCGAATTGAGACACACTAGATATTCTTTGAATTTACAGCCTTGGAACAAAATCTGTAAGGGCATTTTCTAAATTGCTGGCCCAATCAGCGCTGATGCCTAATCCTTTTTTAATGGCTTCGCAGTCTGGTTTTACAGCTCCGTTTTCTTGCAAATGAGTGAATGCGTTTACCAATTCTTCCCTATTAGTTGCTGTAAGACAAAGTTTGTTTTTCACAAGAATGTCTTCGTACGTGTCATGTCCCACCTGGATCGTTGGAATTCCAGCAAGAACAAACTGAGGCCCCATACTTGTCTGATAATAGAGCATTCCGTCAGCTGCCACTTGAGCATCTTCAGAAGTGAGATCAGAGAGATAAAACCGAGGACTCCCCGCTTTTTGGTTATGTTGCTCTACCCACTGCTGAACAAGTTTTCCATCAATATTCTTTTCCTTTGCTCCAGGGTGTTGCTGCAATAGAATCACAAGATGAGAAAGATCCTTTTTTTCCAAAGAGGCCTCATGTAAATATTGAAGAAAAGCTGGCAGAGCTTTTGAGAAATAATCGTCATTATTTCCTCCTGCATACACCAAGAGTTTTTGTCTCTCATCGTTTAAGCCATATTTAGAAAAAAACTGAGCGCGAATCTTGCTTTGCTCGGATAAACGTCTTTCGGCAATTTTTTCAGCCTGCTCAATGGGGTAATATCCAAGTCCAACCCTTTTTTGAAATTCTAAACAAATTTCTTGGGAAGGAGCTTCATACACAGGCGTTTTTGCAAGATTCGCATTTGCAAACAAGACTTTTTGAGCTGCAAGCATAACGGTGGCAGCGGTGGAAGAGTAACCTCCGGGAACCCAAGCTTCCGGATTGTCATAGTAAGCTAATCGCAAAGAATTTGGAGACTCGCTGGCAAGAGCTTTTTGTAGAGTAGCATCAAATGCGTGGCCCACATCTGTGATAATAACAGCTGCTCTGGAACATTTTTTAGCAAGTTGAAGAGCTACTTCTTCTTGAGAAACGTTTTCCAAAGAAAAAGAGGTCACAGCCTTAATATGCCGATCTTCGAATTTCTTTAAAGCTGGTCCTGTTGCATAAATTTGCACATCGTAGCCTTTCTTAGTTAAGTCTACAGCGAAGGTTGCAAAATGATCGGCAGGCCCCCCGTGGCAAGCTATAAAACAAATGGCTGCAGCTGATAAAGAAAAAGACACTGTAAACTCCTGTAAAAAGGAGCTACTTTACTAAGGGTTCATTAACTTTACAATCTTAATTTTTTTTTTGAGATGACGGTACCCGGACTTGAACCAGGGACACGCGGATTATGATTCCGCTGCTCTAACCAACTGAGCTATACCGCCGAAAGATTGTTTTTTGGAAAATTAGCGGGGGTAGGACTCGAACCTACGGCCTTTGGGTTATGAGCCCAACGAGCTAACCACTGCTCCACCCCGCGATATCAAAGAAAGAACCAATATAGCATTTAACCCATTTATTTCCAAATGCTTTTTTCTTTCATCAGAAAACACGTTGTTTCGCTCACCTTTCCAGTTCCTTTCGATAAGGCTAAAGCTGATGCTCTCATAGCTGTCAAAGAGATCGGATCTTGGAGATAGCCTTCTATGACAGAAGCTACTTGACTCACATCTAATTGCATCCCAGCTCTAGCTTGCAATACATAAGAGACGAGCTCTTTTTGCGTATAAGTGTAGGGGCCAAATAAAGAAGGACATCCATAAAGACAAGGTTCTAGCATATTATGCCCTCCTACACCATCGACAAAACTTCCTGCTACGAACGCTAATTGGCTGATTGCATAACAAATAGAAAGCTGTCCCATCAGATCTACCAAAATAACAGTTTCCTCGCCGCTAGCCCGCTCTAACTCACTCCATAAACTGTAGGAGATCCCTTGGCTTTGAAGAAGCTTTTTCACTTCCTCTAATCGCTCCGGATGCCTAGGGGCAAGCAAGATGGTGTAATGGGCAAAAAAAGGCTTGAGAGCTGCTAAAAGAAATTTTTCTTCCAATGCATGAGTAGAGCCAAGAGTAATCATGGGCTTTTGATAGCGATGCAAAGAGGCTGGAGGAGAAAGGCTTTGAGGTTTTACATCAAACTTTAAATTCCCAGTCACTACCGAGCTTTTGACAAAAGGAGCAAAGCGGGTTGCATATTCATCGCTTTGCACGCAAAAGAGGTCAAATACACCAAATAGCTGTTTAGAGAAAAAAGGGATCTTTGAAAATCGGGATGCTGAGCGCTCGGAAATTTTTCCACTGGCTAAAATGATCTTTGTCCCTTGTCTCTTTAAAGCTTGTAGTTGATTGAACCAAAAATCCCCTTCAATCAATAGAAAATGACTGGGACGAAGTGTTTTGGCCCACCGGTTCATGATCCAAGGAAAGTCCAAAGGCATATAGGCAAAAGCGTCTGCTGAGGAAAGAGATCTTTTCGCCTCTTGTCTTCCTGTCGCAGTGGTATGAGTCACCAAAAAAAATGCCTCAGGGTGATCTGCTTTCAGTCTCTCAAAGAGCGGCTGGGCAGCCTTTGTCTCCCCTACTGAAATGGCATGGATCCAAATGACTCTTCTCCCTTTAGGATCCGGGATGGCAAGTCCTAGTCTCTCTGAAAATGTGGGCGCTCTCTTTTTTTTCACAAAAAAGTCCCACAGGAACTTTGGAAATAAAAAGAGCGCCGAGAGAGCTAGCAAGCAATTATAGAGGGCTTTCATGAGTTCGGTCTAAGGACGATATTTAAGAGCTTATTGGGAACAAAGACTGTTTTGACAATCTCTCCTTCCAAGAATTTTTCCAGTTCTGCAAGCTGGCGTATGTGCTCTAAAATCTCCTCTTCCGTTTGGTCTTTAGGACGCTCAAAACGGGCGCGCAGTTTCCCATTGATTTGGATGATATAGGTCACCGTCTCATCTACAAGATATTGAGGATCAACCGGAATAATAGGCGCGTAAGTCATTGACTGACTCTCCCCCAGTACTTGCCAAAGCTCTTCAGCAATATGAGGAGCAAAGGGATATAGCATCTGGATGGCCATCTTTAAGCAAACTTTGGGGTAAGCTGGCAAAGGGATAAAGTCATTGAGAAATTCCATCATATGAGCAATTGCTGTATTAAACTGGAGCTCCTCAATCCCTTTAGTGACCCGATCTACTAACCGATGAGCTAATTTACAAGCCTCGTAGGAAGTATCCTCAGTTACTTTTTCTGAATGAGCCAACTCAAAAAAACGGTTCAAAAACCGTTTGCATCCCATCACAGCATCTGTATTCCATACTTTTTCTCGATCGAAAGGCCCCATAAACATCTCATAGAGACGAAGGGAGTCTGCGCCAAATTCCTCGATCATCTCATCTGGAGAAACGCCATTTAATTTCGATTTAGACATTTTCTCCATTTGCACGATCAGCTTTTCCCCAGCCTGAGAATAAAACCCATCCTCTTTTTCCTCCGCATCTGAAGGATTTATATAGCCTCCTTGGGGCAATTTGAAAGATTTGGCCGTCACAAGTCCTTGATTGCGCAAAGTGGCAAAGGGTTCTGTCGTATGAACAAGACCGCAGTCAAACAACACTTTATGCCAAAATCGGGCATAGAGCAAATGGAGCACTGCATGTTCAACCCCTCCAACGTACAAATCAACGGGCATCCAATACTGTTCAGCCTCCTGGCTCCAAGCCGCTTCCGTATTTAAAGGATCGCAAAATCGCAAATAGTACCAACAAGAGCCGGCCCATTGGGGCATAGTATTCGTTTCCCGTAGAGCCTTTTTTCCGGTCTTCGGATCTACCACTTCTACCCAAGAGCGCTCTTTGGCCAAAGGACTCTGTCCGCTAGCATGTGGTTTAAAATCTTCGAGGTGTGGTGGTGTAAGCGGGAGTTCCTCGAGCTCTAACGTTCTCATCGTTCCATCTGAAAAATGCAAAATAGGAAACGGCTCACCCCAGTAACGTTGGCGAGAAAAGAGCCAGTCGCGCAATTTATAATGAGTGGTCTTTTTCCCTTTTTGACGCTCCTCTAGCCAGGCGATCACAGCAGCGATTGCAGCATCTTTGGTAAGTCCATCAAGGAGAAGTTCAGGGTGGGAGCTATTGATCAACGTCCCTTGTCCTTCTTCGATCCAACAACGCTTTCCTGCTAAAATTTCCTGTCTTATTGTTTGAGGATCTTCAACGGTGGATAAATCAGGATCATAGACAGCAATGATTGGCAGGTCATAGGCAGAGGCGAAAGCAAAGTCCCTCTCATCTCCTCCAGGTACGCCCATAACAGCTCCGCTTCCATACCCAGAAAGGACGTAATCGGCAACCCATATAGGAATCTCTTTTCCCGTAATCGGATGCTTAGCATAAGCCCCCGTCCACACTCCCGTTTTCTCTTTAGCCAAGTCGGTTCTTTCCAAATCGTTTTTTCCTGCTGCCTGACGGAGATACTCTTCCACTTGCTTTTTCTGAGAGGTCGAAGTGATTCGATCTACTAAGGGATGTTCCGGCGCTAAAACGAGATACGTCACGCCAAAAAGGGTATCTGGCCTTGTCGTAAATACAACAATCGGCTCTTGAGTTGTCTTTTCTTGAAAGCTTACTGTTGCGCCGACGCTCCGGCCAATCCAATTTGACTGCAGTTTTTTTAGATGCTCTGGCCAATCCAATAGATCCAAATCGGCAAGTAGTCGATCAGCGTAGGCGGTAATGCGCAAAATCCATTGACGAAGAGGCCTTCTTTCAACCGGATACCCTCCTTCTTTGGATTTCCCATTTTCCACCTCTTCATTAGCCAAAACTGTCCCTAAAGCAGGGCAAAAATTAACCTGGATCTCAGCTTCATAAGCCAGTCCTCTTTCAAACAGCTTGGTAAAAATCCATTGCGTCCATTTGTAATAGGAAGGATCAGAAGTTGCAATCTCCCTATCCCAGTCATAGCTAAAGCCAAGAGCTTCAAGTTGACGCCGATAAGTGTTGATGTTTTGCTGGGTTGTCAAGGCTGGATGAGTTCCTGTCCGGATTGCAAACTGTTCTGCAGGAAGACCAAAACTGTCCCACCCCATCGGATGAAGGACATTAAATCCTTGTTGTCTCTTGTAACGGGCAATAATGTCTGTCCCCGTATATCCAGTCACGTGTCCTACATGAAGACCCGCTCCAGAAGGATAGGGAAACATATCTAAAACATAATATTTTGGTTTGGATCGATCAATGGTCGATTTAAACGTCTTTTGTTCTTTCCAGATTTTTTGCCACTTTTTCTCAATCGAGGAGGGGTCATATTTAGGTTTCATGAAATATCCAGCTTTTAGATGCATGGATAATGATAAAAGAGAGGTTTATTGAAAGCTAGGGGGAATTATATACAAAAAAAAATCGAGCAAGCCTTGAGGCTGTGCTCGATCTTAAGTTACTGAGCATAAAAAACTTTTTACCCTTGGACCATAATAGCTGCAACAGCTGGAGCTTTACGTCGGCGAGCTGTTTTTTTGCGAGAACTAGCTTTTCGTTTGCTAGCTTTTCTTTTAACAGCTTTTTTTGCCTTGCGAGCAGTTTTTCTACCGGTAGCTTTTTTTGCTTTGCGAGCAGTTTTTCTACGGGAAGTTGTTTTTTTTCGAGCTTTTGTTTTGCTAGACGCTTTGCGTTTAACAGCTCTTTTTTTTCTCTTAATTGCCATGTTTTTCCTCCTATTTTCGTAAGCTAAGGAAGCTTCATCAACTAAAAGTCAACCTTGAGATCGATCTTTTATTTGCAGCGGGACAAGCCTCGCAACTTTCTTTGTCTTACATCTTTAATATACATTTTTTTAATTATTTAAACAAATCTATTCAAAATGTTTACTCTTTTTAGTAAGAATATGATTGCAAAAAATACTGCTTAGATAGGTATCTGGGGCCGTTTTTTGATTTCAGAAAAAAAATAAAAAAAATAAAAACAAACAATCTTTTTTATCGGTTTTTACAAAACTTTTTAGAGTTTTCTAAAAAATAAAAACAAACAACAGATCTAACTTATTGGCAAATACTTAAGGAAAACATTTTTTTGCAATATATTAACATTCAATACGTTGAGAAAGGCCAAAAAAACAGGTTCTGTTTTTCATATTTTAAGATTATGCTGACAGTATGTTATCAATTCCGCTATCTGAACAGCTCAGGCCTGAGTTATTTTCCGAAATTGTAGGACAAGATCATTTGGTAGGTGCCAATGGTTATATCACCCGCATTGTGCAAGCGGGCAAACCTCTTTCTATTCTCCTTTTTGGTCCGCCAGGCTCTGGAAAAACAACGATCGCGCGTCTATACGCTAAAGCGTTTGGGTTGCCTTTTTCCGCATTGAGCGCCGTTCACGGTAGTCTTGCTGACATAAAAAAAATTCTTAAAGAGGGAGAAGAGTCCCCTCTATTTTCTAGGCAAACCCTCTTGTTTGTCGACGAAATTCACCGATTTAACCGATCTCAGCAAGACATCTTCCTCCCTTTTCTTGAAAACGGGAGCATTATTTTAATCGGCGCTACCACCGAAAACCCCTCCTTTGCCCTTAATAACGCCTTATTGTCGAGGCTGCGAACCTTGTCCTTGAATTCTTTGAATGGTATGGCGCTGCATGGGATTTTAGGGCGCTATGAAGCTCGCAGAAACTCTCTGCCTCTTGGGGAAAAAGAGAGACAGTTTCTCGTTGAGCTAGCTCAGGGCGATGGAAGACATTTACTCAATCTTTTAGAAAATCTAGAAAACACCCCGCCTCCTGTCTGGGATATCGAGCACTTGGCTCAGGTTCTTCAAAAACGACCAGCTCTTTACGATCGACATCAGGAAGGTCATTTTTGCCTTATTTCAGCGCTCCATAAATCTATCCGAGGATCTGACCCCGATGCCGCGCTTTACTGGTTTTGTCGCATGTGCGAAGGGGGAGAAGACCCGCTCTATATTGCTAGAAGGCTTATCCGAGTTGCCTCGGAGGATATTGGGCTTGCAGATCCTCACGCCTTGCAAATCGCTTTAAGTGGGTATAACACCTTTCACATGCTAGGGTCTCCAGAAGGAGAACTTGCTATTGCGGAAGTGGCCATCTATCTAGCGCTTGCTCCCAAAAGTAATGCTCTTTACAAAGCTTACAAAATGGCGCGAGAAGATGCGGCAAAAACAGGACACCTCACTCCTCCCCAAACGATTCTCAATGCCCCTACTGGGCTCATGAAAGAGTTGGGATATGGAGAGGGTTACCAATATGACCATGACACTCCGGAAGGTTTTTCTGGGCAAGACTACTTCCCTGAATCTTTAGGAGGGCAAAACTATTATCATCCCGTTCCGAGAGGTTTTGAGAGGGAAATGGAGAAAAGACTTGAGTATTTCAAGCAATTACGCAAAAAAAAATCTCTTTAAGAAAATGTAGAAAGAAAAGTATAATGCAGGGTCTGAAATTTACAGTAGTTTATGCTTGAACTCAATATTCTCAAAAAAAACAAAGTAAATATTTCCGACTATAATAGTAGCCAAGACATTGATAATCGGATAATGTTGGCTGATTTTACCCCATTTGAACATCGCGTATTGGAGGAAATTCTTTTTTCTTCTCTCAAAATTTCCAATAAAAAATTCTCTAAATCCTTAGAATGTACGGATTTAGAACTTCGCGAAGTCCTGGATAAACTGGTCAGTGCAGGCCTACTCTCTCTTGAAGGAGATGTCATCTTGGTTGACAAAGAGATGCGCAAGTATTTTGAATGCCAAATCGCCCGTTTTGCCCCAGAATTTAAGCCTGACATGGATTTCTTGCAGGGACTTTTAAGAAAAGTGCCTATTCACATCCTTCCTACATGGTATGCGATTCCGCGAACATCGAGCAATATTTTTGAGTCTATCTTAGAAAAGTATCTCTCCTCTCCTCAAGCATTTAACCGCTATCTCAGTGAGCTGCACTTCAGCGACCCCAAAATACAGGCTATCATTCAGGATGTTTATACAGCGCCTCAACTTCAAGTCTCTTCTACGGACCTTATCGCCCGATATAATCTTTCGAAAAGAGAATTTGAGGAGATCATGCTCCTTCTTGAATTCCATTTCGTATGCTGCCTTTGGTATCTAAAAGAAGGCGATCACTGGATTGAGATTGTTTCTCCATTCTACGAATGGCGCCAATATTTGCTATTTCTTCAGCAAACAACCCCCGAGTGTGTGTCTGCAGACCTTGTCGCTCCTTTTAGAGAAAGAGATTTTTCTTTTATAGAAGATATGGCCTCTACGTTACAGATCATGCAAACAACAACCCTCTCTTCTTGGGATGACGTAGGAGGTCTGTCTTTTCCAGCCTCTCAACATCTCGCGGAAAGTCTTGGCCTTCCACCTTCTTGGCCTTCTTTGCAGAGCTATTTGACGAGAATCATCAAAAAACTTTGCGTCGTTCATTTGGCCTCGATAACTGATGGAAAGCTCTGTAGCACAGAATTTACCGATGATTGGTTGAATCTTTCTGTAGAAAATAAAGCCTCTTACCTTCATCGTCACCCCATGAATCGGATGATCTTTTATCCAATAGCAGCAAGTCTTAATACAGAAAAACATGTTCATGAGAGCGAAAAGTTGATAAAAAGGGTCATTCATGGAGAATGGGTCTACTTTGAAGATTTTCTCCGAGGAGCTCTAATGTCCTTTGATGAACCTACTGCGGTTTGTCTAAAAAAGACGGGAAAAGCATGGCGCTACACTCTTCCTCAATATAATAAAGAGCAAAAAGAGTTTATTCAAGCCGTTGTGTTTGAATGGCTTTTTGAAGCAGGGATGGTAGCCCTAGGAAACGCCAACGGTCGAGATTGTTTCCGCGTCACCTCTTTTGGACGGTGCTTTTTTCAATAGACCTCTTGCGAAATTAAGGCTTCGTCGATATGAGAGGTTATTTTGACCACATTCCTCTAGAGGTCTAATGAGTTTTTTCCATCAAACTTTAGAGTGGGCTGACTGGCCTCGCTTGTTTACTTTGTCCTTTGTTGAATTGGCTTTATCTGCAGATAACGCGATTGTCATGGGGGTATTTGTTCGGTCTCTCTCCCCTCACTTACGCAAAAAAGCCTTGTTAATTGGCCTTATTTCTGCTTTTTTCTTTCGAGGAGCTGCTATTTTAGGAGTGAATCAGCTGCTTCGTTATTTTTGGATCCAAATCTTGGGGGGCGGGTATCTTATCTATTTGTCGATCCATTATTTTTGCTCTTCCAAGCCAAGCTTACCTTCTAATACGGGAGCTTCTTTTTGGAAAACGTTGGCGCTGATCGAAATCTTTGATCTAGTATTCGCTCTCGATTCCATTCTGGCGGGGCTTGCTCTTATTAGCTCTACGGCAAACTCTTATACAATGAATCCTAAACTCTGGATTGTCTACGTTGGTGGAATGATTGGAGCGTTAACCATTCGCTATGCAGCTAAATGGTTCAGTCGCCTTCTTGAAATTTTTCCTAAACTCGATACAAGTGCCTTTCTCTTAATTGGATGGATCGGTCTTAAACTCTGTTATGTGCGTGTTGAACCCTTTTTAAACCTTTCTATACCCTATGAATCCATTTTTTGGGGAGGAATGTTCCTCTTTCTTTTATGGGGATTTCAAAAAAAACGAAGCTGAGAGACTGTCGTTGAACCATACCCAGTTTTGTGAATTTTAGTAGTTTTGATGGAGTTCAAGTAAAGATTGTTTTCGATAAATGATATTACCCCTGCCAAAATAATCGAAAATCTGCAAAAATATGCCGAAACAACCTGGGATGGGTTCTTGTGAACAAAGAAAAGGAATCAGATCTTGTTTCCAATCGGAAAGCCGGCCACGACTATGAGATTCTAGATACGTGGGAAGCCGGGATTGTCCTTCGAGGTTCTGAAATCAAATCTCTTCGTAACCATGGGGGATCTTTGCAAGATGCCTTCGTAGATGTAAAAGGCGCTGAAGCTTGGCTTTTGCAGGCCTCGATCGCCCCTTACTCTTTTGGAAATCTTCATAACCACGAAGAGCGTCGTCCCAGAAAACTTCTCCTCCATAAAAGAGAACTCGAGAAGATTCGCCGCCTCTCTCAAGAAAAAGGACTGGCAGTTATTCCTCTTTCTATCTATCTAAAAAAAGGGATGGCTAAGGTGCGCATCGCGCTCGCAAAAGGGAAAAAGCTACATGACAAACGGGCGAGTCTGAAAACCAAAGAAGATGTTCGTTCTATGGAGCGAGCTCGCAAAGGTGAGGAATAAAAGGAGACATATATGATGAAATTTCCTATGAAATTTGAAGTGAGCGCAACTGCTAAAGCAGGGATTGCAAATCAATGGACCACTCAAGCAGACGGTCTCCCCCCTATTCCTAGCGCAATCCCTCCCGAGTTCTCTGGGCCAGGTGGCGGCTACTCTCCTGAAGACTTTTTCGGCATTGCTGTTGCTAACTGTTTGATCGCTGTTTATAAGGTCTATTGCGAAAGAGCAAAAATATCTTTCCAACATATTGAAATTAAAGCGGTTGTGGTAATTGACAAGCAACCTTCTGATGTGTCGTTTTTGATTACGGAAGTAAATATTTATTGTACTATTTCGGGGGCTAGCAACCAAGAGAAGGCTCGAGAGCTGTTCGACCAGGCGGCAAAAGATTGTCCAGTCAGCAATTCGATCCGATCTGGCAAAACGTTCCATGTCAATATTTTGTAGCTGAAAAACTCTCATCTCAGTAAACTGTACCAGTACAGAGGAGATGTCTGTATGAGAATGTGGTTAGGTTGGATGTTTATGTTCGGAATGCTCTCAACAGGTAGCGCAACCTTTGCCGACAAGGGCCCTTGCCCCGCTACCCAAAAACCTCTTGTCGTGATCTTAATTGGACCTCCTGGCGCAGGAAAAGGGACTCATGCAGGACCTCTGAGCCAACAATTGCACTTACCTCACATTTCTACAGGCGATCTCTTCAGAGAAAATATCAGAAACCAAACAACTCTCGGCCAAAAGGCCAAAGAATTTATCGACCAAGGACAGCTGGTTCCAGATGAGTTGGTTCTCGATATGCTTTTTGAGCGTGTGGCTAGACCTGATTGTAAAAACGGTTATATTCTCGATGGATTCCCTCGCACTTTATCGCAAGCCAAAGCTCTCGATGAGAGACTTGCTGATCAGGCTCAACTCGTTGCTTTAAACTTTGAAGTCCCAGATAAGGCGCTGATTGAGCGGATCACGGGTCGTTTCATGTGCAAACAATGTGGAAGGCCTTATCATAAGACGTTCGATCCCCCTCCTTCTTCCAACTCTTGCGAAACATGCAACGGCTCTTTGTATCAACGAGATGATGATAAAGAAGAAGTTGTCGCCAAGCGTCTGGAAGTTTATCATAAGCAAAGCGAGCCCGTTATTTCTTATTTCTCTCAGAAAGAACAAGTCCTTCACGAAATAGACGCGCTGAACTCTAAAGAAAAAGTCTACGCAGATGTGTTAGAGGCCCTTCCTTTAGAGTCCGTCACAAATTAAGGTTCAAAGTTAAGCTAGTGAATAGAGGGAGCGACCAATCGACTCCTCTACTCACTATTTTGCTTGAAGAATTGTTTAGAGAAGCTGTTTGCTAATCTCCTCTATTCGGTCTTTGTAAAAATTTACATCTTTTTTTATGGCCTCATGCTGTTTATTTAGCTCTGCCCATTGTTGTTGGTAGTACTGGTTGGATGAATCAGCTTTTACTTGCTTAACACAAAGACTTAGCTCTGTTTTTATTTTTTCAAGCTCTTGCCCAGATTCTCTGATTTTCTTTGGATAATGTTCATCCCGAAGTTTTGTCAGCTGCTGTTTTTCTAGTTGAGTTTTTTCTTTTTCCAATTCTTCGAAAGTAAAGGAAGTAGTAGATAGCACCTCACTCCCCTCAGTTTCAGTAACGATAAAAAAATGCTTTTCCTCTTTTGCCATTCTTTCTACATCAAGCCTTAAACTGATCCTATAATTCGGCCACTGAGCTAATTGATCTCCTATGAGTTCTCGAAGATGATACCCCCCCGTTCTTATAGAATATTTAAGAATATCCTCATAAGAATATTCATGAACGCCACCCTGAGCAATGACTGAGTATGTTCCATAGGAAAAATTGTTATACATATCTTGGTCAAAAGGAGTTCTGTTTAAAAATTCTATTTTGGCATCAACAAATACAGTTCCTTTGATGCGCTCTTCTGAATCAGTAAAAAATCCAATTGGAGCCTGAGGAGTTTTTTCATGTAGCACCAACCTATTCGATAAAACACGATACATTTTCTGAGAGATCAATTGTATTTGTTCTCTAGTAACTGATTTAATCTGATTTCCTATGTATTCAAGCTCTGAAGTGAAATTCTCAGGACTATGAAAAGTTCCCCAGGCATCTGGTGTTATTTTAAGATTGTTAACTGCTGTACTCATACAACTCTCCTTGTTGTTAAAAAAAAAGAGGTTGATTGTAAGGAATTTATAGAATTTTAGACAAGAAATTGATGTACTTTTGCCAAAGCTGCATCGATATTGGGAAATACTCGATCCGCTCCGATACATCGAATGAATCCGAGTTTTTCCAAATCCCTTTTTAGATGGCCGTGTACACCGGAGAGTAAAAGCACTATCTTGTGTTTTTGACATTGTCTATAAAACTCTTGCAGAGCATTTACTCCAGAGACGTCGATGAGAGGAACTTGACGCATTCGCAAAATAAAGACCTTGGGAAATGGCGCCAAATTGGGAATCAGGTTTTGCAAGATATCAGTAGACCCAAAGAAAAATGGCCCTTGAATCTCGTAGACTTCCACACCAAAAGGGATAGATTTATGTCCGGTCGCATCAGGATCATCTTGCTCAGGAAATTCCGCCTGGACATCCCCAGCTGTCACAGCCACAGCCTTGCAGCGGACACTTATATTTTTCATAAAAAGAAAGCTCGCAATGACCATGCCGACCATTATAGCCACAGTAATATCGACAAACAGAGTCAATGTAAAGGCTGTGAGCAAAATAACAGTATCGCTCGTAGGCGATCGGATCATTCGGAGAAAATGGGGCATTTCACTCATATTCCAGGCGACGACCATCAAGATCGCAGATAAGCTGGCTAAAGGGATTTTGTTAACCCAGGGAGACAAATACATAAGAATAAAGAGCAAAGTCAGGGCATGAATCATTCCTGCAACCGGGGTACGTCCGCCCGACTTTACATTTGTCGCAGTGCGAGCGATGGCCCCTGTTGCGGGGATGCCGCCAAAAAGTACGCTGCCGATATTTGCTATCCCTTGGGCCATCAGCTCGCAATTTGATTTATGCCGAGTGCCTAACATTCCATCAGCAACCACTGCGGAAAGCAGGGATTCAATCGCTCCTAAAAAAGCGATCGCAAAACTATCTCTAATGACCTCCGGCCACTGATCCAAAGAGACGTGCATAGAAGGAAAGGAGGGAAAGGGAAGAGAGGTCGGTAGGGAAGAGAACTTAGAATAAATCGTTTCTACAGGAATATGAAATAGGCTCGTAATAGAGGTTGCGATAAAAATCGACGCCACTCCCCAAGGAATCCGTGGACAAAACCGACGCAGAGCACAGATCAAGAATAAAGTTCCAAAACCTAGAGCCGCAGTCTCTGGACGAATTGAGGGCATAGAGCGAATATACTCTACCCACTGTCCCATAAAACTTGCAGAAGGATTTTTGATAGAAAGACCGAAAAATTCTTTGATCTGAGAAGAAAAAATTAATACAGCAATCGCTGTTGTAAACCCTGTAATCAGAGAGTAGGGGACATATTTAATCCAAGATCCGATGCGAAATAATCCAAAAAGGAGCAAAAAAATTCCCGCAAAGAGCGTAGCTAAAGAGAGCCCAGGATACCCCGTTCTTTGCAGCACGTCATAGACAATCACTACGAAAGCGCCAGTAGGACCTCCAATTTGAACAGAGCTTCCACCTAAAGCTGAAATCAAAAAACCTGCTACAATGGCCGTAAAAATCCCCTTATCGGGAGAAACTCCAGAGGCAATTGCAAAGGCCATGGCTAAAGGAAGGGCAACAATTCCAACGGTTATCCCGGCAAGCGCATCTTTTTTAAACAGCTCCCAGCGATATTCTCGCAAATAGATCCATGATTTAGGCACAAATTCATGAAACATAAGTCCTCCTAAGAGAAATTACGATCTTACCACAATCCCAATATCTTCCACCAACATCCCCCGACAACCATCCAAATCACCAGATTGACTAAGCTAACTAGAAAGCCCATTTTCCACCATTGGGCCACAGAAACATATCCAGAACCGAATAAAATAGGTGCAGGCCCGGAGCCATAATGGGTCAAACCTCCAAACAAGTTACTAAAAAAGGCCAAAGTCAATGCTGCTAATTCTGGAGGAGTTCCTAAGGCAATCGAGACAATGAGCAAGGGAGCATACATCGCTCCTATATGAGCTACATTGCTTGCAAAAAAGTAATGCGTATAAAAATAGACAAGACTTACAAGAATAAAACCAAAGATCCAAGAAAACCCGCTTACATGAATGACGACCCATTGGCTAAACCAACCAGCAAGACCTAATTTATTCAAAAATGTCGCCAGCGTCACTAAGGTCGCAAACCAAATGAATGTATCCCAAGCCCCATGCTCTTCAAGAACATCTTTCCATTTCAGCACGCCAGAGAGAAATAAGATCACTAAACCTAACATAGCTGCAACTGTTGCCCCCACGGCAAAAAAAGGACCGAATACCCAAAGGATCAGCAATAAACAAAAGGTGGCCAGCATGATCCACTCTTTAAATTTCATGGGCCCCATAGAGCTTAGTTTTTCTGCAGCCATTACTTTTGCATGAGGCGTCTGGCGGATTGTCGGAGAAATGAATCGATAAAGAACATAAGGGACTGTAAGCAAACTAACGAGCCCGGGGACAAAAGCAGCAATCGCCCAGCTGGCCCAAGTGATTTCAATCCCATTATCTCTTGCTAATCTGGCAATCAAAGGATTCCCGGCCATCGAAGTTAAAAACATCGCTGAAGTAATCGCCGTGCCCTGAAAAGCCGCAAGCGTTAAAAAAGCTCCCATCTTCGGATCGTGAGATCTGCCTGTAAAAATCTCTGCAAGTGATTTTAAAATGGGATAGACGACACCCCCCGCTCTAGCCGTCATACTAGGAATCATGGGAGCTAAAATTAGATCCGTAGCCACGAGCCCATAGCCTAGACCTAAACTATTTTTCCCAAAAAGACTCATCACTTTATAGGCTACGCGATTTCCAAGTCCCGTCGAAATAAATCCTCTGGCAATGAAAAAAGCAAACACAATCAACCAAACAACGTCATTGCTAAATCCACTAAAGGCCTCTTCGAACGTTAAGGTTTTTGTTGCTGTCACTGCTGTAAGGGAAAAAAGGGAAACGACTCCCATAGGAAAAGGTTTTAGAACAATCGCCGTAATTGTTGCTACAAAAATGGCAAATAAATGCCAAGCTTTAGGATTAACTCCCTCAGGTCCTGGAATAAACCAAACAAAAACACCTAAAGCCAAACAAAAGCCAAACAAAACATACTGTTTATATTTTTCGAATAAAGACATTCATCCACCCCAAAAATAAAAATTATACATTTTGAGGCATTTTTTGAAAGATTAACAAGACCGATAAAGAAACAAACCACCAAAGCCAAGGAGAGTAGCTACGATTAAACGCCATCTTGGAATAGGGCGATGAGAAACATAAATATGGCCTTCCCGATCCCAGCTTGTGGTTTGCATAGTTGTTAGCCGATAGTAGGCCGTCAGCATACAAAGTCCATTAAGAAAAGGAATTCCGAGCCCAAGGCCGCGCCACCAGACAGAAAAGCTTCTTTTCAAAGCAGTCATCAAATCGGCCCGTTTTTTTCTGCCAAATTGTAAATCGGTGCGCAAAAACCATTTCCCTGGCGTTTTCCCCCACAACACTAAAAAAAGCGTCTCAAAAGGTATCCAACATAAAAACTCAAGCGGGATCAAATTTTCTAAAAACCCTACAGCCCCTTTCTCATAATGAAAAAACTTTTTGAACAAACAAAGGACAAGACAAAACAGCGAATAATCGACAAAGCGGGCTAAGCCCCGAACCCATGGATTAGCCTTTTTAGACTTTGCATGGACGCGATCTTCTCCAGTAATGATTTCTGACGGTTCTATTATCTCGACTTTATCCAATTTTATGCCGGCATCTCCGAAAAGAGCATTCGCGCTTTTATGATTTTTTTGCTCGTTAATAGAGTTTTCAGAGCTATTAACTCGCAAAAAAATCATAAAATCATCGAACGCCTTTCTCGGATCTGCTCGGCAAAAATTGGATAAAGTCGAGATTATTTCTGTCATGATAAAAAACCTGCGCATCGAAAGACTCGATTCATGAGCCCAAGATCTTGTTGCATAAGAGGGTCGCAGTAAATGGCAACTTCCTCAATCCCCTGCTGATCAGCCTCTCTTAAAAGAGCATAAAAATTTCGACGGTTAAATACAATAGAGTGCGGCTTTTCTTCTGAAGAAAGAAGATAGGGATGGGTAGGCGGAAGCTCTTTAGGATTTAAAAATAACCGGACCTGCGCTTTAGGAGAATAGTGTCGATGAAGCATTCCGGGAGAATAGACAGGTCCTTTATGATCTGTAAGCAGTACCTCTGTTTGTAAAACCGATTCTAATTCTTCTTTCCGAATTGAACCAGGGCGTAGTAGAACCGGGGATGTGCCAGCGAGATAAATGACGGTCGACTCTATCCCAATTGCACACTCCCCTCCATCTAAAACCAAAGCGACCTTGTCACCTAAATCTTCTCTCACATGACTTGCCTGAGTAGGGCTTGGCCTACCTGATAAATTGGCAGAAGGGGCTACTAGCGGCTGACCGACTGCTTCAATAAGGCGAAGCGCTAGGGGGTGAAATGGCATCCGTACAGCAATTGTAGGGTGGCCTGCAGAGACTAAAGAAGGCACCTCAGGGCGCTTTTTTAAGACCATCGTGAGAGGACCAGGCCAAAACGCTTTGGCCAATAGAAAAAAAGTCTTTGGAAGATCGAGAGCTAAACAATCTACCTGGCTGATAGAACTCACATGAGCAATTAAGGGGTTGTTCGATGGCCTCCCCTTGACAAGGAAAATTTTTTTTACCGAGGGTTCGGAGAAAACAGGAGCACCCAAACCATAAACGGTTTCGGTTGGAAAAGCTACTAGTTCCCCCCTTTTCAAAAGATCGGCAGCATGTAAAATTTTTTCTTCTTCCTGTTCCATGACCTAAATAGCATAGCGAAGAGAGCGGATCTTATCAAGGCCTGGGGTGGAAAGTAGTAAAGGATGTTTGAAGGCGTTGCCCACTTACGTGCGTATAGCGGTCGGTCGTGCTAATATCTTCATGGCCGAGCATATCTTGGATCAAACGAAGATCAGCCCCCCTTTCCAGTAAATGTGTAGCAAATGAGTGACGAAGAGTATGAGGAGATACTTCTTTTGGAATTCCAGCTAATTTGGCATAAAATTTAATTCGCGCCCAAACAGTTACTCGAGAAATCGCTTTGCCTTTTCGAGAAATAAATAAAGGCGCCGTTTCTGATTCTTGCTCTGTGCGAATGAGAGATAAATAACGATCCACCGCAAGAATGGCCTTTTTCCCCACAGGAATCACTCGCTCTTTTTTTCCCTTCCCTTGAACTTTCACAAACGTATCGTGCAAATCCAAGATCCTTAATTGGCAGAGCTCAGATACCCTCATGCCTGTTGCATAAAGTAGCTCCAGCATTGCCTGATCTCTTATGCCCATAGGGTCTTCAAGACAGGGAGTTGCCAGCAAAAGATCCACCTCCTCGATACTCAGCACCTCGGGGACTAATTGCCAAATTTTTGGAGTGTCCAGATAGCTTCCTAAATCTACGGACACCTCCCCTTCCTTCTTTAAAAAACGAAAAAACACTTTCAGAGAAACAAGGATGCGACAAATCGTACTCGAGGCGTAGGAGCGCGCATAGAGAGAACTTAGAAAATCGACGATTTTATCAGAGGTGATCTCTTTCCAGAGGGGGGAAGGTCCAACAAAAGTAGCAAAAAGGGCTAAATCCCGCCCATACGCTTCAATTGTATGGGGAGACAGCCCTTTTTCCGAACGGATGTAATCTAAAAAATCGAGAAGTTTTGGGTCTTGCATTTACTAAGATTCTTATAACAAAGAATCTTATTTTACTCATCAGAGCTTTGAGTGCACTCGAAATAAAGCAGCGCAGGAATCACCCAAAGAGGAGATGTCATAGCGCCCGCCGCTGTGATTGCCCAAAATTCCTTGCCTGTCAGGCCAGATGTTCCTTGATTTTGCTGCCAAAACCAATCTCCTAGCTGTTTAGAAAGGACAGAAGAATCCTGGCTGAGCCACAATGTAGCCCCGCCGATATAACAAAGACTTGCAACTCCGCCTGTAGATACATTTGCAACAATTGTGCTAAGAAGTGTAATCAAACCCAAGATCAATAAAATTCTCTGGTTGATTTTCGCCTTGTAGTTAGCCTCTCTGATCTCCTGGGCTAAAAACTCAAGTTCAAGTTGTGCAGACTTGCCATTTAGATCCGGCTCTAGAAGTTTTTTTAAGCGCTTCGCATTTGTCTGATTATTTTTTTTCTTGTCATTCGGCTCTTCAAATTTCTCAGTCAAAAGTTCAAGTTCAAATTGTGCAAAATTACCATTTAAATTCAGTTCTAGAAGTTTTTTTACGCACTCTGGATTTGTTTGTCTTTCCAGGCGTGCAATGAGTGCATTTTTTTCATCTGCCAGTTGCTCTTCTCTTTGTAAGAGGGTGATCAGTACATTCTTTTCTTCTTCAGTAATTTCATCTCGACCTAACAACGCAACGAGCGCTTCGTTTTCACTTTCAGTAATTCCTTTTTCACATAATAGGGCGAATAGCGCTTCGTTTTCACTTTCAGTAATTCCTTCTCTCCAATGTATATTCAATACCGTTTTCTGTTGGTCTTCAGTAATCTCTTTTTGCTGCTGCAAGCGCAGCGCCAGGTCTTTAACGACCTCTTTAGCATTCTCATCATCTCCGAGCTCGCTACTCAACAGTTCAGTCTCATGGATCCCATGAGCCGCAAGCCCCAAATAACATACGCCCATCATAAGAGCTGATTGTGTCAGTAACACAGAGGCTGCTTGCGCCACAAACGTAGAACCCGCCAAAGTAGCTACTTTAAGGGTCGTAAGTGAGGCGCCTAACAAGAAATAATTGACAAACTCAGGAAGAATTAAAAAAGTACGGAGGGCAAAAGTATGCATGTCTTTATCTTTAGCCAACACCTCCCTTGCCACTAAAAGAGAAGCTTGAACCGCCATCAATGCGGCTGAGCCTGCAGCAAAAACAGTGAAAGGTCTGCTGAATGTTCCAGCGTAATGGAGTAAACTGCCGCCATTGCTTAAAGTCTCCCTCAAAGCCTCAGAATTACGAATGATCGAAGAAACGTCTATAATACAGCCCGCTCGACATTCCTGTAGAAAATTCTGTATACTTTTGGATGCTTGATCCAAAGAATTAATCTGCGCCGACATATTATCAACCTTATTACATTTTTATTCGCTTATATTATATCATAAAAGTCACTTAAATTAAACCAGTAAAAAAACCGCTTTTTTATATTAATTAACATCAAGCGTAGTGCTTTCAAACATAGACACATAGCTTGTCAAATTAAAGATTTCTATATATATCTGAAGGCATATGGAAAACTCTATTTTACCCCCTTCTTCCCCCTTCCGATCCATCCTCATTTTTGGCCCCCCAGGGTCAGGAAAAGGGACTTTGGGGAAATTTCTCAGTTCTGCTGGCAATCATTTCCACCTCTCTTCGGGAGATATTTTTCGAGGCCTGTCCCCAGAGTCTCCAGCAGGACAGCTCTACCATAAATATGCAGGAAAAGGGCTGCTTTTGCCCGACGAGATCACCATCGATATTTGGCGCCATTTTGTTGATGGCCTCATTGCCACCAACCGCTATTTTCCTAGCTCTCAACTTTTATTATTAGACGGGATTCCCAGAACCATACGACAAGCGGATCTTTTACTTGACCACATCATCATCGAACAAATTATTGTGTTAACAATTGAGAACACGGAAGAGCTGATCAAAAGGATTCAGCGAAGAGCTCTTATTGAAAAACGGACAGATGATATGGATCCAAGCGTTCTAAAAACGCGCATGCAAATCTATCAACAAGAAACAGTAAAAATTTTAAAGCATTACCCGGAAAAGCTCATCTCTTTCTTTAAGGCTGATCAAAAACCTCTCGAAGTTTTGCGCGATGTTCTTGTAAAACTTTCCTCCATTCTTTAAAAGAATCATTTCAGTAGATCAATAAAGCAGAAACAAAGTAAAATGGGATCATAATAATAGCTAGTAAACATCTCTAATAATAAGGAGGTTTAAATGAACTCCGCTGATAATAAATACGTTGCTTTATTGGAAAGCCGTGTAGACTTTTTAGAAACAGAGCTTTTTCAACTAGATCTTTTGTTAAAAAGGGTGGGATTTCCTGAGGGAATTCCAACATTAAAAGATACGGCTGAGGAAATTCTTCGGGAAGACGGGGCGATTGAAGTCTTCAATCAACTTGAAGAGTAAAAAAAGAGTAAAAAGCGTTTTGCATTTTTTGTTCTTTCCCGCTAAACTCTACCCATAGGAGAATTTACATTCTATGGCAAAGTTAATTTTTGAAGACACCAACGAAGAATTTGAACTTCCTGATGGGTCTTCCATCACCGAAGCCTGCGAACAAGCGGGAGTCCCTTTTGCGTGTACTGAAGGGGTGTGTGGCACTTGCGTGATTGAAGTCACGGAAGGAATGGCCAATTTATCCTCTTTCAGCGAGGCAGAGTCTGATTTTCTAGGCGAACTAGATAAAGAGAGACTGGCCTGTCAATGTAAAATCAAATCCGGAAACGTAAAAGTTAAATTTTAGAGGAACCATGCAGCAATTCATCACTAAAGACATGACAATCGAGGATATTTTTCAAAATTTTCCTCAAAAAAGCCAAAAGTTAGCACAAACAATGACCAACTTCGGTCTTCATTGTATTGGCTGCTCAGCTTCTACAGAGGAAACTCTGCAAGAGGGCATGTACAACCATGGGATGAATGACGCGGCCGTTGAGACTCTTCTAGAAAAACTCAATCAAATTCTTGCCGAAGAGGTAGCCCTCGACACCATTACCCTGACTAAAAAGGCTGCAAAAAAATTCAACGAGATTTTAGAGGGTGAAGGAAAATCAGGATGGGCTCTTAGATTTGAAGAAGAATCAGGCGGCTGTCGAGGATTGGAATACTCTTTAGACTTCTCAGAAAAACCGACGGAAACCGATGTCGTGTTCACCTCTGAGGGAATTCAAATTCACGTAAGCCGGAAATCTCTCGACCGTCTTTTGGGTTCTGTTATTGATTATGAAGATGGGCTAAAAGGTGCAGGGTTTAAAATTTCCAACCCTAACGTGAAATCTTCCTGCCATTGCGGAAGCTCCCACGGTTATTAAGACCTTAAATGTGAATAGGAGCTGCGACAATTGCTGAAGCAGCTTCTTTAATCGCCTCTGAGAGGGTCGGGTGAGCATTGCATGTCTTGGCAAGATCATCCGCCGTTACTTTCATTCGCATAGCAAGAGTCGCTTCCGAGATGATTTCAGAAGCGTGAGCACTAATGATGTGCACGCCAAGCAGTCGATGGCTTGAAGCATCTGCCAGAATTTTCACAAACCCCTCTTCTTCACCAGAGCACCTAGCTCTCGAGTTTGCTTTAAAAGGAAACTTCCCTACTTTATAGGCGATCTTTCTTGTTTTCACTTCTTGCTCTGTTAAACCTACGGAGGCGACTTCAGGAAACGTATAAGCAACATTAGGAATCGCTAGATAGTCGACAGAAGTCTGGTGGCCTGCAATCAGCTCTGCTACAGCGCTTCCTTCTTCAGAGGCCTTGTGAGCCAGCATAGGACCATCAACAAGATCTCCTATTGCAAAAATATGAGGCTGCGAAGTTCGAAACGATGCATCAATCGGAATAAACCCTTTTTCCGTTTTCTGAACGCCCGCTTTTTCTAACCCTAACCCTTCTGAAAAAGGGCGCCTGCCGACTGCTACTAAGACAGCATCTGCTGTCATCTGAACTTCTTTGTCTGCTCCTTGGACAGTTAAAGTTGTTCCTTGAGCCGAAACCACTTTATGGGAAAGGAGAAAATTCATCCCTTGGGCTGTCAGGCTATGTAAAAGCTGTTTGGATAAATCCCCATCAAAACCTGGGCAAATACGATCCAAAAACTCAATAAATGTCACCTCAGACCCTAATCTACGATAGACAGAACCTAGTTCCACGCCAATAATCCCCGCTCCAACGATCAGCAGTTTCTTAGGGACGGAAGAGAGAGCTAAAGCTCCTGTTGAAGAGAGGATCCTTTGTTCATCAAAGGGAAGAAACGGAAGGGCGATTGGCTCTGATCCTGTGGCCAAGATCACCGATTTTGCTTGAAGAGTTTCAGAGCCTACAGTGATTGTATGAGGATCTTTAAAGGATGCGTGTCCCGTGTAACGATCAATCTTGTTTTTTTTAAATAGTCCTTCGATCCCCTTTGTTAGCTGCGTAACAACTGTCTCTTTACGCTCTTGCATCACTTTCCAATCATAAGAGAGAGAAGAAAAACAAACCCCTTGATGAGCGCCTTCTTTTTCGAGTTGCCAATACCACTGCGATGAATGCAAAAGAGTCTTGGAAGGAATGCAGCCTACATTGAGACAAGTGCCTCCCAAAGTAGATCTCTTTTCTATACAGGCAACTTTTAACCCAAGTTGAGCTGAGCGAATAGCAGCTACGTATCCACCCGGACCTGCGCCAATGACAACCACATCGTACATTTATAAATCCAATAAGAGCCGCGCCGGCTCTTCCAAAGCATTTTTTACATGAACCAAAAAGCCAATCGCCTCTTTGCCATCAACAATTCGATGATCGTAGCTTAAAGCTAAATACATCATTGGACGGATCACAATCTCATCTTTAACAACTACAGGGCGTTTTACAATATTGTGCATTCCTAAAATGCCGCTTTGAGGAGGATTTAAAATAGGGGTGGAAAGTAAAGAACCATAGACGCCTCCGTTGGTAATCGTAAACGTCCCTCCTTGTAAATCGTCTACAGAAATCGTACCGCTCCTTGCCTTTTCTGCAAATTGCTTAAGCTGCTTTTCAATCTCTGCATAACTGAGCTCTTCAGCTTTGCGAACGACTGGAACCATGAGACCTTTTTCTGTTCCTACAGCGACCCCAATATCAAAATGGGGAAAATAGACAATCTCATCCCCTTCAATCCGAGCATTGATCTCTGGATATTGCTGCAAAGCTGCGACGCAAGCTTTAACAAAAAAAGACATAAACCCAAGTTTCACGCCATATTTTTTCTGAAATCCTTCCTGCTCCTTTTCCCTGACTTGCATGACAGCGCTCATGTCCACTTCATTAAATGTCGTTAACATGGCTGTTTGGTTTTTCACTTCAACCAATCTTTGAGCAATCGTTTGGCGAAGCTTTGTCATTTTTTTACGCTTTTGCCCCTCTTGCTTTTTAACGGGCAAAGAGGGAGCAGGCTCTGGCACATTTGAAGGTTTTTGTAAGCTTTCTTCTATCGAAATGCGAGCCTTAGGCAAGGGCTGAGAAGGTTTTTCGACAGGCGCAGTTTTTTGGGGCTCCGCCCCACCCCCCGCTAAAGGACTACGTCCTTTAGAATCCTTCTCTTCTTTAGAAATGGTTGTTTCCGCCTTTGCTGCATCGATCTTTCCAATGACCTGCCCCACGTTGACCGTATCACCGGATTTAACCATCAGCGTCATTAACCCCGCTGCGGAAGCATATAAGACTTGATTGACCTTCTCTGTTTCCAACTCTAAAATTTCTTCATCCACTTTCACTACAGATCCAGAAGGTTTTATAATCGTACCAATCGTCGCTTGCACAACTGATTCACCCATCGAAGGAACTTTTATCTCTACCATACCCATATCAACTCTCTTATCTAATTTCACAGGATTCTAAAGGACGGAGTCCTTTAGTGGGGTTTGGGGCGGAGCCCCAAGAGCCTGTTCAATCAAAGCTTGTTGTTCTTGCTTGTGTTTTTTATGCGATCCTGTCGCTGTGGTAGGATTCGCAGGCCGTCCAACGTACTCGAGGCAAGCACCTTTAGGAAGATGCTGCTCAATGCAAGGCCTAATAAAATTCCAAGCTCCTGCATTTTCAGGCTCTTCTTGTACCCATGCCAGGTGTTGAACGTATTTGTAATTCATAAGGAGCTTGTTGAATTGTTCATGGTGAAAAGGATAAAGCTGCTCGATTCGGAGGATCGATACATCTGTCAGCTGTCTTTTCATTTTTTCAGCATATAGCTCGTAAAATATTTTTCCTGAACAAAAGAGAAGCTTTGTACAAGAGATTTGTGGTGTAGGGTCATCTAATATCTCTTGAAAGCAGCCAGAGGTAAACTCATTGAGAGGACTTACATTGGCAGGAGAGCGCAGTAAACTTTTCGGAGTAAAGAGAATAAGAGGCCTTTTAGTGGTTCTTTTAGCTTGTCTGCGAAGCACATGAAAATATTGAGCAGGCGTAGAGGCATTGACAACTTGAATGTTTTCCTCTGCTGACAGCTGCAAAAAACGCTCAAGGCGAGCGGAAGAGTGCTCAGGACCCGCTCCCTCGTAGGCATGAGGCAAGAGGAGCGTTAAAGAAGAGGATGTACCCCATTTGTGCTCTGCGCTGACAAGATACTGGTCGATGATGATTTGAGCGCCATTGTTAAAATCGCCATATTGAGCTTCCCAAATAACAAGAGTTTGAGGAGAAGACCAACTATACCCATACTCAAAAGCCATCCCTGCATATTCAGTCAAAGGCGTATTGACCACATCCAAGCGAGCCATGCCAAGTCCTTGCAAAGGAGAATAGGACTCTCCACTCTTCTCATCGACCAAAATAAGATGCCTTTGGCTAAACGTTCCTCTTTTGGCATCTTGTCCAGCAAGACGAATCGAGATAGACTCTAGTAGTAAAGAACCAAACGCCAAACATTCAGCGCTTGCCCAATCAAGCGTTGGCCCCACAAAACGGTCTTGGAGCCACTTTTTTAATTTCGAATGAACATGAAAGGTCTCTGGAATCTGAGAATACCTTGCAGAGACCTGCTCTAAAACTCTCCCATCTACTGCACTCGCGAACGGCTCCAAAAGAGTTGTTGAAACAACTTCTTGCTTAAGTGTAGCTGACTGAAGTGTTTCAAGAGCTTGAGAGAGCGTTTGTTTGAACTGCGTCTCTAGAGCTTCGATCGAAGAAGCTTGTAGAGAACCTTCATTCAATAATTTTTCAGTATATAAAGAGGGAATAGAAGTTTTAGCCCGGATCGTTTGGTATTCTAAAGGCTGTGTATAAGAGGGTTCATCTCCCTCATTATGACCATATTTTCGGTAGCACAGGAGATCAATAAATACATCGCACTGAAATTGTTGACGAATTTCAACTGCCAGCTGAGCTGCAAACACGCAACTTTCCGGATCTTCACCATTTACATGAAATACAGGACAGCCAAAGGCCTTTGCAATATCTGTACAATAACGGGTCGAGCGCCCCTCATTGGAAGTTGTGGTGTAGCCAATTTGATTATTTACAACGAGATGGATTGTGCCTCCAATAGAATACGAGGGTAAATTCATCAGTTGCAAAGTTTCATAAATCACGCCTTGCCCTGCCAAAGCAGCATCGCCATGGATCAGCAAAGCCATGATCTTTTGTCTTCGATCGTCTGCATTGAATACTTGCAACGCGCGCACCTGGCCCAATACCACAGGATCAACTGATTCCAAATGGGAAGGATTGGGAGCCATCGAGATAGTGACTTTTTTTCCAGAAGAGAGAACGCGCTCTTTAGAAAACCCCATGTGATATTTCACATCATCTTGACCCTTCCCAGATAAAATAAGATCATTTTCAAACTCCCCTAAAAGAGAAAAATAGGGTTTTTCGACAACTTGAGCTAATACATTTAAGCGTCCTCTATGAGCCATTCCGATGATAATTTCTTCTACGCCCCTTTCTCCGGCCACTTTTATCATCTCAAGCAATACAGGAATCATCGTCTCTCCCCCTTCGAGAGAAAACCGAGTTTGACCCACATATTTCCGATGCAAAAATTGTTCAAACCACTCTGCTTTAGATAAACTCTCCCATATAGATAGCTTATCTGGCTGCGGCGTTGCAGACCTGGGGCCACCTTCCAAACGGTTTGAAAGCCATTTTTCTATCTCAATATGGCCGAGATCCATATACTCAAACCCTATAGCCGACGTATAAATCCGTTTGAGTTCATCAATAATTTCTTGAAGAGGAGCCTCCTCCTTTCCACAAAGCCCTAAAGTAGGGAATGGAGCTCTTAGCTCAGCCTCAGAAAAACCTAAATTCTGTAGACCTAATTCGACAGGAAAAGCTGGAGCCTCTTGTAAAGGGTTGATATGAGCCGCCAAATGACCAAACCGACGATACGATTGGATCAATAAAAAAATGCGGAGCACTGAAGGAGACTTAACGAGAAGTCCCGAAAAATCAATCCCTTGAAAAAAAAATCGCCACGATGGTTCTACCTGAGATGGGTCTTCAAGATATTTCTTGTAGAGCTCCTCCATCAAGGGGAGATTTGCCATTTGAGCATAATCAGGAAATGGGGTGTCCATAATTTTTCAGATACCACACCGCTATTTTTTTTCATACGAACCCTTTACTAAAAATAGAAAATCAGCTAAAAAGGTTGCCTCGGCCGCTGTTTTTTTTACTAGAACCTATACCCAATACAATCGGTAAAAAGTTTCAAGGCTCGAAAAAAATAAAAAAATATTTTACATTCCATTTTAATCAGGGACTGCCTGTACAATTCAAACTTACAGATATGCCTCTGATGGTAGGAAGACAGAAGGACTCCAAGTAGAAGGGACTACTCAATGAACATGAAAAGCGAAAGATTAAAAAAGCTCGAGACAGAGCTGGAAGATTTGGAACAATGGATGAACCTAGGTCTTGTTCCTAAAAAAGATGTAGAGAAACATAAAGAAGAGATTCGCTCGATTCAAGGAAAGATCGGCGAAGAGAAAGATCGTTTGCGGTATTTAAAAGAAAGCGGAGAGCTAGAAGAATATGTAACCCCCAAACGCTCGTCAGCGCGCCAAGCCTATGCTGAACCCCACACATTGCCAGATATGGATGTAGGAGATCAGATGACAGATGCTGGACTCGACATGGAGACCGAAGCTTATGACATGGAAACGATCTCAGAGGAAGAGACAGAGGGCGGCACAGGTGGGGGCAGTGAAGAAGAGGCCACCTTATTGGAAGAAGATGATGAAGATCCTTTTTCTGACCGCAATCGATGGAAAAGAGGTATTTTAGAAGATCCGGACGCAGACAATTGGTAAAACCTCCCTCTTCTGAACTTCAAAACCAGGCTAATTTCCCTATTAGCCTGTATTTCCACATTCCCTTTTGCACAAAAAAATGTCCTTACTGTCATTTTTATGTAGTACCCAATAAACCAGATTTCCATCGTCTGCTAGAAAAAGGTTTAGAGCTGGAATGGGGTTTGAGAAAAGAGCTAATCCGAAACAAACCGATTACCTCTATCTACTTTGGAGGCGGCACCCCTACTCTATTTGGTCCAAAGCCAATTGCCCGCGTATTGGAACGCATTTCTTTTGAATCAAATCCTGAAGTGACCATTGAAGCGAACCCTGAAGAGGCTACGAAAGAGCTTTTTTCAGAGTACCGGCAAATCGGCATTAACCGACTCAGTCTGGGAGTTCAGTCTCTCGACGACCGCTCTTTACAAACCTTGGAAAGGAGCCACAGCGCAAAAAGGGCTCTCGAAGCTATTTTTGCGGCTGCAGAAGCAGGCTTTACAAACATTTCTATCGATCTGATGTACGACCTGCCAGGCCAAACAGAAGCGAGCTTTCTCTACACATTAGAGCAAATAAAAAAGCTTCCCATTACACACGTCTCTCTCTACAATTTGACCATTGAGCCACATACGGTTTTTTACAAAAGAAGAGAAATGTTAAAACCTCAAATCCCCTCTTCGGATACAAGCTTACGTCTTTTACAACATGCGATCAATACTTTGGAAGGAATGGGACTTGCTCGCTACGAGATTTCTGCGTTTGGAAGGCCTTCTATCCATAATAGCGGCTACTGGACAGGGAGGCCTTTTTTAGGATTCGGCCCCTCCGCCTATAGCTTTTGGGGGAAATCTCGCTTTAAAAACACAGCAAATCTCCAAAGATATGTCAAATCCTTGGAGCAAGGGATCCTTCCTGTTGATTTTGAAGAAACTCTCCCCTATCCCGCAAATCTCAAAGAACTTCTAGCCATTCAACTACGCCTAAAAACCGGCGTAAACATAGAAAACTGGGATCTTCCCAAAGACACTCTACACACTCTCGAGCGCCTCCAACAAGGGGGCTTTCTTCAGCAAACAGCCTCCACTTGGCAACTTACAGACAAGGGGATGCTTTTTTATGATACCGTTGCCGTAGAACTGATCTAAAAACTATAGAGGGGGTCAGCGAAACTCCATAATCTAGTGTATCGAATGCTATATCATAACCGGCATAAGGTATAAGAATATGAACATTATAGTCGTTTAAATTTAGATTTGCAGATCTTGCTGCGTCGGCTTAGCCCAAATTTTCCTTCCTTCGCTCGAGCCTTGCCTTCGGCAATGGTCTCTCGCTCCAGGAAATAAAATTTGTGCGCCTCCTAGCCATGTCTGCAAATCTAAATTTAAATGACTATAAAAAAGCGAGGATCTTCCTAAGCACATTCGACTTCTCAAAAAGACGAGCTTGCTGCAAATATTGTGCGCGCAGCTTTTGCAGCAGGCGCACGGGATGATCTTACTGTTTTGGTGAGAAAAATTTAGACTAGTTTTGCACTTCAATGACTTTCATATCGAAGCGAAGCTCTTGACCGGCCAATGGATGATTAAAGTCTAAAACAGCTTTATCATCGTTAATCGTATGCACGCGGATAGGAAAAATCCCTCCAGCTGGATCTTGAACTGCTAAAACAGCCCCGACATAGCGAAGTGAATCGGGAACCATTTCTACATTCACTTCTCTAAACGCCTCTTTAACCACAGGACCATAAGCCTGCTCAGGCTGTAAATGGATTTCTTTTTGATCTCCAGGCTGCAGACCAATCAATGCCTCTTCTAGAGCTGGAAACACTTGATGAGACCCTACGGTCAGTGCAAGTGGCTCTTCTCCTACATTGGAGTCTATTTGCGTGCCGTCAATCAAAAATACTGAATATTCTAATAACACCTTATTACCGTTCTCTATCATAACCCTCTTAAAAATTGTTATTTCCTCTAAAACCCGCTTATTGCCTGCTCATGTGCAAAAAGTCAAAACTTATTTTTTAAATAATACAAATACTGCCGGCTCCTTTTCCATTGCAAAGCCACGTTTTCTCCATTCAGCAATAGGCAAAGAGACACACCTCTGGCGAGGCGATGTGAGAGAAACTGCGACGCAAAGCATTGTGGAAGGATGCAAAATCGCTGTAAGTTTCTCTAACATTTTTGCAGAGCGATAAGGAGCTTCAATCCAAATCTGGGAAGCTCCTTTCGCTTGAGATGTTTTTTCTACTTCAAGAATCGCCTGCTCTAAAAGAGGAATCTCCCTTGGCAAATATCCATGAAACATAAATCTCTGTCCCGTAAACCCTGAAAGCTGCAAAGCCATCATGATCGAAGAGGGTCCAGAAACAGCTTGGAGCTCAATCCCTTTTTGATGTGCTTTAGCCACAAGATCAGCCCCAGGATCGGCAATACAAGGAAGGCCGGCATCAGAAATAATCCCCCACGTTTCCCCATCTATCATCGGCTTTAGCAAAAGATCCAACTGTGAAGCGAGGGAATGTTCGTTCAAGGTTTGAAGCGGCAGAGCAACCATCTGCTCGTGCGTCAAAAAACGGCGCAAAAAACGGCGAGCCGCTTTTTCACTTTCTGCAATCAATCCCTGCAAAGAAGAGACTAGGTAAGCGGTGGCAGCTGGCAAATGCAAAGCAACGTCTGCCTCATCATCCAATAAATTAGGCAAAAGAATCAGACGACCCATTATCCCCTTCCCAGCCTTATCAAAGAAACCCGAAACCAATCAAAGAGCGCGCCCGGATCCATTGAACCAGAGCGGGAAAGTAATTCAATGCGAAATAACAGCTCTAGTCCCTTTTGAAAATAGGCTAATCTCAACCGAACCGCTTGAGAAATACGCTTTTCTAATACTTTTGGCCAGACTTTAGGAAGTCTTTTACTCATCTCAGAGCTGTTAGTTCCAGATTCGACAAAACAAACAATTTTTAACCCAGTCTGGAGCTGATAGCGCAAAGCTGGCAATAACCCATAAAAAGACTCCTCATCGATAGAGCTAAAAAATTTGCCTTCCCAAACCATCTCTTCTGCCATCTGCCAGAGCGTCTGAGAGCGGCTCAGCACGGAAACTTGAAGTACATCGGAAGATTCAATCACATTGCGCTCTGCAGTAAAACAAAGCAGTTTGTTGATTTCTTGTTCTAATAAAGCGGCATCTTTATCCATCCTCTGAGATAACACCTGGAACGCCTCAGAGCTGAGCTTTTTGCCTGCCTGGCGTACTTTATCTAAAATCTGATCAGTTAACCGCTTCTCTTTTTCCCAAGGCTTTTCATCGCAAAGATCTAAAATGACACCTCGTTTTTCCACTGCACTATATAGAGCGCTCTTAGAGCGAGCCCCCAAAAGCAAATACCCTCTCAAATCCGTTTGCAGCAGATCGATAAACCCTTGAGCCTGCTTTTTAGATAGTTTTTCCACTTCATCAATCAATGTTACAGGCTTAGAAGTGAATAAAGAAAAGCTATCAATCTCAGTGAATAGTTCCGATAAAGAAGCTTCGGCTGCACTCCGGCGAACAAGAGGTTGGTCAGGAGATAAAACTAAGGAGGCCACTGCATCGAGCCACCGTTTTCTTTCAAAATCATCTGGCACTGCAATTAAATATACCTGGTTTAAAGTATGGGGGGCTGCAGCCTCAAGATCTTTTCGAAATAGCTGTGTATTGCAGTACTTCATGATACAGACAAAGATACCTAAAAACAGACTTGAAGAACATTTATTTTTACAGTATACACAGGCCCAGGGATAGGCTCTCTGCCTATAAAAGACTTTGAAGGACAAAAAATATGATCGCATTTTTCAAGAAAAAAGAAAAAACTTCTCCACCAGATGAGCGTAAAAGTTTCGAAGAAATCGTTCACGAACGGGTCCTTACCGCAGAAGGATGGCGCCGCAAAATGCTTAAAAAAGCAAAACCTTTAAAAAAGTAACTTGCGCGAACTATATTCTAGGCCAAAAGCCATCAATTTGCTAAAATATGTCCAAAAATAGAGGGTAAACCATGTTAGATTTACGAGGAAAAAAAGCATTTATTGCAGGAATTGGCGATGATCAAGGCTTTGGATGGGCTATTGCGAAGGCATTAGCGGAAGCTGGAGCTGAAATTATTATTGGCACATGGGCTCCTATTGTAAAAATTTTTAAAACTTCCTGGACTAATGGTAAATTCGATGAATCTCGCAAAATGGAAAATGGCGAGATGTTCGAATTTTTAAAACTTTACCCAATGGATGCTGTGTATGACACCATGGAAGACGTGCCTGAAGAAGTAAAGACTAATAAGCGCTATGCTGAATTATCGAACTATGCTATTGCCGATGTTGTCGCCCAGGTAAAACAAGATTATGGATCGATCGATATTCTTGTGCATAGCTTAGCTAATGCCCCTGAAGTGACCAAAAATCTTTTAAACACCTCTCGCAAAGGTTATTTGGCGGCCATGAGCTCCTCGGCCTATTCATTCATCAGCCTTCTGGCCCATTTTGGCCCTATCATGAAACCCAATGGTGCTGCACTCAATCTCACCTATATCGCATCAGAGAGGGTCTGTCCAGGTTATGGCGGAGGAATGAGCTCAGCTAAAGCCGCCCTTGAAAGTGACACGAGAACTTTAGCCTGGGAAGCTGGTAGAAAGTGGGGCATCCGGGTCAATGCCATTTCTGCAGGGGCTCACCGAAGCAGGGCGGCCAAAGCTATTGGAATGATTGATGATATGATCTCCTATGCCAAAGCAAATGCCCCCCTCACGAAAGATCTGTATCCAGAAGAAGTGGCCGCAGCAGCAGCTTTTTTACTCTCTCCTGGAGCTTCTGCCATTACAGGACAAATTTTATTTGTCGATAACGGGCTACACGCCATGGGTCTTGCAGTCGATAGCGCTTCATTGCAAAATAACCCAATTTATACAGCTACTAATACACCTTCTTAGAGTTATAACCAAAACAACCTGATCCCGTTCTTCAGGTTGTTTCGGTAGAATATGGTGCGCCCCTAAAAGGGCTCTTACTATCAAGCATTTTTAATTAAAAACACCCTCTAATAAACAATTGTTTGTTTTTTCGACAAATACACAGAAAGAACCAAAATAGAGAAAAACATCCCGGCAAAAATAAAATTTACAGTTGGATGTCGAATTGGCTCTGAATAGATAGAAGAGAACGTTTCGGGCATTTTGAATAATAAAACTTGATAGCTGGCACAGGCAAATCCAAAGAGAGCCTGGGGAATAAGATAGGTGGCGATCGCCAAAAAACCACGCCAAGCTGCGATTCCCGCTATAAATACCAAAGGAAACAAGCAAACGCGCTGGCACCAGTCTAAGGTAGAAGGTTGGCCTAAATAAAGCCCCCCTAACGTGCCAAGGCAAGACATCACCCAGATAATGTAAAGACCATATTTTTGAATCATTCTGCTACCTCGACTAGCTGCTCTATTTTGTCAGATTTTGAAGATCTTACCTGAGCTACAAGCAAAGCTGCAGCGGCCATAAAAATAAATACTGCTACAGTGACCATAATTAAAAACCGGGGGGGATTAGTATCCATTTCGAAATCTCTTTTACATTCTCGGTTTTATTAGCATGACAGTTTTAGACTCATTTGTAAAGCCTTGTTTCGTGCCTGTCCAAAACATACCAAAAATACATAAAAAAAGATTTAAAAAAAATCTAAGGTGACATTTAACCCACATCTAATATATAAGTACTGAGGAATATCAATCTGGAATTATGGCATCTGAGGAAAAAAGTCCTTGGGCTCGCTGGCGAGAGCGTCTATGGCCCATCCAAGCGTTTGAGTTAAAAAAGTTTATCCCCCTTATTTTTCTTAAATTTTTCATTTCAATGACCTATGGGGTCTTAACGACAATGAAAGACGCCTTTGTCGTGACTGCGAAAGGTGGCGGCGCGGAAGTGATCCCTATTTTAAAAGGGTGGCTTGTTTTACCGATCGCTTTAGGGGCTACTCTCCTTTATACAAAACTCGCTAACAAATTTCGACGCTCTGTTCTTTTTTATGGAATCATCTCGACATTCATGGTCATTGTGATTCTCTTTGGCTTCGTTCTGTATCCGAATGTAGACGCACTCTCTCCTCACGCTTCCGCAGACCGACTTTTAGAAATCTTGGGGCCTGAAAATAGCCACTGGGTCTCTATTTACCGCAATTGGATCCAATCCCTCTTTTTCGTGACAGCCGAATTATGGGGAAGCATTGTTATTTTCCTTCTCTTTTGGGGATTTGTAAACCATATTTGTAATTTTAATGAGGCGAAAAGGAGCTACAGCCTATTCGTGGCTGGTGGTGATTTAGCGCAGATTTTAGTTGGCCCTTTAGTTTTTTATTTCACGCAAAAATATGTAGGCGACCAGTTTAATATGGCGCTGCAGCATCTTGTTTGTTTTGTGTTGTTTTTTGGATTCATGATCATGGCTCTCCATTACTTCTTAACCAAGCAAGTGCTATCTAAGGACGAAAGACTCTATCAACCTCAGGCGAAGAACCAGGCATTTGACCAAAAGACCAAACTCTCTCTTTTAGAGAGCTTAAAATTTATTGTCCGGTCTAAGCATTTGCGTTGTATTGCTATGATGGTCATTGCCTACGGATTGACAATCAGCCTTACAGAAATCACCTGGAAAGCAAACCTCAAACTGTCTTTTCCTGACACAGGCTCCTATCAGGGATTTATGGCTAAAATCAGCTCATCTGTGGGGATGTGTTCTCTATTTGCTACCCTCTTTTTAGGAGGTATGACCATTCGGATTTTAGGCTGGCGCTTTTCTGCCCTTTTACCACCTATCGTCATCGGTTCTACAAGTCTTATTTTCTTAACTTTGTTTATGCATCCAGAATGGATCGCTCCTTTAAGCCAAAGTCTTAATAAGACTCCTTTGATGCTGGTCGTTATCTTTGGCGCCTTCCAAAATGTTTCGACAAAAATGATGAAATACGCCTTTTTCGACCCTACAAAAGAGATGTCTTTCATCCCTTTAGATCAAGAATCTAAAGTAAAAGGCAAGGCTGCGATAGATGTAATAGGCTCAAGGCTCGGCAAATCAGGCGCCGCCTGGATCCAGATTGTCCTTATCCAAATTGTAGGAACGGGGTCAGTTCTTTCCATTACCCATTTCCTCCTTCCAGTCATTGCATGCACAGTCGTTTGCTGGATCGTATCCATCCGATCGCTAAACAGACAATTGATCAAATCCGGAGTATGGACAACCACTGGAGCCACTTAAGTTTCTAGTATCCAATCTATTAGCAGAGAATCGAGCCAATAAAATCCTTTGTCTTTAGAAGGATTGCCTAAATATCCCATATGCCCCCCTTTTTTTGTCTTGAACAAATGGACACAGCGCGGCAGGGAGCAGCCGTCTAATGAACGAGAAGAAATAATCGGATCATCCTCAGACAAAAGGATTTTCGTTTTAACTGCAATGTCAGGAACAAAATAGACTGAACTGCATTTATTGTAATAATCGTCAGCATCACGAAAGCCACATGTGGGAGCCGTATAGAGCTGATCAAACTCATATAATTTCAATTTGCGAGGTAGCTGAACAGGCGGCAAATCCTTGAATTTCTGGTGCCTATAAAGAACGTCAGCTCTAAGAAGCTTATAAAAATACCGTTCATACATCGCATTATCTGAATTTCCCAACATTTGAACGCTAGAGTACAAATCCACTGGAGGAGAAACTGCTATCACTTCCCGCAAGAATTCTTTTCCTAAAGACCCTAGTTCTCCTGCCAATTTTAAGACTAGATTTCCCCCTAAAGAAAATCCAATAAGCACAATGGGGGATTCTGGATGCTCTTTACGAAGAGTCTTAAGGACATAAAAAATATCTTCGCTCCGCCCACTATGGTAAATATTTCTCGCAAGTCCCCTGCCGGAGCCGCAATTGCGCATATTATAACGAACTGCGCGAATCCCCATAGGTTCCAATCGTTTAGCCATTCTGACTAAGTTCGGCGACTCATGAGACCCGCAAAGGCCGTGAACTAATACCACCGTAACGTCCGTAGCCTTCCAATTCCAGGGCGTAGTAATTTCCAAAGCAATCTTATCTCCATCAGCCAAAGAGATTAACTTCGTCTGGGAGGGGGGCTCCCATTGAAAATTACAAAATGAGTTAATAATCGTCTGCTTATGAGGATCTGTAAAGAAAGGAAAAGGTTCAAATGGAAGTTCTTGACTCATTAAAGCCCTCCCCTCAACAACTGAGAGACTGTTCCCTAATGATCAATTAATTACAATTAACTGTCAATTTTTTATTTAATTATTAAAAGGGAACCCCTTTTTAATTGGTATATCAAAATAAAAGACGATAGATTCTTCACCAGGGTTTCTAGATGCTAGGCTTGCATTGGATAAGTGATAAAAATGGACGCCCAAACGATGTCCATCGCAAGTTTGGTAGGCAAGTTCCACTCCCGAGCGAAACTCAAGAGGGTAGCCGAGATTTTTCCCGTGTCCTTGAGCGTAATACCCTGCAGCAAATCCAGGAGCGATAAGGAGATGATTCCAAAAAAGAAGATCAAAATTTAGTCCTCCGTAAAGATACACGCTTTTTGTAGCAGTTGCCATCACACCTACAAGAGGACGAAACTCTAAAAATTCCCAAGGAGAAGTAAAACAGGAAAGAAGGAACTTGTATTCAAGTTCAAATTCCCATGTTCGATATTTTGCTCTTGTAAAATCAAATCCTCCTAACGCGACGGAAAATAAATTGGGAGGAGCGTACGCTCGAGTTATTAGAGGTAAACACAAGCATAAGAGAAAAAAAGACATTTTCTTCATAAAATTCAAACCGTTTCCAATGTATAAAAAAAATTTGTGTGTCGAAAAAATCGCCATTTGCTAAGATCACTGATCTTTATTTAACCAGGAGATCATTATGAAAAAAACTTCCATATTTTTAAAGTCCACAGTTGTCGCACTCCTTTTGCTTCCTGCTTTTTTAGTAGCAGAAGAAGAAGAACGTGCTGAAATACAACCTAAAGAAAAAACAGAAATCGCAGAAGAGCTTACTCTAGAAGAGGCAGGCGAGCTTCCTGATGCAACTCGTAGCGGTTTCTTTTTCAATCAACAACCAGTTTACTATCCAGTATCTTCTCATCGAGCTGTTAAAGTTTTTCCACAAGAAAATTCCTTAGAGCTTGAAGATGGATCTAGATGGGCAGTCCATCCTTCAGACACTCCTCAAACGCTTTATTGGGGAGAAACAATGCAGTTAACGATCACACAAAATGGTTCACCTTTCTATAGATATTGGTTCACAAACCATGATTTTCTCATTGTAGACCTAAGTACAGGAGAATACGTCCGTGCCAATTTAGAGCTGGGCCCTATTTTAAGTCGTCCCTCTACCAATCTCATCAGCATTATGGATAGAAGTCAACGAGCGCTCGCCCTTACAAACAACATGGAATTAGATGTTTATTCTGGCGATGAGCTGATCTTTAGAAACTGGCTCGAAGGTCAAGCAATCATTATTGGCATAAATTCTGACTGGTCTACCCGTGATGAGTATAATTTCATTCTCATCAACGTCTACAACCAAGATTTTGTTCGCGCAAAACAGAGAAAATATTAAACGACTATAGGTTCTTCGAGAACTTTCCTTTTCCCCTTCCTTTATGGGGGGGGCAAAAGGTTACGACGCTCATTATAAAATACACAACATAACAACTTTAAGAGGAATCATGAGAGGATGCAGCGCAACTTCACCTAACCCAAACGTCAAAACTTCCGCAAGTAAACAACCTATAACATCAAATATAGATAAAAGAGTCCAAGCCATTGCTGTCGTTACACTAGCAGCGTTTGTGAGCTCTATTTTACTGCCCTGGCCAGTAACCGCCTGTCTTTTACTTATAGATACAGCCCTCATTGCCTCTAAGTTATTTGATTGCTGCCTTTCGATTTTTGAAAGGGATGAGGTTCCTGTAGATAAGACGTTCAAACAAACTACGGTACATGTTCCTGGTCACTCAACATCTACAACGACACACGTTCATCATCATCACTCAACATGGACACCTTCTAACATTCCTCCAGCTGACACACGAGCTGCTATGAAAGGACAGCAGATTCAACAGCCTCTTCTACCTTCTTCTTCTTCTTCTTCTGCAACTTCTGTTATTCAGACTCAACCAACAACAACCCTTGTACAGCCTTCTAATCCCCTATCTGATACAAGGGCTGCTATGAAAGGACAGCAGATTCAAAAGTCACTTCAGCCCTTTTCTTCCGCAGCTTCTGTTGTTCAGAATCAACCAACAGCAACCTTTGTACAGCCTTCCAATCCCCCATCTGACACAAGGGCTGCTATGAAAGGACAACCTATTCAAAAACCTCTTCAACCCTCTTCTTCCTCTGCAGCTTCTGTTGTTAATACGCAAGCAGCGACAACCGTTGTACAATCTTCTAATCCCCCGTCTGACACAAGAGCTGCTATAAAAGGACAGCAGATTCAAAAGTCTCTTGAACCTTCTTCTTCCGCAGCTTCTGTTGTTCAGAAACAACCAACGGCAACTTTTGTACAACCTTCCAATCCTCCATCTGAGACAAGAGCTCCTATGAAAGAACAGCCAATTCAAAAGCCTCTTGAACCTTCCTTTAATGCGACTTCTGTTGTTCAGACTCAACCAACAACAACCGTTGCACAAGAGTTTCAACCTCCATCTGAGACACGAGCTGCTATAAAAGGACAACCAATTCAGAAGCCTCTTGAATCTTCTCTTAATGCGACTTCTGCTTTTTCTACTCAGACATCAAAACCTTTCGGGTGGTCATCCACTTTTTCACCCGAAAAACCTGCGCCAAAACCACCGCTTGCTCCAAAGTCTCTTCTGTCTTCTTTCTCCACATCTTCTGTTTCTCAAAACCAACAAACAACAAGTTTTGAACAGTCGTCTACGCAACATGCGCCTATGAAACACAACCTTAATCAACAACGGCTTCAACCTTCCACCTCTGCATCTTCTGTTGCTTATAACCAGTCGATCTCAGCTTTAGGAGGAGGGGGTGTTTTACCTGAAGTACGAGCAGCTATGAAACCAAGAAAATAACAAAGGCAATATCATGGATCCATTACGACCTAATTCATCTAACCCTTATCATTCACAAAGAGCGCCGGTCTCATCTAACACGGGTAATAGAACTTCAGAAGTGGCGCAAAACACCCTTGCTACAAGCAGTTTTGAGCCGCGAGCTCCTATGAAAGGTAAGCAGAATTACCAGCCGCTTCAACTTTCTGCTGGTGCGGCTGCCGGCTCTCATCCTATGCCACCACTGCCTGGGAGTTTTGCAGAGCCTCGAGCACCTATGCGAGGAAAACAAACACCCCAGCAGCCTCTTCAATCTCCCGTGAACACGATTCCTGTTTCTCATCCTGCGCCACAAAGAATGAATCAATTCGTAGAGCCATACAATCCCCCATTTGATGCACGAGCGCCTATGAAAGGACAACAGGTCCAACAGCCGCTCCAACCTTCTTCTGGTGCAGCTGCTGGGTTTCATCACTCAACGCCAGCAATGCCCGGTAGTTTTGCACATTCATACAATCCTCCATTTGATGCACGAGCGCCTATGAAAGGACAACAGGTCCAACAGCCGCTTCAACCTTCTTCTGGTACAGCTGCTGGGTTTCATCACTCAACGCCAGCAATGCCTGGCAATTTTGCACAGCCATACAATCCTCCATCTGAGGCACGAGCCCCTATGAAAGGACAACAGGTCCAACAGCCGCTCCAACCTTCTTCTGGTGCAGCTGCTGGGTTTCATCACTCAACGCCAGCAATGCCTGGCAATTTTGCACAGCCATACAATCCTCCATCTGAGGCACGAGCTCCTATGAAAGGACAACAGGTCCAACAGCCACTTCAACCTTCTGCTGGTGCAGCTGCTGGAGTTCATAGCCAAACAACGGCACCTTCAAGACAAATGCCATCAGATGCCCGTGCACCGATGAAGCGATAGAAACACGCTTGATCTTGCAAGAATAGACCTCTTGCAAGATCACTTAAATTTTTCGAAGGAAAATTTAAAAAGCAAAAGGGATTTTAAAGGGCGAAGCCCTTTAATGGGGTTTGGGGCGAAGCCCCAATTTAGACAGCGTCTGCGGCGCAGCGGAACCCGTAGGTGCCATTGACGGCGCCTGGGTTATTGCGATGGCGATGAGCGCAGCGGAGGTCGTCTTTGAGACTTTTCCAACAGCCGCCGCGGAGAACGCGGTAGACGCCTTGCGGCGGGCCTTTAGGACTGTCTGGTTCGACGAGAGAGGCGTCGTAGTAGTTATAGGCATACCAATCTTGACACCATTCGTAGACGTTGCCGGCCATGTCGTAGAGACCTAGGGGGGTTGGAGGGTAGCTCAAGACTGGAGTCGTGTCAGAACTGAAGAAGTTGGCATGAACCTTTTCAATTTCAGAGCCTGTGGGGTAGAGGGAATTTTCTCGAGCGCTCGTAGCTCCGATTTCCCATTCAGCCTCTGTGGGGAGACGCTTACCGATCCATTTTGCATAAGCGACAGCGCCATACCAGGTAACGCCTACAACAGGATGCTTATTGTAGCCTGATTCGATGACGAGCTTTCCGCAGCTGCGCTTAATGCGAGAGTCTTTGAGGCGAATAATATCATTGTTATTGCCGTCCTTTTCCCCTCCCATTGCTTGGAGGAAGCGAACAAACTGTTCGTTTGTGACAGGATGAACATCGAGGGCGAAGTTGGGTAGAGAGATTGAATGGCGAGGCATTTCATCGCGAGAGCCTTCGTTGCTTCCTCGGAAGTAGGAGCCTCCCCGAATGATAACCATGTCGGTGAGGATAGGCTCGATCTGTTGAAACTCTGTTTTTTTCGGTTCGTAATGAGAAACAAGCGTGTCTCGTTGAAAAATAGCGCCTGGGTCAGGCTCATATTCAGGTCGGGAAATTTCTTGTGGTTTCAAAAGAGGCTTGGGAGTGTCAATAGAAGGAAGAGGTTTAGTAAGATCCCCTTCTCTTGGAAACTCGAAGGAGAGCTGAAAAATACTCTCGGGGCTTTGTTCTCCTTCAGCGGAAGAAGGAAGATCTTTGGATCGAGGAGCTGCTAGGTATTCATGCATAGCTTGAAGAAGACGCTGAGGCCTTGCATGAGGATTATATTGCAAACATCGATGAACCAATAAATCCCAATTTTTCTGTAGATGAGGAGCTAGCTGAAAAGGAGATTCGAAAAGAGCCTCAGGAATTTTTTTTGTGAGCAGGAAATAGGCGAGAACCCCAAAAGAATAGGAATCTACCTTCATATCCGTTTCATGCTCATGAAAAGCCTTTTGCTCAGGGGCTAAAAAAGAAAAATTCTTCAAAAAACTGCGGCTGATATCGTGAGCTCTTTCAGAGCTGGAAGGCGCTCTAGACATCAATACCTTGGAAGCAAGTTCGCAAAGACGAAGAAAAGAAAGTCCCTCTCCGAGAAGTCGATGAAGGCCAAAATCGGAAAGAAGCACTTTTACTCCATCTTCTGAGGCAACAACAAGCACATTCGTGAGCTTTAAAGACCCATGAATCACTCCTGCATCGTGAGCGTAATCGAGCGCTGAAGCGATTTGAAGAAGAAGCTGCTCTATATCTGTTTCGCTGAGTGAGGCTCCTTTTAAAGACAAGTAACGATCCAAATGCATCGTATCGCCAAAGCTATCGACAATCGGATCGAGAACTAAAAAATAAGATCCTTCATCTTGAGAAACGTTATGAATTTTCACAATATGAGGATGATCTAGACTGGCAATATCGGCCACTTTCGCTTCAAATCTACGTATAAAACCAGAATCAGAGCAAAGATGAGGAGGCAGAATTTTTAAAACAAAAGGGCGCTTAATAAAGCGATGTTCAGCCAAATAGACTTCCCCAAAAGAACCATACCCTAGAGATTTTTGAATGACATAATCGCCAAACATTTCGCGGTCTAAAGAAGAAGAAGCTCGATCTATTTGTTGCTGATCTTCTGTCATTATTTCATCTCCAAAACTACCTGCATCTGAACCTATCAGCACATCACGCGACATAAAAACTCCATTCTAGATCTAGGGGGAAGGCTGCATGTGTATTCATATCTTAAGGAAGAATTTTAAGCAAGCCACCACATCATCAGACCTCTTCCGAAAGAGGTCTACTAAATCACTTTTAAAAACTTTGCAAAATAAAATGCGGCTATGATCATCCCTACGATAAGGATACCCCATATAGCATTAGGCATCCAGCGAATGCTTCCATGAGGAGATCCTCTCATTTCCATTGTGCCAATTCCATAAGCAAAATCTTGCTTTTCTGGAGGCAAACGGAATGCATCAGGGTATTCCTTCATGACTTTTTCTGGATCGTAACCTAAAAAACTCGCATATTGACGAATAAAACCCATCGCATAAACAGTCGAGATGAACTGATGAATCCTTCCCTCTTCAATGCCTTGCAGATAAAGAGCGCGAATGGAAATGGCATTTTCCACTTCTTTTAAAGAAAGACTCATCTCCTCTCTCTTTCTACGGAAATCTTCACCCATTTTTTTCAAACCTTCCTGCATAACCATCTACTCCATCTGTATAATAGTAGGATCATAGCCGATTGCGCTATAATATCGTCAAGATGTTATACTGCCAACAAACAAAAAGAACCTATCCCAGGTTTAAGTTTCAGTCGATTTTAGGGATTATTTGGCCGATTTTCGATTCTTTTTGCAGGAGTCATATATGAAATTTATATGACCCCTGCAAAAAGAATCGAAAATCGGC
>JAUXXF010000011.1 GCA_030681135.1 Chlamydiales bacterium
TAAAATCGTAATGTCTTCAATAATCCTTATCGCTTTCAAGATCCGAATGGGGAAAGCGTAGGGGGATACATTCTTGGTTTAGGAGAAATTCTTTTAGGGGGAACCATCATGGCTAGTGGTTTCGCACTTGAAGTAGTTACCTTTGGAGGGTTTACATTTGGCCTTGGAGTGACAACAAGCTCTGGTGCTGCGCTGATGAGCCTTGGGCTTGCGACGACTGCCTACCACGCTCAGGATATTTCCTTTGACTCTCGTAGCACAAGTGGGTCATATACTATATCAAAAAATGATCCAGGTTGTCCCCAATCAAGAGAATTTCAAGATAAGCAATTTAAAGATGCAATAAAAGAGCTAGAAAAACAATTAGGAAAAAAACTTAATCCTGGTGAAGTGCGAGAATTACATGATCATGTTTCAGGGCAAGGTTATGGATATCATGAATTGGTCGAAGAAGGATATTGGTTGTTAGGTGGATCGTAATCAATTTTTAGAAGCATGTAACTTGCTGAAAACAGGCCTTATCAATCAGGTTATGGACAGGACTTATAACTCTGTTGGCTCGAATATTTTTTTCGAGTTTGGAAAACAAAAAGAAATCGTATTCCAAAACGGCAAGAAACATCTTCAGAAAGAATGGTCTATATGGTTGAGTTGGACTTCTTGGAGGATTTCCCAACATAATAAGTATGTTATCGGTTCGGGTGAAAACTCTGACATCAATATTCAAACACATCTCGAAAGCTTATTAGGTAAACGAATACTATCATTTCGATTTCTTTCCCAATTTTTAGACTTGGAGATTTGTTTTGAAGATGGATATGAAGTAACAACATTCTTTAATCGTATTGAAGAAAATCAATGGTTGCTATTTTTCCCAAATGACACAGAAATAGTTATCGACTGCTCGTCTGAGAAAGCGATAGAATCTGTCAAACATCTGTCTAGGCAGATAGAAATTAAAAATAAATACAAAAAAATAAAATTTCCGTTTGTAGATGAGGTTGCAAAACAGCTTTTGTTTGCTGAAAATAAACTTTCAAAAATTATTCTTACTGAAGGGTTTTCAATCGACCTTGGGCTATCAGCCTGGAGGCTTGAGAAAAATGGTCAGTATCAGATGGGGCGAAAAGACTATTATTTTGGATCTATAGAAGGACAGAGTGATGAGTTTGAAGATAAATTGCTGGATCTTGTTGGAAAAAAAATAAAGAGCATGAGTATGAATTTTTCTGGAATGGATTTGAGATTGGAATTTGAAGATGGGTATATTTTTGAAATTTTCACCCATTCCAAAGTTGAACCATGGAAAATCTATAGTAAAAATGAGATTGTTTTGCATGCAAAGTTAGAAAATGCAGAAAATTAAACTGAATGTACCTATTCAAATAAAGTTTTGATCTGATATACTGTTTCTTCTTCATTTCTGTTAGTAAGGAAAAAATGCAGGAGATTTGTTTGATGGCTTAAACATCGAATTCAAAACTAATGATGGCACGTAACAGGACAGGAGAGTACAAATCAAAAATCTATATCGCATGAGGTGTTATGTTTAATTGGTCACATGAAAGTTCGATGGAAGTAGATTGCTCTCTTCAAATAGCCTGGGATTTTTTCACGAATCCGAGCAACTGGCCCAAATGGGAAGATCGGTTTGATGCTTGCGTTCTTGACGAAGAGTTAAAAGCAGGATCTAAAATAAAAGTAAAATTCAAAAACAAACCGATTCAAATATTGATTTTGGTTGCTGAAGTCAAACCATATCATGAATGCAAATATCTTATAAAACCTCCGTTTTTTACTCAAGAAAGTCTATGTACTTTTCAGGAGATTTCTCCCGAGAAAACGAGAATCACTTTAAAAATATGTATTATCAGTTTTTTTGTCCCTTTCGTGAAGACGATTCTTCTTAAAAATGTAGAAAAATTTTATTCGAAATGCGCGCGAGCGTTTGCAGAAATTGCAGGCAAAGTTTCATAGACCTCTTTCGACAGAGGTCTAATGAATGTGATTAATTAGGAGAGCCTGTAGCTTTTTGTTCTTTAAGCAGTAGAGATTTGACTTTATGCAGAATAAACGAGCTAGGGCCTAGATAAAGGCAGCAGGCAATAAAAGCTAAGATTTTTTCAGAAAACTGCGTGTCTGTCTCTGTGAAAATATAGGAGAATAATATACAAGCAATGAACCATAAAAAACCTTGCAAAAATAAAGAAAATTTAACAGATCTTTGCAAAACGACATAATTACAGAGTATGCCTATGCCTAGAGTCATTACAATTGCTGTAGGGGCAGCTTGAGCAGGACTGTCATTTACAAAAATAGCAGTTAAAATGATGATTACAGAAGAAAACTTTCGAAATTTACCAAGTTGAAAGCTTAGGAAATCTTGAGTAGGTCTTTTTTTTCTAGATGTCAGATAAAGCAAAGGCCATATAACAAGTCCTGCAATCGAGCAAAAAAGTGTAAAATTAACCTTTTTCCCGGGAACTTGTAAGGCAACGACATTTATTTTAGGAGGGGCGTTGCGGTAAATATCATTCACTAAAGTCCAGTAGTCTCGAAGAGAGGTCTGTGGGATGTGATCTTGCAGGTGTTTAAGCTCGAAGTGAAAGTCAGTGCTATTAGCTCCTCCTCGACTAGAGAGAGCGTAAAAAAGGGATTCGTGCTCTTGCGTATAGTTCTCTTCAAAAGCTGTCCATTGAATGAAGGGGCTTTCAATATGCACGTGTTCTTTTACCCACAGAGGATAAGAAATCCCATAGGGGGAAGCTCTTTCCGGATTGACGTGGCTGTCTAGGTAGTTTCTTAGAGTGTGAGAGAAAATTTCTATCGTTTTCTTATCTGAATTTTTTTGAGTAGGAAGGTGAAAAAATTCGGTGAGAGTTAACATGTTATTTTCTCGATCGTCCAAGATTTCTGAGGGAGAGTCCAAGGTGACTGCTCCATAGATTTCTTGCATGTTAGCAAGAGAGTCTTCTGAGATCTTTTTGGCTCCAGACCATTCAAGAAATCGTCTAAATTGATCTGCTCTGGAGTCATGAAAAACTCTCTTTATTTTGACGCGAGCAGAGTCTTCGGATTCTAGGATAAAAGAAGTATCAATCTCAGTGGGATGTTTAAAGACTGTTTTGGGAAGCGCCGTTAGAGTTTCTGTGTTTTCTGTAAGCAAAAGTCCCCATTCATAATTTGGGAAAAAATTTATCTCTAAGGAGCCCCCTTGAAGGCTTAAAGTGGGGTCAGTCCAATAAGTCCTGCCATCAATTTCAAGTTGCAATACAATGTGGTCGAACAAAAAGGGCATTGGTAACATTTCAGAAAGTCTTTTTCCTCTACTTGAGTGGACGAGAAGCGGTTTAGAAGGCATGTTCATCAAATGAAGAAGAGCGTGCAAAAGAAATGTTTTATCCTTGCAATCGCCAAATCGACGTTGGAAGGTTACATTTGGAGCGGTAGGCTGGAAAGCCCCCATATCCTCTTCAATGCCAAGATACCTTATTTTGTCTTGGACAAATCTTAAAGCCAATAAAGCGCGCTTTGATAAATCTGTAGTCGAGGTTTTCCATGTTTCTACTAAAGCTAGCATCTCCGAAGGAGCGGACTCTGTAAAGTCAGGCGGCAAAGTGTATAAAGGGGCTAGTTTGTGCGCTATTTCTCCCCATGTCTTATATTGACTCATCTCAATATGAGCGGGAGGATTGTGCCAAATAGGCTGATCTGATTCATAGTTATAGGCAGGCGTGTCCACAGCTTCCCAGACCCATTCACGTAAAGAAGGGGAAAGATCGGCGATCTTAGGTTCTATGGATAGATTAACAGGCTTAATGAGAAAAGAGAGATTTGGATGGCCTAAAAGACGGTGAACGATTTTTTCTACGGGAAAATCTCTTTGTAAATAGACCATATCGGCGTAATGAGAAGTAAAAAAAGGATGACCTCCTACTAAAGAGTAAGAATACTCAATCATATCGTCTTCGCGGATATCATCCAGGAAATAAATGAGTGTGAGATCCCCGTGATAAAGATTTTGCTCTAGCTCTTTTTCTCGTTGAATGATGTTGTAGCGCGAAGTTTCTAATCGATCAAACCACCTTCCTTCACGGAAGATACGGATGGCATGAACAATCACTTGAGTATGGAAAGGATCGAAATCAATGTGTATTTGAGAGATTGCCTCAACGCCGTTTTGCGTTAATGTCTTAACTGCAAAATGAAGATAAAGCGTTTTCTCTTCCCAGTTCCTTTGTGTATCAATCAAAAGGTATTGTAAATTCACTTGAGAAGGTTTAACTGAAACAGCTTCCAAAGGAAAATCGTAGGATTTTACCCATGGGGGTGGAGCATCTTTTACATGGTGTGCATTGTGATCTAAAGCTAATCCAGCCAAAAAAAGAGGGGGGAAGTAGAGGATGAAAAAAATGGTTCTGAAAAACATGCTTTTCCTTAGATTGCGAATAGGTGCTTAATTTTTTACTTAGCAATCATTAAAGATACAAGATTTTCTAGAAATTTTGGAAGAGCCAAAACATCTTATTTGAAACAAGTGATTTTTTTGACATGTTGTTTTGCGGAATTAATACCAACTATCAGAAATAATTTGCAGTTTGGCTGCGTCAAAGCGCCGAAAATCGACGATCGTAAAGTGGATTGTATTGCCTTGATACTATACACTTTACGATCGTCGATTTGTCGGCAGCTTTCACGCAAGCCAAACTGCAAATTATTTTTGATAGTTGGTATAAGGAGTCTTTATGGATATATCTAGCGATTTGGCAAAGGTTGATTGCATATGCTGCGACAAAAGGTTCTATTTTCGGATTGCCCAACGATTTCATTGTGGACAGCTTCCTTGTTCGGGTGTGTCAAAGCATTCGCATGCATCGTTCCCGCTTGTTTCAAGCATCAAATTTTATTGGATTCAACGCTTGTCGCAAGGAGTTCTTCCGAGGGATAAAGGTGCATGCCTTGGTTACAACTCATGGTCGCCCTTGGATTGTTTGGATAACTCCAGGAAATGTTCATGATAACAGGGCCTATAAGGAAAGGGCACCATGGATGGAACTGCGGGAAGGAAGTAAGACTTATGGGGACAATGCATACTCGGATGAGGCTCTGGAAAATCTGTTAGAGCTAAGAGGTCAGCGACTCATTGCTGCTCGGAAGGAAAATACGACCAGGCCTCTAGGCGTGAGAGATTTTCTAGATCTACAAGGAATCAGGAAGGTAGTAGAGACAACTTTCAGTCGGGTAATGGCTTTAATGCCAAGAAGAATACATGCGGTAACGGAGAAAGGATTCAAAATAAAGGCCATGGGGTTTGTGTCTGCTGTTGCTTTCGTATTTGCAATTAATTAGTTATCTGCAACTTGGGTGTTAAAATAATCGCAAAGCAAAATGTCAAATCAATCTTGAGTCTCTAAAGTCGTCCCTGAAGTAATCTGAGTTTCTCTATCAAAACCTGCAAAAAACTCTCGATTTTTTCTTAGTTTTTCATAGAAAAATTCAGATTACTTCAGGGACGACTATCTAGAGTGTTTAGTTAGTGTTGTTTCGAGCTCGGGGGAGAAGTTGGTCTTCCCTTGCAGAAGAATAATGTACGATCTTATTTTAAGTTTCTCAGAAGAATGAAAAAAAGCACAAAGATTTATTGTTTTTGGCCCACTACTATAGACCAATTTCCAAGGGCTTTGTCCTCTCGAATATCTTTAAACCCGGCTTCTTGAAGAATATCGCAAATTTCAGGGAAGCTAAATTGTTGACCTTCGGTCCATACCATCATTTTCATGTTATATGCAGCTGTTAATAAAGGTCCTGTCTTATCAGAATTGAATAACATTTCATGAATGACGATATGCCCTTTGTTAGGTAAATGCTGAAAGCATTTTTTAGCTAAAAAAATGCATTTTTCTCTTGACCAGTCGTGGAAGATATCTGAAAGAAAATATAAATCTCCTAAGGGAAATGGATCTTCCCAAATATTTAACGGGATCGGAATAATCCGATCCGTTAACCCAAATTCTTCGATATATCGTGAGGTGTGAGGAAGAACTCCAGGTCTATCGCAAACTAATCCAAGAAGGTGAGAATGGTTCAAGCAAGCAGCAATAGTATGAATTCCCGATCCCCCTCCAAGATCTACCATCTTTTTACATGAGGCTAAAAGATTCGTTTTTGACCAAAAAAAAGCGGGATTATAAGCTTTGTGATGTAGAGATGCGATAAATTCCGCCGTACTGCTGAGAGATTCAGAAGCTGAAAATAATTCTCCCTTTTCGCATATTTGCTGCTGATTGCTCGTTAAACATTTTTTTATTGTCTCGAAATTCATTATGTGGTTTTCTTGAATTAATAAATCCAATACTTTTCCATAATATTCGGGGTTTTTTTCATCAAAATACACTTTCCCTAGAGCACTTAAACGATAACCATTCTCCACAAATTCAATTAGGTCAAGAGAACAAGCGCATGTAACAATCGCTTGCGCTGCTCTTTCATTTATAGATAGATTGATAGCAATTTCTTTTAGAGAAAAAATTTTTTCTAAGATTATTTTAAATAACCCTAATTTGTAAGCTACTAAAATAGCTTGACCTACAAAGATCTGACCGGTAATAAGCTGTAATTTTTCATCAGAAAAAATTTCTGATTTTAGAGGAATTTTGGGAGAGGTCAACATATTTTACTTATTGTTTAGTGGTTGTAAAATCCAGATAAAGGTATTCGGCATATTAGGAACTTTAAATTCATTGAATACATTGAAATTTGCAAGTTTAAAAACTTCAAGAGTCTCTTCGTAATTCCTGGTAGTTATGCCTTGTAGCCCATGCACATAATCGAAACCAGGCATAATGGTTGGGACTTTCTCAGAAGGAGATACAATATCAGCTAACACAAGATAACGCAACCGAGGAAATGTTACGTACAAGGATTTTAATACTTGAGCACATTGTTCAAAAGATACAATGTCGTGACATACAAAACACATCAAAGCTAATTCCACATCTTCCCAAACATTTTCTAATTTTGTGATATTACCTGTAATCATTTCTATTTTAGGGAAATGTTCGGTTTGGTTTCTGCTTTTTTTGATTACTTGTTCGCTTTGATCTATTCCAAGACCAGGGACTCCAGTAGCTTTACAAATTTTCCTGAGTTTTTCCCCGCTACCGCATCCTAAATCACAGATAGTGCCTTTCGGTCGTAATTTTATAAAAATTTCCAAAAGAAGGGGATCTAAATCCATAAGCCCAAAATCATTTGATGCTAAGGCTAATGCGGAAAAATCAATATCTTTATGGCTAGTGCTAGAAGGATCTTTAAGTATTTGTAATTGATTTGCAAATAACTTTCTATACCCTAGAAGTGGTACCGTTAAAATTCCTATGTGATCAACAAGGTCGTGTCCCAATCTGGTTAATTTATAACCTTCATGATCAGATAACAAAACTTTAGTCTCGACTAAAGTTAGAAAGGCTGCCTTCATCAAATGGGAATTATTAAAATTATCTATCTGGCGTTTGTAAAAAATTTCTTTTTCTTTAAGCGCTTTTAATACTCCAGAAGCATCGAGTAGGCAAAGAGCTTGAGACGCAAGCCCGATAGCTATGAATTCCATAGCAGAAGGCATGTTTACTTCTGCTTTTTTTGTGTTTGCTTGAGGAATACTGGTCTCAAAGAGACTTTTCATAAGAAGAAAACCGTCTTAAAAAATTTTTATAACAAAAAATTGAAGTCAAAAATAAACACAAAGCAATAGTGTAATCTATACTGTCATTAAACTTCAATTTTTCTTTAAAAAATAAGATAAGTGCAGATCCGTTAAGGGCGAGAGTATCCATAATATCTATAGCTCCAAACAACCTACCAGCATGATGAGGACGAATTTTTCTTGCCATAAGAGAAAATAACGACGGTATCAAAAATCCGAACCCAAAAGAAAATAAAAAATTAAAAAGCCCTTCAATGATAAAATAGGTTTTTGTTGGTAAAGTTAAATAGTGGTAATTAATTGAAATCTTAAGTAGAAATAGAATAAATAAACTCAAAAAGGAAAACAAGCTGCCAAATTTTACTCCACTTTCATCAGAATTATAAATAATCCATTGCATAATAATCCCGAATGCATACCCAAAAGCCATGATCAAACCAACTACTTGAGTTTCATTTTCAATAATTCCTTCAGCAGTCAATAAGTAAACTTGATAAAAAGAGATCTCAGAAAATACATATGCAAAAAGAGCTGAGGCGCCTCCTGTAACTAAAAACATAGAGATGAACCACAAGTAGCTGTTTTTAATGATTTTTTTAAACTGAGGGGCTTTCTTTATATTCAAATCTTCTTGATCAAAGAAGTGTTTTTTTATTGATATTAAGCTTATTAATAAAAATAGTATTAATGAAGTTATAACTCCAGCTGGAAAAAAAATAAGCCCTAATAAAATGGGAGCAACCCACCCAAATCCAATAAATGTTGTAGACCATCCCATAGCGATACGAAAATCATGTATTTTTAAGTCTGTCAATCCGGCTCTTGCAATAGGAATTACATTACCTGCTACTCCTAAAAAAAGACATATAGGAAGAGCAGTAAGGAGAGAAAAAGAAAATTCTGAAGTGCTTATAAGTGACATTTTTGCCAAAAAATAACTGACAAGAAATAAAAGAACAGCTAGGAGAATGCAAAGTAATGCAATCAAAAGATGTTTTTTTCTGCCCTGATTATCAGACAACCCAGCTTGAGGGATAGCAAAGAACAGAGCTGCTGTATGATAAAAAGCAACCCAAAAAAGATCGAAATTTGTTATGTGTTTTAAATTATAAATAATAGTGGAATAAGCGAACTGCGCACAAAAAATGCAAAAAATTAACATGGCAGAGTATCTTTTCTTGGTAATATAGTGGTGTTGTTTTAGATTTGAGGTTTCTGCCATCTTAAGAATAGACCTAAGTTAAGTCTCTTATAAGTTCTTATATCATACGGAATCAAGAAGAAAAAGAATGTAAACGCTCGTACCTTTTTTTATCTTCAGAATGTTTTGTGCTGTACAAAAAATAACTTGATTACAAGCGTTCGTTGAACGAAGGTTATATCGTGTTGTTATTCAATCATCTAGATGTAATAAAACGCATCAGCGAGTTGTGAGTGGTTTTATCTCACTTCTTTAATTGGTGCTGTCTTGTGCTCGTGGCTTGTCTCCTGTTTCCATTTGATGAATTAGTGCACTCTAACATCATGGATTGTAAAAAAAACACCTTTTACCCTTCTTGAGGGAAAATTCGATTTATCAGAAATTCACAAATCTTTTTCCATTTCATTCAAACCACACAGCAAGTGGCTTCTTGTGTTGTCCTTTTCCCACTTGCTGCGTTAGTTTCTTATTCCTTTGTTAAAACCGCCCCTCAAAAATCTCAAATTTGAGCTCGGTATCTTCTTTGAGAGTCGTCTCTCGAACCTTGGTTAATGTGATCGAGTATTCCTTGGCGAGATCTTCAAGAAGAGATAAGTGCCCTAGATCACTGGAAAATCCGAGGAGTAGTCTCCCGTTTTCTTTTAGGTAGTGCTTAGCAGTTTTGAAGAACTTTCGAATCGCACGATAGCCTGGATCGAATACTTGCGCCTCTTCTAGATCGATTTGCGTGCCTGGATCCAGAAAGCCAAAAGGAAGGCACCAGAAGATCGTATCAAAACGGGCATTTGGATTGACTTCATTCAAAACATCTCCTGTTTCCAGTGTTATTCTATCGCTCACCCCAAGCTCTTTTGCGTTGAGCAATGTGTTTTGGTAGGCGTTGGGATTGATATCTGTCGCTGTCACTTGTAGATGCGGAAACTGAAGAGCCATAAGACAGCTGATCGCTCCAGAGCCGCAGCCTATTTCGCAAAAATTCGATTCAGAGCCGATCAATGTGTATAGTTCGCTTGCAAACCACGCTGTCGAAGAGAATTGACCCGAGTGGAAGACGTTAGGATGGATGAGGAACTCATGGTTTAGAACGGTTGCTTTCTCCCAGCCGCAGCGACGATGTGTCTCTAGAAATCTTCGCGTTTGTTCGATTCCTTCTTGTTTAGGATAGTCGAAACGGAGCAAGTGAAAGAGATAGATTTTTACCTTTTCCGGATCAATAACGCCTTGTGTTTTGAGATGGCTTTCTGCGTCAATCGAAAAATTGATCCTGTAATGTCTTCGGAGTGCAAAGTAAGTGTCTAAATGATCTGGACCAAACCCACCACAGAGAAAAAGGTCATTTAATCCATAAGCTAAAAGAATATTGATCTTCTCTTGAAAATGCTCTTTCGTCTCTTTGATTCCTTGCCCTTTGCTATTATCGAGGAGCAAAAAGCAATGGTGTTTTTTGATGAGATCTCTGAATGATTCTTGATGGACTAGGGGAAAAGTCTCTTCTGAAAGGGGAATGTCCAGTTGAAATCTTTCTGCTGCTTTATTTAAAAGATCCCTATCAAGGGTCGGTAAATCGTTGAGCTGGAGTCTTTTTAAAGACGGCCAAATAGCTTGTACCTGCTCCAGATCTTCGAAGGCATTAGGAGACTGGACGAAGGAAAAGTGGAGTACTGGCAGAAAATCAGGCTCAAGCTGGCAGGCTCTGATAATACCCTCGATTCTTTCTTTTTCTATCGGGTCTTGTAAAGAATGGTGATTCGCTGAGATGGCAATCCCAATTTTTAACAGAGGATCTTTTGTCTTCTGTTTCACAAAATCGATTATGGGGGGGAGCCAATCTGCTTTGTCTACATTAAATTGGTAGAAATAGGGGCTCTCTGGTCTATTTAAGAAGTGTTGAAATTTTGCTTTTTTTGTTTCTAAATAGTGTTTGTTGTGCTTATTGGGCTTAGAAAGGACAGGGACTCTCTCCACAATCTCGATTCCAAATTTTGTGATTTCTGAAATCTTCGATGGATTATTGGTAAGAAGTCTGATTCGGGAGATATGGAGATCATCTAGAACAATTTTCACCATCTCATAAGATCGTTGATCTGGGTGGTGTCCTAATAGGACATTCGCTTCAAACGTATCGACTCCTTTAGACTGCAACTGATACGTTTTGATTTTTTCAAATAATCCAATTCCTCGTCCTTCTTGTCTTAAATAAATCAGTACGCCGCCTTCTTTGCTGATCATTGCAAGAGATTTGTGGAGTTGCTCTCCGCAGTCGCAGTGGAGACTTCCGAGCATATCTCCTGTAATGCATTCGCTGTGGACGCGGACAAGAACAGGTTTTGTTGTGTCCAGGTTTTTAGTGTGTAGAGCAAATGTTTCTTTTCCATAGCTATTTGGATAAACACGAATCAAAAATTCACTGAATTTTGTTGCTAGTTTTGTTTCCACAAAATCTTGATTAAGTAACATAAAAAATTCCTTGATAGAAAGGTTTTAAAAAAAGATGTGGGTTCCAGCTTAGCAAAAAAAAACTTAAAAAGAAGGGGTTATTTTCAAATAAAGGTTGCGTCTGCGGAAAGCTCTTTTAGTTCTGCAAGTTTTTGGAGGGCTTGCAGGGGAGTCATCGCATTGATATTGAGAGCTTTTAGGGAGGTTAAGGCCGGGTGCTGAGGAGGTGGAAGTGTAAAGAAAGAGAGTTGCTCCTGGGGTGGTTTTTCCTGGTTTATTTTTTCTTGGTTTTTAGGGGTTTTGGTTTCTAGTTCTCGGAGCATGCTTTCAGCTCGTTTGATCGCTTTTAAGGGAAGTCCTGCTAGTTTGGCTACATGGATCCCATAGCTTTTATCGGTGCCTCCAGGGATGATTTTACGCATAAAGACGATTCCGCCCTCTACTTCTTCGACGGCTACCTGGTAGTTGACGGCTCCTGGGATTTCTTTTTCGAGGCGGGTTAGTTCCCAATAGTGGGTAGCAAACAGGGTTTTTGCTTGTTTTTGAGGAGTCGTGAGAAGAAATTCTGCGACAGCCCAGGCAATGGAGATCCCATCATAGGTGCTTGTTCCTCGGCCGATCTCATCGAGAATGACAAGAGAGCGTGACGTTGCATTGTGGAGCACGTTTGCTGTCTCGGTCATTTCTACCATGAATGTCGACTGACCTCTAGCAATGTCGTCGCTTGCGCCAATCCGGGAAAAAACCTTGTCGACAAGGCCAATGTGCGCTGATTCTGCGGGGACAAAAGAGCCAATTTGCGCAAGGATGACAATGAGGGCCACTTGTCTAATATAAGTAGACTTTCCCGCCATGTTAGGCCCTGTGATGACGAAGAGCTGCTCTTTTGGACTTAAGAGGGTGTCGTTAGGGATAAACTTTGCCTGGGTAATCACTCTTTCGATAATAGGGTGGCGCCCTTTGGTGATTTGCAAGATGTTTGAGTCATCGATGAGAGGACGGACGTAGCGCATCTCTTTGGCAATATAGGCGAGGGATAAAAGAGCGTCAATGCGGGCAATTTCTTTCGCTGCTCGGTGGACAAAAGGCGCATGTTCAGCGATTTCTTTGCGTAGGATTTCAAACGCTAAAGCTTCTAGAGCTTTGGCTTTCTCTTCTGCAGTGAGCGCTTTTTGTTCAAAAATTTTCAGCTCTTCGGTGATAAACCTTTCTCCATTGACAAGCGTTTGTCGTCTTTGGAAAGAGGGAGGGATTTTTTCTGATGCCGCATGAGTTGTTTCGATGTAATAGCCAAACGCTTTGGTAAACCCTACTTTGAGCGTTTTGATACCTGTTTCTTCGCGTAGCTTGATCTGGTAGCGGGCAATCCATGAGGTGGATTCGCGCTGCAGGCTTCTTAAAGCATCTAATTCTGGATGGTAGCCATCTCGAAAAATATCTCCTTCGCCGATCCGAAGAGGGGGATTCTCGCAGATCGCATGCAAGATCTTGTTCGCTAAAGTAGTAGGATCGGAAAGAAGATTCAGAGCTTTTCCTGCGCTAAAAGAAGCTAGCTGCTTTTGGAGCTCAGGGATTTTAGCAAGAGAAAGGCCTAAAGCCAAAACATCTCGAGGCGTTGCATAGCGTGCAGTCGTTTTGATCATAAGCCGCTCGAGATCTCGAATCCCTTCCAATTGCTGGCGGATGGTCTGGCTTTGCTCAGATTTTGTGATCAATTCCTCTACTGCATCTTGTCTATGTTGAATCTCTTCAAGAGATAATAGGGGGTGTTGGATCCAATAGCGGAGCATCCTGCCTCCCATCGCGGTCATTGTATGATCCAATAGATGGAGAAGGGTGTGTTTTGATCCTTCGCTGGTGGATTCAGTGATCTCCAAGTTTTTGAGAGCTGATCGATCGAGCGCCATGAAGTGCGAGAGAGGATCGGTACGAACGGATGTGATCGGCTCTAAAGGGATGTTCAGTTGATGTTTGAGATATCCGATCAAGGCACCAGCTGCAGAGATGGCAGAGATTTGTCCTTTAAGGCCGAAGCCATCGAGCGAGTGAACTTGGAAGTGAGCCGTGAGCGTCTGTTGAGTCAAGGCTAAATCAAAAAAGCTCTCCTCTTTTTCATTGGTAAGAAAGGGGAAGTGAAGGGAAAGCTCTTTGAGAAGGAGCGGATAGGTTTTGTTGATCCGTTTGGAGAGGAGAAATTCAGCAGGTCTTACCCGGCACAGCTCATCGATGAGATCTTGGATCTTTTCAAACTCAAAGACACTGAAATCTGCAGTTGTGATATCGAGAAGAGCTAACCCAAAGAGAGAGCCGATTTGGGAAATACAGGCAAAATAGTTGGGGGTTTTGTCGGAAAGAAGGGCAGAATTGATTAATGTTCCAGGGGTAATGGTTTTTACGACTTTCCGTTGAACAAGTCCTTTGACTGATTTAGGATCCTCCATCTGTTCGGCAATGGCGACTTTAAATCCGTGTGCGATGAGTTTATCAATATAGACGTCAGCTGTATGATAGGGAACTCCGCACATAGGAGTTCCTTGTCTCGCAGTAAGAGTTACATTAATGGCCTTCGAAATCGTTTGGGCATCTTCATGGAAAGCTTCATAAAAATCGCCGAGGCGAAAGAAAAGAAGGGCATCGCCGCATTCTTCCTTGCAAGCATGCCACTGAGCCATCATGGGTGTAATAATATTTGCCATAATTTATAATAATGTTACTGACGATTATACAACATAGGTTCAAATGCGCACAATCATTTTAGGTGGGGGGATTTCTGGCTTAAGCGCCGCTTGGTTTTTGCACAAAAAAGACCCTCGGCGAGAAATTCTTCTCTTAGAGAAAAAGGAACGTCTCGGCGGTTGGATTGAGGGCTCCATCGAGGGAGAATTTTGTTTTGAAAAGGGGCCGAGGACTTTATCTTACAGCCGATCAACACATCTTCTGCGTTTGATTCATGAGCTGGGACTGGAAGATCAAATCATCTATTCTTCTCCTAGTGCAAAACATCGATTTTTATGGAAAGGAGGTAAGCTTCGCTCTTTGTCCTCTTTTTGGCCTACGCTGCTCGCTGGGGCTTGTAGAGAATTTTTTGCCCCTAAAAAAAACTCGGAGGAAGATGAGTCGATTTATGCGTTTGCCTCTCGCCGTTTTGGCCCTCGTATAGCAGACATTTTTTTCGATCCGTTGACGTTGGGCATTTATGCCGGGGATATTCATAAGCTGTCGATTCGCTCCTGCTTTCCTTCGCTTTGCAGATGGGAAATGCAAGAGGGGTCTATTATGCGAGGGATGTTGAAGACAAAAAGAGGGTCTTCCAAACTCTTTACTTTGCAAGGTGGGTTGGAGACGTTGATTCTTGAGATGCAAAAACAGCTCCCTATTGAAATCATCACCAATTGCGAGGTAGAGCGCCTCTCTCGCGGCGAGATCATCACTTCTCAAGGGGTTTTTCAAGCAGATCAGGTGATCTCGGCGCTCAGCGCTCAAGAAATTAGCCGGGTGACGAAGATGACCTTCGATGTTCCCTGCCGCTCTCTTTGGGTTGTTCATCTAGGTTTCCATTCGAATCAAGTGCTTCGTCGAAAAGGATTTGGATATTTAGTGCCGACTCAAGAAAAAGAGAGGCTTCTTGGAATGGTGTGGGATTCAGAAATTTTTGGATCTGCCTCTCAAACTCGTCTTACAGCCATGATCCGAGAAGAATCTCCTTCTCCTCTTGAAGATGCTTTGGAGGCTCTTGAGCGTCATTTATCTATTCAACTCAAGCCGGATTATGTCTCTTGTCATTTTGCTTCAGGGGCGATTCCTCAGTTCGAAGTCGGCTATGAGGAGAAATTAGCTTGTTTTGAAAAGGAGGCAGCTGAGAAATTTCCCTATTTATTATTGGCTGGAAATTACTGGAAAGGCGCTTCTCTCGATGCTTGTGTTGCTAGGTCTCTTGATTGTATAGCTGAAGAAGCTCATCGACAACCGAGCGGAAAGGGCTCTGAGGATGAACAATAAGTCCTTCTTCTGGGAGCTGATTAAAAATGGAAAGCATCCAACGGATGGCCGCATCATTGGTGGTGAATATCTTGGCATATTGATAGCGGTTATACATGGCGCCGGCAATCATCCCTTGCATCTCAGGAAGGAGTGTTCTTTCATAAAAAGTCTGAATGGCTCTATTAGATTCTTTTTCACGGATTTTTTTCTGCAGGGTTTCTAGCTGCGGCTTGTAGATTCGAGTTGCGGTGAACTCTTTAATGATCCATGTGATTGCAAGGTGAAATACTCTATTTACTTTATGTAGTTCTCGGTGGAAGCAATCATGAGCAACTCCTCCTACGCCATCTTCTGATTGGATGAACTTTTCTGCTTCGTCAAGGCTGATTGTTTGGTGGGTAATCAATTCTATCGTTTGTCTGATGATATGTTGTACAGTAAAGGGAAGATCATTGTAGCTTTTTTTTACCTCGTTGCGGGAGATTGTTTCGTTTTCTATTTTTTCTTGGATCGTCACTAGATGTTGAATGGAAGAAGGTCGAGAGATAATCATAAAACCTCTAGCTATTTAGAGTGTTGGATCAGTGGATGATGGGCATGAACGAGGCGGTCGCCAAAGTTGTAGCCGAATGTTTTTAGTTGAGAGTTACAGGGGTCTTCTTTGTTGTGGTAATAAACAGCATTTGGCTGTGCGTAGGCGACAGCGTAAAGGTCGGTCTGGTAGAGAGAGAATCTAGGCCAGTTAAGTAAAAGGTTTGGATTGACTACAAGGACAGCCCCCCTTTGAGAGGGTAGAGGGATAAGGCCAGGTTCTAGTTGAAACGTAGAGGTGATCACCTCAGATTCTGAAGGAGCGGTCAAGCGAATGAAATAGATAAAGGAGAGTCCTTGAATGCTAAATAAATCTTTAGTTTTTGCTGCGCGGGATTGTTCGCTAGAAGGGATCCACTGGTCGCAGGCCAAATGAAGAGAGGTTTTGTGGGTCAGGCCAAAGGCAAAAGAGGTCATTTTCCTGGAAAGAAGTAGGGTTTGCAATTCTTGTTTTTGACGCCAAAGATCTCTTCCATTTACATAGAGCTCGTGAGCTGGGATATGAGCAATATTTCTTTTTAGCCGGGCGAAAAGAGCCGCTTGGACATGAGCTTGGAGCGTATCGCACTCTGCAGAGGAAAAGACTTCATCAAACTCGATATAACCATGGTGGCTAAAAAAATAGGCTTGTTGAGAAGAAATTAAAGGATTCATTATGAGGGTCTCTTGAGCTTTTGTTGAATGTAGGAATGATTCTGGCCTATTTTCGATTTTTTTGCAGGGATAATATGCAAAATGAATATGATTCCTGCAAAAAAACTCAAAAACCGATGAAGTTTATTCTTTGAAAGCTCCTAAACGTTGAAGAGTTTCTGTAAGGTAAGCTTTTTCTGCAAAGGCAGACAGTCGGACAAAGCCTTCTCCTAGAAGACCAAACCCAGAGCCCGGAACACAGACTATAGCTGCTTTATTTAATAGGGTGTCAAAAAAATCCCACGAAGAGAGGTGTTTGGGCGTTTTACACCAGACATAAGGGGCGTCTAGCCCGCCATAGACGCTAAAGCCGAGTCCTTCCAGCCCATCTCGTAAATACTTCGCATTGTTGCTATAAACATCGATGATCTCTTGTACCTGCTTTTGTCCTTCAGGGGAATAGATGGCTCTGGCTGCTTTTTGAATGGGGTAAGGGGCTCCTCCATACTTTGTGTCGTGTCGTCTTTGCCATAGGGAGTGCAGCGCATGCTCTCGGCCGCAGTCAAACACGGTGAGGTTTTTGGGGATCACGGTATAAGAGAGTCTTAACCCCGTAAACCCTGCTGTTTTGGAGTAGCTTCGAATTTCAATGGCTACCTCTTTCGCTCCCTCGATCTCATAAATGCTTCTTGGAACATCGGGAGATCGGATGTACGCTTCATAGGCGCCGTCAAAGAGGATGATGGCCTTCATTGTTTTTGCATACCGTACCCAGCGGGTCAGCAGCTCTTTATTCATCGCGCTACCTGTAGGATTATTCGGAGAGCAAAGATAGACGATATCGCAGGCTTCTTCTGGAGGTTCTGGACAAAATTGATTCGCTTCCGTGCAAGGCAAATAGAGAATTCCTCCATAGCGGCCATTTTTTAATTGGGGACGGGTTCTTCCTGCCATCACGTTTGTATCTAGATAAACAGGATAGGTCGGATCGGGAAGCGCTACCCGGTTAGAAGTGCAAAAAAGCTCTTGCAGATTAGCAATATCGCATTTGGCCCCGTCAGAAATAAACACTTCGCTTGGGTCAATGAGCCCTTTGTAGTCATGTTGGGCGATCGCTTCTCGTAAAAAAAGATATCCTGCAGATGGACCATATCCTTTAAAACTTTCAGCTTCTCCCATCTCAAGACAGGCGGATCGGAGCTCTTCTATAATCGCAGGAGGTAAGGGGCGGGTGACATCGCCGATCCCAAGATCGATAAGAGGCTCAGTAGAAGTTCTTCTAGAGGCTCGTTTAGAAATTTCTGGAAATAAGTAGTTGCCTGCCAGTTTACTGTAGTGCGTATTGAGTTTGACCATAGCTTATGTCTTATGTCTCTATTGTTAAGATAGGTTGTTGGCATAAAGTGTACTTGATCACTTTATTATTTGACAGTGTCTGAGGTAAAAAATTACAATGACCGGCATGAACGCATTAGACGAGCTGAAAAGCAATATCTCTTTTGTCGAAGAGAGGTTAGGTTATTTGTTTGAAAATAAGGACCATCTTGTCCTGTCTTTGATCCATCGTTCTTTTGTGAATGAGTATAAGGAAGCTCCTTTATCTCACAATGAACGTTTGGAATTCTTGGGCGATTCGGTTCTCGGTCTTGTATTGGCTGATTACTTGTATCATCGGTTGCCTTCTTATCCAGAAGGTCAGCTGTCCCAGCTGCGCTCTCGTTTAGTGGATGCGAATGCTTGCGCCCATTATTTGCAAAAAATCAATGTAGCGGATTTTATTTTGCTTGGCAGAGGGGAAAAAATGACAGAAGGTCGGGCAAAATCATCGATCCAGGCTGATGTGTTTGAGGCGATTATTGGCGCTATTTATTTAGATGGTGGTTTTAACAGCGTAAAATCATTTTTTCTTTGCCATTTTGAAGATGAGGTCGATGAAGCGATAGGCAGTCCTTCGCGCAATTATAAAGCTGATCTGCAAGATTATTCCCAGAAGAAATATCAAAAAACTCCTCTTTATAAAGTGGTTCAAGAAAGCGGACCTGATCATGCAAAAATCTTTCATGTGATGGTGTTTGTGAATGATAAAGAAGTGGGCATCGGGCTTGGAGCTTCTAAAAAAGAAGCAGAGCAGAGAGCTGCTTTTGACGCCATCTCGAAGCTAGGGGTTATGAGTGAGTAAAACGAAAATTGTGTGGTCTTGCCGTGAATGCGGTCATGCCCAGGTGAAGTGGACAGGAAGCTGCTCTCAGTGTCAGCAGTGGAATACTTTGGTGGAAGAGGCGAGTGTTGAGGAGAAAAAAGCGCGCTTTGAGTCGAAGTCCTCTACTGGGGCGAAAGCAATAAGGATTTCTGATGTTCCTTTAGGATCTTTTCGCCGCTTATCTACTGCTATGGGGGAATTGGATCGGCTATTTGGCGGAGGAATTGTTGAAGGGTCATTGATTTTGGTAGGGGGAGAGCCGGGTGTTGGAAAATCGACCCTGATGCTACAGATTGCCCACTCGCTCGCCAAACAAGGTCTTGTTGTCTTATATGTTTGTGGGGAAGAATCTGCAGAGCAAACTTCTCTGCGGGCTCGTCGGCTAAGTATCGATCATCAAAATTTGTATTTATTAAGCGAGACGAGTTTTTCTCATATCAAAGGGCAGATTGATCAATTGCAGCCGGATATAGCGATCGTAGATTCAGTACAAATTGTCTATAAGACTGAACTTTCTTCTGCGCCTGGCTCGGTTGTCCAGGTGAGAGAGATTGCGACCGAGTTTATGCATTTGGCCAAAGGGCAAGGGATTACAACTTTTTTGATTGGACATGTCACTAAATCAGGTGATTTAGCGGGACCTCGTGTGTTAGAGCATCTTGTAGACACGGTGCTTGATTTTGAAGGGGATCGTCAACATGGGTTTAGACTGCTTCGTTCAATGAAAAATCGATTTGGAGCGACTGATGAGATTGCTATTTTTCAAATGAAAGAAGATGGCCTCTCTGAGGTGCAAAACCCTTCTCAAGTCTTTTTGCAAGAACGTCAAAAAGAGCTCCCAGGTTCGGCGATTGTTCCAGGATTAGAGGGGGCTCGTTCGTTTTTATTGGAAATTCAGGCGCTAGTGACAGCGACGTCGTTTCCTAATCCAAGTCGCCGCTCGACAGGTTTGGATCAAAATCGACTGGGTCTTTTGCTTGCAGTGTTAGAAAAAAGAGTCGGCTATCAGCTGCATCATTGCGATGTATTTGTCGCTTTAGCCGGTGGCTTAAAGATTGTTGAGCCTGCGATTGATCTCGGCATTGTGCTTGCGATCTCTTCCTCTTTTATGAATCGTCCGATCTCTCCTGACGTGATTGTCCTTGGCGAAGTAGGACTTGCTGGAGAAGTGCGCGGCGTAAGCCGCATTGAGACCCGTTTAAAGGAGGCGATCCATATGGGCTTTACGAAATGTGTTTTACCTAAGAAAAATCTAAAAGGAATTTCTCCTTTGATCCAAAGCAAGATCCAACTGGTTGGCGTTGATCTCGTTGATGAAGCCATTAAGGAACTTCTAGGGTGAAGAGGGAATTGCTAAACTCCATTCGGGCGCAAATTCGCGCTCGCTTTGCCGATTTGGTTTTTCGCAAATCGCCTAAGGACCAAGAGGTTATGTCGATTTGCGAAAAATCAAATCGGCTTTGCGATCATCGAATTTGTGCCTCGAAGCGAGTTTTGCAATTCCCTCTGATTCGCTGCGGAGCGCGCGATTCTTTGCTTTCCCGAGCGCAGTTTAAAGAGGTAGAGGTCCAGTATAGTTTTTTGCCGATTGCGTTGGATCCTGTCTGGGTGAAAACTACGGGAGATTTGGATCGGACTACGACGCTCCGAACATTAGGAAAAACCGATTTTTTCACTAAAGAGCTCGATGAGATGCTGTTAACTCATCAAATTCGGATCGCGATCCATTCTGCAAAAGATCTTCCTGATCCTTTGAGAAAAGGGCTATTTGTTGTTTGTCTGACAAAAGGGCAAGACCCTCGAGATAGCCTGGTTTTTTTAAAACCTTTGTCTGAGACTCCTTGTATTGCTACTTCTTCTGAGAGAAGAGAAGAGAGTGTAAGAGAGCTTTATCCTAAAGCGACATTTGTAGATCTCAGAGGAACGATTCATGAGCGGCTGCATCTTTTAGAAACAGGTCTGGCAGATGGCGTAGTGGTTGCAGAGGCGGCCCTCATCCGCTTGCAACTGACCCACTTGCCCAGAGTGTTTTTGCCTGGAGATACGGTAGAAAACCAAGGGAAGCTTGCTATTGTGATTCGAGAAGATGATGAAGAGATCCGTTCTTTACCTTGGACTTGATCCAAGCAGGTGGGTGACCAATCTGCCTATGATCCATTATCCCGTGATCTGTATAAAACCCAAGAGCGAAGCGCTTCTTTGCAAATATCCAGAATCTACGCATATTCTTTTCACTTCGAGAAGTGCAGTACGGTATTGGAATGTGTTTGAAGGAAAAACGCTGTTAGCCGTTGGAGAGGCGACTGCAGAACTCCTTCGTCAGAAAGGATTTGCCCCTTTTGTTGCCCCAGAGGCGACACAAGAGGGGATGATTGAGCTGCTCAAAAGTTTGGATCTTCGGGGCGCTTATCTCGTGTGGCCTAGGTCTGCTCGAGCAAGAGATACGCTTACAACCTATTTGCAGACATTAAAAAGTTCAGCTCGTATCGCCATCATTGATCTTTATGAAACGTCCTATCAAAAGCTAGAACCTGTCCCTTGTTTAGAGGAGATTGAGGAAATCGTTTTTACGAGCCCTTCGACAGTTGACGGGTTTTTGCGTATTTATGGTTCTTTACCAAAAGATAAACAGCTGACAGCCATAGGTCCTGTTACCAGCTCCTATCTCAGAAACTCTTTATTGAGATAGGTTCTTTAATGGTGGCTTTACTTTTTTGCCACAGGCACTTAAGATAAAAAAACCTGTCATTGTAAAAAGGAGTTGATCTAATGAATGAGAAAAACCAACCAAGTTTTCAGTTGCCTGATTTGCCATATGATTTTCAAGCATTAGAACCTGTGATTTCTGCCGAGATTATGCAGCTGCACTACACAAAACACCATCAAGCCTATGTGACTAATCTCAATGCTGCTTTAGAAAAATATCATGAAGCAGAAATGAAAAAAGACATGGCTGCCATGGTGGCTTTGCAAGCGGCGATTCGATTTAATGGTGGGGGACATATCAACCACTCGATTTTCTGGACGATCTTAACGTCTCCTTCCAAGCAGGCAGAGCTGGATCCTAAAGGAGCTTTAGCGCAAATGATCAATCGAGATTTTGGCGGAATGGACGGGTTAAAGGAAAAACTTAACGCAGCAACAATTGGCATCCAAGGATCAGGTTGGGGGTGGCTTGGGGTAAATAAAATGTTGAAAAGGCTAGAGATTGCAACTTGTCCGAATCAAGATCCTTTAAGTATGCAGGGGCTTTTTCCAATCCTTGGCATTGACGTGTGGGAGCATGCCTATTATCTTCAGTATAAAAACGTTAGGGCGGATTATGTGAAGGCTATGTGGCAAATCTTTGATTGGAAAAAGGTTGAAGAGAGGTTTCACTTAGGAACTTCTTGAAAACTTGAGCTTTTCTTGGTATTATAGATGCAATCTTAAGAGGCTACTTGTATTTTTATGGGGTTATTTTCTAGAAATAAGCCAAAAATTAAAGTTCAAACGACTAAAAAAGATGGTTTTAGCGGTTGGGTAAAATGTTCAGGATGTTCTGAACTCATTCATATCAATGAGTTGCAGCAGCATTCGGGGTGTTGCCCAAAGTGCAATTATCATTATCGTCTAGGGCTTTCTCAAAGAATTTCTTTGCTTTCGGACGAAGGAAGTTTTCAAGAATTTTTTACTCACATAAAGCCGGTCGATTCCCTTCATTTTGTAGATACAGAGTCTTATGCGGACCGTTTGAAAGAGGCTGTAAAAAAGACAGGCCGCGATGATGCAATTTGCGTAGGAACCTGCTTGATCAATCAGCAGCCCGTAGCTCTCGGGATTCTCGATTTTTCTTTTATGGGGGGATCGATGGGGTCGGTTGTCGGAGAAAGGCTTACTTGTTTAATAGAGATGGCTATCGAAGAAAGGCTCCCTTTGGTGATCGTTTCGGCCTCTGGTGGGGCTCGGATGCAAGAATCGATTCTTTCTTTAATGCAGATGGCAAAAACCTCGGCTGCTTTAGCTAAATTAAGCGAGCAGAAACTTCCCTTTATTTCTGTCTTGACCAATCCAACCACAGGAGGGGTCACTGCCTCTTTTGCTACCCTTGGAGATGTCATTATTGCAGAGCCGGATGCGCTGATTGCCTTTGCTGGTCCTCGCGTTGTTGAGCAGACCATTGGTCAAAAATTGCCGCCACGAGCTCAAAAATCGGAATTTTTATTAGAGAAAGGGATGTTAGACTGTATTGTAAAAAGGTCTGAATTAAAAGCTCGGATTGCTTTTTTTATTGAGTTTTTTACAGGAAATGACCGAGTATTTGAGGAAAAGAGATCAGATGAGCTTGTCAAAAAAATGCCTAATAGGTTAAAAGAGCTGCTAAAAATGGCAGAACAAATTCATGCATAAATTGTTAATTCCTATTCAAATTTCAGATGAGGGGCTTGTCCCCGTATATGCTACCGAGCTTTCTTCTGGAGCTGATCTTAAAGCAAATCTTCAAGAACCTTTTATCTTATCTCCTGGAGCATCTGCCCTGATTCCAACAGGGGTAAAAGTGGAGATTCCTTCGGGATATGAAATTCAGGTGCGTCCTAGAAGTGGACTTGCTTTAAAACACTCGGTGACGGTATTAAATACTCCTGGGACGATTGATGCTGACTACCGAGGAGAAATTTGTGTGATTTTGATTAATCACGGCAGCGGGCCGTTTACTATAGAGCCAAAGATGCGTATTGCTCAGATGGTAGTAGCTCCTGTCAGTCAAGCTCAATTTGTGATGCAAGAAACATTGACTTCAACTCTGCGCGGAGAGGGTGGTTTTGGCCATACTGGCAAAAATTAGTCCTTTAGTGGACAAATTCAAACCTTTTAAGAAAAAGGTTCTCATGAAAATTCTAAATTATTTGGATCCTCGTTTTGTTGCGTTCCTTGATGTTTCCAACCGAGATGAAGCGATCAGTTCGTTGATCGATCTTTTACATACCGAAGGCAAGCTGCAAGATGCTGAGGCGTTCCGTCAAGCTATTTTTCATAGAGAAGCCTTGGTGTCTACAGGCATAGGCATGGGTGTTGCTATTCCTCATGCAAAGATGAACAGTTTTTCCGATTTTTTCATTGTGGTGGGTATTCAGAAGAAAAAAGGATTGGACTGGAACGCGCTTGATAAAGTTCCTGTGAGGCTTATTTTTATGATAGGGGGGCCTGAAAATAGGCAGACTGAGTATTTACAAATTCTATCATTACTTACAGGCACGATTAAGGAAGCAGAACTTCGTAAAGAGCTTTTAAAGGCAAGCTCGGCGGAGGAAGTGATCTCCTTATTTGCTGATTTTTCATAACTTTTGAACCACTCTGTCGATATCCTTAACTCGGGATAGGATCTTGTGTATATTTCCATTTTTTGTTATACCGGAAATGATTCAAAAAATCGCTCGAAAGTCAATTTTTGAATTATTCTCTATACTTGAGATATATACAAATGATAGGGCCTGCAAATGGATTTAAAGTTAGAAGATGTAGCTGAGTTATTGGATGTTTCTGAAACGACAGTTCGTCGCTGGGTAGCGGACAGTAGAATCCCTTACTATCGTTTACATCGCCAATTTCGTTTTAGCCGAAGTGAAATCGAAAGTTGGGTCTTGAGTTGTAAACAAGAAAATGACTTTTCGCCATTCGAGGATGTAGATTCTATCCATCCTATGAAAGAAAGAATGGGCACTCAGCAATTTGGATTGTATCGTGCGATTCATAAAGGTGGCGTCTATAATCAGGTTCCTGGAGATTCCAAGGAAGAAGTGATTTGTGCAGCCGTGAAGTTGATTGCTCGCGATTTAGGTCTCGATGCCGATGTCATTACAGAGCTCCTCTTGGATCGTGAAAAACTGATGCCTACTGCCTTATCTAACGGTGTCGGAGTTCCTCATACCCGGGATTTTTTATTGCAAGAATCCTATGATGTCGTGGCTCTTGTATTTCCTAAAAAACCCATTCAATACGGAGCCTTGGACAATCTTCCTGTCCATACTCTCTTTTTCCTCTTTGCCTGCGATGATAAAAGGCATCTTCATTTGCTTGCGAAACTAGCTCACTTAAGCAGAAAGCCCGAAAATCTCCAGTTTATGCAGCAGCATCCAGTAAAAGAGCAAATCTTAGAGTCGATCAAGCGTTGGGAAGGGAGCATCCGAACCCAGAACTTGTCTTAATAGAATTCTTTCAAAACAAACATTTGGGGCTCTGCCCCAAACCCCGCCAAAGGGCTGGTGCTCTTTGGGAACTCATTGTTTTTTATTTTGCTGATACCGCGCCTTAGGCGCGGCATGAGAAAAAATAAATAGGATTTTAAAGGACGCAGTCCGTTTGTTAAGATCGCTCCTACGGAAAAGGTAGAGTTTTGAATCTAGGCCACCCTGCATCCCGTGCTGCTTCTCGTTTCTTCCTGTTGGAAAGATCGAATTTCTCCAAAATGTATTCTATTTTCTTTGAAGAAATGTGGGTTATATTGCGCTCTTGTAATTTGTAATATAATTTCAGATGTCCCAATTTAACATCCTCGTGCATTGTATTTAAAACAACCCTAGAGTCATCATCAATTTTTTCTTCATCGTAAACATCATCCGTTTGCTGCTTTTGAACTTGAGGTTGCTCTACTGACTCTCGGAGCCCAGAGAAAGTTGAGCTCCTCTCTATTTCCTCATCTAAATCTTGTATTTGTAGAGTCTTAGCCGCTTCTCGTCGTTTTTCAAAAGTATTAAGCTCTTTTGTCACCAAAATCCTATAGACCGAACCTTTAGAAATAACAGTGCCCTGCTCTTTCAAACGGGCTGCTATTTGCTCAGGGGTCAACTCAAGGTTCTCACAAGCGAGCCGAGCAACGGCCCTTTGTGTTGTAGGATTCTCAACCTTGTCTCGTTTGAAACGCAAAGGAGCTGACTTTTCAGAACGAGGTTCTGTGGGGAAAGGTAGGGTATTGAATCTAGGCCATTTTGCCTGGGCTGTTGCTATTCGTTTTTTCTCTGTCGTAAGATCGAATTTCTGGAAAGTATCTGCTATTTGCCTTTTAGTAATTGTTACATTTATTTTTTTTAGTTCTTTAATTAAATCGTCATATTTTGAAAAACCGCGACTGTCATAGAGTGCATTTAAAATGAATCGGTCTCTAAGATTGATTGTTTTGTCATCGAACTTTTCTGTCTTCTTTATTTGGGATCTTTCAATAGGAGAACTTGTTGCAACGGTTTCTAGAAGAGACAACCTTTCCTCTATTTCCTCATCAGTTTCCTTTTCGTTTCCGCCGACACTTTCTTGTAAACCGCCATTTGCCTCTATTTGACCCATTTCCTTTTCGATGAATTGGATAAATTCTTCATCAGAATCGAAAGAAGGTTGAGAAGATTCACCCATCCATCCTTCTCCTCTAGAAGGCGCCAATACTTCCCAAGTGTTTACCATTTGAGAAAAACCATCTAGCTGAGGAATACTCTGTGGCTCACAATCTAACGGCCTCAAAACGCTACTGATCTGTTGCTCGTTAGAAACGGGATTTGGATTCTCGGAGCCTTCGATTTCCAACAAACGGAGGCGCTTCGGGGGAGGCTCTTCTATAGGAGAGCCTAATCGCTTATAGCCTGTCGGCACATCATCAGATATATCATCTAGAGAAAAAGAGCCTTGTGCGTAATAAGACACATCTTCTAGCCCAATATCAGAGGGGCTTAATAGATAATCAGCAAGATCCGATGAATGTGATAAGGCTCTATCTTCTATGCTCTGAAAAGGAGAGGAGAGCACAGCTTGGGCTACCTGGGAGCTTTTTCGGGTTGTAGATTTTTGAGAATCTTCTTCATTCTGAAAAAGCCTTTTTGTGTTAGGAGAATTAAAAAAGTAATTTGGCGAAAGTGGGTTCATGTAAGATTCTCTTTTAATTTAACTAGAAGATTTTAAGCAATTTAATAGATTAAATCAAATGGTTTTTAGTTGAATTACTTATTGCATTAATTGCGTAATAGGTATGCTATGTTCATTTAAATTTAAATTAATACATATACCGAAACAACCTGAAGAATCGGTTTTTGCCTGCGTCGGCTTTACCTCAGAATTTTTGTCTTCACTCGCACCTTGCCTCCGGCAATGGTCACTCGTTCCAGACAAAAAATTCTGAGGAGCCTCCTTGCCAAAATCCCGATTCTTCAGGTTGTTTTGGTATAGGCGAAATCAGAAAAATCTCATATCGACTGAGGAAACGTAGACTTGCTTTGGAGCATCGAATCAAAGATGGATTGTTGATGCTTTGGGAACGCTTTTGCTGTGTTGGACAAAAAGATCTTATAGTCATTTAATACCAACTATACCATCAGGATGTTCGCCTTCCAATTTGTGGAAGGCGAACTCCTGGTAAACATCAAGTAGATAAGGCTTCAGCAGTCTTTTCTGGCTCTTTGTTTGTAGGCGCTTCTTCGATAAAGATGATTTGTCCTTCTTTTGCGGAAATGAGATATTTCTTAGCTTCTTTAGGATGCTGCAAAAGTTTTTCAGCAAGAGGATCTTCGAGATATTGCTCGACTACTCGGCGGAGAGGTCTTGCTCCCATTTCAGGGAAATATCCTTTATCGACAAGAACGGTACGTGCTTCGTCGTCCAAGGAGACTTCGATTTGTTTTTTCAAGAGACGGGCTTGTAATTTTGCAAACTCTAGATCGACGACTTTTTTCAGCGCGGTCTTATCGAGAATGCGGAAGATGACAAGGCCATCTAAGCGGTTAATAAACTCTGGTTTAAAGTGTTTTTTGACAGAACCTTCGATTTTTTCTTGCATGGTTCTGTAATCAATCGCCCCTTCTTTCGCTCCAAAACCTACCTCAGTCGACTTGCGAATGAGATCTGCTCCTAAATTGGAGGTCATGATGATGATGGTATTGCGAAAATCGATCTTGCGACCTAAAGAATCTGTAAGGCGCCCTTCTTCCAGGATTTGCAGAAGAAGATTCATCACATCAGGATGAGCTTTTTCAATTTCATCAAAAAGAACAACGCAATAAGGGCGTCTTCTTACTTGTTCTGTAAGCTGGCCCCCATCTTCATAGCCAACGTATCCAGGAGGAGATCCTGTCATGCGGCTGATCGCAAATTTCTCCATGTATTCTGACATGTCGACTTGGATGAGCGCATCTTCTCCACCAAACATGTGGATGGCAAGCAGGCGGGCCATATGGGTTTTTCCCACTCCCGTAGGACCTAAAAAGAGGAAGGCCCCGATAGGACGGTTTGGATCTTTGATATCCGCCCGACTTCTACGAATAGCTCTGCATACTGTCTTGAGAGCGTCCTCTTGCCCGATGACTTCTTCTTTGAGATTTTCTTCCATCTTCAGCACTTTTTCCGTTTCCCCTTCTGTAAGGCGTGTGACTGGAATTCCTGTTTGTTTCGCAACAATGTGGGCGATATCTTCTTCATCGACGATCGGCTGATGCTCATCTTTGTGGGATTCCCATTCGGTGCGGGCTTTTTGTAAATTTTCCCTCAGCGTTTTTTCCGAATCGCGCAATTTTGCCGCTTTTTCATACTCTTGATGGGCAATCGCATCATCTTTAGCAGCTCTAGCATCTTCAATTTCTGTTTCTAATGTAGAAAGGTGCGATGGTTGGTTCATCATCGAGATACGAGCTCTTGCTCCTGCTTCGTCGAGAATGTCGATCGCTTTGTCTGGCAAAAACCGGCCGGAAACATATCGATCAGATTGAAGTACCGCAGCCGTTACAGCAGAATCTGTATAAACGCATTTATGATGCTCTTCATATTTGCCTTTCAGGCCGTTCAGGATCGAGATGCTGTCTTCAACGCTTGGAGGTTGGACGATAATTTTTTGAAATCTACGCTCAAGAGCGGGATCTTTTTCAATGTGTTTGCGGAATTCATCTAATGTCGTAGCGCCGATACACTGAATTTCTCCTCTGGAAAGAGCCGGCTTTAAGATGTTTGATGCATCAATGGCTCCTTCAGCTGCTCCTGCTCCGACAATGGTGTGCAGTTCATCGATGAAAATGAGCACGTTCCCATTTTTCTTGATTTCATCCATGACGGCTTTGATTCGCTCTTCAAACTGTCCTCGATATTTTGTTCCAGCAATCATCAAGGTAAGATCGAGAGCAATGAGCTTTTTTTTCCGTAAGTTATCAGGAACCTCTCCGCGGACAATCGCTTGGGCAAGCCCTTCGACAATCGCTGTTTTCCCGACGCCTGCTTCTCCGATCAGAACTGGGTTGTTTTTGCGTCTGCGACAAAGGATCAAGATAAGGCGCTCTACCTCTTCTTTTCTTCCAATGACAGGATCCATTTTTCCTTCGCGGCAGATCTCTGTTAAGTCGTGGCCATAGGCGCGAAGGGCTGGCATTTTATCACTGCCAGCAGCAGCTTGGTTCGCGCGATCTTGCGAAGCATTGCCTTTGGGTGAGCCAGAAGAGTTGGCTGGGGGAGTGGCTCCCATGGGAGGCAACTGTAAATTGAACGTCTCGAGTTCTTTGAGAACCTCTTTCCGGATTTCTTTGAGGTTGACGTTGAGGTTTTCTAGGACTTGAGCTGCTACTCCGTCTGTTTGGCGAAGCAGGGCTAAAAGTAGGTGTTCTGTGCCTACATAGTTATGATTTAAATTGTTCGCTTCTTCATTCGCGTATTCAAAAACTTTTTTTACTTTTCCGGTTAATGCGGGGTCTCCATAAACCTGGATTTCTGGTCCGAATCCGACGATTCTTTCTACTTCAGCTCGGATAATTTCATAGTCGAGGTTTAAGTTGCGAAGCACGTTGACGGCAATCCCTTGTCCGAGCTTGAGTAGCCCTAATAAGACGTGTTCCGTGCCTAAATAATTATGGTTGAGGCGCTGAGCTTCTTTCTTCGCTAATTTAATAACTTGTTTTGCACGATTGGTAAATTTGTCAAACATGACGCATGTCCTTGATTTCTTCTATTTTAACGCTTTTTTTCATCTAATGCAAGACTTTGCCGGTCTTTAAATGTTTCATAGTCTCTTGCCCCATTCTTTGGAAAGGAAATTTTTTTGAGGATCAGACAGTGGCTGTTGTGATATGATGGATCATATGAAAATTTTGGATACAAAAATTGGATCAGCTCTTTCAAATATGGCCTTTGATCGGCAGCTTTTAGAGCAGCTGGACCCTTCAGCAGAGCCGATCCTTCATTTGTATGACTGGGAAGGACTCTCTGCCACGTATGGGCATTTTATTCAGCCTGATCAGTGGTTTGATCTGGAAAAGGCAGGGGAGACTGGGGTCTCTTTAGCTCGCAGGCCGACAGGTGGCGGGATCGTGTTTCATATTTGGGATTTGGCTTTTTCTTTTCTGATGCCCTCTAAACATTCAGCTTTTTCTTCTCATACTCTGGAAAACTATCGGTTTGTCAATGAAGTTGTCTTGGATGTTGTGAAGGAAAAGTTTTCTTTATCAGATTCGGTGGAATTAATTGCTGCAAATGCCCCTTCTCAGACCTCTGAATGCACTCATTTTTGCATGGCCAGGCCAACGCAGTATGATGTGATTTATCAAGGGATGAAAATTGCCGGCGCAGCGCAGCGTCGAAAAAAGGAAGGATATTTGCATCAGGGGACGATCTCTTTGGCAGCTCCCGATCAAGCGCTTCTTCATGAACTGCTTCCTGCTCATCCCGAGGTCGTGCAGGCGATGAGTCTGTATACTTTTTCTCCTTTAGGAAAAAATCCCTCTTTTCAGGCTCTCAGCGAGGTTCGCCAGGATATTCAGCGGCGCTTGCAAGAGAAATTTGTAGAAAAACTTCAAGCCATCGCGTATACTTCGTAGTTTTACCAGGTTTTTCTATGTCATCTAAACATCCTAAGACGGCTATTAGCCCGACTCGCGCCGAAAATTATCCTGAATGGTATCAAAGCGTCATCAAAGCCGCTGACCTTTCAGAACACTCTCCTGTCCGAGGATGCATGGTGATCAAACCGTGGGGATATGGTATTTGGGAGAACATGCAGCGAGTTCTCGATGGGATGATTAAAGAGACGGGGCATGAAAATGCTTATTTTCCTCTGTTTGTTCCCTTAAGTCTTTTGCAAAAAGAAGCTGACCACGTAGAAGGTTTCGCGAAAGAATGTGCTGTTGTGACGCATCACCGTCTTGAGAAAAATAAAAACGGGCAGCTTGTTCCGGCAGGAGAGCTTGAAGAGCCTCTGATCGTCCGTCCTACTTCTGAGATGATCATCGGTTATAGCTTTTCCAAGTGGGTGGAATCGTATCGAGATCTTCCTCTTCTTATCAATCAATGGGCGAATGTCGTCCGTTGGGAAATGCGCACTCGGATGTTTTTGCGAACGACTGAGTTTTTATGGCAAGAGGGGCATACGGTCCATGCTACAAAAGAGGAAGCTCTTATAGAAACCAAAAAAATGCTGCAGGTCTATTCTGATTTTTGCCATCAATACTTGGCTCTTCCTGTCATTTGCGGAGAAAAAACAGAGAGTGAGCGTTTTCCTGGAGCTGTCAATACGTATTGCATTGAAGCGATGATGCAGGATCGAAAAGCGTTGCAGTCTGGGACTTCCCATTTTTTAGGTCAGAATTTTTCTACGTCATGCGATATCAAGTTCCGCACTGCTGATGGCTCTACTGAGTTTGGATGGACGACTTCCTGGGGATCTACCACCAGGCTTATTGGCGGGCTCATCATGACTCACAGCGACGATGATGGTCTTGTCCTTCCTCCAAGAGTAGCTCCAGCTCATTTGGTTCTTATTCCCATTATCCACAAAGAAGAAACTAGGGCAGAGACTCTCGCTTATTGCGAGCAATTAGCTGCAGATCTTCGCAAAGTGCGCTACATGGGAGAGCCTCTTCGCGTTCTCGTTGACAAAAGAGATCTCCGAGGCGGCGAAAAAACATGGTCTTGGATTAAGAAAGGAATCCCTCTTCGCCTTGAAATTGGAGCTCGAGAAATCGAAGCGAAAACCTTTAATCTAGCGCGCAGAGATAAACCTCACCGCGAAACGACACCCGTTGCCCTTTCAGAGCTCTCTGAGCGCCTTCCGATCATTCTTGACGAACTCCAAGAGGCTCTCTTGGCCAAAGCGACAGCTTTTCGCAATCAACATACGGTCAAAATTGATCGAAAAGAAGATTTCTATCACTTTTTTACAGCCAAGACAGAAGACGAAATCCACGGAGGTTTCGCTCTATGCCATTGGAATGGAGATCCTGCCGTTGAACAAAAGATCAAAGAAGATCTTAATGTCACGATCAGATGCATCCCCCTCGATGCTCCCGACGAGCCTGGCCTCTGTGTGATTACAGGCGAGCCTAGCCCAAGGCGAGTCATTTTCGCGAAGTCTTACTAACTGGGGCTTCGCCCCAGACCCCACCAAAAGACTGCGTCCTTTGGAATCCTTTTTGATTTTTTACTTTTTTATTAGCAAAAATCCACTCAAGCATAAATTCACCTATTTAATAGGTAATATAACAGATCAGGTAGGTGGATGTCAGCTTATCTAGGAACTGAGCTATTCTCGCTGTTAATTCAATAGATCAGAGTTTAGTAGGAAGTGTCCAATATCTCAGATTGCAAATGATTGGATCTTCCGGGATGGGCTCAGGTTCTGGAGATTCTTTCATGAGCTCTTCGCTTGTGATCTTACGAAAATCATAGGGAATTCCTGGATAAGAAGAGGTATAGTTAGGAAAGCATAGGAGGGGATCGCTGGGAGTGATAATGAACTTTTTGACTGTCTCCTTATCCTTTGCGTAGCCTAGGGCGATTATTTTTTGGTGCGGAGTCACTGGGTGGTTTGTGCTATTTAGTCTCAGTCTCATGATCTCGAGATTGTCATGTCTTGCAGCCTGGTAGAACATCTCGTTTTGATGAGATAGGGATATAGGTCCTAAATCCCATAATAGATTCACGATGTCTGTATTGTTTTTCTCTGCTGCAGAGCAGATAGCGGCGCCGAGATGTGATACAGAGATAGAATGACTGATAAGAATCTTGACGACTGTATCTTGTTGATCACGAGCAGCAATATATAACGCTTCTCCTGTCTCCCTCTCTCCTATTGCAGGATTGGTTAAAAGGTGCTTTACAAGTAAGTCAAGTCCTAATGAACTCGCTATTTTGAGTAGCTCATTCAACGCAGGCTGAATCAGATTGAAATAGGTAAGCAAGATGATTGATAGAGGCTGGTATTTGTTGCAGACTGCTTTATGAAGGGTAGCTTTTTTTTCACCCTCCATAGGAAAATGAGTGCTTAGCATCTCCTTTAAGGCCTTTTCTTCTCTTTCAGTAGATGCTTTGTCGAACATTTTCTGAAGCAGTCCCACCTCTTGATGGAAGATCGTGCGGCCAAGGAATTCTTTGAGAGATTCTTCGGTAAAATCAACGCCCGATTCCTCTTTCCAATCTAGCGCGAAAGCAGGGAGGTTAAGTTGAAGGGCAAAATGGATGATCTTTTTTTTTATTTCAAGGGAGCAATTCGTGTTTACTTTTTTTAAGATTAAGGAAGCGTCTTTCGCATAAAGATAGTAGGGACAGGCCTCTTTTGGGAGAATCGAGGAGATCATCTGCTCTTGGTCTTCCGGGAGAAAATATGTTCCATCAGGAGGCAATAAATAGTTGAAGATTTTCAAGTCCTCTTGTCTAGTTTTTGTTCCTGCCAGCGCTAAGCCGCTAATTTTATGAAAAACTTGCGTCACAGCTGAAAGCCACGCTCTTTGGCTAGCTGTAGGCTGTAGATGTCCCGCGTTTGTAAAAATGTTGGCAGCAACGCATTGAGTGGTTTTTAGCATTCGTTCGAATTGAGGAAGTTTAGAGAGTATACTAAAGCCAAGGCTTCCATAGACCCTTTCCCTATATTCTATTGATAAGAGAGCGATGACCCGTTGAAAAGATTTCCAGGGATTTGCTGGGCATGAGGTGAGATTGTGATAGTGAGAGCAGGGCTCTTCCAGCTTTTTGACAAGTTGTTTAAAGCGTTCATTGAGATAGTTGGGGTTTTCTTTGCAAAGATCCGTAAAACCAGGCTCTTTTTGAATCCTTTTAATCGTAGCTTCAATTTCAGGGAATCGGTCGAATAATCGATCGGTGCTAGATTGTAAAGAAGCGGTCATGATCATCCTTTTGGATGTTTTAAGCCTTAGCAGCATAGCAAAATGTTTTTATAAGGTCTAGACCCGTTCCACCTCAAAGGCGCCCAAGAACCTATCCTAATAAAAATTTCCGTCGATTTTCAGGATTATTTTGGCCAATTTTCGACTTTTTTGCCGGGGGTAATATCAAACTCCGTATATGACCCCCGGCAAAAAAATCGAAAATTGTGCTCAAAAGAACCTGAAAATCGACTGGAACTTTTTATTAGGATAGGTTCTTGGGCGTCTTTGAGGTGGAACGGGTCTGGCCCTTGCTGTCAATCAACGAGGTATGCTAATTTGTTTTGCATTACTGTTTGGGGTTTTCCATGATGGACTTTTTGCGCAAATTTCAGAAGATGTTCTTCTTTGCTGTTGCCTTTGTATTAATTGTCTCTTTTTTCTTCTTCGGGATTTTTTCGACTCTCTCTCCCGCCTCTGAAGAGAATGATCCGGTAATCGCTAAAGCAATCGACGGCTCTGATATTCACTCCTCTTCTTTACAAAAGCTGCTCCGCTTGCTTACTACAGGTAGTCAAGACGAGGTCATTCGCAAAGATTTTTTACAAACAGGTCTTGGCGCTCTTTTGACTCGCAGTTATTTCGAAGAGTTCAAAGAAGATCTGCGGCTTAGAGCTCTCCAGGCAAAAAGATTTCGTCCCTATGTTCATCCTGAGGCCCCTTTCTTGAGCGCGCAGGCTATTTGGGATCAATTTTATCCAGATCTTAGCCGTCATCTTGCCGATTTAAAAGGGGAGATTGAACCTTCTGCCGATACGTTTATGCATTTGGCTAATTTGTATTTAGAACAGAAAAAAATGCCTCCTGAACTGATGCGGCGTATTTTGTTTTATCAGATGGAGCAGTACTCCTCCATTCGGATGGATCCTTCTTTGCAGTATCATGATTTCTCTCTTTTGGGCTATAAAAACCTCCGCGATTGGTTTGGAGATAAATGGCTCGAGAAAGCTGCAAAATTTATCTGGAATGCGGCGCTTGTAGCCGAAGAAAAAGGATTTCTTGTTAGCAGGGACGAAGCGAAAGCAGATCTTCTCTTTCAGCCCTCTTTACATCAGGAATTTCAGCGGCTTGGGATGCCAGAAAAAGAGCTTTGCGAGACCTGGCAAAAAGTACTCCTTTTCAGACGTTATATGAATAGCATAGGAGACTATGTGTTTGTCGATCATTTGACCTCTGGCGATTTAGCTGATTATTCGCAAAAAAGCGTTGCAGCCGATGTCTATACATGGCCAAATGCGCTTGTTTTAAAGACGGCAGAAGATTTTTTTGCTCTGCAATACTACCTAGATACTGTGACAGTGCCGGGAAAAGATCCTCTCGTTTTGCCAAAGACTTATCGGCCTGTAGACGATCTTGCAAAGCAAGCTCCTCACTTCGTAGAAACGGTCTTTACAGCAGAGGTGTCTTGCGTGAGCAAAGATCAGCTTGCCTTAAGAGTCTCTTTCAAAGAACTTTTGCAGTGGGCTGTAGGCCATTGGGACGCGTTAGCCCGGCAATTTAACGCCCTGCCGGCAAAAGCCGCCTCTTCAGCAGAGCAAATCACTGCGCTCGAAGAGCTTTCTCCTGCGCTTCGCTCCCAAGTAGATGCTTGGGTCCGTCTTCGCGTTGTTGAAGAGCACCCAGAGTGGGCAGAAGAGTCTTTGCAGGCGGCTCAAGCTAGTCAACAGACTTTTTGCTTTTTTCATGACCGGGTGAATGTCTCTTACGTGAAAAACCCAGCTTCTTTTCTAGCCTCTCTTAGCTTGGCAGCCGCAGGAGATCCAGATGCCAAGAGAGACCTTTCGGTCTACGCAGATGGGAACTTGGCCTTTTATCGGATTGCTCAAGTAAAGCAGGTTGCGGATAGACAAATTCGGACATTAGCTTCTATGAAGCAAGATGGGACATTAGCTAAATTAGTTCAGAGTTATTTAGAAAAACAGTACCCTCGTATAAGAGAAAAACATCGAACAGAATTTCTCGCGAAAGACGGGGAGTGGAAACCTTTTTCTGAAGTGAAGAGCCAAGTAGGTTGGGCTGTCTATGGAGATCTTTGTAGAGCCATTGAGACAAAAGAGAAGCTGACTGAAAAGACTCATGATTTACATATCCGTTATCGTTTAGCCCATGCTGCTAGGTACATGTTGGAAGAGATGAAAGAAAATCTTTTAGAGCTTCCTGCACTTGAACAGTTTCAGCTCGTGCGGCAAGAGAAAACTTTTAAGCGTAGCGCTATGGAAAATCAGATGATCCAAGAGCTTTTTACACTAACTCCTCATGAATGGACTTCTCTCTATGTTCTCGATCAGGGACAAATGTGTTTTGCTTATCTTAAAGAGACGGCCGTCTCTTCTGAGTCTCAAGAAGACTCTTTCGCTTTGAATAAGGAGCTGCTTGCTAAAGAAGCTATGCAAATCCTTGCAAAGCGTCTCATTCATCGTATGCAGGGAGTATAGAATTCATGTTTGAAGATTTGCCGGCACTGATGCCGATCCAGTTTTTTGGCTTAGTCTCCGATTTGATGTACGTGAAAGAGGGCCTTAAAACGAATAAGCTCTACCTTCTTCCTTCTACAGCAGATTGTTTGGATGAAGAGTCGTTTGCTGATGTATATGCTGGATGGAATGAGGAAAAGTTTTGTGTTCACATCGAAGCATTTGTCCCTTTTCAAGGAATTGGAGAAGCGGATTTTCGCCAAGGCGATAGCATTGAGCTTTTTATCGATACGCGGGATGGAAAAAATAAACCTGCGGTGTCGAAATTTTGTCACCATTTTGTTTTTTTTCCTATGCTGCATCAAGGATATTCAGGAAGGGAGATCTCTCGATTTCGAAATGAGGATACGCATCGTCTTTGCTCGGCTGAGGATTTAGAAGTGACAGCAGATTTACACAAAGAGAGCTACTCTTTATCTATAGAAATTCCTTCTCATTGCTTATTTGGCTATGAACCATTTAGCTTTAGTAGGTTAGGGTTTACTTATCGGCTGAATCGAACGGGAGGGCCTCCGCAGCATTTTTCCGTTTCTTCGCGAAGTTATGCCATTGAACAACATCCAGCCCTTTGGGCTACGCTAAAATTAGAGCAATAGGGGTTACTATGTCTCATGAATGGATTCGGGTGGAAGAGAATATAGGAACTGTAGGGATCTCTGACCATGCGCAAAAAGAGTTAGGGGAGATTGTCTACATTGAGCTTCCTCAGATAGGACAACTTGTGAAAGAGGGGGAAGAGGTCTGTGTGCTTGAATCGACAAAAGCGGCAGCTGATGTTTATTCTCCAGCTTCAGGCAAGGTCATCGCCGTCAATGAAAGTGTAAGACAAACTCCTTCCTTAATCAATCGGGCCGCTGAGTCGAGTGGTTGGCTTTATAAAATAGAATTATTGGTTGATCCTGAATAGGTACCGGTTACTTGTTTTTTTTCTCCTTACAGCATGGATGTTTGTTTTTGGAGCGAGCATCTTTCACGCCCTTTTGCATCAATTGATTTCTTGTAGCGTCAAAGTAGCTTCTGGGGGGCAGTTTACCTACAAGGCTGTTGAATGGCGCTCTGGTAACCTCGTGTTTTTAGATGTGCTATTTTCTCAAGGTGTCTCCTCTGACATGAATGTTGAAATCAAAGCCCCTTCTATACAAGTGACCATTTCACCTTTTTCATGGGTGTGTTTTTTAGACATCAAAAGCCCTACGATTGCCATTCATGGTGAACCAACTTTTGGCTTCAATGCGGTGAATGCAAATGGAGGTCGCTGGATTGATTGGCGCTGGAAAGTCACAGATGCTTTGCTCAATTGGCCTGCCATGAAGATGCAGGCACGCGTTGTCGGAGAGAAACTGGCGCCGCGGCAAGTGGGGCGCTTTTCGTTAGAAAGCGGAGTTTCTCATGTTCAGTTAGAAATGTTCCAAGAGCAGCAAGCAATCAAGTTTGATGCTTGTTTATCGAATATTCAGGCGCTTCAGCTTCAACCTTGGCTAAAACTTTTAGGGTACGATATTCAGTTGCAAGAGGGGATAGTCGATGGGCGAATTTACTTTGAGTCTTTGAAAGGATTAAAAGGTTCTGCGTATTTGGAGTTTTCTGGGCTCGCTGCTCAAGCATATGGAGCGGATATTGGAGCTACAAATGCTCTTCTCGATTGGGAAAGCGGTCGTATTCGATGCGAGTGTTCCAGCGGTTTTTGGAAGCTGCAAGGACGTGGATTTACAGACATAGAAGGCCAGATCTCTTATTATTCTGATTTAGGAGCGAAAGGGGAGGTTAAAGCGTTAGGCCAAATGGATGAAGAGAGCTCTCCTGTAGCAGCCTCTCTTAAAGGCTTTTGGTCCTCCTATGGAAAGCCTTGGCTTGAAGTGGAGTGTCTCTTTCCCGGAGGGCAGTGCTTAGTCAATTCAGATTTTACGAATTGGACAGTGGCGGCGCAGCATATAGGACCTTTTTGGGGAAATTTTGTAAAACAATTTGTTCCTATTGATTGGTTGCATTCATGGATATGGGATAAGGGAGACGTTTCTTGTCTTGTTCACGGCTCTTCACATCTCCTCAATCTAGAAAACCTGGAAGCATCAGAGCTCAAAGTGTCCAATGAAGGGGTGGTTATTGGCTGTGAGAAAGCAACCTTACATTTTGCTTCGGAACATCAGGAGGGAGCTTTTTCGATTGATGGACTTTTTGGGGAAGGTCAGCTTTGGTCTGGGGAAAGTGTTCGAATAGCCGAAGTGGGGCTGTCTGGACAGATCGACGCAGGTCGAATGATCTCCCATTGGCAGGGTCCTGAAGGAAAACATCCTTTGAGCTTGCAGCTTGACCGACAAGATCATACCTACTTTCTTTCCTTTGAGGGAGAAAAGTGGGCCTATTCCGACCAGATTTGTTTAGACCGGCTAATAGGGCATGTAACGATAGAACCCAATAGCTGGACAATTGATTATGCCCATGCGGACCTCATGATTGGTGAGCAAAATCTGCAGCTGGAGGTTGCTCAAGGAATGAAACAAGAAGGGACGCTTTCTTTTGACGTGCGAGCAAGGCAAGGATATTGGGACCTGCTGAGATTGGTGGGAGAAGAGCGAGAAGGAAAGGTCCTTTTTGACCCTCAAAGAACACAATTTTTGGGTTCTTTTTTACAAATTTCTCCCTGTTTTTGGAAAAATCCTCAAGAGGTTTCTCTTCATTTGGAGCTACCCTGGTCCCATATGCTCCTCTTGGATCCTATAGCTCAAACGTTAGGAGTTTCGATTCCTCCAGCCATGAAGAAAAATCTGTCAGGATTTATCCAGTTCGATATTGACTATCAAAAAGAGCAGCGCTTTGCGGTAGATATGAAAGGGGATAAGTTCCTCTGGCAAGATCAGGCCTATCCCTGGAAGCTTAAGACAAAGAGGCTTGTAAAAAACTGGCAGATGGAGTTTGCCTTGGAAGACAAAAGCTCCCTGTCTTGCTTTTTGGAGTTGGATCAGGCTCTCTGGGTCTTGAAAGAGGGTAAAGGAAGTTTCTTTGATCAGATGTCCTGCGATTTTTACGGACATTGTGACTCTTTAGGCAGAGGTCAGCTCGTCTTTACCGAGTGTGCAATCAATCCTTGTTATTTTTTGACCCTTCCCTGGAGCAGTAACATGCAGGGCAGAGGATGCGTGACCTTTGATCTTTCTTCTTTAGACTATGAGATCGATTTTGATGTGCGCGAAGCTAAAGTTCAAGCGGGCCTTTTTCAATATGAGCATAAAAAGCCCGTGCACGCTTTTTTTGCTCCTTCAAAAGGACTGATGATTCAAGGGATTGATGGTCATATCAATATAGCTCATCAATATGTTGGTGAATGTCAGATCAATTTATTGCATTTAGATCCTTCGCGCACAACCTGGTTTTTAACTCATGCCCATGTTCATTGTCCCGGAGAGATGGGCGCCATTTTGCATCAAGCTTATCCGGAAATGCCGTATATAAATACTCATCAAGAATTGGATTTTATTGGAGATATTCAATGTTCCTCGGATTTATCCAAAGTATCTTGTTTTATTAAAGATGGTTTTTTTCTGATTGCAGAGAAGATGCGCCATGTACAGAACGTTTCTTTGGATGTTGATGAAAAGAAAATTCTTTGCGACGTTGACTATGTGTATCAAAATCACCCTTTACATCTCTGTTTGGCCGTAGAGAAAAGCCCTGCTTTTTCAGGATGTTTGACAATTGAAGATCAAGAATATCTCCGTTCAGAAGAGGAAAATCCTCTGACTGTTGGTTGGAGTTATGATCCATACGAGGGTCTTCTTGTCGACTCGATCAAAGGAAGCCTTGGGGGGATGGAGGCTTGCTTTTATTTGGAGAAAATGGATGACTACTCCCACTTAATCGGCAGTGCGTCGTTTGATTTTCATAAGCTTTCCAAGTGGGCGCCTCCCAGTCTTGCGGAAGTATTTACAGAACTGGATATGGGCAAGGGCTATCAGCTGAGAGGTCGGCTGCAAATGGATCGAAAAGACCTGTCGCGCCTATTTTTTCAAGGGACTTTCAGTGGGAAGCGAATTGAACTACTTGGATTTGAATTCCGCAGCTTTTTATCGCATATGGACATAAAACCTGAAGAAATCAAGATTGACGGGATCAAAATCAGCGATTCAGCTGGTTTTTTTGCTGTTGATCATTTGGTCTTGAAAGAAGGGCCCATATGGACATTTACCATTCCTTTACTGTTTATCTCTGAATTTAGACCCACAATGCTAAAAAGTGCGAAAGGAGATCCGGGACAGATTAGCCCTTTAGTGATCCGCTCGATGACCTTTCGTGAACTCCAAGGAGCGTTAGATTCTAAACAGACGTATACATCCCATGGGGAGCTTCATTTTATTAATTCTTATAAAAGAGAGCGGACTATTTTTGACATTCCCTCTGAGATTTTAGGTCGCATTATTGGCCTAGATCTTGAGCTGTTAATTCCCGTGTGCGGCACAGTGCGCTATGTTCTAAAAGATGGAGCTCTAAGAATTGCAGCTCTAGAAGATGCTTATAGCGAAGGGGGGCGGTCCCAATTTTTCTTCGTAGAGGATGGCTCTTTTCCAAGCCTCGATCTGGAGGGAAACCTACATATTCAAGTGGCCATGAAGCAATATGTCTTATTTAAGCTGACAGAAGGCTTTAGTATCTTTGTGGATGGAAAGCTCAACCGTCCGCAGTATCATTTGCAGAAAAAGCGATCGTTTTGAAAACTCATGAACCATCTTCGGCATCTCTCTGCTTCTCTTTTGAATCTGATTTTTCCTCCCATTTGTCGTTGCTGTAAGGATAGTTATGCAGACAAGTGGTTTTGTGATCCTTGTTGGCAGCTTTTAGCATTTGGCTGTTGGTCGTCGAGGTGTCGTCATTGTTTTGAAGAAACTGAAAACCTATTATGCGACGTGTGTCGTAAACAGCCGCTTCTTTGCTTTCCTCGCGTGAGACTGTTTGACACTTCTCCCGCGGCCCATATTTTACGCCAACATCTCGAAGAGATTGAAGAGACTCTTGCAGCTATGGCCTTCGTGTTTTGGGATCATTTGGAGCTCGCGCACCCAGATGTTGTGATGGCAGTGCCTGATGAGAAGGGAACTAATCATAGTTTTCAGATAGCGCGGTATTTAGCTAGGTTGTTCAATCGACCATGCATTCAGGGACTGAAGAGAGCTTATTCGGGATATTTAGAGCCTGATATGGTTCTTTCTTGCGCTACTGAGCCTGAACAGGTCATTCTTTTGCTCGATGTGGCAAGCTCGATCCCTTGGCTGCAAAAGGCTTCTTTAAAAGCTGCAGATTTTTTTCCGAAAAAGGCTTTTGTGATTTCAATGTTTGAATCCCCCCAGGAATCTGAGGGGAATATAGAGGTAACTTCTAGAAACCAAGGCCAACAGAGAGTTGAGCGATAGGTCCAGGTAGCTCGCCAACTTGCATGACAGAAATAGCAGGCTGACTGACTTCAAACTCAAAAAAACTGCGCCAAGCTTGTTGTGTGTTGTGGTTCAGCTCATAGCCGATACAAGCTAGTGGGCTCAGTCCTACGAACGCACGCTTAGTATCTTCTGCTTCTGGGATGTTTTCATCAGCTGATATATACTGGTAAACGCCTCCCCAATTTAGGCCAGCTCCAAAGTAAAAGCTAGATGTTCTATTGGGAGTGAGGTAGCGAAGAAATGTCATCTTAGGAAATGACCATTGGATGGATTCACTGCCCGTTTCTTCTTTTTTAGTCGACAGGCCAACGGAAACGTCAATCGCTGAAACGGCTCCTCTTCGATAACCAACGCCTACTCCAGGGATAAGAGTTTTGTTGCTGACCGCAGCTGGATTTTCTAGGACCTCTGAGTTCGCAACATCCATTTTTACATACAGCAGGCCATTGCTTGACTGATGTTGCTTGGGAAGAGTTAAAGATTGCTCGGGAATCGCTGGTTTTAAAACGAGCGGTTCTTTTGCAGAAGATGTATCGATCGCAAAACAGCTAGCTGCGATGACTGTTAATAGTGAAGTTAGAATATGTTTTTTCATAATTCCTCCGTAGTTTGTTGATTGTCCATCTTAAAATAAATGGATATATTTTTCTATTAAAATAATAATTTTGGTATTGGTTTTTAATAACCTAAAGCAATTGATAATTCAGCAATAGGTCCTGGTAAATGGCCGGTTTTAGTCACAGCAAGAATTGGTTGGCTTACTTCTAGTTCAAGAAAGCTGCGCCAGCTGTTTTTGTCTTGGCGATTGAATTCATAGCCTATGCGAGCGAGTGGACTGAGCCCTAAAAAAGATTGCCGCTGTTTTTGTAGATCGTTCGTCTTTTGTTTATGAGAAATTTCTCCCCAATTTAAACCGGCTCCAACATACAAGCTGGATGCTTTTTTAGGAGTGAGGTAACGCAAGAAAGCCATTTTAGGAAATGACCAGCAGTACATATCATAGGTCCCTTTATCTTTTTTGAGTGAGCCGCCAATAGAAATGTCAATTGCTGAAACAGTTCCTCTTCTATATCCAATTCCTAGACCAGGCATAAAGAGTGTATTATATGGCCACTGAGGAGTTTGTGTTACTTGCGTATCCGCAACGTCCATTTTTACATAGAGAAAGCCATCAATTGACTCAGGTTGTTTGTTAGGAGTTTTTGAAGCGATGAGTCTTGATGATGTTAACGGTTCGATGACAGAAGATGTCTCGATGGCAAAACAGCTCGCTGCGAGCAGTGTTAGTAGTGAAGCTAGAATACATTTTTTCATAATTCCTCCGTAGGAATTATTGAGTTTAAAATGCGAGAAAATATATTTCTATTAAAAAACAAACTTTAATTGAAGATAGACTCTTAACTTTCTATATTACGTCGAATCATTTGTATTTGACGTTGCAGCGTTTCATTGATTGGAATTTGATCGGAGATTTTTTTCCAAGCATGAAGGAGAGTGGAGTGGGCTTTGCCTCCAAAAGAAGCTGCAATTTTTGAGAGAGAATCGTCGATGAGTTCTTTAGCGAGGTACATAGCAACTTGTCTTGGGAGGGCGATTTCTTTCAGGCGCGAATCTCCTTTGATTTCGCTGACTCTCACTTCAAAGACGGTAGCTACGCTTTTTAAAATCGTTTCGACGGAAACCTTACTCGTTGGCGCGCTGGATTGAAACATTTCGCCTAAAATGCGCTCTACGATGTCTTGATTGAGTTCAGCGGCCAGCATGCGCGAGTGGGCGCAAAGCCGGTTAATCGCTCCTTCAATTTGACGAACGTTATTATAAATATGTTCAGCGATGAAAAAAGCGATCTGGCTTGGGATGGCAAGCCCTCTTCTTTCCGATTTGTCTTTGATGATGGCTACTCTGGTTTCTAAATCAGGTATGCCCATATGAGCGACAAGACCCCATTCCATACGAGCGATCATCCTTTCGGAGAGTTTAAGTTGTGAAGGAGGTTTATCACTCGTGATGACGATTTGTTTATTTTGATGGATCAGCGTTTCGAAGGTGTTACAAAATTCTTCTTCAAAGTTTATTCGGTTTTGTAAAAATTGGATATCATCGATGAGAAGAAGATCAAGCGATCGGTAAAAACGTTTCATCTTATCGATCGATTTGTTGCGCAAATTATCTACGATTTCATTGATAAAGGCTTCCGTGGTGATCGCATGAATATTTGCTTTTTTGCTTTGGCCGTTTAGATAGTGACCAATGCTGTGCAAAAGATGCGTTTTGCCAAGACCTACGCCGCCATGGATAAAGAGGGGGTTGTAGGTCTTTCCTGGTCTTGAGGCGACACCGATGGCTGCCGATTTTACGAATTGATTAGAAGGCCCTTCGATGAAATTGTCAAACGTGTAGAGAGGATTGAGCTTCACTGTGTGATTTGTCGGCTCAAGCTGCTCTATTTCTACAAAAGGTAAAATAGTCGTCTCTTCTTTCTTAGATGCTCCGATGACAAAAGTGATCGCAGGATCTCCCAGGCGGCGTACAGGAAGAAATTCGCAAAGGACGTCCTTGAAATTATCGATGAGGTATTCTTGCACAAAAATATTGGGAACTTCCAATACCGTTTCATCGGGAGTTGATTGAACGACGGAGATTGGCGCGAGCCAATTTTCGAATTCCGCGCTCGAGCAGCGAGTTTGGACAAATTCGAGGAATTGTGTCCAGGGCGTTTTGATTTCACATTGTTGCATGTCGATACTTTAGCAGTCTGAAAGCTGCTGCTGCAAGCAAAATTCCTAGGAATTTCATAGGAGTTAAGGCTCAAGGATTTTGGGAATTATTCGCTTGAAGGAATAAGTTCGATGCGGGTATAGTCTTCGCTTTTTAGTCACTTTTTCTTTGCTTCATTAAATTTTTTGAATCTCTTCCAGGTAGATGTCTCCTTGAGTTTTCTCTTGTTTGATATAGTCATTTAAATTCGGATTGATATGATAAAGAGGCTTGCAAATTTTATTTTCTGGAGAGAGGGACCATTGCCGGAGGCAGTGCGCGAGCGAAGGAAGAAAAAATTGCGCTAAGCCGACGTAACAAGATTTATACTTCGCTCACTTAGGTTGTGTGAATTTTGGTGAGCATCTTTTTTGCTCCAGCGCATTGCTCGCTCTTGCAAACTCTCTCTAGTTTGCGGCGAGCTCCGTCATGCTACTGGAGCTAAAAAATCTGCTGCCAAACTGCAAATTATTTCTGATAGTTGGTATAAGTGGGCGCAGTATATCAATCCGAATTTAAATGACCATGTCTTTCTAAAGAGTGTCCGAGCTTGATTGAGTCGTTTAATGCTTAAAGATTAGCGCAAAGTTCATGCATTAAAATTTATTTCTGCTGAATAGGTGCAGCGTAAGCCAATAGGAGCGCTTTGGCTTCTTCAGAGATGGTTTTATTTGGTGATCTTTCGAGCTCTGTTGCTTGGGCGATCCCTTGTCTTTTATAGCCTAAGATAAATAGTGTCCTCGCGCGATTGAGCTGAGTTGTCACATGATGGGGTTCGAGTTTCAAAGCGCGGTCTAAATAATCGAGGGCTTTGAGTCCATTGCCCAATTGTAAGTGGATGGCTCCGATCATTTGTAGATCGTAGGGTTTTAGGGGATCTATAGTGACTAATGTTTCAAAAAAAGTCAGGGCGACATCGTAAATTCCTTGCTGCACATAACTATAGGCAACAGAGCGCAAATCATCGATCGCGGTTTGGTTCCATCCTAAAAGATCTTGCCAATTTATTTGAGCCATCATTATCCACGCTTAAATCGATCAAAACCTGTTTGAAAGAGTCTTAGTTCACCATTTTTTTCTTTCACCATAGCCAAAAAATCTGCGATGACTTTGAGCTCTTTTGTTTCTGTTTTGGACTTGAGCTCTTCTACTTTGGTTTCTAGCGCTTCTAAATCATCTTCCGATCCTAAAGAAGGAATGAGGAGCGTTTTGGTATAGCAAGCGGCGGTATTAAGGGATTCGGGTGGAGTGAAAGAGGCAATCGTGCTTGCATTTGTAAAAGAAGGAAAGGCCCCAAATAAATAATCAAACTCCGAATGAGGCGAATAATAAGGTGTTGCAGGAGCAATCGTGGTCTTTTCAGGAATAAAGCTCGATTCCCGAATAAACCTTTCGTCAGTTTGTCCCGTTCTTTCTGCATAACGCCTGGAATGTCCCGGCGGCAGAGCGTCGATCGTTGTGTATTTATCAGCCATAAGTTCTTTCAGTATAACTTGAGAGGAATTTTTCCGATATACCTCCGCATAAAAGTTGTGAACAACTTCTTTAGTTTTGTGGAAATAGCTTAAAAAAAATTTCGTAAGCTCTTCGTAAAAAGATATTTATAGAGTTAAGGGCCCTTTCAAAAATATGGATATTAAGAGGAGTTATGAACAAATTTCCCACAATTTCCCACAAAAAAATATATATCCTTAAGTCTTTAATCGTCAGATGTTTAGGTGATGGTCGTAATATTTGTTTCTGAAAATGCATTGCGCATTTTTCGAATTCATGGCTAACATGTGGTAGAGTGTGGGAATGTGTGTGAATAGGTTCTTCTTTACTGGATCTTCAGTGGCAAAACTTGATGAGAAAGGGCGCTTTGTCCTTCCTCAAGAGATGCGCTACGGTTTGGTCGAAGAAGGAAAATGTGAGTTTGTCGTTGGATTAGGGCTCGGTGGATGTTTGGCGATTTATCGAAAAAGTATGATCGATAAGATTGTAGAACGTTTTCAAAAGATGCAGCACGTCGCTCAATATCAAAAATTTTTCACCCTGTTTTTTTCAACGCTGCACCCCACAGAATGTGATAAAGTGGGCCGCATTTCTTTACCTGCCATGTTAAAAGCTGCAGTAGGCATTGATAAGGAAATCGTGGTTGCCGGGGTCATGGACAAAATTGAGCTCTGGCCTAAGAAGGTCTATGATGAAAACTTGCGCAAGCTGTTAGAGGGAGATGATTTAGCGAAAATGACAGAGTCGGCTTTTGCTTTGCTTAATGAGGAAACTTCTTCTCCAGCTGTTCAAACTCCAGCGCCTCCTGTTTCTTCAGTGAACCCGCTTTATATGAACTCTGACTCTTTATCATTATGAAGGCGCCGCATGTTGCTGTCCTTCTTAAGGAAGTCCTGCAGGCCTTTGAAGGGGTCTTGCTAGAAGTGTTTTTTGATGGAACCGTCGGTGCAGGGGGGCATGCAAGAGCCATCTTAGCAGCTCATCCTGAAATTAGACGTTATATAGGTTGTGACCAAGACCCAAGAGCGCATCGAGAGGCGATTGAAACGCTTGGGCCTTGGAGGGAAAAAGTGGAATTTGTGAACGAGCGCTATTCTCATTTGGGTCAAATTTTGCGAGGAAAAAAACTGTCTGGGGTCGACGGTTTTTTGATCGATGTGGGCGTCTCGTCCATGCAGATCGATGAATCAGAGAGAGGATTTAGTTTTCTTCGCGATGGGCCTCTTGACATGAGGATGAATCCAGATGCTTCTTTAACCGCCGCAATCATTGTGAACCAATATCCGGAGGCGGAGATTGCAAGAATCCTTTTTGAATATGGCGAAGAGCGGCGATCGAGACAAATTGCCAAAGCTCTTGTTGCTGTAAGAAGAAAAAAAGAGATTCGAACAACTGCCGAACTGGTGAAGATCGTGGAGCCTATTGTTGGGCGCGGGCCCATCCATCCTGCTACACGAGTATTCCAGGCGCTCCGTATCGCGGTGAATGATGAATTGGGAGAGCTGCAGCGCGGCCTCGAGGCCGCGATTGAGCTGACAAAGCCGGGCGGAAGGATTGCTGCGATCTCGTTTCATAGTTTAGAAGATCGGATTGTGAAAAATCTTTTTCGGATCAATGAGTGGCGAGCCGTTAAAAGGGGACCTCCTTCTCAAGGAACATTGAAAATATTGACTAAAAAACCCCTGATTGCAAGTCCCCAAGAGGTTCAAAGCAATCCTCGCTCACGAAGCGCAAAGCTCCGAATTGTTGAAAAAATGGCAGGCAACGATGCGTAAAGGATTATTGATTAAGCTCGGCTTTTGTCTTTTGACCTCTGGCAGCTGTCTCTATTCCTATTTCGATAAACAAAATGAGCTCACGCAGATGAAAATTCGACTTCCTCAATTGGAAAAAGAGATTCATGTCATTCGGGAAGAATCCAGACGCCTCCATTATCAAGTAGATCAATTTGAAAGCCCTTCTCATTTAATGGAGCTAGCTCGTTCTCCTGAATTTAGCCACTTAAAACATCCGTTACTCCGCGAAATTTTAACAGTCCCCGAAGATATCGTCGCACAAGCTCCTTAATTGGGGCTTTGCCCCAAACCCCACCAAAGGGCTTCGCCCTTTGGAAACCCTCTTTTTTGTTTTTTTCTGAGACAAAGCCTATAGGCTTTGTCTCAGAAAAAAAAGAAAAATAGGATTCCATAAGGACGTAGTCCTTTGGCGGGGTTTGGGGTGGAACCCCAATTAAACAGGTCTATTATGCAACAACGTCCTCGTCTTTTAATGATCGCTGTTTTTTTGTTTCTTCTTTTTTGTACATTGATTGTCCGTTTTTATCAGATTCAAATTGTGGAAGGGGACAAATGGGTACGAATGGCGACTGCGCAGCATGAGACGATTATTAGACAGCCATTTATGCGCGGCTCTTTTTATTCGAATACTTCGATTAAGCAAGGGCATCCTGAAGAAAGGCAGCCTCTTGTCATTGATGTGATGAAGTTTCATTTGTATATAGATCCAGATTCGATTCCTGAGCCTGTCAAAGAGAAGATGGCAGATGAGCTAGCTGGGCTTTTACGTGTGGAAGATAGAGAGGGTTTTTGTAAGAAATTTTCTCGAAAAAGCCGCAGTATAAAAATTGCTAGCTGGCTGGAAAAAGAAGAGAAAGAGAAGGTGTTTCAGTGGTGGCAAGTATTTTCGAAAAAAACAAATCTTGTTCGCAATGCGCTGTATGCTTTGTCCGATTATAAACGCTCTTATCCTTACGGCTCTTTGTTGGGTTCAGTCTTGCATACAGTGCAAGATGAAAGGGATCCGAAGACAGGTCAGCATGTTCCAACGGGAGGGCTTGAGCTATTATTTAACTCCTATTTAATGGGGCGAGAGGGGAAAAGGCTTATTGTCCGCTCTCCACGTCACAGTCTCGATGTTGGTAAAGTCATCCAGGAACCAGAAAATGGGGCCGATATCTATTTGACGATTAATCTTTATTTGCAAGCGATTGCAGAATCAGAATTAAAACGGGGAGTTCAGTCGGCAAAAGCTCGCGGTGGATGGGCAGTCATGATGGATCCTTACACGGGAGAAATTTTAGCGCTAGCGCAAGAGCCTTCGTTTAATCCGATCAATTACCGAGATTATTATAATCGGCCTGAGCTCCAAGAGTGGACTCGCGTGAAAGCGGTGACTGATTGCTTTGAGCCCGGATCGATTTTCAAGCCGATTACGGCAGCTATTTCTATGAGGGCTAACCAAGAACTCCAAAGAAAAGGAAAAAAAACTCTTTTTTCCCCAGATGAAAAAATTGCGACCTCTAATGGATGGTTTCCTGGAAGAACGTTTCCTTTGAAAGATGGGAGGCTTCATTCTTATCTCAATATGGACCTCGCTTTGCAAAAGTCGTCGAACGTGTATATGGGCAAGTTGGCAGAGCGGCTAGTCCATACAATGGGAGACATGTGGTACCGAACTGCTTTGCATGACCTATTTGGATTTGGGAAAAAAACCAATATCGAACTTCCTGCAGAAAGTTCAGGCCTTCTTCCGACTCCTGGAAAATTGCATCCGAATGGCAAATTAGAGTGGTCTTTGCCCACTCCTTATTCTTTAGCGATTGGTCATAATATTTTAATTAATAGTATCCAAATGGTTCTCTCTTATGCTATATTAGCCAACGGCGGTTTTCGAGTGCAGCCTCACCTTGTTCAAAAAATTGTGAAAGAGGGGAAAGTCCTAGTGGATCATACCCATTTTGGATTGGGGGAGCAAATTTTAGATACTTCGCTGACAAAACGGATTGTACGAGGAATGAAATTTGTTACAAAAGAGGGAGGCATCTGCAAAAGGGCTGACATCATGGGATATACAGAAGCCGGGAAATCGGGAACTGCTGAAAAAGTCATCAATGGTGTCTATTCCAAAGATCATCAAATCTCCTCTTTTCTTGGGTTTGCTCCTGCCGATCATCCTCGCTTTGTACTTCTTGTGTCTCTCGATGATCCAGAAAAAAAATTCATTCCTGGGGTAGGTAAACATCAGTTGGGAGGAGTGTGTGCCGCTCCTGTCTTTCGTGAGATTGCTGCCCGCGCTTTGCAGTATTTAGGTGTAGATCCTGATGATCCCTACGGATACCCTCCTGGAGATCCTCGTCGAAATAGTGAAAAAGCCGATTGGGCTCAGCAAGTGCGAGACTTAAAACAACTGTATGAAGAGTGGAATCATTAAGATGAAACTTCGCAGCTTAGTACGGTCTTTACCCGATCTGGAGATTCCTCTCGAGATCAAAGGGGCAAAAGATATTGAGATTTCGGGCTTATCAATAGATTCCAGGAGCACTTCCCCGGGACATCTTTTTATCGCAAAAAAAGGAATGGTCCATGATGGCTCTACATTTATCGAAAAAGCTCTGCAAGCAGGTGCTGTAGCTACTCTTTCCGATCTTTACGATCCTTTTTTCACCACAACGCAACTGATTCATCCAGATCCCTCATCTCTTATTGCCCTTTTGGCCTCAAGATTTTATCGAAAACCTTCTCGGGAATTATTGGTCTTTGGCGTGACAGGAACAAAAGGGAAAACGACAACAACCTATTTGGCTAAGCAGCTTTTAGATGCGATCAACCTTCCTTCTGGTTTAATAGGAACTGTGGAAACCGTGGCTGGGGACTTTTGTTTTTCTTCGACCCTCACGACCCACGATCCGATTTTTAATCAAAAATGGCTTCGTGAAATGGTCAGCCGAGGTTGCAAAGCAGCTTGTTTAGAGGTCTCTTCTCATGGTCTTATGCAGCATCGAGTAGAGGAGATCGATTTTGATGCGGCTTTATTTACAAACCTTTACAGCGATCATCTCGATTATCACAAAACAATGGACGACTATGCGGGGGCCAAAAGAAAGCTTTTTGAGATGCTTGAAAAAAGTCCTAAAAAACGAAAAAGAGCCCTTTTTAATAGTGATAGTCCCTGGTCTGCATGGATGCAAGAGGGAATAACCGGAAAGATTCCTTCTTGGACATTTGGGATCGATCAACCTGCAGATATTCGGGCGACCGATTGTGTATTTAGCGCTCAGGGGGTGGAGTTTTTGGTTCATTTTCAGGGAGAAAAAGTTCTCTTCAAGATTCCTCTGATTGGGAAATTTAATGTGTATAATGCTCTGGGGGCGATTGGGTTAGCGCTGCATACTGGAGCCTCTCTTGAGCAGCTACAAGCCGCGGCCCTCCATTTAAGAGGAGCTCCTGGAAGATTAGAGAGAGCTGCACCGCAAGTATTTGTAGATTTTGCCCATACGGGAGAGTCTTTAGCCCATGCGCTCAGCACACTGAAGGATATGACGCAAAAGAAGCTCTGGGTGGTTTTCGGGTGCGGAGGAGACCGAGATCCTAATCGACGCATTCAGATGGCCAAAGCAGCGGAGAGATATGCAGATAGAATTGTGGTAACGAGCGATAACCCGAGGAGCGAGTCTCCAGAGGAAATTTGTCGTCAGATTTTATCAGGCTTTGAAGAGCGTGAGCGAGTATACGTTGAGCTCGATCGAAAAGCTGCGATCACTTATGCTGTGTCTTTATTGCAAGAGGGGGATCTTTTGCTCGTTGCTGGTAAAGGACATGAAAAAGTGCAGATCTTTGCTCGCCACACGGTTCCCTTCGATGATGTAGCAATTGTGCAACAGGTCTAATGGCGCGGCAAATCTTCCTTTGGCTCTTTTTTTGTTCTCTTAGTTTTTCGCTGCATGCTCGAAAAACAGCCAGCTCGATTCCTTTACTTTCTTCCAATTCTGCAACCATTATGATTGACGCAGGTCACGGAGGAACGGATCGAGGGACCCGCGCCAAATCTCCTTTTTGCGAAGAAAAAAGGCTTTGTTTGCAGACAAGTCGCCTTGTGAAAAAATACCTCGATCAGTTGGGATATCGAGTGATTATGACCCGTTCTACCGATGTGTTCGTCCCGTTGTCTCGGCGGGTAGAGATGGCCGATCAAGTCGGCGCGACGCTGTTCGTGAGCGTCCATTATAACTCAGCGCCGAGCCCAGAGGCTAAAGGAATTGAGATTTTCTATTCCGAATCGAAAGAACAAAAGGTTCGTTCGGCTGCTTCCAAGAAACTAGCTCAAACAATCCTTTCCAAGGTCATTCAGAGGACCTCTGCCCATTCACGGGGAGTCAAAAAAAGGAATTTTTTTGTCATTCGAGAGACCTCTATGCCGGCTGTCCTCATTGAAGGGGGATTTATTTCCAATCCAGAGGAAAGGTCTTATCTTAAAGACCATGAGTATATTGATAAAATTGCCAGAGGGATTGCAGACGGTATTGATCAATATTATCGAGGTAAGCGTTTTTAGTGTTTTTAACTCATTGTAGCTTGCTGTCTTAATTATATTTAATTACTTAATTTGATAATAAACCTCCGATTTTATTAAAATAAAGTCAATAGGCGGGGGAGAGTATGTCAGAGCATCAAGAAGAATCAGCTCATTCAGCTGAACCAGAGCATATTGCATCTGATCAAGGGGAGAAATATAACGATTCTTCTCCTTATATAAAAGATATGACCGAGGCTCTTGAACAGCGGAACTGTTCTTTAGGGGAAGTTCCTCAGTCATTTTTGATGGATCCTTCTGCATTTTTGCCTTTGAATACTGACCGATTAATGGTGAATGGCGCATTGGAAAAATTGATTGCGGACACCAATCTGATGGTTCAAGGGGAGATTGATCAAATCCAAAGGCTGCACAAGAAAATTTCTTTTTGGGAAGACAAAATCGCAAAAAACAGAATGTTGATGGATACCAATCGAGCTTGCATTCTGAAAAACACGAGTGATATTGCCTATGATAGAAAAAATCGGGATTATTGGTTGGGTCGTGCAGAGCTTGTCCATTTAGATTATCGGCAAGCAGAAGCTGCAGGTCATACAGAAGTTTGGAGATGGCTGATTAAGAAATGGGGATTAAAAAATCCTGATGGAACGGTGATTGATCCTGCAAGTTCTGCCGCTGAAAGGCTATGTATTGAAAAGTCGAATCATTTGGCTGAAGAGTATCGGACAGTGGGCAATCGTTATGAGCAGGCAAAAAAAGAAAAAGAAGCGCAAAATTATCGTCTGATTCGGGAGAATACAAGATATTTACAGGCCAATGACACATTACAAAAATATATTGCAGAGGCTTATAGCACAGAAATTGAGCCCTGCCAAGATGGTGTACTTCTTCTTAAAGAGCTTAGTGTAAAATTAAAAACTCTTGAGAAAAAGGCAGAGCTAGCAACTTACGGCGAGTTGAGAAGTTGGGCGGATGGTTTTTTAAATGATTTTCTCAAATCAAATCCAAGAGTTTCTTTTTCAGTTGTGACAGAGTTTCGGAAAATAGCCTCTATTCCTTTGCCTGGCGAAAATTGCTAAAAGCATCATTGTTTCTCCTCTGAGCGCTCTCCCAATGGGGGGTGCTCCTTTGAGTTTTTTCACAAAGTTTTCTTGTTTTCACCCTAAGAACCTATCCTAATAAAAAGTTCCAGTCGATTTTCAGGTTCTTTTGAGCTCAATTTTCGACTTTTTTGCCGGGGGTCATATACGGTGTTTGATATTACCCCCGGCAAAAAAGCCGAAAATTGGCCAAAATAATCCTGAAAATCGACGGAAATTTTTATTAGGATAGGTTCAAAAGATTGTTGCAGATCTCGTTGGTTGTTTGTGGATAAATAAAAAAAAATATATGGTGTTTTTGACGGAGTTTCTGAGATGCAAAAAGAGCATTTACAAGCAATTTATCAAACGCATCATCAAAAAAGAGGCAGATATGGTTATCTTTTTTGTCATGGGGAAAGGGCTCCTTTTATCAAGGAGTGGATAGGCACAGAGAAAAAGGTACTCGATTTGGGATGTCGCGATGGAATGCTGACCCGAAGTTTCGTTGAAGGCAATGAAGTGACAGGAGTCGATATTGATCAGAAGGCTTTGGAAATCGTGCAAAAAGAGTTGAAGATCAAGACTGTCTGGCTAGATTTGAATGGGGAGTGGCCCTTTGCTCCTGAATCCTATGATGTGATTGTGGCTTGCGAGATTTTAGAGCATATGTTTTTTATGGACTCCTTTTTGACCAATATTCGCCGTACGCTAAAGCCGGGAGGGGTATTTATTGGATCTGTACCTAATGCCTTTCGTTTACGCAACAGGTTTAAATTTATTCGAGGAAAAGAATTCGATACCGATCCTACTCATGTGAGGATCTTCTCTTGGCATAAGCTACAACATGTTCTCGGAGAGTTTTTCTCTTTTGTTGAACTTGTGCCGATTCGGGGGAAAATTATGCCGTTTCTTCCTGTATCTCCCTCTATTCCTGTAGCCATTTCTCGTTTATTTGCTAAAGATCTTCTCTGGCGCGCCGTCCAAAAGTCTTAAAAATATGCTCATTGATAAAAGAGGGGCTAGGATTGCTCGATTCTAGGATCTCCAGACAGTTTGGGTTGACAATTCGCGCTTTAATCGTCTGGTTTTCCCACTCCAAAGAAAACTCTACGGGGGGGCTGGCGCCATTTTGTAAAAAAGAGAGATGATAGTTTCTGGGCTCATCTACAAAGATCGATTGTCCATCAAAGAGATCTAACATCGATGAGGAGCCTGTCAGATAGTGGATCATAGAGGGAAAGATATCGATATGCGATAAGGTGTTTCGTTTAGGATCAATGCGCTCTTTCCAAGAGTTATCCTGTAGTTTACAGGCAATCGGCACTGCAGTCTGGTAACGGTTGAGGTGCGTTCCATGAAAAAGAGATCCCTCTTCAAAAAACTCTTCAGCGTGATCCCCAGTAAACACAATCATCGAATCTTCATAGAGGTTTTTTTGTCTCAAGAGAGAAAGGAATTTTCCTAATAAAGAATCCACATAGTGGATCGAGTTCCGATAGCGGTTTTTCAAGAGCTCTAAATCCTTATGAGACTTACTGATGGTCAAATAGCTGATTTGTTCAGCAATCGGTTGGAATGTTAGAGGCTCGTCTTTAGGAAAACTGTATTCTGAGTGTGTTGAATCGAGAAAAAAAAGAAAGACGGTACCTTGTTGATTTTGGTCAAGATCTCGCTCAAAGCTCTCTATCGCTAGTGCATCTCGCTGATAGGGCTCTAAAGAGCGTTGATCGGTATATTGCTGCAGATGATCGATCAGTTGATCTTGTTTGCCAAAAAGGGTGGTTTGCATGTTGAAGTAGCTGAGATCTGCGGAAGAGTAGATGCGGATTTGATAGCCAAGTTGTTTTAAAATTCTTAAAGGAGCGCTTCCTTCTTGATAATGATCTCGAATGTGGGTCCATTGATGAGGCAAAGTGGCATGCAAAAGAGCAAACCAGGATAGATTTGTGTAGTTGGCGTTTGCAAATGTATTTGTCAAGGTGATGTTGTCTTTAACAAATTGAGAGAGTACGGGAGCTATTTCCTCGCAGATAAAATCGCTTCTTAGCGTCTCGATGATAAAAAAGTAGATATTGGGTAGCGTCTTTTCTAAGGCAGTGACGGTTTCTAGGCGTTTTGTGATTTGCTCTTCCTCTCTTACTGGAGCTAAAGGGCGCTCAAGCTGCTGATAAGTGGGAGGCGGGGAGAGAAATGTTTTCCCCAAAGGAAGAGCTTTTTCATACTTGCTATAGGCTTTTCGATTGAGCCAAGGATAAGCAAATAAGTCCAAGAAAAATAGAGAGATGCTGACAATCAAAAGGGTTTTGCACAGTTTTTGGATAGATAAGCTCCAGGGTCTTTTTTGCGTCCATATCCGGGTCAGTAAATAAAACCCAACTCCTACAAAAGGGATTGTCAACACGGAGATGATGATGCACCCGACCATCGTCATGTTCATATTGAGAGCTAAAAAAGCTGTATAGAGGTGGTTGATCCCAGAGCCAATAAAAAATTGAAAGATGTAGGAAAATGAGGTGTCCATAAGGCGCAGCAGCGTGAAATCTACATAATGGGCCAAAAGAGCCATGAAAGACAGGCCGATAAATGTATAAAACACCCAAGAATAGGTCCATTGCTTGAGGAGATAGGCAATAAGAACAAAAACGCATACTTCCAGAAAAGATTGACCTAATGTATAAAGCATGAAAAAAAGATGAACGCCCCACCACGGATTTTCTTGTTTAAACATGTAGGACAGGCTAAAAAGACTGATCGTTAAAAGGAAGAAAGAAAAGTATAAGTAGTTGATTTCATGCTGGTTAGTGGTTTTCAAGATCTTCTCTTGAGCGTTTTCTTACCATGTATATCACATGAGGGGATTTTGATTGTTTTTTTAGAGAAAATTAGGTAATATGAGTCTATTATGAATAGAATTAGATTAGTTATTTTAGGTTTGTTTTCTGCAATGTTTTTTTTACAAACGTTGTCTGCTAAAGAGATAGAAACAAATGTTCAGCCTGTTGTGATTTTGGGCGGAGGCGTGGGGGCTTTGACCTCAGCGCTTTATTTATCTAGGGCAGGGGTGGAGCCAATTCTTATAGAAGGGGCAAACCCTGGGGGATTGATTACTCAGTCTCATGCTGTGGAAAACTGGCCCGGGGAGCTTGAAATTAGTGGAGCCGACCTAACTCAGAAAATGCGTAGCCAGGTCATGAAAAATGGAGCTGTCTTTCTCTCTGAAGAGGTGATTAAAGTCGACTTTTCTAACCGTCCGTTTGTCATTACGACTCGCTCGCTGGCCGAGCCTGACAAGATTCGTGAAATTCGAGCTCACGCGTGTATTATTGCGATGGGGACCCAGTCGAACTATTTAGGGATTCCTGGAGAAACGGGACCCGAAGGATATTGGGGAAAAGGGGTCAGTAATTGTGCCATTTGTGACGGCAGTTTTTATAAGGATCGAACGGTAGGTATTGTAGGCGGAGGAGATGCCGCTGTTTTAGAAGGTCTTTATCTTTCTCAAATTGCAAAGAAGGTCTATGTGTTTGTCCGAAAAGATGCCTTTAGAGCAGGAGAGGGGAAACGGTTAGAAACTCTTCTTGCCAAGCCCAATGTCGAAGTGTTGTATGAAACTCAGGTTGTAGAGATCCTTGGAAATGGGGAGCATGTTACGCATGTGAGCGTTGAAGATGCAAAGAAAAAAGAACCTTTTTCCATTTCTTTAGATGGGCTCTTTTTGGCGATTGGATCAAAACCAAATACTCAAATGTTCCAGGATCAGTTGAAATTAACTTCGGCGGGATACATTGAGTTGAGAGAAGATCAACAAGCCTCTGTTCCAGGCGTATTTGCTGTGGGAGATATTGTCGATCCTGTCTATAAACAGGCGATTGTCGCTTCGGCAGACGGGGCGAAAGCGGCTATTCAAGCGCAAAAATATCTATTTGATCAGCTAGGCCAAATAGCGGATCTTCCGAAAACAAACAAAAAATCCCAGGAAATTGCTTCTTCTAAGACTGAGACGAAGGTGGCGAAAAAAGAACCTTCTGCTGCCTATCTTGCCTCGCTGGCTCAGGGAGTCATTGAAATTCAAAGTAAAGAGCAGTTTGATCAAGAATTATTAGGCAATCAGACGCCCGTGATTATCGATTTTTATGCGCCTTGGTGTGGGCCTTGCAAAAGGATTGCTCCCCGTTTTGAACATTCTGCGAGCGAGTTTTCTGGAAAGATGAAGTTTTTAAAGGTCAATGTCGATAAATTTTATGGGTTAAGCCAGTCTTATCAAATTACTGCAATGCCTACAGTAGTAGTGCTTGATTCGAAAGGTTCTATTGTTGATAGGAGAGTGGGGCCAGAGGCGATTGCTGATCTCCTGCAACACCTTGATACTCTAAATTAGGAAACAGCCTTTGAAAAGCTCCTTGAAATTCTTGGCTCAGCCAGTCTGCGATACTTGCCTTACACTCTGAAATATTTTGATCTTTGCAATTCCATAGAGATAAAATTTTTAAAGCTTCTGACTTTAAAATATTATTTTTTTTCTGGAATTGCAAGATGATTTTATTTCGTCCGTTATGAAAGCTAAATTCATAAGGTGTCCTTCCACCGTTAAAGCGGCAGATCATCGCATAGGGCCATTTGGATGGTCTGAAGATCGATTCTCCTTGTAAAAAGGAAAATGTCTGTCCGCTTAAATAGTCGAGAAGGGTGGGGAAAAAATCGATTTGGCTGACTACAGGCTTTTTATGAACTGAAGGAGCATTGCTTCCGAATTTTAAGTAAAAAGGGATGCGGATTTGCTCGTCGATTAAATGGGAGTTGTGGAAGAGGTGACCGTGTTCAAAAAATTCTTCCGCATGATCTCCCATGAAAGCGACGACGGCTTCATCTCGTCTTGGCAACTTTTGCCAAAAAGCGCCAAAGAGAGAATCGACGTGATGGACAGCATTGCGATAACTGTTTTTAATCAGTTCAATATTTTTGCTTGTTTGATAGGTCTTAAAATAGGCGATATTGCTCGCAAAAGGGGTGAAGGGAGAGGTTCTTTCTCTAGGCCAGCTATAGTCGAAGTGGGTAGAATCTAAAAAGAAGATGAAAAGCTGTCCTTCATGTAAGGCAGGATCTGTCGATAGGTCATCGATGGCTTTATGGACGATTTCTTCGTCGCTCTGCCACGCTTGAACGGGGGGCTGATGATAGACGGGGTAAAAAGAGTCGATGAGCTGTAAATCCTTTCCAAAAACGAGCTTATCTAACCCGTAGTAGCTGAGCTGGGCTGAGGTGTAGACTCGAGTCTTATAGCCCCATTGTTTAAGCAGCTGCAGAGCAGGACTTCCCATAGACCACTGGTTTTTTTTGTACTCGTTCCAAAAGAGGGAAAATTGGGAATGGAAAATAGAAAACCAGGAAAGGTTGGTTCCATTGGCATTGGATACGCTCGTATCATGGACGATGGCGCTTTTAGCAAACTCGGTGAGGTGGGGAGCTGTCTCTTCAGTGATAAAATCTCCGCGAAGGCTTTCGACGATAAAGAGATAAATATTGGGGCGTTTAGAAAGAGTCACTTCTTGTTTGCTCAGCGCTATTTGGGTGGATGACTCGTCTAAAGGGGAGAGAAGAGGGGTTTTTATAGGAATAAGGACATTCTTAGGTTGGATAAAGGTGAATCTCCAGGGGAGCGATTTAACAAAGGCTCGATAAGTGTCTGGATGGATGATTTTCGATGCGGAAACATCCCATAACAAAAGAGCGGCCGGAATACAGACGAGGGTGAGTAAAAAGAGATCGATTCTTAGAGCAAGAGGTTGTTTATTTGATAGAGTATCTGTGATTTTATAGAGAAATACTCCTAAAAGGGGCAGGGCAAAAAGGGCTATAAACATCATCAACCAAGCCCAGAGAGGGATCCCTGAGGCGTCAAGGAGATAGAGAAAATCGTCGAGGGTCTCATCGAATACAAAAGAACAGGTGTCCCAGACCGATAAATCTAAAATTCGATCCATTAAAAAATCGAGCATGTGTAGAATAGCTAAGATAAAAGTGCATCCTATGAATAGCCAAAAATAGACAGGTTTTGTGTAGTTGCGAAGAAGAAAGCCTATAAAGATAAGACCGCAAGTTTCTAGGATGATTTGTCCAAAGGCGTAAAGAAGAAAAAAGAATCGAGATTCGATCGTATTTTCTTTGATAAAGACGCTGCCTGTGGACATAAGGCTCAGCAGGAGGATAAACACTCCAAAATAAAGGTAGTTAACAGGTATATAACTTCTTGATTCCATAATTTCTTCCTATAACCGCTTTTGGGATATTTATGAAATGGATTGAACAGTTTCAGCTTTTTTTATTTGATTTTGACGGGCTTTTGGTGAATACCGAACCTCTTCATTACCGCGCTTATATAGACGTTTTAGCAAAAAGAGGGTGTAGACTCGATTGGGATTTTCCTCAATTTTGTGCGTTGGCACATCTTCATGCAACGGCTTTAAAAGAGGCTTTAACTGCTGCATGGCCTCATCTAGATCCTGATTGGGACTCCTTTTATGCAGAGAAGAAGGCTATTTATTTGCATTCCGTCCGATCTGGTCAGGTGGAGTTGATGCCGGGCGTTGAGGCGATATTAAAAGCGCTTGCAGAAAAAAACATCAGACGATGCGTCGTGACCCATTCTCCTCAAGAGCAGGTTGATCAAATTTGTTCTCAGATCCCCATTTTACAGACAATTCCTTATTGGATTACGCGGCATCAGTATGAAAAGCCAAAGCCAGATCCGGAGTGTTATCTCAAAGCGATTGAGCTCTATGGTCAGCCGGGAGATTTAATGATTGGATTTGAGGATAGTATTCGGGGCTGGCAAGCTCTATCTAAGACAGGAGTGAAGGCGATTTTAGTCTGCTCTTCCAAGCATCCTCTTCTCACTGCTGCGCAGTCTCTAGGAGCTCGACATGTGGAGTCGTTTTTTGATATTGAACATGCATAAGAAAAAGTCCTTGAGGGGGCGCTGTAAAAAATGCTCTACGACGATCTTTAGCGTCAAAAATTTCCTTAATCACTGAAGGAGGAACTTTGCCAGAGGCGCATTCAATGAGTGCAGCTGTCATATTCCTTACCATTTTGTACAAAAAACCGTTGGCTTCAAATTCTAGACGGATCCCTTTTTCGATAGGGACGACGTCGAGCCTTTTTAGATCGCGGACTGCACCCCGAACAACGCTTCCTCTTTGGGGTTCATTCGTAAAGGAGGTAAAATCGTGGATTCCTATAAATTCTTGAGCGGCCTGTTGCAAAAGATCGAGGTTAAGGCGTTTGAAGACCTGATAACGGGTTTTTATTGTGAAGGGATCAGAGATCCTGTCGAGGTGAAGATAATAGTGGTACGTCTTAGATAAAGCGCTATAGCGGGCATGAAAGTCGGGTTCGACGGATTCAATCTCCATGATTCGAATATCTGGAGGCAAGAGCCCGTTGAGTCTGACGCGGAGAGCGGAGAGATTGATCGAAAAATCGGTGTCAAAATGGGCTGTTTGGCCTTTTGCGTGAACCCCTGCGTCAGTTCTCCCTGAACCGGTGAGATGAACAGGATGACGTAAGACTGTCTGGAGGACATTTTGGACAAGAGCCTGGATGGATAGCCTGTCATTTTGAACCTGCCAGCCGCAGTAATTCGTCCCGTCATAAGCTAAAATAAGTTTATAGCGCGCCATAATGGCTGGCATTATACATCAGTCTGGAAGAAACATCAATAATAGACCTCTCTACTCCGCGTGTTTAAAAAATATTTTTTAATAAGATAGAATCCAGAGGTTTTCGAGTGGAGATCATTTGCTCATAAATCGATCTCATAACGCCGCCGTAAAGCTCCATGCCTTTCCTCTTCACAAACAAAATGGAAACCTATTTTTTCTAAAATTCGGCTTGAAGCGGGATTGTCCGGTCTTGCTGTACCGACTATGGTTTGTAAAGGTTTTCCCTTAAGAAAGTATCCTTCTTGAATTATAGCTGGAGCGTATTCCTTAACAATCGCAGATGCTGCTTCACTGCCATATCCATGTTCCCAAAAACTTCGATTGCCAAGTCCTGCCAATTCTGCTTGTCCCGGATGGTCTCCATGTCCTAATGCTACATGACCTACAAAGTCATCTGTATCTTTTTTAAATACGGCAAGTCCAGTATAAGGGTCTTTTTCGCGCCAACGTTTTACCCAGATATCATTAATTCGTGTTTTTATTTCATTTCTTGTTTTTGTTTGACCAATAGCATATTTTTCCATAACATCTTTATCTCCAAACAAAGCGGCATAATGATCATATTCGGATTCTGTAGCTTCAACAGATCTCATGTGTAGACGATCTGTGTCGATCGTCACTGAGAGACCATTTTCATCATCTGAGAAAAAATTGATTTCCGAGTTTCCAAGGTAAGTGTGTGTATTAGAAACAGCGCTAGCTAAATGAGTCATTTCTTCTTCCTCTCTTATTTGTAAAAGAGCAAGACTAGCAAAAAATTTCTTTAAAATCCAATCAAATTTGATATTTTGGGGATCAAGGCACTCACTGTGATAAAAAAATTCGTAGTCAGTGCCTTGGCTTTTTCGCTTAGGAGAGGTGTTTATTGACTAATTTAGTCATTTCAAACATGTTGACCGCTTTTTTCCCGCCGCCAAACACTTTGCCTAATTTTTCATCAGGATTGATATTTCGTTTGTTTTTTGGATCTTGAAGATCATTTTTTTTGATGTAAGCCCAGAGTTTTTTTGTCACTTCTGTGCGTGGCATTGGCCCTTTGCCTACTACTGCAGCGAGTTCTTCGCTGAGTTTCATAGGTTGCATGAATTTCGAGTTTTTTTGTTTGGTTGCCATG
>JAUXXF010000016.1 GCA_030681135.1 Chlamydiales bacterium
ATCAACTCAAACAACACAAGGAATTTATGCAGAAACCGCACCCGATAGCATGCCGATTGTTTGATATTAGATCTCGAGGATTAGTTCGGCCTTTAACTGAAAAAGAAAAGAAGACAATTGAGAAACTTCAAGAGAAACTGAAAGAGCCGCCATGGTCTCCGGAAGAAAAGAGGGTTTTTGAGGGCATTCTACATGGTGATCTTGTTTTTATGGCAAAAACACGCAGAGAAGATTTTATTGACTTTGACAAGCGATTAATGGGAGCGGAATGGGTCAGTGAAATGAGAAAGCAAAGGAACTTGACAAACGAAGAGATGGAGAGACGCGAAGAGTTAATAAAGTCTGTACATGCAAAGTTAGAGCTCTGGAAGCGGGTGGAGCTAGGGGATGACGATGCGCTATGGGAGTGCATGTATGACACTGGAATATGTAGCAAAGAGGATCTGGATGAGTACTACAAAAATAAAAACAACGATGGCGAGCGTGAAGGGTATGGCTAAATACAAAAAAAAGCGGACTCCCCCCGCTCGCATCGTTCAAGCCCCTCAAGCGTTGGTTCCCCTTATGCAGGCCTTCCACGTTGATTCAGACAAGGTTGCCCAGTCTCTGGTTTCTGAGGCGGCTAAGGCTATCTACGGCAAAGGAGATTATGGGAGGGATCGAATTTTCTCAAAAAGTGAGTTGGACGGCATTATCTCTCTCATGAAATGCATTAGGCCCATGGATTCAATGGAAACTTTATTTGCAGCCCAGATCATCGTCGGGCACATGCTCGGGATGCGAAAATTGGCAGAAGGGTGTCCAGATGATCAGCGATTAGGATTGAATTTATTGCGATTCAGCAACGAGGCTATGCAACAGCTGGAGAAAAAACGCAGTGGAGCAACTCAAAATATCATAGTCAACTACAACCATAATGTTCAAGGAAACGCCCTTATGCAAACCGTGCTAGCGAAGAAAGCGAGCTAATGCCAATCCGAGGAGTAAAGATTTGCGGTGCTAAATGCCGAACCAAGGGAGGAGGTCCATGTGAACAACCTGGTATGAAAAATGGCCGCTGTAGGATGCATGGAGGGGTCTTTTTTAGGCGAGAAAAGCACGGAGGAGCGACTTTACGGGCTAAAGAAAGTAGAAAAAGAGAAAGGGTGATTTTGAAGGAAATGAAGGCGGTTAACAGAGGGATTTTTGAATCTGAAATAAACAAAACCGACGCTTAATGCGCGCGCGCGGCCCCCACTGCTCCGATGGGTCATGGCTTACTCAAGCTTAGAGCGATCCCCGCTTTCAGCAAGGACTTTTATTCTCCATTTTATCTCGGATATGCCATCCCTAACACGCTTTTCAACCATTGAGTCGATCTTTTCGTACAGCTCATTCAATTCTTCTTTCCTTTTTACAGAGGCTTGACGAGACCAAGCATTAATGAGTGGGCATAGGACCCAAGCCAGGGCCATATATCCTAAAAACATGAATAACGAATGCATCGCAGAACTCTGGTTATTGCTTTATTGTTAGCTTGTTTTATTGCTCTTCCATGTATCGAACTTCTTTAATGCACTGAACATGGCGCTTCTCTGGAAAATCCAAGCATGAAATCAACCCTAGAACGATAGAATGCACAATTAAGCATCTAAGTCGATCCATACAGAATATCCGGGCGTAATAAGCGCATTTTGCCTAACCATCCACATATTTAAACTTTTGTATTTTACCCCATCAATCTCGATTTTGCCTTCGTAGGTAGCATAAAAGCTCTTTTCGTCAGGGCCTTCTGTAAACTTGATGTTCTTTGTTCCGTAGATTTTATCGTTAGAAAACTGTTGGAATTCAGCTTTGTATGGAATATTCGAATCAAAAATTCCGCAAGGCTTACTTTTGAAAAAAAATATTACTGTTCCTTCCTGGAATTCAGCTTGGTAAGTCCAATCCTTGCTGTCTTCTTTTTCCCAGTAATGGCTTAAACAAGTGACGTCAAATTTACTGCCAAATCCATTAGAATTGTCGCGTAACTCTGCAAAAATGCCTGTAGTGGTAAATATACCTAATGTTACTGTCGTCGCTACCAAAATTCTCTTAAAATAATTATTCATGAAATCTCTGATATTTTATGTGTTCAGTTGCTAAAAACAGTTTAATTAAATGTTTTAATAACAATGTTAAAGCGGTTAATTGTTATTGACTGGTGAATGATAGCGGTTGGTTAGATTTAAAGTCCATAGATAGCTGTTTGATATAGAGTTGATTTGTTTTTTTGTAGATATATTTAATATTTTATCGCGCTTTTGTTATTCTATTTTGTTTGCGTGTATTTTGTGTTTTATTATAATATATTGCAATAACGTTAAAAACAGGATTGGATTGTGAAAGTTTTAAGGTTTCTGTTTGCTTCTGTTGTTTTTGGGGGGTTGTTCGCAGGGTCAATTACCCTTAATGCTGCTGAGGAAAATCATGGATTAATGATTGTGGATCAAAAGCCTTGGAAAGTTTCTTGGGTGCAAAAATCCAATCAATGGATTCTCTTAGTACGGTTTGATAAAGGTGAGTTAAAAACTTATTTTAAAAAAGAACCTCCTAGTAAAGGGCTGGGATTAGATTCTGAAAATATACCGATCAAACAAGAATTAAACTATTATCCATCAGGGAAGACGATCTCTTCAAAAAATAGTCAGTTTGAACAATGGCCCGATGGTGCCAAATGTTGGGCATTTACTTATAGCAATAGTAAAATCAATGTGGATGGGAATTGGTTCTCAGATATCACAACTGCGATAATTCAAGAAGTTGATGGTAAGTCGGATGAAATACGTTATGTTCTTTGGGAAGTTTTTTAATTGAGGCTAACATGTTAAAATATGGGTTTTTATGATTTATTTTGCCGCAGTTTTGGTTGTTATTTATTTGTTGATAAAGTTGATGCCGATTTTTTACAATTCTCTGGCTGCCGGATTAGTAATTGTGGATGAAATCAGTGGATGTAATATAGTAAGATTGAAAATCTTATCAAATTATTCTGATTTTAATGACTTTAAACAGAATTTTCAAGAATTTAATAGTCTTAGTAAGAATGCAAAAGAAACAGTGCGTCTTTTATTTGAAGACATGTCAGAATAGGCTTCTCAACTAGATTGATGTTTTTTGTGTTTAAATTGATCAAAAATAGCTTTATCGGCACTTCTTCAGTATTTGCTAACAGGTGAACTTATAATATGCCTCCTCATGCAGTCAAAACAGTCAAAGATCTGATCTTTTATCAATATGCGAAGATCATAGCTTCATCTGCTAAAATTCCGGGGCATGGATTTATCATGTCCACAATGAAAAAGTTATCCTCGGGAGAAATGAAAATGAGCACAGTCTTGAGAGAGTTGAAAATACAGATGACTTGTAATGAAAACTGCTGTGAATATTGCAACTCGACGGAAGGTCTCTCATGGGATCATCTTGTCCCTCGTGTCAAGAATGGCCCTGATACAGCCGAAAATCACGTTTTAGCCTGCCGGCATTGTAACTCTTCAAAAGGGTGCAAGGGAATTTATGAATGGTACGGAATAGAGCGTAAGGACAAACTGCCAAGACTCATTGCAGGTAAATATCTCAAATTGCTCTACGAGATTCATGAGAAAAATGGAACTCTGCATGAAGCAGATCTTAATGGAGATGGGGTGTTAGATGTTTTTGACCTGGAAACTTTTTAGTGAACAAGTCTCTCTTGTAGAAATGGTGCCTGAATGGTGTTGTTAAAGAAAAGGATATACAGATTCTGACAGTAGCTGGCAACGAGCAAATTTTTATATCCCATTGAATATCTGTTGGTTGTTTAATGTGGCTTGTCGTAAATTATTGATTGTATAGCATTCGTAATGCGAAGGTCGCGGGTTCGACTCCTGTTTCAGGCAATTTGTCTCAAAGAAATCCCTAGAAGAAAGACTGTGGTATGCCTCAAAGACAATAGAGCACGGCTGGAGCCGCAGCATGTTTGTGATCTACTAGGTTGAAAATGACCTGTATTGTAGAGAGGGAAAGGGTCATTACAAACCCCAACGAGGTGCTGTCAGAAGAGATGTTGGACGCAAACCTAAATTTAGAGACTGTTGTTGCTCTAGGTTGTTAGAGGAGAAAAGCAGTGAAAACAAAAAATATCGCTTTAGTCACAGGTGCCTCTTCCGGCATAGGAGAGGCAATCTCTCGAGAACTTGTAAAGCGAGGATGGACAGTCGTTGGGGTAGCGCGATCTGAGGGCAAGCTTGCGCAAATCCAACAAGAGCTCTCAGATTCTTTTATTCCAATGGTTTGCGACGTATCCAAAAAAGAAAATATCGAAGAAACCTCAAAACAGCTTCTCGAAAAGAATCTTTGCCCATCTTTGTTTTTTCTAAATGCGGGAATTGCCGGGGAGGCTGTTATCGAAAACCCCAATCGATTCGATCTCAAAATCCATGAAAAGATTATGCAGGTTAACTATTTTGGAGTTCTTGCATGGGTTGAATTTTGGGAAAAGCCCTGCCAAGAGCAAGGTAAAACGAATTTCGTTGTCACAAGTTCGATTAATGCGATTTTTGCCCCACCAACAGGAAGCGCTTATTGCGCTTCGAAGGCTGCGATCGCCAAAGCTTTTGAAAGTCTTTCTCTAACCTACTTTGGTACAAACTTACGGTTCTCTGTTGTGTATCCAGGCCCCGTTGATACTTCAGGGCTTAAAGGAAAACTGCCATTCACATGGAAAGCAGAAAAGATGGGCAAATGCATGGTGGATTTTGGTTTAAGCGATAAGTCCTATTGTGAACCGTTCTTCTTTTATAAAATTCTCTGCCGCTTACTGCGAGCATTGCCCGCTAAATACAAGATGAAAATCCTTGGAAAGATATGATCAAAAAAAATGATACGCAAACGTTTCGCTTTAATTTTAAACCTGTAGATAAATCGCACCGATCGTTTGTGCATAGTTGGTTGAAACAACCTCATGTAGCGAAATGGTTTTATGGGCAAGGCCTGCAGAATACTCTCAATCACCTAGACGAATTTCTAAATGGGTCATCTTCTGGCCAGTATTGGCTAGGCTACGATCAAAACCATCCTTTTGCCTTCCTCATCACTTCTTCCGTAGAAAAGCCTGATGATGAATTGAGCAAGTGGTGTTCCCAAGGAGGAGAAGTAATTACGCTTGATCTACTCATCGGTGATATTAACTACTTGGGCAAAGGGTTTTCTCATATCGTGATCCAGGAGTTTCTGGTCAGTCAATTCCCTCACATTGCAGAGGTGCTAATCGATCCAGAGGCCACTAATTCTCACGCCATCCACATTTACAAAAAAGTTGGTTTCACAGTTTTAGGTGAATTTATTCCATCGCATAGTCCTAATCTCCATTACATGATGCGCTTGGATATGAAGGAGTTAATAAACAAGTCTCCCTATCAATTAGAGCATTACGATACGATTCCTTATGAAGAAATCCTTTTTCGCGGGATCAGCGAGGAAGCCTATCGCGCTAAGGGACTGCCTCCTATCCGTCCCTTTAGCATTTTCATCAAGGATCAAAAACAAAATGTCCTTGGTGGCGTATCTGGGACTACATTTTATGGGTCTCTTTATGTAGACAGTCTTTGGATCGATGTCTCTTTGCGTCACCAGGGATGGGGAACAAAACTCATTCGGGAAGCTGAGAAAGTCGGAAGAGAACGCGGGGCTAGATTCGTTACTCTCAATACAATGGATTTTGAGGCTCTCTCCTTTTATGAAAAACTGGGATACTCGATTGAATTCACGCGAGAAGGCTATGATAAAAATTCCAAGATGTTCATGTTGAGAAAAAACTTATGAAAATAACTAAACTAAATAAATTGTTTGTTTTTATTTTAATTGCATGTTTTGTTTTTTGCTGCACTTGCATTATTAAAACATGGAAAATGGGATAAATACTATAAAAATAAAATGGGTCAGTCACCACACCGAATTGTTGTGAATGCATTTCACCTTTTCCAAACCTCAGGACAGGCTATCGATTTAGGGTGCGGTGTAGGAAATGAAGCCCTTTTTCTGCTCAATAATGGATGGAATATTTGGGCAATAGATAGCGAATCCAAAGCAATTCAACTTCTTAAAAATCGAGCCGATATAAATGCTTCGGGGAAACTCACTGCAGCAGTTGCAAATTTTGCGAAAGATTCAATTTGGGATACGCTTCCGACTGTTGATTTCATTTATGCTGCCCATGCTTTACCCTTTTGCAAACAAACTGAATTTGAAAACGTGTGGAGTCTTATAAAAAACCATCTCACTCATGAAGGAAGGTTTGCTGGACATTTTTTTGGATTAAACTATGAAGGTTTTGCAGAGCGGGAGATGGAAGAAATGACATTTCTAAGACGAGAAGAGGTTTTAGAGCTATTCCAAGATTTTGATATTGAGCATTTTCAAGAAATTGAGGAAGACGGTCTCAGCGGTACTGGCCGCCCTATTCACTCTCATATTTTTGAAGTTATTGCTCATAAAAAATCATGACGGAGCTATACCGAAACAACCTGAAGAATCGGTTTTTGGCAGCGTCGGCTTTACCTCAGAATTTTTGTCTTCGCTCGTGCCTTGCCTCCGGCAATGGTCACTCGCTCCAGACAAAAAAATCTGAGGAGCCTCCTTGCCAAAATCCCGATTCTTCAAGTTGTTTCGGTATAATAAAAAACTATAGGACTGGTATGGAGCCAACAAGAAGCGTAAATACGTTAAGCAAAACTGTACCACAATTTACATGGGTGGCTCCTGACCAATGGATCTCATGAGATCGTAATATCAAAGCATTGCAAAAGATTCATCGCTTCAGGGAAGGAGAATTGGGCCTTCTTCACATGATTCGTCTGCAAATCAATCATGTAGTTTTTGGCATTCCTAAAATCAGCTTTCGTCAAATTACACTGATGAAAAGTTGTTCCCATCAGATCTGTATCAGTAAAGTTAGTTTCGGAAAGATCTGTATTTGTGAAATAGACCTCCCTGATTCTCGATCCCGCAAAAGATGTCCCTTTTAACTTCAGGTCGGTAAAATTGCATGTCTGTAAGATGCTCTTGTTGAACGAAACATGCAACATCTTCTCGCACTTGTAAAAGTCTAACCCGACGATCTTGCACTCCTCAAATGCTACTTGCTGCAAGCGACAGCCCCTCAGATTGACAAGGCTGAGGTTGCAGTTTTTAAATCGACACCCATTAAATTGGGCTTGACTACATTCGCTTTCCACAAAATGACAACTCTCAAATACAACGTCATCGAAAACGCTCTTTTTTAGGCTTTTCCCTCCTAAATCAAGAGATTTGAATATTTTGTCTTCGTAGGAAGAATCGGGATTCAACATCGACGCTCCTCTCGCAATTTTACAATGAATCTGCTGATATTTTTGTCCAATGCTTCTGGATAATCCAACCCGAGCTGATGAGAAAGATCGATGGAAAGACGCCTAAATAGCGCCATCGTATGGAGAAGAGTCTGCCAGCTATCCTCGACATCAAAATGAGCAAAAACGCCTTGGAGTTCCTTCCAAACACTTGGAAGGGTCCATGAAGCCATCCGTCTCCCGATCGGTGGGACTGATCCGTTCCACTCATTGCGGGATTGTGCTTCCCATTCAATCAGCGCTAACAGAAAAGTATTCATCGCGCCCGATCGAAATTTTACTGACCACAGATCTTCCCGTCTTAAATAGATGGCGACGTGATAGGCTTCAAACCAAAACTCTTCGATAGTCCTAAGAAACTTCTCTTTTGATGGTTTTTTTCCTTTGGGCTCTTTGTGAATTGGTTTCTGGAGCCCCTGAGTCATATGATCCTTATCTAAAAGAATCTGATATCCTCGGTTATATTCGTCTGGGAGAAGACCTTTAATCATTTGGTTTAAGCAGTCTAGAGAGAGAAAAGAAAAGTCGACTTTGATCCCGCCCTCAAAAATTACAAGTCGGGTAGGGAATGTCTGTTGGTTGAAGAAGATCTTCTCTTTTACGCACACCCATACTTGCCCGATCTGAGTTAGCCATTCTTCAGTCTCGGTATAAGGTTTAGAAGAGCTGCAAAAAACAGAAATATCGTAGTCAGAAAATTCATCAGTTGGCGTCTTCTCCGCGCGTGATCCCTGTAGGATAAGGGCTTTTATTGGAGCTTCATTTTCTGACCATCTAACAATTTTTTGAATGATATCCACTATTTAGATTCCAAATCTTAAACGTTATTGTCTCACTTCGAAGAGGTTTTTTCCATAAAAATGCCGGAAATTTGCCAGAGTTGCTAATTTCGAGACTCTGACTTTGCAGACACCCTGTCTTTAATAATGCCAAGTTGCAAAAAAGTTGCATTCAGGGACAAAACCCGGCAACAATGTCGCCAGAATTTAATTCGTCTTATCATGCTGCCCCCAGCTTTTGAAATGCGAGAATCCCGGAATAGGTTTTATGCGGCATTTTAAGGATGAATGCGATTTTGGTGTAATTCCTATGTCTCTTATTATTAGGTGATTGATTGTTGGAATTACACCGGAATTACACCGGAATTACACCGGAAACGCTTCCTGGCTCAATACCTGAAAACCAGAGGCTGGATTTCGTTTTTCCCTTAAAGTGAATGAATCCCTTTATCTTCAACTCTCTCAAGAGGGTTTGAACCTGCCTTTCCGAAAGAGAAGGAAGTACCTGACACAAATCGGACAAACGGGCCCCGCTATTGGCCCGAATGTGCCTAAGAAGCAGTTCTTTGTTCGTGTCACGATCAAGACCTCGTTTTCGAGTATATACTCCGCTTTTGCCAGCATGGAGATAATACTTTTGACAGAGCATGTATTGAGTTGATTTCCCTCTTCCGATAAATTCAATGACTCCTAAATCAATGAGATGTTTAAGCTGTATTTTCAATTCAAGAGGTTCTGATGGAATGGGCTTTTCTTTGTGTACATAATCTAAGACAAGGAAATCGATCGCGGTGAATGAGGCTAGATCTTTTTTGTCGAGTTTCCCTAGGAATCTTAAGAAGGCTTCATCTTGAATTTGGCCATCCAGTGTTAAGACAACCTCATATTCATCAGTATGGGAGAAATCGGGTAACGATTTAGACTGTTTGATACTCTCTTCAAAGATTCTATCGGCGCCTTGGCCTGCCCTTTCCACAAGCCCGCATTTAGCAAACACATCTGCAATCCTTCGGTTGCGAGGTTGCTGTTTCCAGAGCATGTTGCTCGGGGTTATCCCTGGAGGAAATCCTCCGGGACTGATAATTGTAATTCGGCGGGGGTATTGTTTTACCCAGACAGAGCCTGCTGCTTTATAGTCGCGATGGCTGATCGCATTTAGGATCACTTCTCGGACTGCTTTCTCATTAAAAGTGGGAATATCGAAAATAAATAGACCATCTTGGAAATGCTGATTATCATTGCGGAGGTTAATTTTCCCCCAAAGCTCGTCATAGAAAGTGAAAAAACCTTGTCGATATTCGACCCTGTGTTGAGCGGGTCCGGTGATATCACTGGAACGATACTCAAAAACCACCTCTGCTTGAGCCAGATATCGCCCCAGCGCCTTATGGGTTCCAAAGAGGATGAGAGCAGCGTAAGTCACTCCACTATCTGAGAACACCTCAATATCTCGCAGCAGCTGTTTTTCTGAAATGTGCTTGAGATGATTATTCCCAGTTTTTTGGATCCATGCTTCACGAAAGGCATTGATCGCATTCTGATCGAGATCTTCAAACTTGGCATCAGGACAGATCTGAGCGGAAAAATCGGGCACTCCTTCATCAAAAAGGCGCTTCAGCATATCCGCTGTCATAGGAACTAGTTCTTCGCCTCTGCGCATCCAATACATCCCCTCATATTGAATAGGAACCCCAATTGGTCTTGAGGGAATGGTGATGACAACGACTCTTCGCTCTTCTACAAACAGCTCCTCAACCTCGATTCTGAGGGATAATTTAAAAATGAGATGGGATTTAATTTTTTCCAGATTTGAGTACGCTTGGCTTCCAACGATTTTTCGGGGCAGTTGGTCCGTAACACCTAGGACAATTCGACCGCCTCCTTCGTTTGCGAAGGCGCAGCAATATTGAGTTAGTTTTGTGATATCGAAAGAGTTTTTTGCTTCTTTAAATTCAAGGCGAGCATTCTCGCGACTTTTCATCCAGATATACAGCTCACTAACCAACACCATATAATTCACTTCATCTCATTTGAGACGCTTGAGTTTAGCAAGAGAAAATAGGATAGTCAAATTTTAAATCCGTTTAGGACTTATGTATACCTGATCGAATCGCATCTACCGAGAAAAGAGGTGTGTAAAAAAAAATACACATTGCTTGTGCGCCTTATTTTGCTAAGTGCTATCTTGATTCTCTTTGGAGAAGAAAGGTAGATTCATGATTCGTTGGGTATGGGGGGCAGTATTGATGGGAAAGTGTTTGTTTGGAATGGAATCTCTAGATGGAGAAAAGACATCTCGGTTTTTAGACATTGTCGCAACGGCTCAGCAAGGAGAATGGAACCTTGCTGTTGATCAACTTCGGTTGGAATTTCCCGAATGGTTAAGAGAAAAGAGCGTTTCGGAAACACTTGCAGCCATTTCTCCAGGGATTATTGATGGGCAGCAGTTGGATCTCGTCTCACTATTGCAAAGAGCGATTACAAACTGCTCTGAGTTAAGCGGCGAGAAAACTTCTCCTTTCATCTATCGCTATAAAAATTATCAGGCGCCTTTATTTTCCGTCCCTAAGATCGATTTGATTCTTGACGTGAGAAGCGACCTAGTCTTAGTGACCTCGACCCTCTTGATTGAGAGAGGTAGCAAAGCATCTTCTCTTGTGTTACATGGGAAAGGACACTCTGTGTTGTCAGTTTCTCTCAATGGCTCTCCGCTTGCTCGAGAGCTGTATCGAGTGACTCCCAATGAATTGATTCTCCTTGATATCCCTCAAGAGATGACCTTTCAGGTCGAGGTGAAGAGTGAAATCGATCCGTATCGCAATACAACGCTTCAGGGACTCTACCAAACGGGGCCGTTTTTGATTACCCAGTGCGAGTCTGAGTCCGCGCGTCAGATTTTCTATACTCTTGATCGCCCCGATGTGTTGAGTCGGATGACGACGACTCTCATTGCAGATCCAGTGCTTTATCCTGTTCGGATTTCGAATGGAAATTTAGTTGAGGAGATAGAGCTTTCAGACGGGCGTAAAAAAATTGTCTGGGATGATCCGATTCCTAAGCCGAGCTACTTGTTCGCTTGCGTATTGGGCGATTTTGGAAAGATCTCTAGCACTTATACTACTAAAAGTGGGAAGAAGATCGATTTAGAGGTGTATGTAGAGAAGAATAAAAGCTCCAGCGCTTTATATTCTCTTGAGATGCTGAAGAAAGCCATGGAGTTCGATGAGCAATTTTTTGATCGAGAATACGATCTGAATTCAATGAAGATGGTGGCTGTCCCCAACTTTAATATGGGAGCTATGGAAAACAAGGGGCTCATGATTTTTAATGAACGCTACTTGCTTGTCAGCCAAAAAACGGGGACTGATGCCGATTTTCGAAGTGTGGCATCAGTTATCGCCCATGAGTATTTTCATAACTGGACAGGTAATCGAGTCACGATTCGCAATTGGTTTGAGCTGGCGTTAAAAGAAGCGTTTACCGATTTCCGAGCCATGTTATTTGACGAATGGCTCTTTGGGAAAACGTTCATTCGTCCTAAAAATGTGATGGAACTAAGAGATCGGCAATTCCCGGAAGAAAATTCTGAATTAGGACATCCGATCATGGTCGAGTCTTATGTATCGCCATCGGAGATTTATGATGCAACGACCTATACAAAAGGAAGAGAAGTCTTTCGAGCCTTACAAACCTATCTCGATCTTCTCGTTCCTGATGGGTTCCGCAGGTCGCAGAACCTCTATTTTGAACGCCATGATGGGCAGGCGGTTACTTTTCGAGAGCTTCTTCACGCGGCCAATGATATCCTCGCTGAGGCGGGCAAGCCAGGTCTCGCTCAATTCGAACGGTGGTTTGATCAACAGGGGACTCCTCGGATCACAGCGACGCTTCATTTCGATCCGGATGCAAAGCAGCTTAATTTGCAATTCGAGCAGTCATGTCCTCATCCGAAGACTGGAAAGGCTCAAGAGCCTTTTTTAATTCCATTTACCTATGAATTGCTCCGTTCTGACGGCAGCGTTGCTGTCCCAAAACAAACCCTGATGTTGACAGAGAGGAAGCAGCATATTCAAATCCCAGCTGAAGAAAAATTCATTCCCATATTCCTTCATGATTATTGTGCTCCCGTTATTTTGGACTATCCTTATACCTTGGACGAATTGGCTCTTTTGATGAAGTATGCGAGCGATCCATTCACAGCGTGGGAAGCGGGGCAGAATTTTACCTTGCGCGCGATGCGAGAGTCCGATGTTTCGAGAGCAGCTGATGAGATGAGATCTGCTTTAGAAGGAGATTCTCTCTCTTCGCTCGCGAAGGCGGAGCTACTTTCATTCCCAACTCTACGGACTATGGCAGAGAGATGGAGGGTTTTTGATTTTCCTAAGCTCCAAGAGCTTCGAGAGCGGTATCTGTTCGCGATGGCCACTTCTTGTAAACCTGTTTTGGAGAAACTGCTAGCCCAATATCCAGAGCCTGAGAATTACGCGCCTATAACTGCTCAGATGGAAATTCGTCAGCTACGACGTGCTTGTTTTAACCTTCTTTCCCGGCTCGATTCCTCTTATCTATCTCAAGTGTATCAAAATTATCTCCACGCGGATAATTTTGATACTTCGCTCCAGTCTCTTCGGATCTTGGCTGAAAGAGGAGAGAAGTTCAAAAAGAAGGCTCTAGATTCTTATCACAGCCGATGGAAAGGGGATACTGCAGCTCTATGCTACTGGTTATCCGTTCAGGCCTCCGCATCTCAGTGCACCGTCAATGATATCAAGCGATTAATGAAAGCAGACGGGTTCGATTCGAAGAATCCCAACCACATTCGGGCATCGATTTATGCATTTGCGCAAAATCTTTCACGTTTTCACGACCCGAAAGGAGAGGGATATCGTTTTGTCATCGACCAAATCATTGCGCTTGCTCAATACAATCCGATGGCGAGTTTTGGACTGGCGAAGGTTGCCTTTCTCGATGCTGATCGCTTACCCGATGTGCAAAAACGGCTTTTAGGAGCTGAAAGCAAGCGACTTTTATCTGCCAATCTGCCGCCTGAGGTGTACGAACTTTTGACCCGCGTTGCCAATGTCAATTTTTAAGAGCGTGCCTTGAAGCCGTTGGAGATTTTGGATAAATTTATGTCTGCAGAGGAGAGAATCCTTTTGAGCGGTAAAGCTATTTGACGGGTTCTTTTTTCTCAAGAACCCAATGGCTGACCAGGATGACTCCGCACATATTGCCGAAAATATTGGCCACTGTACGTAATCGATCGATAATGCGGTCGAGAGGCAATAAGATCGTAATGGCTGAGAGGGGAATGTGGACAATCCTAAAGACAACAACCATGCTGACCATGCTGCTCTCGGGGATACCTCCTTCTGCCATTCCTCCTAAAATACAGGCCATTGCCAGTAATATCTGCTGAGAAATGGAAAGATCAAGGCCTAGCATTTGTGAAAAGAATAAGGCTGCCCCGACTTCGTACATCATCATCCCGCCGACATTAATAGAGGCGCATAAGGGGAGCATAAACCTTGTGACAAAAGGCTTGGATTTAAGGTTGTCTGCTGTATCCATGGCTATAGGGAGGGTTGCTAAAGAACTAGAGGTGCCAAACGCGGTCGAAAAGACGGGGAGGCTTTGGTATAAGATGGTAGAGATTTTTTGTTTTGTGATGAACACAACTGCAAGCAGTTGCCAGAACACATGTAAAAAAAGTCCAATGATTAATACCGCAACAAACGCTAGCAGAGCGGAAAAATTCTCTTTGAGAGTGCCGCTAAGGTGAGATTGAGCAACTCCGGCTCCTACGAGCGCAAAAATACCAATTGGGGCGATCTGCATGACGCCATGTAAGCACTTTGAGGCGGCTTCGCGTACGCTCACTGCCATCTGGATGATTGGTCTTGCCGCCTCACCAATAAAGGTGCATCCTAGCCCGAACATGATCGAAAAAATGACGACTGGTAAAAGATCGAAATTAGCCAAGGCCTGGAAGATGTTATCCGGGAAAATGGAGAGGATAAATGTTGTCACTCCAAAGTCTTGAGGGGCTGCAGGCTCATGGAACTGTCCATTTGCAATCAGGGTAGGGCTGCTTCCGGCTCCCGGCTGAAAAAGATTGAAAAGGACCAGCGCGATGCTTACAGCGATCACTTCACTGATGAGCATATAGCCAACAGTCTTCTTGGCGAGCGATTTGAGAGAGACAACGTTGTTTGACAAGTCTCCAAGAGCGGAGATGAGCGCTGAACAAACCAGGGGCAGCGCAAAGAGTTTTAATAAATTAATAAATAGATCGCCTAAAAATTTAACCGACGCAAAAATTGAGGGGGTCAAAATCCCAAATAGGACAGCTGCTACGACGCTGAGCAAAATAAGAATCTTATTATATCTGATAAATAATTGGATCATCCCTATAGGATAAGAGAAGTCGAAACAAATTGTCTAATGAAAAATGTATATTGACTTGGTCGTTGTTGCGCAATACAGTTCGACCAGCCTAGCTATTTAGTGGAGGCCTGATCCTTAGAAGCTGTATTAAAACCTAGGCTTCATCGATTTTCTGGTTCTTTTGAGCCGATTTTCGATTCTTTTTTGGGGGATAGTATACGTCCGTTAATACAATCCCTCAAAAAAGAACCAGAAAATCAATAGAACCTTACTTTATCGATATCCTCTTAGCTTAAAAAAAGTTTTCTGCTCATTGGCTGATCTTTTTTTGATGTGCGTTTAAATCTATAGTTGAGGAGGGGGGGGGCAGCTGCCGTACTTAATTCTTTTTTTTTATGTTAATTTGAGTGTTGTAATTGATGTGATAACGGAGGGCTGATTAGACGCTCTTGTTAGAGATCGATACAAGAGCGTAATTAACTATCTATTCTTTTGCTAGAGGGGCTTCCGCTGTTTGATTGCTGCGCAAGAAAAGGCGGGCATCGACTGTTTTTGGCTTTAAATATTCTCTTAGCATTTCATCGAACTTCACGGATGAACAGGTGTCTCCGCAGGTAAATAGGTCAATGAAACAAGCTCCGTATTCTGGGTAAGTGTGGATGCTTGCATGACTTTCAGAGAGAAGGTAGACAATCGTGATCGCATCTGGTTCAAAGCGGTAGGACGCTTTATCCAAAATAGTCGCATGAGAAGCTTCTACAGCTTTATCCATGGCTACAATTAACTCGTCTAGATTTCGTAGAGCCTCTACATCGCAATCTAAGTAGCTAGCAAGAAAATGTTTCCCTGCAAATTGATGGGCTTCTGTTTCCGTAGCGAAGACAGTGTAAGAACAAAAAATGAATAAACAAAAGATTAATTTGCGCATCTCAACTCACCAATAATAAATTTAGATCAGTTTATAGAAAATCAGCTTAAAAGACAACTCTTAATAACCGCGTGGAGCTCCTGTCCGAAGCGCTCCGCTTCTTCCAAGGTATTGTAGATGCCAAAAGAGGCTCTGGCGGCAGCTGTGAGCTGGAATCTGCGGAGAGCTGTTTGGGCGCAAAGATGGCCGCTGCGGATGGAAATGTTTTTTAGATCTAAGAGGGTAGCTAGATCGAGGGGATGGACTCCGTCGATGGAAAAAGTCAGTAAGGGACCTTTATTTGGCGAGCTGCCAATGATTTTGAGCCCTGGGATCGTTTCGATCGCTTGGAGGGCTGCTGAGTAGAGCTTGTGTTCCCAGGCTGCAATGCGCGCAAGACCTAGCTCCATAAGCCATTCGAGTGCGGGTTTTAGGGCAATGACAGGTCCAATGAGGGGAGTGCCCGCTTCAAATTTTAAGGGAGGCAATTGATAGGTGCTTTTATGGAACTCTACTTGATCGACCATATCGCCGCCTCCTTGAATGGGGGGCATTTCATCTAGCCATTGATATTTGCCGTATAAGACGCCGACGCCGGTAGGACCGTAGCATTTGTGGCCGGAAAATACGTAGAAATCGACGTCGAGATGTTGGACGTCGATGGGTAAATGGGCGGCAGCCTGAGCTCCATCGACTAAGATTTTTGCACCCACTTCATGAGTCCATGTTGCGATCTCTCGAATGGGGTGAATCGTTCCTGTGACGTTGGACATGTGAGCAATGGCTACGAGTTTTGTATTTTTATTGAGTAAAGCCCGAAAGCCCTCAAGATCCAGGGTTCCTTGGTCATCTACTTTAGCCCAGCGGATGTTTGCCCCTGTCTTTTCTGCGAGCATTTGCCAAGGGACGAGATTGGAGTGGTGTTCGATTTCAGAGACGATGATCTCATCTCCTGGTTGAAAAGAGTCTCTGAGCGAGGCGGCCACTAGATTGATCCCATCTGTAGTGCCACGTGTAAAAATAATCTCTTCCGGTCTAGCGGCATGGATAAACCGCTTTACTGTTTCCCTCGTATCGCAGTATTTTTCGGTGGCGAGGAGCGATTTTCGATAAATCGCCCGATGGACTGTGGCGTACTCTTCTTGATACAACTGAGAGAGGGCGTCGATGACCATTTTTGGTTTATGGGCAGTCGCTGCTGAGTCTAGATAAATCCAGTCTGGATCGGTTTCAAAAATAGGAAAGAGGCTGCGAGTCTGGTTATCCATGAAAGAGAGCCTTAAGGAAGGTGTTTTTTATGGAGGCGAATGGGATCTCTTCTAACATTTCTTGGCAAAATCCTTGGATTAAAAGTCTTCTTGCTTCTTTGAGAGAAAGGCCGCGAGAGCGGAGGTAAAAAAGTGACTCTGCATCGGGCTGGGAAATGGTCGCTCCATGAGAGGCTTTGACATCATCGGCAAAGATTTCCAGATTTGGTTTGGTAAAAGTGGTTGCAGAGGGGCTGAGGAGAAGAGATTGGGAATGTTGATAGGCTTCCGTTTTCTGCGCGGCAGGATGGACGAAAATTTTTCCTTCAAAACTTGATCTGGCGCTGTCAGAGAGGATCGATTTGATCTGCTGGCGCGATTTGCAATGGGGCGCTTTATGTTCTATTTTTCCATAAACATGGGACTCAGCTTTGCCCGAAAGCATGGAAAGTCCTTTGATAAGAGCTTCGCTGCCTTCATCGGTCAGTTCAACGGCAAAGCTGTTTCGTACAGTCTCCGAGCCTGTTGTCAGAAAAAAAGCCTGTAGAAAACTGTCTTTTTTTAAAAGAGCGCGAAAGGTTTGCATCTGCCAGGCGCTGCAAGAGGGGGTGGATGCGTCATAAAAGGAGAGGCGGGCCGTTTCATCTAGAGAGCAATCGAACACTGCAGAGCTGTCATTTTGGGAAGAGGTTTGGATGATTTGGAGGTGAGCTCCTTTGCCTATTACACATTGCGTACGCGGCATGGCAAGAGTTTGGTTAGAAGAAGAAATGTGGAGGATTTGGAGAGGAGTTGTAAGTTTTGTCTCAGGAGGTACGTAGAGAAATAAGCTTTGACCATGGCAGGCGCCATTGACAAGGGCAAAAAAGTCGGTTTCCTCTTTGAGAGTTTTTTGCAGTCGATGTTGGATAAATAAGCCGTAGGATTTCATCGCCTTGGCTAGAGGCAGTGCGATGATCGAAGAGGGGATGCAAGACATTTCAGGGCGGAAAAAACCGTCAACATAGACTAAATAGCTGCCCGTACACTCCGGAAGAATGAAGCTTGCAAGATCTAAACCAGGTGTAGGGTCTGGCAGTTGATAGTTCTTGGCATAGTATTTCGTGAGGGGAACGTAATCAAAACCTGGCCCTTTTAGGATAGGCGGTTTCAAGAGCTCAGAGCGCTGCCACATTTTTTGGCGCCACGTATCGGTGAGATCTCCTGGCAGAGAAAATAGGGGCTCAAACTGCTTCACGCGTATCCCTTTTGTTCTAATTCCAAAGCTAGCTCAGCTCCTCCAGTTTTGACGATTTTTCCGTCTGAGAGAACATGAACAAAATCAGGCTTAATGTAATCGAGAAGCCTTTGATAATGGGTGATGATGAGGAGGGAATGTTCTGGGCTTCGCATTTGATTGACTCCATCTGCGACGATTCGCATTGCATCGATATCTAGGCCAGAGTCGGTTTCATCTAAAATAGCCAGATCTGGTTGAAGAAGGGCCATTTGCAAGATTTCGTTTCGCTTTTTTTCTCCGCCGGAAAACCCTTCATTGATGCTTCTTTCTGTAAATTCTTTTCGGATATGCATCTGGGTCATTTTTCCCTCTAAGAGCGTGTCAAAGAGCTCTTCAGATAAAGACTCTTCGCCATTGGCTTTTCTTTTGGCGGCTAGCATCGTCTGTAAAAAATAACGGTTTGAGACGCCTGCAATCTCTAGCGGATATTGAAAACTCATAAAAAGACCTGCATGCACTCTTTCAGAGGGCTCCATATCGAGCAAATTTTGTCCTTTAAACCAGATCTCTCCCCCTGTGATCGTATAGGAAGGATGGCCTGCCAAGAGTTTGGCCAGAGTCGATTTGCCAGCTCCATTGGGGCCCATAATGGCGTGCACTTCTCCTTTTTTTATACAAAGAGAAAGCCCTTTAAGAATCGGCTTGCCATCAATTTCACAAGAAAGGTTTTGAATATCTAACATCATTTTATCCCACGGAATGTTCTAGTTTTAAAGTAAGAAGTTTTTGCGCCTCGACCGCAAATTCTAAAGGCAACTCTCGAAAGACCTCTTGGCAAAATCCATTCACAATCAGCTGGATGGCTTCTTCTCTGCTAAGGCCTCTGGCTTGTAAATAAAAGATCTGCTCTTCATTCATCTTGCAAGTGGAAGCTTCGTGTTCTATTTGCGCGCTCTCTTGATGGACTTCAATTACAGGAAAAGTGTTTGCAGAACACCGATTTCCGACAAGCATCGAGTCGCATTGTGTATAATTGCGAGCGCCTTCTGCTTTCGACAAGATTTTGACCAGGCCTCGATACGAGTTGTGAGAGTTGTCCGCTGAAATGCCTTTTGAAATGATCGTAGAGCGGGTGTTTTTCCCAATATGGATCATCTTTGTTCCGGTATCGGCTTGCATATGGCCGTTCGTTAGGGCTACTGAATAAAATTCCCCAACAGAATGATCTCCTCGCAGAATACAACTTGGATATTTCCAGGTAATAGCGGCTCCAGCTTCTACCTGCGTCCAAGAAATTTTCGACCTCTCGCCAGCGCAAAGGCCTCGTTTGGTCACAAAATTAAAAATGCCTCCCCGCCCCGTTTTGGGATCTCCCGCATACCAGTTTTGGACTGTGGAGTATTTGATTTCGGCTCCCTTTGCGGCAACGAGTTCGACGACGGCTGCGTGAAGTTGGTTTGTGTCGAATGCAGGCGCTGTACAACCTTCTAGGTAGCTTACATAGGAATCTTCTTCTGCAATGATCAGTGTTCTTTCAAATTGTCCTGTCTCTTTTTCATTGATCCGGAAATAAGTGGAAAGTTCCATGGGGCTTTTGACCCCTTTGGGGATATACACAAAAGAGCCATCTGAAAATACCGCTGAATTAAGGGCGGCAAAAAAATTGTCCCCAATTGGCACTACAGAGCCTAAATATTTTTCTATAAGCTCCGGGTATAGATGAACTGCTTCAGAAATAGAGCATAAGATGACCCCGGCCTCTTCCAGCTTTTTTCGAAATGTTGTCCCAATTGAAACTGAGTCAAATACGACATCCACTGCCACATTGGTAAGCCGCTTTTGCTCATCTAAGGGGATGCCCAGTTTTTCAAAGGTTTTTAATAGCTCGGGATCCACTTGGTCCAGGCGCTCTAGTTGCGGTTTAGATTTCGGTTCAGAATAGTAAGAAATGTTTTGATAGTCGATGTCCGGATAATGGACATTAGCCCACTTGGGCTCTTTCATTGTAAGCCACTTGCGAAAGGCTTTTAGCCTAAATTGCAATAAAAAGTCAGGTTCCCCCTTTTTAGCAGAAATGGCTCGGATCGTCTCTTCAGTAAGTCCTTTAGGAAATACTTCCGATTCAATAGGGGTGACAAAACCATACTTATATTCAGCGCGCTCGGCTAAAAGTTCTTCTGTAGACATATCATTCTATAGTAAATGCGCCAATTGTACTCTAAGAGAGGATCTCTGTCAATTTCTACAAATCCTTATACTTTAATGAATAAAAAATATTATATTAAACAATGTTTAATTGTTGTATAAACATTAATGAGGGTTTAATTATGCAAAGAGTGCCTCCTAATGAATTGCCTATTCGATCTAAAAAAGAGATCGCGGAGGGAGTTGGGAAAATTCTTTATTTTTTGCATACGGGTCAGCGTTCTGCTGCCGATCTCCTCATTGAGGAATTAAAGATCCGCTCTCTTTATTTAGATGAATCGATTCAGTGTGCTTTGCTCGTCTTTGTGGAAGAGGTGCAATTCCAATATGTTTACGATCCTTGGCATAAGGTGACCTTTGAAGTGGAAAAGGCTGCTGATAAGTTGATCGAAGATTTAGGATTTTCTCCGCCGCAGCCTCCTCTTTCAGGAAACTATTTTTGATCAAGGGTATTACGTCGTCTAATCGCTAAGAACGGCAATGGTCGCATTGCGGCCGGCATCTTTGTTTCGGCGATAGGAAAAATAGTCTTCGGGACAGCAGGCTGTACAAATTTCTGTCATTTCGATATTTCTTTCTGCAACGCCGCAGCCTAAGAGCTGCATTTTACTAATAGCCCAGAAATTAAAATAATAAGGTTTAATTTGAAAAGGCCAAAACTCTTGAGGGAGTTCCTGGCGATAATTTTTAAATTCTGCGTGGTCTGGGCCTAGAGAGGGTGAAATGCAGACAATTAAGTTATGAGCCTGGGTGCCGATCTCTCGTCTCATGGTATCGATGACCCGGGCGTAGAGATTTTGTGAGCTTCCGCGCCAACCCGCGTGGGCGACAGCAATTGCTTCATGAACGGGATCATAAAAAATGGTTCCCTGACAATCGGCATGGGTAACTCCCAGAGCTACATTTTTTTCAGTAGTAAATAACGCATCACAAACAGGAAGTTTATCCAGGTTTTTGGCAGTAATGCGCTGGACAATGGCTCCATGGTGTTGTTTGGGAAAAATCAAGTGTTGCGCGCCTAAAGTATTCCGAACTAATTCTCGATTGGAGTGGGTATGTTTTGGGTTGTCAAAGGTGTCTTCGGCTCCTAAATTCAGGCTCGTCCATTCTTTTTCACTCACTCCTCCATGACGGGAAAAAACACCGTGGCGTACGTGTGGGTAATTTGTCAATAATTCATATTCAAGCCATTCTAACTTTGGTTTTGCCATTTTCATATGTGCCCCTTTAAACTATCAGCGATGACAGTCTCTTTCTACCTTCCTATCAAAAAACGATTTGAGTTAACAGCAAAATTATTAGTTAATAAGAGGATGTCAAACAATAAACGAAAGCATTTACCTGTAAAATTGAAGTTTTTTGGCCAATGAGAGTATATTTAACTTATACCGAAATATATGCCCGAAAAATCGGTTTTTGGCTGCTTTATACCGAAACAACCTGAAGAATCGGTTTTGGGCTGCTGGGGCTTTACCTCAGAATTTTTGTCTTCACTCGTGCCTTGCCTCCGGCAATGGTCACTCGTTCCAGACAAAAAATTCTGAGGAGCCCCCTTGCCAAAATCTCGATTCTTCAGGTTGTTTCGGTATAACGCAGGACCTCTAGGTTATTATTATGCCAACAGAACAAACCCCCCATCGTCTTTCGTTAGGAATTGCCATTGTCCTCCTTGCCAATGTGTTTTTTGCTGTCGCCAGCGCTCTTGTATGGAGTTTTAAGGGAAGGTTCCCGACGATCCAAATTGTGTTTATTCAAAATTTTGTGAGTCTTTTATGTATTTTACCTATCGCCCTTCGAAAAGGACCGAGACGTCTTAAAACCTCGCATTTTTCTTTGCATTTATTGCGCGATGTATTGGGAGTGAGCAGTTATTTTTTCTATTTTCTTTCTATTCGTCTCCTTAATTTGGTCGATGCATCGACTCTTTATTACATGGCTCCTTTTTTTATTCCCTTGGTTTGGTGGGTTTGGATGAAAGAGACGGCTCCTAAAAATATCTGGTGTTCGATTGTTCTTGGATTTTTGGGAGTGATCACGATTTTGCACCCTAGCAAAGCTATTTTTCAAGTCGGTTTTGTTTTTGGGTTAATTTCTGGAATGACCTCTGCAGTAGCTCTTTGCATAGTGAGGGTATTAAACCTGAAAAAAGAACCTATGAGCCGGACTCTTTTTTATTATTTTAGTATAGGCTCTGTGATCACAGCTCCTTTTGCTTGGGCCTCTTGGGAGCGTCCGGTAGGATTAGAGTGGGTTTTTTGCATCTCCATTGGGCTAGCGATTGCCATTGGCCAAATATTTTTGACCATTGCGTACCGCTATGGGACCGCCTCCTACCTTTCGCCTCTGAGTTATTCTTCTTTAATCTATGCAACGCTGGTCAGTTGGTTGATCTACGATCAGCCTCCTTCAATGCGTTCGTTTGTAGGTGCCTTTCTGATCATTGTAGGAGGGACTCTAACCTATCTCTTCAAGAAAAAACCGGTCAACTTAATGCAGACTTTTGAGTCACCTCAGAAGAAAGATTCGCCCCCGTTATAGCGATCCACCTTGTTGGATGAATTGATTGAGAGCCTTGAACCAGTTAAGCGATTCCCGGCCCATGACCATCATGACAAGGCCCCAGGATGCGGCCAGAAGGGCAATGCCAACCCAGGATTTGAGGGAAATACCAAGAAAGACGATTTGGACTTGAGGGGCTAGGCGGTTTGCGATTCCTAAGAAAAGATCTGTGAGCAAAATACCGATGATTGCAGGAGCCGCTAGTCGCACTGAAAGAGAGAACATCATTCCAAGTAAGGTGCTCACATATTTCCAATATGTGCCTCCTTGAATAATGAGCGTTTGACTCATGAACTGGTCGACTGGAACGAGAGCGTAAGAAACAGCTAGGCCATCAAAAAAAAGAAAAGGTCCATTGAGAGTAAAAAAAATTGCTAAAAGAGTGTAATTAAAAAGCACTCCGATCGGGCCTGTTTGGCTTTGTGTAGTAGGATCGTTGACTTGGAGTGCGGAAGAGCCTCGTGAATGGTCAATAAGGCTTCCTGACATTTGGACAAGAAAAAAGGGGATAGAAGCTAAAAATCCGAGGACGATGCCGATAAGAAGCTCTTTGAGCATGAGCGTCACCCAAAAAAAGTCGTAGGGGATCTCTTGCTGAATGGCCAGGAGATTTTGCGGAAGAAATAAGGCTACAAGAGCTGTTGCAAACATGATCCGGATCGTGACTGGAAAATTTTTGCCTCCCATAAAAGGAGCTAGAACAATGATTGGAACGAGCCTTGCGAGAGTGAGGAAAAAAACGGAAAGGATGGTCACCGGCTGTAGTTGAAAAAGGGCAAGAAGAAACGGGAGATAAAGGTCTGTGGAAGAAGTGGATTCCATGACCTTATACAGAGCCCCATTTTGGTATCCCATTAAAAATAATCATGGTGTATTCCATCACTTGAGCGCCGAGCCAGCCGCCCATGACAATAATCGTCAAGATGACGGCAAAGAGCTTGACTGTGAAAGAAAGCGTTTGTTCCTGGATCTGTGTGGCTGCCTGAAAAATCGCTACGATGAGTCCAAGCACCATGCTAATTAAAATAGGAGGCGCAGAGAGGATCAGAATTAAGAGGAGCGCTTGGTAGCTAAGTTGATAGATTTCGGCATTGAACATCGTTTTTTCTCTTATCTAAAGGACAAGGCTAAGCCTTGTACAAGGATTGTCCAGCCATCAATCATCACCAAAAGAAGAAGTTTAATTGGCAGCGCAATGGTTAAAGGAGAGAGCATCATCATCCCCATGGCCAGCAAAATATTTGACACAACAAGATCGATCACAAAAAATGGCAGGTAGATCAAGACTCCGATTTCAAAAGCAGCCTTAAGTTGGCTTGTAATGAATGACGGAACTAAGATAATGATGTCATTTTGTTTCAGGTCCGTTTTAAAGGGTTCTGGAAACATTTTGTAAGCTAGCAGGTAGAAGCTTTTCATATGCTTCGGAGAGCTGTTACGCTGGAGAAAATCACGGAGAGGCTCTTTGCTTTTTTCAACGACTTCAATGAGAAAAGAGGCCGACTCTCCAGATAAAACGCCGACAGGACCGACGTTTGTCACCACAGGCTCTGCCGCTTTGTACATAGCAAGACCTGTCGGAAACATAATATAGACTGTCATAAGAAGCGCAATGCCGACAAGTACCTGGTTAGGCGGACTTTGTTGTACGCCGAGAGCTTGGCGAAAGAGTGACAGGACAACGATGATTTTCATAAACGAGGTGAGAAGCATCACAGCAAAAGGCATTAAGCTAAGCCCTGCTAAAACAACGAGTTTTGTCGTAAGTGAAGGGTTCGCGTTGACAGATGTTTTGGCTTGCTGTTCTAGTTGCAAAAGCTCTTGCCTTCGGTTTTGCTCTTGTGGAGACTCCTGCGCTAAAAGAGGAACGCTTAGGCAGAGGAAAAGTGCAAGAAGATATTTTTTGTACCAATTCATTTTTTCATAAAAGTTGTAAAAGCAGTCTCTAGAGCCTGCCATTGATTTTCAAGTTGGGCGTTAATAATGCCAGCTTCAGTTTGGATAATGCATCCGCCTGGCTCTATGTCGTCTCTCTCTTGGATAGAGAGGCTTTCTAAATGCTCGAAAATTTGTCTAATCCTTGGTTTATTAGCTTCCAGAGTTTCAAGATCGGCTTTATTGACGTAGATGATGATTTTTTTGTGTTGTACGGCCGGTTTTAAAGAGGTAAGTATGATATCGACAATCCGGTCTGGATGAAGTTTTAATTCCTCGCCAACTAATTTGCGAGCTGCTTTGAGAGCGAGCGGTAAAATTTTTTGTTGGACTTCGGTTCGCAGCGTTTCAAGCTCTTGATCCAAAGCGAGTATGTGTTTATTAAGAGAGGTAAGGCCTTCTTGGAACCCCTCTTTAAACGCCAGTTCTTTGATGGTTTCAGCCTCTTTTGCTGCCTCTTTTGCGAACTTCAGAGCTTCTTTGCGGGTGATTTTTAAGATTTCGAGGGCCTTATGCAGCGTCGAGTATTCTCTTCCTGGGATGACTTTTTCTCCAGGAGCTATGTGCACCTCTTGATCTGAAAAGAGAGAAAACAGTTTACTCATAGATAATTCCTAATGAGATCGTCAATTTCTTGAAATATGGATTCTGAAAGAGTCGAAGGTGTTTCTTGAGAGCATAATTTGAGGAGAGAAGACCCCCGGCCAATGTCTAGCTGATGACAAATATGCCAAATCAGATCGGGATGTTGCGACTGCAGCGCTGCTCCTAAACGTATTAAACCCCTTCTATGCAAAAGAATTCTTAAAGATTCCTCTTCTCCGTCCCATCGATCTAGCAACTGGCGAGGAGAAAGGCTGTTTTTTTGATAGGAGGAGAGTTCTTTAATCCTTTTATGCTCTTTTTCTGTGATAAAACTATGGAGTTTTTTTAACGTTTTTGTGTCTACGATTTGGCGAAGTTCTACCGCAAGGTCATGTAGACCTAGCAGCTGAAGGAGCTCAATGAACTGTTTTTTCGTGATGGAGAGGAGTTGATTGAGAGGAGATGCAGGCAGATATTCTTGAGGCAATAGATCCGCTGAAGAGGGGATTAAGCTGGATTTTAGAAGCCCTAGAAGATAAGAATTGGCAGATTGAGTAAGAGGTTCCGAAAGAGGGGTTATGTGTAAGGAGGCGCTTATATTGTCTGCGACGTCTTTTGGCAAAGCTGCCAAAAAACACTGTTGCTCTTTTTCTGCGTAAGTTTTCAGCGTAGGAAGAAACCAGGACCAGTGAATTTGTTCAAAGAGATCTTTCGAAGGCTCTTTATTTGAGTGCGTTTCCTCTTGAGGGGAATAACGGAGTTCTTCTGGAAGAAACGTTTCTAGTTTCTCTCTTTTTTCTGGAGGGAGTTTTCCTAAAAAAGCTTGCAGTACGATCTCTCTCCTGGATTTCATCACGGCATTGGCTCTGTTTCATTGCTTGGGGGATTAGGTTCCTTTTTTTTAAGAAAAGGAAGTTGCATTTGTGGATAGAACTTATAGAGCATCCAGCCAAGGGCTGTTCCAAAAAGGAGGAGTACAATCATCAGAGAGAAGAAAATCCAGCGGAACCGAGAGAGGGAGCTTTTTGTCATGACGATGTTCCAGATGCTCGCGTACGTTTGTCCGTGCGCCATGTTGCCTATTGGTTCTCCATAGGGCTCTAAGACAATGTCGGTAAAGCGGGATCTGTCGGTCACAACGGTCACATCATCGTAGTGTAAATTGGTGATGCTCGCTGCTACCAGTCTTTTAATTTTTGTTTCAAGGTGGCTGTTTGGATCTTCTGCTATTCCTTGATGTTTTATATAGACAGAGGCTGTCGTTTTGGGAGGGGTGACTCCTGGGGTTGTTTCAGCAGGAGGAAAAGAAATTTGGACATCTGCATCGAGTACACCGTCGAATTTGCGGATGGTATTTTTGAGCTCTTCCCCAAGTCCTGCCTGGTAGCGGATAGTCTCTTCTCTTTCTGAGGACATGAGGCCTTTAGCTGCGAAGAGCTCGAGGAGATTGGTTCCTCTCCGCCGGGGAAGACCGTAGCGATTTAAAATAGCCATCGCATCTGTGGCTCTATCGTTTGAGACAGTGATATTGAATAAATTCGAAGGGCCTTGCGCTCCAATCCCAGCTGAGGGGGCGATGACTTTTTGTGCTTCAATCGATTTGGAGGCGAGAAAGACGACAATTTCATTGGCCTCTCTTTCTTCGACGTTATTGACGATGATCTCATTGGATGTACAACCAACCAAAAAGAGAAATATGAGGAGGGTAAAAAAATTGCGTGCATGATTCATTTTGTTCATCCGAAAGGTGCCTTCTTGAGACTGTCTACGAACTTGGTTTTCATCGATAAAGGAAAGGAAACTTAGCTCAAGAGAACCCTAAAATCGATCGAAACCAAATTCGTAGACAGTCTCTTATACTTATACCAAGATAGGTGGGGCTTTTTCAAGTTCAAACTGTTCTAGGGCATCCGAGACAGAAAGTCGATCGCGAGGATTGATGATTAATAATTTTCTTATGAGGTTGTTTATAGGAGTTGCAGGAAGTTCTTTGGGGAAAAGAGATTCGTTGCCAGTCTCCTGGGTGTGTTGTTGTAATTGGCGCAAAGCATCTGTAGGCGAGGAATGGCTCATTTTAGATAAAGGAGGCGGCATTTTTGCGTCGTACCACAGAAAACAGAGAACGAGCCCTAAAGACCAGGCGTCTCCGGCTTTAGCTAGTTCTTCAAGTGTAAGGGGGCTTGGGCGGCGGAAAAAGAGCGTGAACGTTTCAAGCGAGGCAAAACTTGGTGTCATCGTAAATGTTTTGGATCGGTTGGATAGATCTTCTCTGAGCATTGAACCGGAAAAATCGGTGATCGCAGCCTTACAGTTTCCGTTTTTATCTTTATCAACAAGGATGTTTTGAGGTTTGAGATCCAGATGGTATATGCCCAATTCATGCATCTTTGCGAGGCCGAGCAACAGATCGTGGGTGATTTGAGTTTTTTGTTGTTCAGAGAGAGCAAGATGGTGAATTGTATATCTTAAATCTCTTTGGTTGTAATTGTGCTCATAGCTTACATATTTCCAAAACCCTTTTTTACTTTGAATGATTGCTGAAAAATAGGTTTTTACAATACCTGGGGTGTCGGGCTCTAGGTGGCTTAGAATGCGTTGCGTTTGTAGAGGCCCTTGTATCTGGCATATGAAATTGCGGTCTAACTTGATGATAAGACGAGCTACAACCTGACCACTTATTTTATCTAAGGCCAGTTTTTTTGTTTTTTCTTGTCCTTGAACCACCTCTGAACCGATCGATAGGTGTTTACTCTTGATATTGATAAACTGCACTCCTTTTACGCTGATCCAGGATGCTCCGGTTTCATTTCTTTCTGTAGTAAGGTCGAGGTATTGTGTGGCAGATTGTGTCTTTTGGCATACATCGAACAGAGTCTCTTTGACTAAATCTTCAGAAACTCTAAGGCTGCATTTCTTCAGAAATTGAAAAGTTTCTGATAAATCCTTTAAAGGGTTATCCGTGAGCTGCAAATCCTTAAGGGCTGATAAGCGGATGATGTTCGAAGGGATATTGGTTAGAAGGTTGTTTGTTAGCCGAAGCGTCTCTAGTTGTAAAGAGAAGGGGAAATCAAAAATAGGAGGCCAAAAAGGGAGATGAAGATCCGATAGATCTAATTCTGTTGCGTTTTTATTGTAGAGAAAAAAAGTAAGGACTTCACGAGCTTTGTTCAATGATTCTTTTACCCAGGGAAGATCTTTTTGATCTTCGGCTGCCTTGAAGCATTGTACCTGCCAATTTTTTATCTGTGTATCTATGAGATAATCCCAGTTGCCTAAGAGTTGATCGAATAGTTCGAATATTTTATCCATTGAGATTTGTGGAACTTGAGGGGAGGCCACATCTCGTTTTCGTTTGTGACTGGAGGCTTCAGATTCTATGATTTTTTTATAACTAGGGGGGAGTTCCTTTAAAGTGTTTGTTACAAATCCTTTGATTTTTTTTCTAGTTGTTTCCTGCATTGAATCATTAGGATCCTCACTAGACGAGTTTGGGGTATAGGGGAAAAAGATGTCTCGTATCCTTTTCGGCAATGTATTGAGCGCTTTCTTAGTCTCAGGGCTATTGAGATTAGGATAGTTATAGATTTGCCGTAAGGAGAGATAAGTGGATGTTGAACTAATCATTTCCCATATATTTTAGAGGGTTGGGAATAACTACACAAGGATATTTGGTGTATTGAGCTGTTTTGTAACCTGTTCATAATCTATGGCTTGATCGATTATGAACAGGTTCTTAGACGCCCTCTTAGATGGCCTGATTTTCCATTTGATTCCTATTACACCATTTATCAGAGGCTTCAATGGGTGAGGGGCGCTGATCTGGATTGATGATTAATAACTCTTTGAGTAGGGCGTTAATGGGAGTGTCAGGAAGATCTTTGGGAGCCAAAGATTCGAGGCTGCTTGTATACTGTTCAAGCTCAGGTATAAATTCCTTAGTAGGTTTCGTTATCTTACTAGATAAGGGATCAGGCAGCTTTCCATTATGCCATAAAAAGTATAGAGTCAATCCTAAACCCCAGCTGTCGGCCTTGATTAATAGATCTTTAGAAATAGAAGTGGGTGATTCGGGATTGCGGCGATTGGACTGGGCTTTTAAGGCTTCGAGGGGGGCGTATCGCGCTGTAATCGTATATCCTTTGCCCCGTTGATTTGAGATGTCTGATTCCATCCAACTGTCAGAAAAGTCGGTAAGACCAATTTCGCACTCTTCTTTTTCATCTATGTGCAGAAGAACGTTTGCGGGCTTCAAATCCGTGTGATAAACACCTCGTTTATGCATTTCAGCAACAGCCTTTAGTAGAGCGAAAGTGATCTGTTCTTTTTGTAAGTCATTTAAGCCTGCTTTAAGCGAAATCTGACACAAATCTCCTTGATTATAGTTTTTTTCATAGCTCACAAATTTCCACTTTCCTTGTTTACTTAAGGTAACGATCTCGAAATATCTGATGGCAACCCCTGGTATGCCATTGAGTGTATTGAGAATGCGGCAAGTCTGTAGATGATATTTTATTTTGCTGAGGGCTTTTGATTCTAGCGTCGTTGTTAAACGGGCTATTGGTTCTTTATTGTTTTCTTGATGTGCTGTTTTTTTTATTTTTTCAAATCCTTTTCTCACAGAAGAGGGGTCTTTGATGTTTATATATTTGACGCCATCTACTGTTCTCCACGAAGATTGCCCGTCAGTTTTTTCTGTAGAAACTTCGATAGGCGTTTGATGCTCTAGCCCTGCTTGCTGATAGGCATGGAAAATCTCTTTTAAAATGTCATCAGAAGTCGTGACGTCGAATGCCCCGGTCATCCAGGTCGGCAAGGGATTGGGCAGTGGGTTGTTTAATATATCTAGTTGTTCCAGGTTTTTTAAAGAACAGATCTCTCTAGGAACCTCTTGGATATAATTGGAATTTAGCGCTAATTGCTTAATACGTGATACAAATGGCTCTTCCTTCAAAATGAAGTGGGGAAATATAGAGATATTTAGAGCAGATAAATCTAACGCAGTGGAACTTCTAGATCTTGCAAAGTTTAAGATGTTTCGATAGATCGATAGTTCTTGTTGCTTTGTAATAGGGGGGATTCCTTCTTGTTTTACATTTCGAAGATTGCATATCCATGCCTTCACAACCTTCCCAAGCAGATAATCCCAATCGACGAGCGCTTCGCTTAATTTTGTGAGCTTTTCTGCAATTGGATAATCATCTTCCCGTTTCCTTTTTAATAAGTCAGGCAACCATGTATTATATGTTTCTAGAGTGGTGTTAACAAAAGTATGAATCACGTTGATGGTGTCATGTGGAACGTTAGCTGAGGAATTGGGAAAAACCCTTTTTATTCTTTGAGGAAGCTGTTCAAAGGCTCGTCTGGTTGCTTCATTTTCTAGTTTTGGATCTTCGTAAATTTGGATCAATGAAGTGTAAGACGTTGGTTTGTTAATTTGGTTCATGGCGCTATAAATGGTTTATTTTGATATATATTTTATCACTATTGTTTGTTTATTAGTATAAATATATACGTAACTTATAATTAGATGTTTATGAATTTTTGAAAAAAATAATAAGCTTTTATGTGTTCGAAAGAAGCCTAGATTTTAAACAAGATCTAAAGGTGTCGACTGGTTCGATAAGCTTCCCATGCGCTAGCCTGATAGAGGAGCGCTTGCTTTAGGGGGAAGGGGTGATGAGTGATATCCCTGCCGACGATGATAAGATCGCTGAGGTTTTTGGCGATGATTTCATCGACAGTCCGGTAGCGTTGGCCGAGGGAGTCTTTCCCTGATTTGAGCTTGACACCGGGGGTCATGTGGATAAATCCAGGATTAGCGCTGATTTGGCGAAGAGCGATAAAGCCCATCACATAGTCGGGAAATTTTTCTGCTAAAAGAGCGGCTTTGCGGGCATAGGCGCCCTTTGCAAGAGTCCCTTGACTACTCATTTCAGCGAGTAAAAGAAGGCCTTGTTCTTTAGGAAGACCGACAGTTTGCAAGCCTTCTATAATTCCTGGGCCTGGAACAATATGGGCGTTGACGATATCGGCCCAATCTGCAATGCGGTAGATTCCTCCTGCATATTGGAGAGCCGATGTGTGGCCAATATCGGCAAATTTTCGATCTTCAAAAATGAGGAAGTGATGCTTTTTGGAGATCTCTTTGAGCTTTTGTCCAAAATCGGGGGTGAAATCAGAGAGAATGTCTACATGGGTCTTGAAAAGACAGATTGCAGGGCCTAGAGTTTCTGCTAATTCCAGGACTTGTTTTGTTGAAACTACGTCAGCCGCTACGGCTAGATTTGTCTGTTTATCTTCCATGAGTTTAAACAGCTTTTGAGCCATTTTATGGCGAGTCAACGAAGCTCTTTTTAAAAAACTTAAGGGCTCATCCATAAAAACTCACACCTGATGGTTTTGAATAAACTCCGAGACAGAGCTAGCTGTTTGGTGGTCAATCATGTTTTCTGCAAGCAGCGTTTTCAAGATATGAGAGAGGCTCAAGACAGAGTGAAGCTTAATCCCTTGCTGAGCAAGAAGATCCTCTGCTCCTTGTTCTCTATTGACAAGCACCGCAGCATCAGTCACGGTCAGCCCCTCTTCGCGCAGAGTTTGAACTGTCTCCAATATGCTGCTTCCCGAGGTGACGACATCTTCAACAATTAAACAGCTTTGTCCCGAATGAAAGATCCCTTCGACCATTTTTTTTGTCCCATAGTCTTTTTTCTCTTTTCGTCGGAGGATGAGAGGGATGTTGTGCTCTATAGAGATGGCGGTGGCAAAGGGGAGCGCTGTATAGGGAACTCCACAAAGAAGATCGAAATGGGAATGTTTAGCTGCTTGGTAGAGATCTTCAGCAATCGTTTTGAGGAGCTGAGGCTTAGAGATGGTGAGCCGAAGATCGATGTAAATGGGAGAGATGATCCCTGTTTTTAAAGTGAAAGAGCCAAAGCGGATCGCCTGCAGGGCAAAAAGCTCATGAATGAGAGAGGTTAGCTTCATATATTTTCCTGTGCCATTTAAAAGCCAAATAAGGTTCCCACATCATGCCTGTAGCTGACATGGCAATGGTAGCTCCTTGTTGAAGAAATTCATCGATATGTTCTGGTCGCATGATGCCTCCGCAGCTCATGAGGGTAAGATCTAAACGCTCTTGCTGATTGATCTGATGCGCTGCTTGGATAAATTGGAGAGCTTGCGGCTTAATGGCGGCTCCGCAAATGCCGCTGGAAGGGCGAGAAGCTCCTAGGGCGGGTTTGCCTTGTCCATCTTCTACGTGCATACTGACTGAGTTGATGCCGCAAATAGCGCGCACTCCTGCTCGAGCTGCAGCAATGAACATTTGCCGCATCAGAGATTCATTGGCAAATACGCCTACTTTGAGGGTAAGAGGAATGGGATGGATCGCTTTTACAATCGCAGAGGCAAAAGCGCGCACAGTTTCTGGTGATGTGTAGAGACACCCTTCTGCATGACCAACATTAGGACAAGAAAAATTCGCTTCGATGACTTTTGCTCCCGCCTCTTTGGCGAAGATCGCAGTGCGGACAAAATCATCGGCAAAGCTCACTCCTTGGCCCGGCGTTCCTACAATAGATACAATGAGCAGCTGTCCTTCTTGCAAACACTGGTTGGCTTTTGCAATGTCTTGTAGTAAAAAGTCGGGAGATTGGGATGGCATGCCAAAGGAGTTTGTGATGCTGATTTGCGTAGGATCGGAAGGAATCTCTTCGAGGAGATGTGCTGTAGAAGGAGAGTCTGGCTCGACATACAAGATGTTAGGCAGTGCGTGGCCGGGATGGGCAAAACTTCGGATTGTTTTATACACGGGAAGATCAAACCCTAATTTCCCTGCAAGTTCCACCCAGCGGGCGTTGAGTAGAGGTCCTGCAGGCACGCCGAGAGGAGAATTGAGAGAAAACCCAAGAAAATCGATCTTCTTGGAAGAAAGAGGCCGTTCGGGGATTTCTCCTGTAAAAAAGGGGCCGTGGGCTGCATTGAAGCTGTAGGATTGATTGATGTCGTAAAGAGAGTAATCTGTCATAAATTTTGCACGTCAAAAAGCTTGCCGTTGACTATCGTATAACGAGGCCAGCCTTTCAGAGTCCATCCGTTATAGGGAGACCATTTGGCTTTTGTCTGCAACTGCGCATCATCTATCGTTTGGACGCTTTCGAGGTCTACAAGGACGACATCGTCATTGGCAGGAAGTCGAAAAATCTCTTGAGGGCGAGTATGAGTCAGAGAGATGATTTGTGCAAGGGACAATTTCCCTTCATGGTAAGCGTTGAGTAAAAGAGGAAAGTAGAGTTCAATCGAAGGAAATCCAGAAGGAGCCTCGCCAAAAGGTTTGAGTTTTTCTTCGAGCGTATGAGGGGCGTGATCGGTGCCGATCGTATCGATGGTTTGATCCGCGATGGCAGCCCAAAGAGCTTGTACGTCGCTCTCTTCGCGAAGAGGAGGATTGACGAGGGCTTTAGTGCCTAGGGTTTCATAGGCGAGGGTGTTTAGAAAAAGATGATGAGGCGTAGCTTCTGCATAAACAAGCAGGCCTTTATCTTTCGCCTTTCGGATCAGGTGAAGCTCTTCAGCTGTGCTGACGTGGACGATATAAAGCCTGGTGCTGTATTTTTCTGCGAGCGAAATGGCCAGTTCCACAGCTTGGGCTGCTACTTGAGGATTTCTAATTTGAGAATGGATGGCAGGAGAAGTTTCGCCCTTATACTGCTCTTTTCTTGTCAGAATGAGCTGCTCATCTTCTGCATGAACGGCCACGAGAACATCGTTCTCTGCTGCTATGCGAAACACTTTTTCTAAAGATTCCGGATCATCCATGAGGAGATCCCCTGTTGATGAGCCCATGTAGATTTTTAGGCCGATGACTTGACCTGCTAGGCGCCCAATCTCTTCGGTATGATGTTGATCTGCCCCAAGATACAGATAATATCTTAGAGGGATACCCACTTTTTTCAGCTCTGCATCGATGAGCGCTTTTTTCTCTTCGAACCGCTCTTTGTTGCAGCAGGAAGGGGTGTTATTGGGCATATCGAGAACAGTAGTGACTCCGCCCGCAATGGCGGCTTTAGCTGCAGTATCCCAGGATTCTTTGTATTCGGCGCCCGGAGTGCGGAAATGGACATGAGGGTCAATAAGAGCAGGGAAAAGCATGAAGCGCTCAGCATCGATGACATGATGTTCTTCACTTTGTAAGAACATGCTGATGCGCCGGCCGTTAGGCGTCATGACTTTTCGTATTTCAATCATACAGAGATGAGACCTCTTTAGAAAGAGATAGCACAAAGTCTTTTAATTGACACCTAGATCTTTTGAATCTTACCTGCATTGGCAGCATACCACGCATTTCTGCTTGCTACTCCGAAAAAGTGATGAAACCCTAAGCTCTCAGAAGAAAAATCTCTTTCTTTCGGGAGATCTAAATTTGGGTAGGTATACTGGAGATGTTTTAGTTTCGAGTAGCATCGGTTTACGGAATCAGCTATTTCTCTAAAAGAGTCCATTTCTATGCTATTTACATCTAACAGATCTTGTAAACAATCAGACCAGATCTCATATCGCTGTTTGCGCGCAGAAAATACACTCTCGCTTTTCGTTTTGATATAAGCTTGCCATTTCTCAGAAGGGTTTTCAATAGAGTACGGTTGATTTCGCAGCACTTTAATCAGAGAAACGAGAGATGCTGCTGTAAATTCTCCAGGACCTTCGTTTACGGTCTGTTGTATCTCCATAAAAATTTGATTTAGTTCCCTTTGGAGTACATCAAAACGTTCTGTGGAGCTGCCTCCGTGGTATTTTTTCAGAAACTCGGCCTCAAGAATTTTCTTTTCGTAAAGATGTACAAGTTGTCCGGGAGAGAGCCGAGCTTTTTCTTGCGTGAATTGAAACCTCGGAAATATAGATAGGATTGTTTGTAATTTCTGATGGAGAGATTCTAATTTGTCCGTCAATTCATCGGAGACTACTGAATGCGCTAATCCACGTTCTATTGTATGTATTTTGTGTATTCGATCGAATCGAGACTTCCATACGCTTTTCATTTCAGATTGCCACCAATTCGAAGGCATCCTTAGATCGTAAGGCTCCGGAAGTTTATACTGACTAGACTCTATGATTCCTTCTATCTTTATATAAATTCCAGATAATTCTTTATTCCAGGAACTGATCTGTTTTGCATCAATCTGCTCTGCATAACGAACCTTATGTTCTTCCATCTTACAAATTCTTTTTTCGTAAAGACGAAATAAATTCCTGACCTTCATATTGGAATAAGTAGTTGTCGGCGGATTATGCGAAACATCGAAAATTCTAGAAATAGACATAAAAACACCTCAAATAGACAACGTTTGAGGAGAGATCATAACGAAGCTTGTGTTTTTTACCAAGAAGTATACGAAAAAAACTTCTATCTATTTTTTGTGCTCTTAGAAGCTAGGTTTTAAAACAGCTTCTTAGAGCTTTCCAAGCAGCAGAGCGAGCAGAGCCATGCGGATGGGAACTCCATTATTGGCTTGTTCAAAGTAGTAGGCAAAAGAGGTGTCATCCACTGCATTTTCGATTTCATCCACTCGAGGCAAGGGATGTAAGATCTTCAAATTGCTTTTGCAGGTAGACAGCATAGAGGACTTTAGTTGGTATTTGTCCTGGATCTTTTCTCCTTTCAGCCTCTCTTTTTGGATGCGGGTCATATAAAGAATATCAACCTGTCCAAGAACATCTTCTAAAGAAGAGCTTTCGACATATTGCATCCGAAGTGTTTCTTTGAGCTCATTTGGTAATCTGAGCTCTTCTGGCGCTACGAGATGGAGTTTTACTCGATAGTGAGAGAGAGCTTTGATGAGGGAGTGGGCTGTGCGGCCATATTTTAAATCGCCTGCAATCGCGATACTCAGTCCATCAATATTCCCTTGGGATTGTTGGATGGTAAAAAGATCAACGAGCGTCTGTGTTGGATGTTCATTGGCTCCATCTCCTGCATTGATGACAGGGGTCTTCGTTACTTTCGCTGCACGCGCGGCAGATCCTGCCTCTGGGTGGCGGATGATGAGTACATCAGCCATTTGTCCGACAATGCGGATGGTATCTTCTAGGGATTCTCCTTTTTGACTAGAGATGGAAGAGGCGTCAGAAAATCCGATAACAGAGCCTCCCAGGCGATGCATCGCAGCTTCAAAGGAGAGGCGGGTGCGGGTGGAGGGTTCAAAAAAACAAGAGGCTAGAAGACAGCCTTTGAGAAGATCTTTATGTTGATCAATCGTAGCTGCTGTGTGCAAGATTTCGGTGATTTCTTCTTTAGTGAGATCGTTAATAGATAGAAGGTCACGTCCTTTGAATTTATGAGACATTGAGTAACCTACAAGCTTGTTGAAAGACTTCTTCAGGGCTAATTTGCAACAGGCAAAACGGCTCCCTACATTTGCGTCTAAGACAAGGGCGGCAAGTGGGCGGTTTGGAGCAGATGATTGCTGTTTTGGATTCATAGGGGCCGCAAAGAGCTGGATCTGTCGGAGAGTAAATGCCGATCGCGGGGGTTTCCACGGCGCAGGCGAGATGAAAGGGACCTGTGTCATTGGAGATGAGAAGACCCACAGCATCGAGCGTTGCAGCAAACTCTCGTAAAGAAAGGGTGTGATCTAAGAGAGTCGCATTGGGCAATCGCTTTTTTAAGTTTTCCATAAGCGGCCTTTCCTCTTTTCCTCCGGTAATGAGAAGATGACAAGAAAAGGTTTGCTCCAGGGCTCGCCCCACGGCCGCAAAATGCTCGATCGGCCAGCATTTATACGAGTCTTTGGCTCCTGGATGGAGAGCTACCCAAATGCCATCTAATGTTTTTTTCTCTTCAGGCTTAAGGAAAAAAGAAAGAGGAGATTTTTTTGCTGAACCTCCAAGATGTTTTACCAGAGCAAGGCGCCTGTCGACTTCATGTTGAGCTGTGAGAGGGATCGTATGAGTAAACAGATCATCGAGTCCTTTATGGAGCCCTTTCGTGCCAATCAGGCGTTTAGCGCCTAAGGAGGCGCAAAGAGCAGGGACAATACGCTGAGAGGCGTGAAAGAGGATCACTGTATCGAATTGTTTTCTGAGGTGATGCCAAAGATGCCAAGGACGGTCCAGGAGATAAGTGGCATCTGTCCAAGGATTGTAGCGAGTAATTTCAAGGCCGATGTCGCTAGTAAGGAGCGCTAAATAGGCTTCAGGAAAGTCGCTTCGGAGAGCTGCGAGCGCTGGCATTGTCCATAGAGTGTCTCCAAGGGCTGTTGTGCTGACAGCCAAGATACGCTGAGGCGTTATAGGCATAGGTGGTGATGGAGAAGAGAAAACAGTTCGATGAAGGAACCTTAAAAGGGTGTTTTTATAAGACATAAAAATCCTCAAGAGAAGAAATGCCCGTTGAAGGAACGATTTCAGCTAGACATTGGAGGAAGATTTGAGCCAGTTGAGCATTGGTAAGTAGAGGAATATGATGGTCGATAGCTAGCCTTCGAATTTTAAACCCTTCACTTCGTCCGGGCGAGGCTTGTCTTGGGATGTTGATGATGAGATCAAATTGCCGATGTGTGATGAGCGTTGCGATATTGGGTTCATAATTTTCGCTGATTTTATAGACTACTGTTGTGGATACTCCTCGTTTGGCAAAAAAATCGTGCGTTCCTTGAGTCGCATAAAGATCCCATCCTTGTGCTTCGAGTTTTTGTAGAGGTTCTAGGAGTTTATGACGAAAATCAGCAGGTGCGCTGATGAGAATTTTTTTTCCCAAGATCGATTGGTCGGTAGCAAGCCAAGAGGAAAAAAAAGCCTCGAGATAGTTATCAGCGAGCACCGCAACCTCTCCAGTAGAGGCCATTTCTACACCAGTGACAGGATCTGATCCTTTGAGCCTTTGATAGGAAAATTGTGGCGTCTTTACTCCAACATAATCGAGTTCGAGAGTTTCGTAGGAGCGATGTTTGTGTTTTTTCAAGAAGATCTCGGCCGTGATTTCAATAAAATTTGTCTGAGTCACTTTTGAGACAAAAGGAAAAGATCTGGAGGCTCTCACGTTGCATTCAATCACTTGGATGGCATTGTCTTTGGCGATAAATTGGATGTTAAAAGGTCCTGTAATGTGAAGGGCTTTAACAATGGCTTTCGCTACTCGTTTTGAGCGGCGGATGGTTTCTAGATAAAGTCGTTGTGGAGGCAAAACAATCGTTGCATCTCCCGAGTGGACTCCTGCATTTTCAATATGTTCTGAGATGGCAGAAACGATGATTTTTCCGTGATCTGCAACGCCATCGATTTCAAATTCTTTGCCATGTTCAATGAATTTGGAGATCACAATAGGGTGGTCAGGAGAGATGCAGGCAGCTTCTTTTAAATATTTAGTGAGCTCTTCTTCGTTGAAGACGACATTCATAGCAGAGCCAGAGAGGACATACGAGGGACGGATGAGGAGGGGATATCCATGTTCTAGAGCAAACTGTTTGGCGCTTGAGAGAGAAGTGGCCTTTTGCCATGGAGGTTGGTCGATATCCAATGTATGTAGAAGTGAAGAGAATCGATCCCGGTTTTCTGCTTGATCGATCGAATCAGCGCTGGTGCCAAGGATGGGATACCCTTGTCTTTGAAGAGGAATGGCTAAATTATTGGCAATTTGTCCGCCGACAGAAACAATGATCCCTTTAGGGCGCTCAAAATCTGCGATATCTTGGATTCTTTCAAAGGTGAGCTCTTCAAAATAGAGGCGGTCTGATTCATCAAAATCGGTCGATACTGTTTCTGGATTCGAATTGATGAGGATGGCCGTCTGTTTATGTTTCCGTAGAGTACGGGTCATATTGACTGCGCACCAGTCGAATTCTACTGAAGAGCCGATACAATAAGGGCCAGAGCCAATGACAATATAGGCTTTTTTGCGGCTCGGTTCAATGTCATGTTCTTGCGCCCAATAGGTTGTATAAAGGTAGTTCGTCTCTGCATCGAACTCGCCAGCGAGTGTATCGATCTGCTTGATGAAAGGGGTGATTTTCCATTTTTTTCTTAAATGACGCACGTCGATCTCTTTGATCTCTTTGAGTCTACTAAGGGAAAGGTCTGAAAATCCGAATTTTTTTGCTTTACTCAGCATGGGAAGGTTTAGTGGTTGGCGAGCGAGGTCTTGAGTCAATAAGGCAAGCTGGCGGATATGTTCTAAAAACCAGGGGTCGATATACGACATCTCGTGAGCGTTCTCTACAGATCCCCCTTCTAGAAAATACTGATAAAGGGCAAAAAGGCGTCGATCGGTAGGTCTGCAAATATGTCCAGAGAGATCTTCAAGAGGCTCTGGAGGGTCTTCAATTCCTGTAGAGCCGATGTTGAGCATACGAATGGCTTTTTGCAAGGCTTCGGGGAAGGATCTGCCGATAGCCATGACCTCGCCTACGCTTTTCATCTCCGTTCCAATTGTCCGATCAGCGCTTTTGAGTTTGTGGATATCCCAGCGTGGCATTTTGATGACGACATAGTCGAGAGCTGGCTCAAAAAAAGCTGTGGTCTTTTGGGTGATGGCATTCGGAATCTGATCGAGCGTATAGCCAAGAGCTAGTTTCGCAGCGACGAAAGCGAGGGGATAGCCTGTGGCTTTTGAGGCTAAAGCGCTCGAGCGCGATAGGCGAGCGTTCATTTCAATGACCCGGTAATCTCCTGTCTTGGGATTTAAGGCAAACTGGACGTTACATTCACCAACAATCTTAAAATGACGCGCAATGGCGATCGAAATGGAGCGGAGCCGATGATATTCTTCATTATTTAATGTTTGAGAGGGGGCTACAACGCAGCTTTCTCCTGTATGGATCCCCATAGGATCGAGGTTTTCCATATTGCAAATGGTAAGCGCCTGATCTGCTTTGTCGCGGACGATTTCGTATTCGAGCTCTTTCCAGCCTTTCAAGTATTCTTCGATTAAAATTTGGGGGGCTCCACTCAAAGCCTCGCGAGCTCTCTCTTTGAGCTGGCTTTCCGTATCAATTTTCCCAGAGCCGAGCCCCCCCAGAGAAAAGCCGGAGCGCATCATGATGGGGTAGCCGATCGAAAGAGCTGCTTGAAGAGCCTCTTTCACTGTCTTGACGGCGACGCTTTTGGCTGTTTTTATCCCAATTGAGCTGAGCGCTTGTTTAAAGAGCTCTCGATCTTCTGAGGCGCGTATTGCTTCGAGAGGAGTTCCCAGGATACTGACTTCATACCGTTTTAAAATCCCCTCTTTTTCTAGTGTTAAGCCTAAATTGAGAGCGGTTTGTCCTCCAAAGCTCAGCAAAATCGCATTAGGGCGCTCTTTGGCGATGATTTGCTCTAAAGAGGTCGTGTTTAAAGGTTGCAAATAGACGACATCAGCCATAGAACTGTCTGTTTGCACGGTTGCGATATTCGGATTGACTAAAACGGTTTTGATCTGCTCTTCTTTGCACGCTTTGATGGCCTGTGAGCCAGAGTAGTCAAACTCGCCGGCTTGACCGATTTTTAATCCGCCGGATCCTAAGATCAAGATTTTTTTGATCGTTTTTTGTTTCATAGCATTTTATAAAATGTTTCAAAAAGATACGCTGCATCAGTAGGGCCAGGACAGCTTTCTGGATGGAATTGCACTGCAAAGTAGGGGAGTTTTTTGTGAGAGATTCCTTCTACTGATCCATCATTCATATTGCGAAAACTTACTTTCCAGTCTTTGGGCAAACTTGCTTCATCGATTGCGTAGCCGTGATTTTGTGAAGTCAATAAACATCGATCGGTATTTAAGTCGCGGCAAGGTTGATTGTGTCCTCTATGACCAAATCGGAGTTTGTACGTTTTAGCGCCCGTTGCTAAGGCAAGCAGCTGAGCTCCTAGGCAGATGCCAAAGATCGGTTTTTTTCGAAGCAGAGCTTTTCGTAAGATAGCGATGGTTTCTTGGCATAAACTTGGATCTCCAGGCCCATTCGAGAGAAAAAGGCCATCGTACTCCTCTTCGCTATAGTCATAATTGTAAGGAACTCTGGTCACTCGAATGGGATAGCGGGTCAAACTGCGCAAGATGTTTTGCTTCATGCCGCAATCGATAGCGATCACTCTTTTAGAGCCAGATCCATAGTCTTCTTTTTCGGGCAGACTGACTTTGGCGACAAGATGGATGTTGCGCAAGTTAGGAAAAGATTTGATCGGTTTTTGTCCAGAATAGAGAGCCCCGGTTGCGACCCCTTGTTTTCTCAGCACTTTGGTGAGCGCTCTGGTGTCCACTCCTGTGATGAGAGGGACGTTTTGCTCTTTTAACCACTGGAGAAAAGGACAGAGAGCCTCCCAATGGCTCATCCAGGGGCTTGTAGTTCCTACGACAACAGCCGATGCCTGGAGCTTTTCTGATTCCCAGGTTTCACTATTAGGCACACCATAATTGCCAATAAGGGGATAAGTAAAGGTGAGAATTTGTCCTGCATAGGATGGATCTGTGAGCGATTCCACATATCCGGTCATTCCTGTTGAAAAAACGACCTCGCCAAAAGTAATCTCTTTTTGCCAGGAAGGAGAAAATCCAGTAAAGATTTCTCCCGATTCTAGAACGAGCTTCGATGGATCCATAGATTAGAGGAAAATGTATCACGTTTTTCGATATCGTGCAACTGTGCAATATGGATCTTTTTTCTCAGAGATAGACTCTAATAGCTAATTTTTGTTATAAATGATGGGAAAAATTTTTGTGAACCAGAGGAATTGCTTATGCCTATAAAAATAGGACCTTCTCTTTTCTTGCCTCCTGTTAAGACAGAAGAATCCACGCCTTCAGAAGAGGAGGGACAGTTGGTCCAGGCTCAGCTGATCACAAGATCCGGAGTGAGGATCGTCACCCTTGAAGAAAATGACTAATCTTCGGAGGGTTCCTGAATGGACGTAGTGAGGCAGTGTATGCTGCCGTAGTTGCCAGCTAAAAAATCAGCAGAAAGTGTGTTAATAAAAGAGATTTGTAAAGAGGGACATGCTTTACGAACCTTTTTACAAAAGGCTTCAACAAATGGTTTAGCAAGGGGGTAATCGTTATCCGGGAAACCTGCTGTGATAAAGTGAGGAGGCGAGCTGTCGAAGAATAGTCCATTCATGAAATTGATGATGGGGAGGGAGGTGCGCTCTGTGACGACTTCAAGATCCTCTTCTTCTTCGAAAGGAGTGGAAGAGTCTTCCCAAAGGGAGGAGATATGAGAGTAAGAGAGAATATCGCCCGCGCTATAGTGAGCGCTAAGAACGCCTGGGACTGGGACAGTTGTACATCCAATCGCTTGTATGATTTTTGTGTTCAGTTCGAAGAGCTGCTCATCGCGCGGTCCATTTTTTGTAGCATAGTTGATCGTTCTGTCAAGAAAAGGCATTTTTCTAGTGCCGATCTGTTGTTGCACGTTTAACATTTTCCTTTCATTATGCATAAATATGATGTCATTAGGACCTGCGAATACTTCCATGTCAATGTGAAAACTGGTTTGATAAATGTAAGCAATTCTCTCGGATTTGATTTGTAATTCTTCTGCAATTTTTTCTTTTGTGAGAAAAATCATGGCTTCAACAGTCTGAGGCACATTATGAGCGACTAAAATTTCCTTTGCATAATCATTGACATAGGCAGTGGGCGTGTTTTCTTGTTTTCGCTTTAAAAGGAAAAAATTTCTAGCGACTCGAAATAAATCTTCAGAAGGCTTTTCTTGATATGTTGCAATAAAGTGAGAAATTTCTTTGTTTTTTTCTTCAAAGTAGTTTTGGTTGTTTAGTGAGATTAAGCTCAATATGAGGCTCGTATAGCCAACAAGTGCTTTAGGCTGCCCGTCACTTCCTTTGAAGATAAGACAGTTTCCTCCTTCAATACAAGTTTTGCCTTTTTTGTAAGAGACGTGATATTTTTTGGCGATTTTTTCTGCCCCATCTCTGGATTTTGTTGAGCCTCCGCGGCCCATATAACTTAAAGAATTCTCATAAAAATGGAGCATGGGTTCAGGGAGCAGACCAAAAAACATGTTGTGGTTGTCTTGACTGTTAGTATCAAAAGGGGCAGGGATGAGATGTGCTTGAGTTGGCAAAAAGACGTGGCAGTCGCGCGGCCAGGGGATCGTTTGATCGATGATGACTTCAACGGGGAAAGCTGATGAATGAATTGCGTTTTGCAGGGCGTTTGCTATCTCCTCGTTAGATGTGATCAACATCGTTTGCGCCATCAGGGGAGAAGGGGTGTCTTTTTCGTCTTCTATAGGCACTGCGTGCGTGCGATACTGTTTTGTTACGTCTGATTTTATCATAGTTAGCCTTTATATATTATTTTGTAATATATTATATTAACTAAAATGTTTAAAATCAATTATAATTATTATTTTAATTTGAATAAATGAGGGTTTGAGTGCTAACCCCTTGAGTATCTTGGGCGATGTGAGCGAGGGCTTGGATCCAATGGGGCTCAAGATTAAGGGCGGGGCAGCGGTAGCCTCTCAGCCCCTGGTCTTGGAGCAGGGGAAGATAGAGCTGTTCGATTTCGAAGAGCGTTTCAATGTGGTCTGAAGTAAATGAAAGGGGGATGATGACGATATTCTCTTTTCCATCATTCCATGTTGAGGCTGATAAACAGATGTCTTCTGTGGAGGGGCGGAGCCACTGTGCTCTACCAAATTTGGATTGATAGGCTAACCTAGAAACAAAGCCAGGAAACCGTTTCATGATTTGGAAGTAAGACCGTTCGCATTCTGTTTGGTAGGTGTCCCCCTTTTCAATGAACGAGACAGGAAGGCCGTGTGCTGAAAAAAGAAGAGCCGTATTTTGAGAAGAAAGTCCATGGTTTTTTAGGTAAGTAGCCAGGTGCCTTTCATGTGCAGAGATGAACGCTTCGTGATGGGCGTACGATCTGATCCATCGGAGCTTTTGTACAGTTTCTGGGCGAAGATGTTTTGCAAAAAAGCGGGCGATGCTTCCTGTTGTTGCGTAGCTAAATTGGGGAAAGAGAGGAAGGACAGTGAGATGATCGTTGATCAGTTCCTCAATCGCCTCAATCGACTTTTTATGAGTATCTGGGAGGTAGCGATGAAATGTGACAACTGGTCTCTTCAGGTGGAGAGCTAAGATCTCTGCGAGCATCTCTGTATCGAAGTAGATGGGTGATTTCCCTCCGATGGCCTCATAATCATGGGCCGTTTTTTTTGCTCTCCTTAAAGCTATTTTGCGAAATAAAAAATTGTGCAACCAAGAAGGAAGCTTGGTGCGAATCACGTCTCGGTCTTGTAAAAGAGCTGTCAGAAAAGCGGGGATTTCTTCAAGATTTCTAGGGCCACCGAAGTTAACTAAGATCAGGCTTTGCATAAATACTCATACTTTATCTACCACAGAGGTAGATTAGCTATCAAGGTAAATAAAGTCGAGTTATGCAGCGCCTTCAAGATTACGTGAAAAGCATCTTGAGTTGTCGAACGGTTTCTTCGAAAGGTGCTTTTTCATTGACCTCTTGCCGCAAGAACTTATTCACCTTATCGATATATTTTAAGGCAAAATCAGCATTTTTGTCGGAGCCAGCTTTATATTCTCCAATACGGATAAGGAGTTCATTTTTCTTATAGTTAGAGAGCACCTCGCGTAGTTTCGCTGTGAGCTCTAGATGAGAGCGGTCAATAATGTGAGGCAAAATACGGCTGACTGATGCGAGAACATCGATAGCTGGGTAATGGAATTGGCGAGCGAGTTCTGTGGAGAGGATAATGTGGCCGTCTAAAATCGAGCGGACTTCATCTGCTACCGGTTCATTGAGATCGTCGCCTGCCACAAGGATGGTGTAAAAGGCGGTGATTGATCCTTTGTCTGAATTTCCTGAGCGTTCTAATAACTTAGGCAGCGTGGCAAAGACGGAAGGCGTATAACCTGCCCTAGCGGGAGGCTCTCCTGCAGCAAGGCCAATTTCTCTCAGAGCTCTTGCATAGCGGGTCACAGAGTCCATCATTAAGATGACAGATTTTCCTTGATCGCGGAAAAATTCTGCGATCGCAGTCCCCACGTAGGCAGCATTGAGACGGGTTTGAGGCGCTTGATCAGAGGTGGAAACGATGATGACAGAGCGTTTCATCCCTTCTGGACCGAGGTCATTTTTTAGAAATTCGAGGACCTCACGGCCCCTCTCGCCAATGAGGGAGATCACATTGATATCGGCGACCGCATTACGGGCGATCATGCCAAGAAGAGTCGATTTGCCGACGCCAGCTGCAGCAAAAATGCCGATTCTCTGCCCTTTTCCGCAGGTCAAGACCGCATCAATGGCGCGAACTCCTACAGGAAGGGGCTGACTGATAATGGTTCGTTTGAGAGGATCTGGTGGATCTCGGATCACAGGGACGAGTTCATGGACATCTTCGAGCGGTCCTTTTTCCTCAACATCTAGAGGTCTTCCCATCCCATCGAGAATCCGGCCTAAAAGGCCAAAACCCACTTTGATCTGCATGGGCATCCGCATGGGGATTACTTCTGAAGAGGGTCCGATGCCTTTCATATCGCCTAAAGGAGAGAGGATCACCTCGTCTCTGGTAAACCCAACGACTTCTGCTGCAAGAGGCTCACCTGATCGTTTGATGAGACAAAGTTCTCCCATTTTGACTTGAGGAATGACAGCTCGGATCAACATGCCGATGCATTCAGTAATGCGGCCGTGCACAGTGGTCAGTTCGATCTCTTCGAGGTGGTGTAAAAGAGGGTCGAAAGAAGGATTTTCGTCGTCCAAGGAACCTTCTATAATTGAATGTTAAAGAGCTGTTTCAGGGCGTCCACGACTTTACTTAGCATCACAGAAGAATACTCGATCTCTTGTTGCGCCTGTCCCATTTTAATTTGTACGAGCATCATCTGCGCAGGGCTGATCTCTTTGCCCGAGTTCATGAGCTCATCGAGTTTTTTTTGCACGCCAAGGAGTTTGTCTTGGCCGTTATCGATATAGGCCATGAGCCGTCCCATGACCCCAGTGCCTTTCTTGGAAGAAGAGCGTTCAGGAGGAGTTTCTGCGCCGAGCTTCCCTGCAGCCTTCTCGATGTATTCATTGGCGTTGCTAAACTTGTTTTTCAAAAGACGCGTTTGAGAGCGGTTGAGTTTTAATTTCGGCGTGCCTAGCTGATCTTGAATGCCTCCGAGCGAATCTTGAAGATTTGTAGCCTGGGTGAGCAGCGTATTGAAAGTAGGATTGGTATTTTGCTGCATGGGTCTCATGATTTCAGCAGGGGAAGGTGCCTGATTGGGAGCAGGTGCCATAGGAGAGGCGTTGTTAGATGACTGCATGAACGACTGGAACTCTGTGCCAGGCTGAGAGCGCACGGAGGTTTTGGGCTCAATGGACTTGCTTGGATCGATTCGGTCTGGAGAAGGGGTTGGGTCGCTCATGGACGTTTTTGTTGTTTAGGTTTTGGCGTTTCTGGATTGATCACAGGTCCTGGAGTTTTTTTGACAAATTCATCGATGAACTGTAGAGCTGAAGCTCCAAGGTCTTTGATGAGCGGATCTTGAGAAGAAGCGGATTTTTCCAAAAGAACTTCCCCTTTTGTCGTCAAATTTGGCGAAAGGGCCATGCAGAGACCTAAAAAGGCGCTCGCCATCTCATTCGAAGGCTCTTTTTCTAGCACTTTTTGAAAACAATCGGAGGCTTGTTTTAACTCTAGTTTGTGCAAATGGATGTACCCATAGCCGACGAGTGGCAAGAGTTGGTCGGGTTTGAGCATTTCAGCGCCCCTAAAGAGCTTCAACGAAGAATCTTCGTCTCCTTGATTAACGGCGATGAACCCGCATTCTATAAAGAGAAAGAAGTCGTCGTCAAATTTTTTCCAGTTAGTCATGATTTCCTCACGTTTTAGGGGTTATCTACCTTGCTGATTGCTGATGGTCTGGTTGATAATTTTATTGACTTGGTTCACCAGGTTTGAGATCGACTCGCCCATTTGCTGTACTTGAGACATTTGGAATTGGAGCAAGATGAAAGAGCCTGGGTTAGCAGCTGACATATTACTAGCCAGCGAGCGCACCTGCATAACGAGGTTTGACTGCAGCCGATTATAAGCGGTAATAAGAGAAATAAACGTTAACGGCTTGGCATTCGGGTTTTGCGAGTTGGGAGTTGACATAACTTCAGTCCTTAAGTATTGATTTTTGTAATGACTTTTTGTAGAGAAAGGTAGGCGTTGAGAAGGAAGCCTAAGCGCTCAAAATCCTTTTCATTAGCTCCTTCTCTCAACAGTTGTTTGATTTCCTGAATATGTCCAGAGATTTTAGTGAGGATTTCTTTTTTACGCTCTGGCTTATTTTTGATCTCTTTTTCTAAATCAAAGGCGAATTTTTCACTGGGCTTTTTTTCTAGACCAAACATGAGTGTATCTCCTTACTTGCCGGTTCCATAGTTGATTGTATACTTTAGCCCATCTTTTTCAAGAAGAATCCGATTTGGTTCGATAGAAGTGATCTTCATTCCATCTACTAAGTACTCTCGTAAAAACACTTTTCCGTTGATCACAACGCTATACCCTTTTCCATCGAGCATGGAATTCCCGCTGATGTGGTATTGATCAGAAATGTCAATGCGGGCCATAAGGTGTGAGGTGGGTAGGGCAAAATTTTTCACGGCGTGAACGCCTTGCAAAGTATTGAGCTGTTTTAAGAACGTTTTATATTCTTTTTCTTTCTCTTCGCTATAGAGTCCGGACAAAATAATTTCTCCTTGGCTGAGCTGAACGGCCACTGTATTCAATCCGTGCGAGGTCAAAAGGCTTGCAATTTGCAGTTTTAGAGTCTCTTCTATCGTGACTTGATTTGCTAGTTTATCGATGTAAGGGAAGTTAGTCATCAGATAGTCATGCAAAGCTTGTCCTTCTGCAGCTGTTTGGAGATAGCCGCTGACGATAAATTGTCCAGGCCGCGGGGCTGAAACGTTGATGGAGCGCCACTGGGAATAGCTGTTTAAGAGATCATTCGTCATTTTCGAGAGCGATTCATCAATAATCACCGTATCTTCAACGCTGCTGATAAAAGGAATTTGGCTAATGCGAAAATTCATTTCCTGAAACTGAACCATGGTGCTGACATGACCGACTAAAAAAAGTTTGCCGCTGGCGGGGTTGAAGGAAAATTGGACAGAGGGAAACGGTTGCAACGCTTTTTGAACTTCTTCCACAGGCTCTTTTTGTACAATTTCTAGCGTACTCGCTTTGAAAAGAGAGAAAAAGCTGATGAAGACGATGAAAAAAACCAGCGCTAGGCTACCTATTGCGATGAGATATCTCGAAGGGATTTTTCTTATTTTCCACTCGATCAAAGCTTCTTCTTTCGCCTCTTCGATCTCTTCCTCGCGAGCGGCGGCCATCTTTTCTTCTGGCTCTGGCTCAAAGTAAGAAGGAGAGGAGGAGAAAATGGTCTCCTGAGGGGCTTCTCTATCGATAAAGAGGAAAAGGGTGGTTCCGAGGGCGATCACATCTTGTGGCGTGAGGATTGTTTTTTCTAAAATGGGCTGGCCATTGACGAGTGTCCCATTTTTAGAACCGAGATCTTCGATGTCTACGATTCCATCGGCATCGATATGAAGTTTTGCATGGTTTCGAGAGACGCTCAAATCTTGAAAAACGATGTCGCAGCTGGCAGCATCTTTTCCAAGTACGTAGGTCCGGTCTGTTTCGATGCCGATCTCTGCGCCGGCATTCGGTCCTGCAATGACTTTTAAAAGAAGAGGGGTGTCAGGGACGAGGTGGAAAGAGAGATCGTGTTCTATACCTGGGTCTTCGAAGATGGTATCATAGGCGCTCGGCTCTGTTTTTTCCTTGAGAAGGGGGGGAGTTTCTTCTTCGTCTTCGAAGAGTTCATCTACGCCTCTTTGAGGAAGAGCTCCTTCAGAATAGACAAAGAGAGTATCGCCGATTTGAAGTTCGTCGCCTTCTTTAAGCAGAGTTTCTTGATCGCAAGGTTCGCCGCCTACAAGGGTAGGGTTTGTGCGACTTAGGTTTTTGACAAAAATCCCTTCAGGAGTTTTTTGGAGGTGAGTATGCTTGCGCGAGACGACGCTATCTTCGAGAACGAAATCAGCCTCATCGGGATCTCGTCCGATGACCCATTCTTCTCCTTCGTCGAACTGTAAAATTAGCCCACGAAAGGGGCCTTGCTTGGCAAAAAGGTGCGCTGGCATGTGTTTTTAAACTAACGTTTTTCCCTGTTCAAATTCTGCAATTTTTTCTCTCCAATAGGTGAGGTAATTGACAAAATCTTCGACATATTGTTTAAATGACGAATATTCTAGCTCATAAGGCAAGCCTAGAGAGAGTGTCAAGAACTTCTCTTGTTTATCGAGACCGATTCGAGCACCACCGGTGCCTTGACCCAGAAAATTTGCGCGCATCAGGAGCATAAAAAACTCCTCTTTTCGCTCTTCTGGACAAGGGGAGATCATTGTTTGCAGTGCAATCCCTGGATCTAGCTCTTTAAAATGGATCTTAACATCAGGATTTAAGGAGATTTCGATTGTTTTCTCTTTATCCATTGTGAGATCGGCGTCGATTTCTAAATCAGAGCACATCTGCTTTACAAATTCTCGAAGCATGACACATCGTCCTCCTGTTCTATTATTCCTCGGAGGGCAGAAAATTTACAAGACAAGTTTCTTGGAAATGTGAAAAAGTGGGTTTGGAGGATGGGGTGAGAGTGTTTGATTATATAGAAAAAGTCCACAAGAAGGGTTGCTTCTTGTGGACAAGGACTCATGAAAAAAGAAAGCTTCTTAGGCGGTTTTTTGAGCCATAGTTGCTTGCGCTGACATAAGAGCTTCGATCACTCTCGTGATCATGTCAAGAGTGCTTCCGACAGTTTGGTTAGCATCTCTAGCCATTTGTTCCGCGGCGCCAGCTAACTGACCAGAGGCTCTATCTTTGGCTGCTTCTGCAGTGTAAATCCCATGACCCGCCTGTCCAGTAGCTTCAGCTAAGGGCCTGAATATCTGCTGGCTCCACATATTTTGCTTAGTGGTTTCTGTTGAGTTGTCTCTTATAATAACTTTCTGTTCGGGAAGTTCTTGCTTCTCGAATTGACTTGCTTGTTTTACAACCGATTTTCGTTGTATCGGAGAGAGTTCTCTTTGTATTTGATCGATATCCTTAGGATCTAATTTTCCTGTTAACATCGCCTCAAAATCCTGCTTGTTAGAAGGTTTTAAGAGATCTCCAAGATCGGCTGCTTGATTGGGGTCTTGGACGATTTTTTGTTTGAGCATCTCTTGCTGCCAGTCTGTAGCATGGTTTTTCACAAGAAGTCTTTCGTCTGCACTTAAAGCAGTTTCAAGATTGTCGGGATCTCTTAGAACAGCTCTGTCTATGATATTTTGATCCACTGATATTGGTTTTTCATTAATTTGGCCTGCCAATAGTTTGAGGTTGTCTCCTTTGTCTTTGATCCCCCCCATCTTATTTTGGTAGTTCATTTCGCTCTGAAGACCTTTTCCTGCAGTATATAGTCCGCTTGCAGTCTGGCTTAATTGAGAGCCTGCCTGAATGAAAGAACCCATTCTCTCTTTTTTCCCTGCCTCTATAGTGGCGATACTTTGGGCTTCCGCTTCGTTTTGAATGTTTTGAATGTTAAGAGCTTTCAATTTGTTCTGAATGTTTAACATTTGATATAGGTTAACCAAAGACGTGCCCATGGCCGCAGCGCAAAGCGCTGAATAACCTGAACCCAAAACGCCTCCGGAAGTGGTAGGAGGAGTTGTTGTTTGATAAACTTGTGTATTACCGCTCATAATAGCCTCTTATTTTTTTAGTTTTTAAATTAATTTATCCAGGAATCCACTCAGTTTTAGATTTTCTTACTTTCTTCGGGCTGGATTCTTCTTCACTTTGGGAGGTAAACTTCTTAAATTCCTTATCAATCTCCCCAATTAATGACCTCTCTTCAGGAGCGAAATTTGCAGGATTGGACATAAGCTCTTTGAGCTCTTCTGGGTTGATCCCTGCATTTGTTAAAAGCTCATTCATCTGGCCTTCAAGGGACTCTTTAAGCTCCTTGACAGATTCTATGGCTGCTTTAGTATCTTTAGGATCGTTGGAATGCAGCTTGCCTTGTAAAGAATCAAAGGTCTTAACGGCTTCCTCAATAAGGGAGTTTAATTGCTCTGGTTTTAACTTATCTAAATTCCCTAGAGCATCTTCTAATTGCTTATTCACGGTACTCATGAATGTTCTCCTATTTTTGCGTTAATATCACTATTTTATCACATTCTTGTTAAGATATAATTAATCAGGCTTTTGATTTAGTTAAAAAGTTTGTTGTTAATTAGTTATGTATTTATGAAAGAATTATTTTTACTTTATCTCGCTTATTATTAGTGACTTAAGTCAATTTTTATCGTCAAGACCCCCGTTTCTTTATACAGGCTTAATATTGAAATGATAAAATAGTGGGATAAGCACGTAAAAATAAGGTAATAACATGACTGTAGATACTATAACTTACGAAGAAGTAGTTCAGATGCAATCTCCGGCCCCTTCCTCTACTCAGAGCACAAGCTCTTCTTCAGGGGGGATGTCAGTGGGTGGAAGCTTTAGCAGTGCCCAAGGATGGTACGAATGGCTTAACGCGAACCCTATTTATGACTCTACAAGTACGATTGAGTTCAAGTCTCCTCCTCCTGACGGGTTAAATACAAACCCTAAGGACTGTTTTGGAGTATCGAGCGATCCGGCCGTTGCTGAGCAGCAGCTTTTAGACTTGATGGAATGGACTAGAGAAGGGGGGTATGATAAGAGAAACTGCGCCCTGATTTGGGCCTGTGCCATGATTGGTTTTAATATCCGTCTTAATCAGTGGAATGCTGAGGGGTTAAATAATGATCCTTCTGTGATCACGATTAACAGCACATTGCTGAATCTAACTCAAGTGCAAGATGCTAATGATGAGACGCTTAGCGATATGGTCGTGCAGAACCTCGCTGGTATGGTGTTATATGGCGCTTACGACCATGCTTATAAGCAGAATGGAGGAAATTGCCAAGCGAGTTTAGATGCAGCTAACCAGACTCTGATCAATGCATTGAATGTTGTTAATGACGTGTACCAACAAGCGGCTGCTGAGGGGAGAATTGCTAACCCAATGCTGACAAGTTTTGATGCTTCAGTACAAAAAATGCTCAACGATCCAGATTATTTTAATACATGGGAAAGTCAGTATATTGACCCAACAACTGGTGGATTAATGTATGGCACCCTTTCTTTCTCTGAGCAGTGCGTTTACCTGTCGCAAGATGTAAGTGAGTGGAGTGCAAATCCAAGCTCGAAGGCTGAGTATAACCTTGGCTCTGTTGAAGGACAAAGCCGAAGCGCCTGGATGGGTAATATGATGGAAGCTGGTTATTCAACAATCTACATGATCTGTCTTATCTTGATGGCAGTAATGGACCAGTACATGATCGACGCAGGTTCTGTGCAGGCTGAGCTTGATTTTTATACAGGAGTTGAAAGTTCTTATGCAACGATGATGACTGATGCTTCTAATCAAAATCCTTCTGTAGCTCAGTATAACGACATGATGGCTAATGCACAGGAGGTGCACACGGCTTATCTATTAGACCCTCGTATGGCTAACTCTCAAGCTGCTGACGCTGCTTCCCTGCAAATCTTGGAGTTTAATGATCCAAACTCACAGGTGGTTATAGATAACCAGAATCCTCCGCGGTATGATTCAACCGGCGCAACAAGCCCTGGTTATAGCGCGTGGATGAACTACATGTATGTGCCGCCAGTAGATGCCACGGGCGCTTTACAGGCGCAGCAAGCAACTAACGTACAGTCGATGAATACAAGCCTTAGTACGGGACAGACTTCATTGACTAACTACTCGAATAACTTGCCGACCGAGATGCAGCAGTATATGCAGATGGTTCAAGAGGCAGGAAATACGATGCAGTCTTGTACAGAAAAAACTGCCGATACAATCGACTACTCTATTTCTAGAACTGGTAATTAATTAAAAAATTAAAACAAAGGTGAATACTATGTCAGCTTCAGTAGAAAATTTAATAGAAGATATGGTGTCAAATAGACCGGGTCCTCAGCTTTATACTCAGACGCTTGGATCCTATGCTACGAACCTGCCTGTTATGACCTACTCCATGTGGACCATTTTGGCTTCTTTGCAGCATTGGATTCAGGTGGTGTCTAATGAGGGGCTTGTAGCTACAGCTTCCATGTTGGCTACTTCTTCGGCTCTTTCGTCTCAGGCTAGTACAAACCTGACAGATAAGCTGCAAGATGATAATACGGTGATTCAAACCGATGTAAACCAAAAGGACGTTGACACAAATAAGCTCCAGGCTGACCAGAGTCAGTTTAGTACGGACCAGACGGTTTACGGGGTGCCTGTTACTGACTATCAAGGGGTTATGCAGCAGTGGACGCAGTCTTTACAGACCTTGACAAGCAGTATTGCTTCCTTGGTCAGCATGGCGACGCAGCTTGAGCAGGCCGCTTGGACGCCTCTTGCCCAGTAAGGTTTTATCGGATCTTAATATAAATATGATAAAATATACATTAAGAGACAAAATAGGTTTAAAAGATATGACAAACAAGATTCATGAGTTGAACGCTGAAAAGCCGAAAAAAGAGGCCGGTGAGAGAGCTTTAGGGGCCCTCTTGTCGATGGTCCAGAAGTTTCGGGGCAAGGCTTCTTCTGCAGAAGAGATGAAGCAAACGCTCTCTCCTATGCAAGAAGAGCTTCAGAAAAAGCTTGGGCTGCCGCTTTCGACTATGCAAACTCTTAACGAACAGCAACTTGCAGCGTTTATTATGACCTATTTTAGCCGAAAAGAGAGAGACCTTGTTCGTCTTTTATTGAAAGAGACGGCGCTTTTAAAGAAAAAAACCTCAGAGCCTATCAAGAGCTCTAAAATAAGAAAATTTAATAAAAAATTTGTATAAGGTGGGTATATGGCTAGTACAGCAATTCGTTTAGATGTAGAGACTTCTGTAGAGCTTCTTGAGGTGCAAGATGCGGCGGTTCAAGTCACCGAAGCACAGGCAACTGCTCAAGAGAGTAGCTCTTCAAACCCAAAGCATTTGGGCCGTGTCAATTTCAATGGATCTCGTTCAGAGAGCGAGAAAACCTCGGCTCCTGCGGCAGATACTGCTGCAGCTTCTTCGGATCAGCAGACAGTGCAGATGAGCTCGATGGAAGAGATTATGAAATTGCTGAAGCTAGTGACGGATTACTTGAGCGCTGCGCAGATCGACCAGGCTACTATTTTGAATATGGTCTCTGAACAGGGTAACGCCTCTATCACTGCTGCGAATGCAAGTCAAGCTGACTTAAATGCTCAGTTGGCACAGCAAGCAAAACGACAAAAACACATGAAAATGCTTGGTTGGGCGATGAAAGCCCTTGCGATCACTATTGTTGTTGTTTCGATAGCGACAGGACAGCCTGAATTGGCTCCTCTTTCTACGTTGCTGATGACGTCGCTAACCGCTCTTATGATTGCAAAGCCTGAATTGATTACGAACGGTTTAATTTCTCCTTTATCCAAGGGATTGGAAGGCTTAGGCGTTCCTGAAAAGTATGCTACTTTATTAGCTACCGTCATTGTCACTGCGGTTCTCGTAATTGGTACAGCAGGCGTAGGAGCCGCTGCAGACTCCTCTCTTATTGGAAGTCAAGCAGCTCAGGCCGGTGCTAAAGCAGGCGCGAGTGCTGCTACAGACGCTGCTCGTGTTGGAACTCAAGGGGTTGATTATTTAAAACTGGGTCTTGGTAATGCAGGTATAGCAACATCTGGCATTGTGGGTGTCACCCAGCCTTTTACGAAGCTTTTAACTGAAATGTTCCCGAACCATCCTATGGCCGCAGCTCTTGTAGGCACTATCCTAACGCTTACAATCTGCCTTGGAGCCGGTATGGGAGGAGCAAGTTCTGTTAGTTCTTCTGGATATTTTAATAATCTCAGCTCTGAAGGTATTCAAAGGGCGGCTCGACTGATCACTCAAGCTCTTCGAGGTGTAGAAGCCCTCGGTATGGGAGGATCTGCATGGATGCTCTTCGAACAAGGTCAGACAACTCTAGCCCTTGCTGAAGCGCAGGCTGATTTAACCATCACGAAAAATACTTCAGAGGTGGCAGCTAACTTGAGCGTTAATGCACAAAACATGATGAAGACCATCACCAATACGATGGAAGAGGTGAATGCTGCTATTCAGTCCCTCACAGCTCCATCAAGCGCCTACTTGCGCTACGCTAGGTAAGTGTGGGGCTTCGCCCCATACCCCATCAGAGAGGGCTGGCGCCCTTTGAAATCCCTTTTGATTTATTACACAAAGGAACTCGGAAACGAGTTCCTTTTTTGTTTTGGGTATAAATTGGCCGTGTACTTAGATTACTTCGCGGCTAGTTTTTCAAAAGCCTTGTGGTAATGAGGTTCCTCGCCAATTTCAGGGACTAATTCTGTGTATAACACGTGATCTTTTTCATCGAGAACGATGAGAGAACGGGCCAAAATTCCAGCTAGGGGGCCATCCGTAATGAGAATTCCGTAGGAGGTTCCAAAGTCTTTATTACGCATCATCGATAGAGTGGTCACGTTATGTACTTGCTCCGCTTCACAAAATCGTTTTTGAGCAAAAGGCAAGTCGGCAGAAATCACTAAAATCACGACATTTGGATGACTTTTGCCGAATTGATTACAGTGTTTAGCCATGAGAGAACAGACTCCAGTGTCTAGACTGGGAACAGTCGCAAGCAGTTTTCGTTTCCCATGAAATTCATGCAGAGTATGTGTCCTCAACTCTTTGTCCACCAATTCAAAATCATGAGCCTTTGTATGGATTGCGGGCAAAGAGCCGTTAGTGTGAATCGTTTTTCCTTTTAAAGTAATTTCCGCCATAAATAATTCCTTGTTTTTTGAGAAATTCTACGATAACGGAAACTGTAGTTTTAGTCGATTTGTCGATTCTTTTGATGCAGAACAAGGGGGTTGTTGTTGAATGCTAACAACGTCAAGTATTGTTCAAGTCATACATAACCAAGCGCTTTGGCGTTTATATTTAAAAAAAAGATTGACTTTTTTGCATATGGCCTTAGATAATTTATACCAAATTTGATATAATTGGTGTATGGATGGAAGAGGAGTTAAAGCCACTACTTTGGGTAGCATCTTCGAAAAAAGATTTATTGGAAATGCCAAAGGATGTAAGAGTTGATTTTGGGCATGGTCTTTGGGAAGCTCAGAGAGGGGAAATGCCAAGCATTGGGAAGGTATTAAGTGGGCTTGGTGGAGCAAATGTTGTAGAACTAAAAACAGATACGGGAGAAGGAACCTTCCGAGCTGTGTATACCGTACAGTTTAAAGAGGTCATTATCGTTCTGCACGCCTTCCAGAAGAAAAGCAAAAAAGGAAAAGAAACTCCTAAACAAGATATGGAGCTAATCCATTCAAGACTTAAGATTGCAAAAGAGATGTTTGAAGAGTGGAAAAAGAAAAGAGGCAAAAAATGAAGAAAGAAAAAGAAATCGATTTTGATATTACAGAGGGAAATGTTTTTGCTGATCTAGGGCTTGAAAAACCAGAAGAATTACTTGCAAGAGCAAAATTGCTACATGAAGTAAGTAACCTTATTAAAAATAGTAGACTTTCTCAACAAGAAGTAGCAAAAAAATTAAAAATAACGCAACCAAAAGTATCTATGCTTGTGACTGGAAGACTCTCTCAATTTAGTACAGATTCTCTTCTTCAATATCTCTCAATTCTAGGTTGTGAAGTTGAGATTCGCATAAAAAAGCCTAGATCCCGTATAGGCATCTTCAGGCACAAAGGTTATATTGCTGTATGCTAGTTTTAGACTTGAAAAGTGAAATTCGAGCAATTGGGGTTTGCTTTGGTGTTCCGGCTCCAAGCGAAAACTCCATTCGCCTATAATAAAGCATTAGCTTAAAACTTTTTTGTGTCTGTTTTGATAAACCTCGCTAACCTTTTCAAGTGTTGCTAATGGGACGAGTACAAAACTTACTAGGGCTCCAACTCCTGAACCGACAATGATAAACATTGATCGTAGAAGTAAAGAGGAGCCATCTCGTCCAATATAATAGGTTTCATGGCCACCTATTATTGCTCCACTGCCTACTAAACCATATATTGCTACAGATCCTGCATCCTCTGCTGAAGGCATTTTTTTGAAACACTCTTTTCCTAAAGTTCTTGCACATCTGAAAAATACTGTCATAGTCAGCTCCTTATTTTTCATGAATACCCGCTTGCTTGCATTTTTTGGCGCGCAGCAAAGCAAAGTAGTTCAGCGAAGGAGCGTATTCGCAATACTTGTTTTTTTCAATAAAACAGTTTTCGGGTGTTGTAACGTAAGATTTTAACGAGCGAATGGGGGTTTTCTCTGGCGCTCTGGCGCCAGGGAAAATTTCATTCGCTTATGATAAAAAAAATCAAAGAGGATTCTAAAGGACTCCGTCCTTTAGCGGGGTTTGGGGCAGAGCTCCAATTATCTTACGCCGTCTTATCGTGGATGACTTGAGGGCGAGCTTGCGCAGTGATGCACTCTTTGTCAATGATGACCTCTTTGATAGAGGGATCTGAGGGGACCTCGAACATCAGATCTCTGAGGACAGATTCGGCGATCATTCTGAGGGCGCGAGCTCCTGTGCCGGTTTCTTTGGCTTTTTCGGCCATGGCGCGGAGGGCTGCGTCTGTGAAGCGAAGGTCGACATTTTCCTCTTTGAAGAGCTGAATGTACTGCTTGACAACGGCATTTTTAGGCTGCGTGAGGATCACTACGAGATCTTCTGTGGTCAGCTCGTTGCAGTTGGCAATCCCGTTAAAGCGGCCGACGAATTCGGGGATGAGCCCGAAGGAAATGAGATCTTCTGGTTCTACTTTAGAAAGAAGATAGTTCGTTTCATGAGTGTCAAAAGAGCGCTTGGTCGCGGCATCAAAGCCGATGGTGCTTTTGCCGAGGCGTTTGGCGATCATTTTGTCGAGATGAACGAAGGCTCCGCCAACAATGAAGAGGATATTTTGAGTGTTGACCTTGATGTACTCTTGGTTCGGGTGCTTGCGGCCTCCTTTGGGAGGAACGTTAGCGACGGTTCCTTCGACGATTTTTAAGAGCGCCTGTTGAACCCCTTCTCCTGATACATCTCGAGTGATGGATACGTTTGAAGTCGTTTTGCGGATCTTATCGATCTCATCGACATAAATAATGCCGTGCTCTGCTTTGGCTACATCGTAGTCGGCAGCCTGGAGGAGACGCAAAATGATGTTCTCTACATCTTCTCCCACATAGCCGGCTTCCGTGAGCGTTGTCGCATCAGAGATGGCAAAAGGGACGTCGAGAATCATCGCAAGAGTTCTCGCAATGAGCGTTTTGCCAGAACCTGTAGGACCGATGAGCATGACGTTAGATTTGCTGTATTCAATGTCACTTTGTTTCGAAAGGGAGCGAATTCGCTTGTAGTGATTATAGACCGCCACAGAAATCGTCTTTTTTGCATTTTCCTGACCGATGATATATTCGTCCAAATGAGCTTTGATTTCTTTGGGCTTTAGGAGCTTCATTTCATAGGAAACAGGCTTTTTCTGGATGATATCGGTGCAAAGAGCTACGCATTTATCGCAAATAAAAGCATTTGGTCCAGAAATAAGCTTCTCGACGAGATCTTCAGTGCGCCCGCAAAAAGAACATGATGCGGTCGAATGGGTGGCGGTTTTTTTACTCATGCAATCACGGGGGAATGGGGTTCTGTAGGTCGAGCTTCGCTTTGGGCGGCTGCCAAATGGGCAGGTTGGGCAATATGGTCGATGAGACCATATTTTAAGGCTTGTTGTGGATTCATATAGAAATCTCTTTCCATATCTTCCAGAACTTTATCAAGTGGCTGTCCAGTAAATCGAGACATGAGAGAAGAGGTGATGTCCTTTAAGACCAAAATTTCTTTGGCTTGCAGAGCAATATCTTCCGATGTCCCCATAACGCCTCCATAAGGCTGGTGGATCATAAGACGGCTATGCGGCAGAGCAAATCGTTTGCCTTTCGTTCCTGCAGCCAGCAAAAGAGCAGCCATGGAGACGGCTTGACCAATGCAATAGGTATTGATGTCGCAGCCTAAAAACTGCATCGTATCAAGAATGGCAAGCCCTGCTGTGATATGGCCCCCAGCTGAATTGATGTAGAGATTAATATCTTTCTTCGGATCTTCCATTTTTAAGAAGAGCAGCTGAGCTACAATCACATTCGCAGCTTGATCGGTAATGTCTGTACCGATAAAAATGATACGGTCTTTGAGAAGTCTGGAGAAAATATCCATCGAACGCTCGCCGCGTCCGGTATCTTCAATGATATAAGGAGTTAACGACATAATATTATACCTACTTGGTTTTTTTTCTCATAGTAGCGATCAGTGCGAACTAGGTCAAGAATTATCCGCAGGAGCTGAAGGGTTCTCTGGCTGGGAGCTCTGTTCGAGCACATACTTTTCTGCTTTCGCTAAAATCACTTTCGAGAGGGCTAAAGCAAACAGTTCTTTAGGGATGTTGTCTGGCTTTAGGGCTTGTCCCCAGCCTTGCGCTGTAGCAATAGCCTCTTGCTGCACTTCTAAATGGGTGACAGGCACATTGGCTTGGCGTACAATCGCTCTACTAAGATAAAAGAGACGAATCGCTCGATTCGCTTCTTCAAATAGGTTTTGGTCAAACTTCGCTTGTTCATCAGGAGTCATCTCCTCTTCCCATCGTTTTTTATGGGTGGGATTGCTTAACCATTGCTGTTTGCGATGTTCTTTTTCTGTTTCAATTAACGACTTAGGGAGGTCGAACTGGTAGTGTTCTGTGAGGAATTTGTTGACTTGTCCTCGAAGAGTTTCTTGGGCTGCTTCTTCGGTTTGCGAAGTTAACAGCTTTTGGACAGATTCGCGCATCTCTTTAACAGTCTCTGCGCCTACTTTTTTTGCAAATTCATCGTCTAATTCTGGTAACTGAGCTGCTTCTACTTTAAGGATCGACAGGTGTATTTTTTTCGGTTGAAACTCTTTTTTTTCCTCTTCGGAAGCTGTATGATCTGGTTCGCTGAGTCCTTCTAGCTCATCTCCCCATTTTGCGCCTTGGACTAACTTTTGCATCCATTCCGCCATCCTCTCTTTGGATACTTCAAAGCGGACTTCATTGAACACTCTTGTAGGTTTCCCTTCTTCATCTACGGTGTCAAGGTTAATGATAATATAGTCGCCGTTTTGGATGGGTCTTTCCTTGATTGGAGTCCATTCAGCAAAAAAGAAGCGCATCTGCTGCACGGCTTCATCAATTTGCTTTTCTCCCACTTCAAGGCGAGAAACTGGGGTAGCTACAAATAACTTGGGTTCTACGGTAGGCACTACAGGTTCTGTTTCAAAGGAAAAAACCAACTCTACGTTCTCTTCGGATTGGCTTTTTAGATCAAAAGTAATTTGTGCATTGTGATTTAACAAGGGGACTCGAGCCAATTTCTGAGCTTCCGTATACGCCAAGTTGGCGAAGGTCTTATGAAATTGTTGCTCTACATCCTGTGGATAGCGCTTTAAAATGGTCTCTTCCGGGGCTTTTCCTTTGCGAAATCCAGGCAAGGTGATTTTTTTGCTCACTTCTTTAACGGCTTCTCGACGAGCTCGGTCGATGATTTTTTTTCCAGCCTTCACGTCGAACTCAATCAAACAAAACGGTTTTCGATGGATGGAAACTTGGATATCTTCGCCTTGGAATACTTCTTGTGTACTTAATGTCACCTGGAGACCTATTAGTAAGAAAGCGGGTGATGAGGCTCGAACTCACGACCCTCACGTTGGCAACGTGATGCTCTACCACTGAGCTACACCCGCAAGGTTGTTAAAGGCTTACATCATAAAACTTCTTTCTTTTTTTTCGCAAGTCCTAAACTTTTTTGGGATTTCTTCGGGCTCCGCACCCAAACCCGGTTAAAGGACTCCGTCCTTTAAAATCCTGGTCTGTTTTTTTTCTATAAAATTTAGCGCGAACAGGAATTGGATGCGGTAAACCTCGTCCAATTCCTCTTTGCGCACCAGTAAAGTTAAATAGGATTCCATAAGAATGGAGTCCTTTGGCGGTGTCCTAAGAAGGAAGATCTCCAAATTTAAGAGTGGATGGTGTACAATTGTGGATTAAAAAAATTTTTTAGTTGCGATAGTTAAAAAAAAACGGTAAAAACAGATCATTGCGGGATTTGTGATAAGAGCCTGCCCCACTAAATAAGGATCCAGTCGATGTTTGATGGAAACTTGATTAGGGGAGAGGTTCATAAGGATAGGATTGAGGTATGCTCAATTTTCGTAAACTGAGACAAGATTTTCCTTCGGCGATCTTAAAAGAGGGTCGTCATCTTTATGACAAGAATAAAATTTTGTCAGCGAAGATTATTCGATTGGATAATGAGGTGATTCGATTCAACTGTCGAATTTTGGGGAATTTTGAAAACACGTATGAAAGTGAGATTGAAGTAGACCGATTTGAATCACAGATGGTTCATACGAACTGTGATTGTCCGAGTCGCTTTGATTGCGTGCATTTGGCTGCCCTGATCTTCTTTTTGGAAGACAAGATGGACGCCTTGCTCATTGAGTACTCAAAAGATGCTGACATTGCCAAAAGCGAAGAGTTTGATGGAGCTCAAAAAAAAGAGCTTTTAAAAACGATTCAGGAAGCGGAAACGAAAGAAGTCGTCAAGCAAGATGCGCGCCATCAAAAACAGATTTTACAAGAGTATATTGCCTCTTCTGATGTCCTCTCCCATTCTCCTTTTTTTCTTCCTGCTGAAGAAAGTTCACTCGCTGAAGCGGAACTTGCTGTTGTTTTTAATCCTCAGTCGTTTCAACAAAAGGGGAAGATTGAATTTCAATTAGCTCTCCGTTTGCCTTTCCGTTCAAAACCTTTGCAAATTTCCCATTTGAAGGGTTTTTTAGAGGCGGTAAGATATGAAGAGCCTTTGTTTGTGGCAGGGAAAAGGCTGTTTTTTTCGCTGAAAAGTTTCGATGCTGCAGGAGCGGTTTTACTCCAGTTGATTTTAGATCATAGCCGAGTCCAAGAACAAGTGCAAAGCGATAGAGGTCAAAGAGTGGCTCAGTTTGACCCCGAAATTTTTGGCCAATTATTGGCTAAGATGCACGAGATTGCAATGGATATGGCAGGACCTCGTGGTTTTAAGGATGTTGATGATGATTTGCCAGTGCTGCCGTTTTTGTATCTTGGCACGTTGGAAACCCCTCTTCGCTATAGTCCTAAAACAGCCGCTATCCGATTTCATTTGGAGTATCTTGAGCCTCCAAGCGCTAAAATTTTGATGAAACCTCAGTTGATGGTCGGAGAAACTGTCCTACAGCTGGAAGATGCGATGCTATTTGAATGTGCGCAGCCAGGAATGATTTACCAAGATGCTTACTACCGGTTTTTACCAATTATCAAACGGATGCATCTTCTCAATTTACTGCAAATTCGGGATATGACTATTCCTGAACCTTTGTTTGGAACATTTGTGGAAAATGCTTTGCCAGAGCTAAGACGTTTTTCAGAAGTTGCCAATGCGGAAATCATTGAAAAATTTGTCACATTGCCTTTTGTTGGCAAGTTGGGCGCTCGCTGCCATTTGTCTTATTTAGATGGGGAGCTTGAGGCTTCTTTATTTTTCTCTTATGATGGTCAGGAAGTGCCGGCGTCTGCGATTAAATTAGCCTATGATGACATCAAGACATTTGTGATGCCACAGGGGATTTTAGCGCGCAATTTAGTAGAAGAAAGGCAAATTGTGGAAGATCTCTTCCAGGATTTTATCTATAACCCGCAGACTTCGACATTTATTGCTAAGACAGAGAAAAAAATTGTCGAATTCATGACTGGAGTGATCCCTCGCAATCAACATCGCGTCTCTTTTGAATGCCCGCAAAATTTGCTCGATCAGTTTATTTATGATGAGTCGACATTTACTCTCAATTTGGATGTAAGCGATTCTGTAGGTTATTATGAGATCGATTTAAAAGTTGATGGCGCTTTAAAAGGGGTGAAACTCGATCTACTCTGGGAATGTCTCGCTTCAAAAAGATCTTATTTAGAGCTCGATGCCAATAGACAGCGGACCAAAGACGTCTCTTCTCGTTTTTCAAAAATTTTAGTCCTTGATTTAGACCGCATTTCCAAGGTGGTACAACTTTTTGATGAATTGGGAATTAAGAAGTTAGATGAGCATAAAGAGCAAAAGCCTCTTTGGAACCTAGTGACCATCGATCCAGATGCATTTAACGGACTTCCTGTAGATTTTCACATGTCTCCGGCTCTTTTGCAAATCCGCTCTCAGATGTTAGGGGAGACGAAGCTTACTTCTTCCCCGATTCCAAAAGAGATCCATGCTGAACTCCGGCCTTATCAGATAGAGGGAGTTCAATGGCTAGAAAGGCTTCGATCGATGTATCTCAATGGAATTTTAGCCGATGATATGGGCCTTGGAAAGACTCTGCAGGCGATTTCAGCGATTACGCAGAATGTGAAGGCTAACAGCGAAGCAAAAACTCTCATTGTGTGTCCTACCTCTCTTCTCTATAACTGGAAAGAGGAGCTTTATAAATTTAATCCCAAATTAAAAAGCATCATTATCGATGGGATTCCCAGTCAGCGAAAGAAGCTCCTTTTGAAGCTAAATGATTATGATGTAATCATTACCTCTTATACGCTTCTTCAGAAAGATATCGAGACGTATCACCAGAGCTCTTTTTCTTATGCAATCCTGGATGAGGCGCAGCATATTAAAAACAGAGGCACTCGCAATGCCCGCTCTGTGAAAATGATTCAAGCTGCGCATCGATTGATTTTAACAGGAACGCCGATTGAGAATTCTTTGGAAGAGCTCTGGAGTTTAATGGATTTTCTGATGCCTGGATTTTTGAGTTCTTTCGATCGGTTTATGGAAAAATACATTCGAGTTACAGGGCCGCAGCAAGTGCAAAATATCGAATATCTGCGTAAAAAAGTATCTCCTTTTATTTTGCGGCGGATGAAAACAGACGTTTTGCAAGATTTGCCTCCTGTTTCCGAGATTGTCTACCATTGCCAGCTCTCTTCTGTTCAACAAGAACTCTATCGCTCTTACGCAGCCTCTGCTCGGGACGAGCTTGTGAAATTAGTCGAACGCGATGGGTTTGATAAGGTTCAAATTCACGTATTGGCCACGCTGACAAGGCTTAAACAGATTTGCTGTCATCCTGCGATTTTTGCCAAGGAGAAAGCGGAGCTTGGCGATTCGGCGAAATATGACATGCTTCTCGAATTGTTGCAAACGCTTGTTGAAGGACGCCATAAGACGGTGATTTTCAGCCAATATACGCGGATGCTTCAAATTATGCGCGAAGATTTTGAGCAAAGAGGAATTGCCTTTTCTTATCTCGATGGAACGACAAAAAATCGCTTAGAGATCGTGAAAGAGTTTAATGAAAATCCTAAAATTCCTGTTTTCTTAGTTTCTCTCAAAGCCGGCGGCGTGGGATTGAATCTTGTGGGAGCAGATACTGTAGTTCATTATGACATGTGGTGGAATCCAGCTGTAGAAAATCAGGCGACCGATCGAGTTCATCGTATGGGACAAAAGCGATCCGTGTCTTCTTACAAGCTCGTTACCCTCGGTACAATCGAGGAAAAAATTGTTGAAATGCAGAAAAGAAAAAAAGGATTGGTCAAGAAAGTTGTGAGCTGCGATGATGAAGCTATTGCGAAGTTGACTTGGGAAGATGTTTTAGAATTATTACAGACGTGAATTATGGCATTAACGAAAGATCGAGTGAAACACTCTTATGGTGAGATTAAGTCTCTTTTGAGACAAAAGTTTCATCGTTTATCAGGAATTTTTTCGAGCGATATTGGAATTGACTTAGGAACTGCAAATACGCTGGTGTTTGTTCGCGGCAAAGGGATTGTCCTTGCTGAGCCTTCGGTTGTAGCCGTAGACTCTCTTACTAATGAGGTGCTAGCAGTCGGTCACAAAGCCAAAGCGATGCTTGGAAAGACTCCTCGTAAGATTCATGCTGTTCGTCCCATGAAAGATGGGGTGATTGCTGATTTTGAAATCGCTGAAGGGATGATTAAAGCTCTTCTTAAGCGTGTTACCCCCACCCGTAGTCTTTTCCGTCCTCGTATTCTCATTGCCGTGCCCTCTGGCATCACGGGCGTTGAGAAGCGAGCAGTGGAAGATTCTGCTCTTCATGCAGGAGCTCAAGAAGTTTTGCTCATTGAAGAACCTATGGCCGCTGCCATTGGAGTTGATCTTCCTGTTCATGAGCCTTCCGGCAACATGATTATTGATATCGGTGGTGGTACAACAGAGATCGCCATTATTTCTCTCGGTGGTATTGTCGAATCTCGTTCTCTTCGTATTGCTGGCGATGAGTTTGATGATTGTATCATGAACTACATGCGTCGCACGTACAATCTCATGATCGGTCCTCGCTCTGCCGAAGAGATCAAGATGACTATAGGCTCTGCTTATCCTCTCGGCAATAACGAGCTCGAGATGGAAGTGCGCGGCCGCGACCAAGTAGCAGGTCTTCCCGTTACCAAACGGATTAACTCCGTCGAAATTCGGGAATGTCTCGCCGAACCCATCCAACAAATTATCGAAAGTGTCAAGCTAACTCTCGAAAAATGCCCCCCAGAACTTGCCGCCGACCTCGTCGAGCGAGGCATGGTTCTCGCTGGCGGCGGAGCTCTCATGAAAGGGCTTGACAAAGCGCTCATTAAAGAAACAGGCCTCCCCGTCTTCGTCGCCTCCAACCCCCTCCTTGCCGTTTGCCTTGGCACAGGTAAAGCGCTTGAGTATCTCGACAAGTTCAAAAAGAAAAAGTCTATTTAATTGGATCTACATTTGGGGCTCCGCCCCAAACCCCGCCAGAGGACGGCGTCCTCTGGACTCCTGTTTTGTTTTTTTTCATTTTAAATTCTCTTTTCGCTACGCGAAAAGAGGATTTAATGAAAAGAACAAAGAGGATTCTAAAGGACGCAGTCCTTTAGCGGAGTTTGAGGCGGAGCCTCAAGAAGAAGGGGAGCAAAGATGAGTTGGACAGATCATGAGGAATTGAATCGATGGATTGGCCAGATGGTAGAGCTCTGCAAGCCGATGCGAGTAATGGTGTGTGATGGGAGTGAGGAGGAGTATGAGAGACTGGCGGCAGAGTTAGTTGCAGCGGGGAAGATGGTGGCTTTGAAGAAGAGGCCTGGGAGTTTTTGGTGTCACTCGGATGTGGAAGATGTAGCGAGAGTAGAGGAGTGCACCTTTATTTGTTCGGAGCGGGAAGAAGATGCGGGGCCTACGAACCACTGGGTTAAGCCTGGGGAGATGAAGGAGAAGTTAAAAGGGCTTTTTTCAGGATGTATGCGAGGGAGGGTGATGTATGTGATCCCTTATTGCATGGGGCCGGTGGGGTCGAAATTTTCGATTGTGGGCGTGGAACTGAGTGATTCGGCCTATGTAGTGCTCAATATGAAACTGATGACTCGAATGGGGAAAGAAGCCTTGAAGCAGTTGGGGCAAGGGAAGTTTTCTGCGGGGGTTCACTCTGTGGGAGTGCCACTTGGGGAGGGGGAAAAGGATGTGAAATGGCCTTGTAATCCAACACACCGATGCATTGCCCATTTTCCGGAAGAGAGGAGCGTATGGTCTTATGGGAGCGGGTATGGAGGCAATGCGCTGCTTGGCAAAAAATGTTTAGCCTTGAGACTTGCCTCGGTGATGGGGAGAGATGAGGGGTGGCTCGCTGAGCATATGCTGATTTTGGGGGTCACAAATCCTGAGGGGGAGAAAAAGTATCTTGCAGCGGCGTTTCCGAGCTCTTGTGGCAAGACGAATTTGGCGATGTTGACGCCGAGCCTTCCTGGATGGAAAATAGAGTGCGTAGGAGATGATATTGCATGGATTCGATTGGGTAAGGATGGAAGATTTTGGGCTGTCAATCCTGAAGCGGGTTATTTTGGCGTAGCGCCAGGAACTTCGATGAAGACAAATCCTAATGCTATGCGCACCATTGAGAAAGATACGATTTTTACTAATGTCGCTTTAACTGAAGATGGCGATGTGTGGTGGGAAGGGATGGATGGAAAGCCTCCTGAACATTTAACTTCGTGGCTCGGAAAGCCGTGGACGCCTTCTGATGGGCCGGCTGCCCATCCAAACGCCCGATTTACTGTGTCTGCAAAGCAAAATCCGATGTACGATCCTATGGCAGAGTCTCCGGAGGGCGTACCGCTGTCTGCGATCATTTTTGGTGGGCGGCGCAAGGATGTGATTCCTCTTGTTTATGAAGCGCTTTCCTTTCAGCATGGAGTGTTTTTGGGAGCGAGCGTTTCTTCGGAAATTACAGCGGCTGCGAAAGGAGAGGTGGGGAAATTACGGCATGATCCTTTTGCTATGCTCCCTTTTTGTGGGTATCATATGGGCGATTACTTTGCTCACTGGCTCAAGATGGGGCAAAAGGGGAGAGCTGAATTATTGCCGCGAATTTACTACGTGAATTGGTTTAGAAAAGACAAAGATGGGAAATTTTTGTGGCCTGGGTTTGGAGAAAACATACGGGTGTTGAAGTGGATTATGGAGAGAACTGAAGGGAGAGCGAAAGCAGAAATGACCCCTCTTGGGGCCGTTCCTGCTGAGCTGGATTTGTCGGGCTTGGACTTGTCTAAGGAGGCCGAGGCTCTTCTTTTTTCTGTAGACCGAGGAGCGTGGCTCAAAGAATGCGAAGATCTGGAGAAGTACTTTGCTTTATTTGCTCCTCGCATGCCGGAAGCTTTGTTAGAGGAATTGGCTAAGCTGCGTCAGAGACTTTCTTAAGCCATACTGAAATTCTCGTCTTTCATGAGTTCTTCTAATTTCTCAAAAAACTCTTCTTTGCTGTTAGAAGAATTTCTTCTTCAGGTGCAGCCAGATCGAGCAATCAATGACGCTCAAACAACCTGAAGAGGCCTAATATTTCCCACAGCCTAAAAATTTGTCATAAAGATCTTGAGTAAAATCGTGTTGAAAACCTGTTACAAAAGATTGCGTCAGAGGGTGAGTGAATACGAGAGAGCTCAATCGATGATGAAGTTCTAGGTGGTCTTTTATAGATTGATTAGCAAAAGAAACGATCGCTATATGGGTGATAGCTTGCAGCTCCTTTGGATACCATTGATAGAATCTTCTTGGATAAGCTGCTTTAGAAGTGTTAATGCAATGTGATAGGGTAACAAAATCTGGGAATGTCAGGGTGTTCGATGACATGTTAGTGCCTTCGGTTATTTGTGAAACGTCATCTAAGCTAACAGGTGCTGGAAAAAAAACAAAGAGGCTAGGCAAATCTGCTTTGATAGACAGCTTTTTATCGACTGGCAATAAAGGTGAGAGCTAATACACCTAATCCAGCGAAAAGATCTCTTTTTAAGATTCCTGAGGAGAGTGCTGATATTTCTGAAGAGAGTTTTGATATTTCTGCTTCGGCGAGGGTTTGTTCGATCTTCTCCGCTATTTGCACGCTTTTATTTTTGCATAATTTTTTTAAGTATTTGACTTCTTGTTTTAGCGTAATATTTCTTGTTATGATTTTATTTATTAGCTCGTTTAGTTTTTTTTCGTTTTGTGCAATGAAAAGGTATTTATTTTTGCTGTGTAATAGGAGGTTTTTTATTTTTTCAATAGTCAAGCTATTTATAGTTGATTCTGGAATCGATGAGACGCAGGTTTGGCTTTTTTCAAGAATGTTGAGTTCCTGAATCTTTTTTTTGCACTCGTTAAAATATTTTTTGTAACTTTTTTCTAGCTTGCTGTTTTTTCTTAAGACACGTTCTGCAAGAAGATTGATTTCTTCGATCAAATGCGTGCATTTTTCTTTGTCGCGGTCTGAGATGATTTCATAGGGGTTTGTTTCAAAAAAAATTTTCTTTGAAATTTCCTTTTTTCTGCATAATGATAAATTGATTTCTGCAGATTCAAGGAGTGTGAAGTTGTTATTTGATTTAATTGGTGCGATTTCCATCATATGAATCTTCTTTTTGCGAATGATTTTATCAGTTCGGTGTAGTTTTTTGCAAGGTTTGAAGCGAACCCTTCTTTTTCTCCAAATCTTTGATTTTAAGATCTCTGCAAAAAAATGATGTACAATATTAAAAATTTTCGTTAAAGTACAAGGCTTTATTTTGTTAAGAGGTGGATGATGACAGCCCTTTCTTTTGTTAGGCCTTCTTTAAATACGGCAGCAGATTATGAACGGTGTGTAAACGAGGGAGCTCAGTGGCTTCGTAGAGATTCTTATCTAGTAGAAGAGTGTGATGGTTATCTTTTGACGCAAACGCACTCTCGTTTTGAAGAGATTTTGGGATCTCGTATGCTTCATCGAACTTGGATTCGGGCATTTGTCAGATTGGAGGGGGGGGGAGAGCAGGAGGAGCTCCGTGCAGATTGGCCTGATAAACACCAGTCTTGCATGGTTCTTGCAAAACAAGGACTTTTGTCTTTAGAAGAGGACAGTCCTGAACTTTCTGCTTTGGAAAAAATGTGTAGAAAGACAGATTTATTCTATCGAGGCTCTGTTGCGACGTTGGGTTGTTTCTATGAGCAGATGGATACATCAAACCAGCTTCATGAATATCAGATTGCAAGGCGAGCTTCTTGTTGGCCTATAAATTATTGTACAAGTTGGGAGCTTTCTTTTTTGGACATTTTAAAAGCTGTTATAGGAAGAACTCCCGTCACTTTGGACCAGAATCTAGGGCTGGTAGCCTCTCTTCCTTTAGGAGAGCAACTTTTGCGCCGAGATTGGAAACAAGTGGCAGAGGCGGTTTTAGATACCGGGTTTCGTTGGTTTGGGAAGAAAAGGACAGTGAGATCGCCGGAAAATCCTAGCGTGCAGTTTGCAAATATCCTCTCTTTTTCTGAAGTAGACGGGAAGATCGTTCGTTTGATTCGTGCGGGGATTGCCCCCTTTGCACAGATGGATTTTTCAGAGATAGCAACAGGTCAGAGGGCGAATTGGTCGGAAGAAGAGAGTTCCCCTTATTGTGTCCCTCTTTTCCACCTAGCTTGTCAATTTGGTTCAGAAGGAGTCGTGAGGGAGCTGTTGCGGGTAGATGATGCTTTGAGTTTTCGGCAATATTATGGGGCTCGGAAAGACTCTTATACGCCGTATGTGCGTGCGTTGATGAATGAAGCCTATCCTTCTGCTCTGATTCCTCTTTTAGAAGAGGCTGAAAAAAATCCTCTAGGACAGTTGGCTCAAGAAGTGGCCAATTTTAAGCCGGAAGAGGAGGGTGGATGCATTTTGCCCGCATTGAGTTGGGTGTTCGAAAAATCGTCTTGGTGGATGTGTCCGGAAAATGCCCTTTTGCGCGCCTGCGTCAGTGGAGACGTCTCATGGGCTCGATATGTAGTCAGGAAAAAAGAGGAGGAGGCGATGGCGGCTTCTTCTCATGATTCTGATCAAAAACGTTGGATGGCAGCTGCCATTGCGTCTGCTAGTTATGTCAATACGTCGGGCGTCTTCGGAGCGCCGAGAGGTACGCCTGTTGAGATAGCAATCAGGTTTCAAAGGTGGGAAGTAGTGAGATTTTTGTGTAGTAAGGGAGCAAAGGCGCCCCTTGAGGCTGGAATTCAAGCGACGCAGCATGTTGCCAATGAGATGTTCGATGTAGTCGGACGATGGCATCAGGTGAGTAAAGAGATTGGTCAGGCCATTGAGCAAATGGATACAAAGTCTATGCATGATCGGCTCAGCGAATTAACAGCAGTTCGAATCGCTTATGAAAGTTTGGTGACAAAAGAGCGTGAAGGAATCAAGCGCAATGGAATCGTTGCTCACGACATCGGCCTTGTTGTAGAGAGATTGCGAATTTTAGTGGATCTTTTAAAAAATAGTTCTAAAGATGTGGTGAATTATGGATTACAGCATTCCTTCAGGGTATTCGTTCCAGTGCAAGAGCTCGCCTGAAGCCGATTTTGCAGCGAGCATTATTTCTTTTTTGGTCGATGAAGCCTTTGAAATCATTTCTGGATGGATTATTTCCTCTCGTGAGGAAATTGTGTATGCAGGATCTGTCCTTGCAGGAGTCGCTCTCGTTGCCGTAATAGTCGGCAAAGTGGCTACGGCGCTATTTTTTTCGATGTGCGCGAATTGTCTTCTTGGACTCTCTGCCTGGGCCTTTCGGACGAGAGACGAAAAAAATTCTAGAGATTTGGGACTTGAAAATGGTAAACTGTTGAAAAGTCTTGAAGAAGCAAACCAAAATTTAGGGGTTCTAAAGATTTCTTTAGCTGAGCTGCAGCAAAAAAATCAGGGAAACGAGCAAGTCATCCAGAAATTATCTGAGCAGATTGAAGAATTGGAAAAGACAAAGATGAAATTAACTGAAGAGATGGCTCTTTTGAATGAAAATAATAGAAAGCTTGAAGGACATCTTCAGGATCTACTACAAATCGAAAATGATCTGACATTAATGGCTTTAAACCGGATGAATCCATGAAATCACAAGCTTCGGGGAGTCTTGTCGGAGGGATGTTGTTAGTGTCTGGCAGTTGTATCGGCGCTGGGATGCTGGCTTTGCCGATTCTTACGGGACTCGCCGGTTTTTTTCCTTCTTTGACGATGCTTCTTGCTGCTTGGGCAGGCATGACATTTACAGCTCTTTTGCTGCTCGAGGTAAACGGATGGTTTGCCACGCAGGTGAATTTGCTCTCAATGAGCAAAAAGGGACTTGGCAACGGAGGGCGTAGTGTAGCTTGGGTTTCTTATCTTTTTCTTTTTTATGCGCTCCTTGTCGCGTATATTTCTGCTAGTGGAACGGTGTTTGCAGCGATTCTTCAAACAGTGTTTCGTATAGCCATTCCTGACTGGGGAGCCTCTTTATTTTTTACTGCTTTATTTGGTTGGATTATTTATCTTGGAACCCGTCCTGTCGATTTAGTCAACCGTGTGTTGATGTTTGGCCTCATTGCAGCCTATTTGGGATTGATTGGCTTTGGTCTTTTTTCCATTCATCCTTCTTATCTTTCCCATTGGTCGCCTGGTTTTATCTTTTCTTCTTTGCCTGTGCTCGTGATCTCCTTTGGATTTCATAATTTAATCCCTAGTCTGAGCGCTTATATGAAAGGGGATGCAAAGCGGATTCGTTTGACGATTTTGGGAGGAAGTTTCATTGTCTTAGTTGTCTATGTAATCTGGTCTTTGCTTGTCTTGGGCGTCATTCCTTATGAGGGGCCTAACGGGATTTTAGAAAATTACCTAAAGGGCAATGAAGCGACAGTTGCTTTGCGCTCAGCTTTGGGATCTAGTGCTATTGGATATTTTGCTCAAGCTTTTGCTTTTTTTGCGATTGTCACTTCGTTCCTCGCTCAAGGGTTAACTCTTACCCATTTTCTGGCAGATGGATTTTCTATTGAACCTACAAAAAAAGCGACCAGGTGGATTATTTTCTGTGTCTTAATCCCGCCTTTAGTGTTTGCTTTGGCCTATCCAAAAATTTTCTTGCAAGCTCTCGGATTTGCAGGGGGGATTTGCGCCATGATCTTATTTGGAATTCTTCCTGTATTGATGGTTTGGAAAGGTCGTTATCAGAAACATTTTACCTCAAGTTACCGCGCTCCTGGTGGCAAATGTTCCTTGGTGATCGCTTTTACGTTCTCTTTGTGGATTATTCTTTGTGAACTTTCCCGATTATTTTAATGGTCTTTATTAAAACGATATAATGATAAATTTTTTTATTGTTATACCGAAACAGCCTGAAGAATCGGGATTTTGGCAAGGAGGCTCCTCAGAATTTTTTGTCTGGAGCGAGTGACCATTGCCGGAGGCAAGACACGAGTGAAGACAAAAATTCTGAGGTAAGGCCGACACAGCCAAAAACCGATTCTTCAGGTTGTTTCGGTATATATCATTCTATCATTATATCGTTAATCTTGTTGTGGGTTTTTTTTCTTCCTGATATAATCGCTGGTCTATGATTACAGCAATTACAGAAAAACCATTACATTTTATTTTAACGCGTGAGCAAGCTTTTAAGGTGATTGCTGTTGCGGTCGCGACTCTTCTTACGTTTGGATCAAGCTGGGCATTTTTTGCTGCTGGACTGACTCTTTTTTGTGAGACTGCGCTCCATGTTGGCTCCCAGCACACTTGGTACGACACACGCGCCCTTTCTTTTGAAAACTTCATTTTTGGCATAGGCAAGGAATATCTGGGGAAGCTTGTGATCGGTGTCGCTCTCATAGCTTTAGGTTTAGTCGTATTGCCTACCGGTCCTGCTCAAACGAAATTAGCCGAAATGGCCTTGGCAGCTCCTGCTCGCTTTTTCTTTCAAGCAGTGGTTCAAGCTCCCATTTGTGAAGAGATCTTTTTTCGAGGCTTTTTACAAGAGCGTTTTGTAGATATGGCTCAGCTGTTCGATCGTCATATTCATCCGCTGTCGAATGAATTCCAGCATAGTATTGCTAATCTGGCTCAAGCGGTCCTTTTTGGTTTAGCGCATATCACAGGTGGGCAGGTGGCTCCAGGTGCTAAATGGTTGATTGCGATGAGTACGGGCTGGTCAGGCTACGTGTTCGGAAGTTGCAAAAGGGAAAATGACGAGCTGCTTCTCTCAACTAGCTTGCATTCATTTGGTAACTTCATTGCAGCATCTGTTTTGTTGGGCAAATCTTAATCTCGATAAGATTATACGCCTGACAGTGGCTATTTTTCTCATCTTTCTGCTATGCTGCCTTGCTTATGATTCCAGCAATTACAGAAAAATTCCCAATTCTCAGTTTAACACCTCAACAAGCATTCAAAGGGATTTCTGTTGCGGTTGCAACTCTTTGTGCTTTTGGATCAAGTTGGGCGCTTTTCACTACTGGAATGACTATTTTTTGTGAAAGGGCGCTACATCCCGGCTCCGAACACACTTGGTATAACACGCGATCCTTTTCTTTTGAGAAATTCTTTTGTGGTATGGGAGCGGTTTATTTGGGAAAATTGTTTGTCGCAGCCAGTTGGTTAGCTCTTGAAGACTGCGGTTTAGTCGTATTACCTAATGGCCCTATTCAAACAAAATTGGCCGAAATAGCTTTGGCCGATTCAGCTCATTTTTTCTTTAAAGTAGTAGTACAAGGCCCTATTTGTGAAGAAATCCTTTATCGCGGTTTTTTACAAGAGCGTTTTGTAGATATAGTAGAGCTGTTTGATCGTCATGTTTATCCACTGTCGAATGAATTCCAGGAGGGAATCCCTAGTCTGGCTCAAGCGGCTGTTTTTGGTTTAGCGCATATTACAGGGAATCAGGTGGCTCCCGGCGCAGAATTGCTTATTGCGACAGCTACGGGCTGGTCAGGCTGTGTATGGGGAATCTGCAAAATTGAAAATAAGGATCTGCTGCTCTCAACCACTATCCATTCAGCTACTAACTTCATCGGGTTAGTATACCCAAAGTGACTCGAAAATTGGCGTTTGGGCTGCGTCAAAGCTGCCTACAAATCGCTTATCGCAAAGTGGGTTGTATTGGCCAATACTACCCACTTTGTGATCGTCAATTTTTGGCAGCTTTGACGCAGCCTAAATGAAGATTATTTATGATAATTGGTATAACTTCCTCTCGCTAATCAAGCGGAGTATACGCCCAAGTTAAGTCGATACATCCTTCCTTATCAAATACGCAGTTTTTGAGTCCAGGATGATGGGCATATAGATGTACGTAGTGGAATAAAGGAGTAAATGGGAGTTCTTGCTGCAAGATTTCTTTGGCCGCTTGTTTTGGTCCGACTTCTTGTGCACCGGAGGTAGTGGGCTTCGATTGGTCGAGCAGCTTACGGTAGTCTGCATGATTCCACCCTGAAAAATTCCAGGAGCTGGCTCCTTCAAATCGATCTAAATACTCGTAGGAGTCATCATTCATCGTATCTTGCATTGTCATGCAAATTTCATAAGATTTTTTTTCTAGATTGCTGCGGAAATGATTCCAGTCCAATCCCACAGTATGAATCGGAATCTGCAAGATATTTTGCCATGTACTTTGCATCCAGGCAGCGAGAGATTCTTTTTGTGAATGGGTGCAATAGGTAAAGGTAAGTGGTGGAATTTGATTTTGCGTAAGTCCGAGTTGCTTTAGAGCCTCTTTCATAAGCTTTCTGGCAGCTTGTTTATTTGGTGCAATCGATTCTACTGGAATGCTATGAGGGAAAAATTTGCCTACAATATGATTGCGGTCAAGGCATAAATTGAGGGCTTGTCGAACGAGGGTTGAAGAGAGGAGCGGATGTTTTGTGTTAAAGTAAAGAACGCATTGCCGTTTTACGTTGAGTTTAACGAGTTTTTTTGTTCTTTGTAGAGCATTAATCTGTTGAGTAGAAAGGACGTTGAAAGGCTCTCCATACCAGTCGATAGTTCCCTCTTTAAACAGGCGGGCTAAAGTAGAAGAGTCGCTCTCTTTTCTCATTTCAATTTCGTCAAAATAGACTCTTTCGGTATTCCAAAAATAAGGATTTCTTTCCAAGATGAGCTGTTCTTCTGTTTGCTTACGAATAAGATAGGGGCCATTAAACCATTTTGGTTCTTTCAACGAACCAAATAGCGGAGAAAAAAAAGGTTGGGAAATTTTATGTAAAAAATAAGGGTCGGGCCATTCAAGCTCTACTTGCAATGTTTTTGCATTTAAGGCTCGAACAGCAAGCTCTGTGAAAGAACATTTTTTTTCTTTAAAACGTCTAGCATTTTTAATAACAAACAAAAGCTCAGGGTGATTGACCGAGTCGCGAAGAGCTTCTTGCCAGCTGGATACATAGTCTGCTGCTGTAACATATTCTCCATTTGACCAGCGATAAGGGCGGAGCTCAAACGTAAAGACAAGCCCTTCTTGGTGCATGTGAGAGGCCCCTGCAAGCTCCGGCATTCCCTGTTCATTAAGACGAGTAAGTCCTTCAAACAGGAGTTTATTTAAGATTTGACAGCGCATGTCCCCGAAAGAATAATGGGGACTTAAAGAAGGGGGCATTCCATTTTGATAGGCAAAACAGAGGGTCTTTTTTCTAGCTGGAGCTTCTTTTACAAGGCAGTGCGTCTCTTTAGGCTGCATAAGGCAAAGATAATGAAAGTCTCCTATGGTAATTTGTGCGTGGGATGAGGAAGGAGTATGTAAATGTTTATACAGATCTGCACTGTGAGGGGTTTTAATAATCGTGAAAGAGCGAAGTTGTTTTTTGACTTCTTTGAGAGTGTTTTTTTGGACTAATTCAGAAAATGCGGTGAAAAGATATTCGGCCTCCTCGATGGAAAAAGAAAACCAGGTTTCAATTCGGTTAAGGGCGTAAAATAGTTTTTCGGCAAAAAGATCAAAATGGGGAATCTTATTAGCTAAATGGAACCGGATAATGTCAAAATGTTCTTGCTGCTTTTGAAAAAGCCCTCCATTATAATCGCGAAACACTCCAAGACAGTCCTCTAGCAGTTTTAAGACATATCTTCTCGCATAGAGAAGATTGATCGCATCGTGCATATCGAATGCAATAGAAGGGACCTTTATGGAAAACACTCCCATCTCCACATGCACAGGGTATTTATGTTCATGGCTCGACTGGCAAAAACAATATAGAGAGTTGGGCAATTTTTTGAATGTTTGAGGGAGCGTTTCAGCCATTTTAGGACGGACGCAATGGATCAAAAATTCTAAAGAAGTATCTGTTTGCTCTCGAAAATGAAGAGAAACTTGAGGGAAATCTTGCACCGATGTAATTTCCCTTCGCAGAAGTTGCAATTGGCGAAACGCTTCTTCTTTATTGTAAGGCCAAAAAAGAGTTGGTGTAAGAGGGGATACGGTAAGGAGCCGATGAAGTAAAGCATGTTCTGTGTTTTTGAGTTCCTGTTTCGAGAATTCTTGTCCTCTTAGTTTATGTACCTCTAAGTAATAAAAAAAGTAAGAATAATTCGAATGATACCACAGATAAAAAGAGCCGGGGACCTCCTGAATTCCTGGCGATACGGAGTGGAACAGATCGAGGAGTCTCTCTTTAGGAAACACATAGGAACTTGAATAAATAAGCGCTAAACAAATTCTTCCAGGTCTTGGGAATAATTTGAGAAATAGATGTTTTGAAACGCCGTTATTTTCTTGGATTTTCTCTTCTATTTTTTTTTGTAGGCAAAATTGAGCTAATAATAAAGAGCGAATGTGGGCAGTCGACCGCTCTGTTAAAAAATCGCTCGGCGCATTATGGATAATTCTTTCTAGTCCGTTGATCAAGCGATGATCGAAGAGGGAAGGAAATCTCAGCACTGTTTTAGGCAAAATGGCGCGCAGCTGTGCGTTGCTGAGTTTGGAAGTCGTCAAATCTTTTACAAAATCTTGCATAGGATGTTACAAATGAATGAACTATCGCATATAAGACTTTTAAAATATAGCTAATTTTTTTTTGCACTTTTGAGGGGAGAGGAAGGGCGGGGCTGGGAATTCGAGCTCGCATTCATGTACGAGCTCGAATTTTTAAGTGATCCAAAAATAGACTCTTAAGCTCTAGGGAAGATTTCCTTAGGAGTAAAGAAGAAAGAGATTTCTGTGCTTGCGTTCGCCAAACTATCAGAGCCGTGAACTGCATTGCGTTCAATGCTGGTTGCAAAGTCAGCGCGAATTGTGCCTTCTGTAGCTGTAGAAGGGTCTGTCGCTCCCATAATTTTTCGGCAGCGAGCAACCGCGTTATCTCCTTCAAGCACTAAGATGACCACAGAACCTGATGTCATAAATTCGACGAGTTCCTGATAGAACGGGCGGTCTTTATGAATGAGGTAGAAATTTTTAGCTTGTTCTTGGGAAAGATGAAGCATTTTTGCTCCGATCACGGATAAACCATCCCGCTCAAAATATTCAATAATATTGCCGATTTGGTTTTGTCCAACTGCATCAGGCTTGATGATTGTTAAAGTTTGTTCTAAAGTATGTGGTGTAACTTGCGCCATGAGGGTCTCCGTAAGATAAATTGTTGAAGAACATTGTAATATAAGGGAAAATAAATCTCACGGATTTTTAGGAAAAAAACGATGAATAGAGCGGCTTATGGAAATTATCCTGATCTGACAGGGGTGAAAAAAATTTTAGTTGTTAAACTGAGGCATTTGGGCGATGTGTTGCTAACTGCTCCTGTATTTACAGTATTAAAAAAATTTTTGCCAGGCGTTCATCTTGATGCATTCATTTGGGCCGAGTGTGCCCCTATGCTTGAAGGTCATCCTGCGGTGGATGGATCGATACTTTATGATCGAGCCTGGAAACGGCTTGGGGCTAGGAAAATCTTTAAGGAGATCTCCTTGTTTTGGCATATTCGCCAGCAAAAATATGACGCGGTGATCAATTTGACAGAAGGAGACCGAGGGGCTTGGGCTGCGAGAATCTCTGGCGCCCCTGTAAAAATAGGCTGGGGCAAAAAAGGGGTCTATACCCACCTTGTGAAGCAGTGTTCTGGACTTCGGCATACAGTGGAAAGGAATTTGGACGCTTTGCGCCGGATGGGAATTTTTCCAGATGAAGAGGATAAAGAGCTTTTTCTCCATGTGCCTGATGCCTCTGTGCAAGCTACTGCTGAAATCCTTGGAGGTTCTTCTTTTGTGTTGATCCATCCTTCCTCTCGTTGGCGTTTTAAATGTTGGCCTGTAAAGCAAATGAGATCTTTAGCCCGTCAGTTATTAGAAAGGGGTGAGCGTTTAGTCTTTACGTCAGGGCCGGACCCTATAGAAGTTGAGATGGTAGGTCAAATTGTTGAAGGTCTCGAGGTAGTCAATTTAGCCGGGAAAGTTTCCCTCAAGGAGCTTGCCGCTCTCATTGCTCAGGCCAAAGCGCTCATTTGTGTAGATTCAGTTCCTTTGCATATGGCGAGCGCCTTAAAAGCTCCCGTTGTTGCGTTATTTGGCCCTACTTCCGAAGTCACTTGGGGACCTTGGCGGCATGAGCGGGCCCGCGTGGTGGTGCAGTCAATGAGCTGTAGACCTTGTTATCAAGATGGCTGCGGGGGAAGTAAGGTGAGTGATTGTTTGCACTCGCTGCCTGTCTCAAAAGTGCTCGCGGCTTATGATTCTTTGTGTATAGTTTAGAGAGAGCCAGCAAAACTCCATTCGGGCGCAAATTCGCGCTCGCTTTGCTGATTCTCTCTTTAGTTTTTCGCAAGGAGAATAAAATGCTTGAATTACTAGGTCAGTGCGCCCGCGTAGAAATTCCTGAAATGAGTGAGCAGGCGGTCAGTTTTTATCGAAGCGGCGTTGTTTTATGGAGCGCGGAGCAGATATGGGCCCTCCTTCTTCCTTGTCTTTTTTTGGTTACAGGGTTCAGCGGGAGATTGGCTTCTTTTGCGGAAAAGAGATGTAAAATACGCTATTTCTCTATAGCGCTTTATCTTGTTTTATTTTTCCTGAGCTCGTGGCTTTTGAGTTTGCCCTTGGATCTTTATGCCAGCTACTTTAGGCCTCATAGCTATGGCCTTTCTACCCAATCTTTGGCTCTTTGGTTTGACCATTATGGCAAGCAGTGTTTGATTACACTAGGGTTCTCTCTTGCTACAGTGTGGATTTTTTATTGGCTGCTTGCGAAAAGTCCTAAGAGATGGTGGCTGTATAGCAGCTTTGTAGGGATCGCTCTCAGCTTTTTTACAGTGGCCCTGCAGCCGATTTGGATTGATCCGTTGTTTAATGATTTTGGCCCTATGAAAAATAAGGAGCTTGAACAGCAGATCTTAGATCTTGCAGCCGGAGCTGGGATTGAAAAGGGACGCATCTATGAGGTGAACAAAAGTCAAGAGACCAAGATGTTAAATGCCTACGTGATCGGTTTTGGAGAGACGAAGAGGATTGTATTTTGGGATACGCTACTTCAGCAAATGAGTCCTGCTCAAGTGCTTTTCGTAGTAGGTCATGAGATGGGGCATTATGTTCTTGGCCATATGTGGTGGTCCTTTTTGTATTATTCGGCGCTCTTGTTGGCGATGTTTTACCTTGCAAGCAAATGGGCTCTCTCGTTGCTTGCCCGATTTCATAAGCTCTTTCGATTTAACAAGCTGTCTAGCATCGCTTCTCTGCCTTTATTTTTCTTTGTCTTTACAGCGCTTTCTCTTCTCTCTGACCCTCTTTCTTGCTTTATTCAGCGGATCGAAGAGAGACAGGCAGATCGTTTTGGATTGGAGCTTACGAAAAATAATCAAGCTGCAGGAGAAGCTTTTGTCATTTTGCAAAAGTCCAATTTAGCCAATCCGAGACCTGATCCTTTTTCCTATTTTTGGCGCTGTAGCCATCCTTCTTTGGAGGAGAGGATAAAGTTTGCAAATTCCTATTGTCCTTGGGAAGGTTCTTAAAGTTTGGTTTTTAGAAGATGGAGCAAACTTTTTAATTCCTCTACATAAAGATCATGAATCCGATCGAAAATTAGAGTTGCTTCTGCTTCACTATAAATACGAGAGGTCAAAATTCGATCCTCTAACATAGAGATCCAGAATTTTTCATTTTTAATCCAATTAATCTGAAAGGCGTGAGCAAGGGTTTCTCGAGGAGTATTGACAATGATCCCTTCTATTTCCAAAATCCTCTTGATTGTTTTCCAGCATAGTTCGAAAGTAAACTCAAAACGTTGAATAGTTCCATCTACTTTTAATGAATCATGTTCAGATACTTGAGTCGCTTCTTCTAAACGCTTCAGAGCTTTTCCCAAATTTTGCAAGGATTGACTGACTTTAACATTCATACTTTTCACAAGCCGAACATTACTTTAAAACAGATGTCCTCATCGGTGATTAGATCTAGGTTAAGCGCATCTTTTGGCGTCATCCAAGTAAATCCTTTATGTTCATTGAAGTTGATCTTTATTTCCCCTGGATTGGGAATAGGTTCTAAATAATCGAACATATGATATTCAAAATCAAAATTCTTCACTCGAATGTAAAATTTCCCAATGTAATGCATTTTTTCCGGATGCAATTGCAATCCAGTTTCTTCAAAAATTTCTCTAATTACTTCCTCGGCAAGATCTTCCTTGTGATCCAATTTTCCGCCGGGAATGCCCCAGCGATTTCCTTCTGCTTTACAGTCTTGTCGATGAAGAAGAAGAATTTTGTCCTGATAATGCAAATAACAACATCCTACAATGGCCGGTTTGTGGTGAAAATGCTCAGGCTTTTCCAAATAGATACCTGCATGTAAAAAAGGGGTTATACAGAAAAAAAACCATGCCCATTTCATACTTTGTTCTCCAATAAAAAGTGGCCATTAGAACATGTTCGACATTCCCCATCAAGCGCAAAGACTTGATTCACACTTTACAATCGAAAATCTTCGCCGAAGTAGTTTCTTCGAGCTTCTGGGTGGGTGATAAGCTCATCTACAGTGCCTGAGAGAAGAACTTTTCCTTGCTGTACGAGATAGCTTCGGTCGACGATAGAAAAAATTTCTCGAGCGTTGTGATCTGTAATGAGTACGCTGATTTGTTTTTGCTTTAGCAAAGCGATGAGATGTTTTACATCGGCCACTGCTAGAGGATCTATGTTGGCAAAGGGCTCATCTAATAAAAGAAGCTTTGGCTGCGTTACAAGGGCGCGGGTGATTTCAAGTCTTCTTCTTTCTCCTCCTGATAGAGCGCTTGCTTTTTTATGGCGCAAAGGGGTGAGGTGTAGCTCTTCGAGGAGCTGCTCCAAGGTTTGAGCGGGTTTTTTTTGCGTTTCTAAAATACAGAGAATGTTTTCTTCGACAGTGAGGCTGCGGAAAATCGAAGGTTCTTGAGCAAGATAGCCCAGACCAAGAAGAGCCCTTTTGTGTATCGGTAGGTGGGTCACGCATTCATTTTGAAAAAAAACCCCTCCTGAATCAGGGCGAATAAGGCCGACGGCCATATAAAAAGCTGTTGTTTTGCCAGCCCCATTTGGTCCGAGTAGTCCTACAACCTCTCCTGGATGGATGCAAAGGGAAAGGCCATTGACGACAGGTTTGCCGCCGTATTGTTTGACAAGGTTTCTAAGTTCAAAAAGAATCATAAATATTTTGAGAAAATGTGTTCAAAAGATGTTTTTTCTTCTACGGTAAAAGAAAAGCGGACATCTCCTTTTGCTTCAATGGTTTTAGTGTCTTCGTGGATGTGGAGCTGAGGAGCTGAAAACGTATGTGCATCCTGGTAGCAAAGGACATTTTTTTCTTTTGAGCCGTTCAAGATCAATATACGAGTTTTGGGGTAATAACTGGCGCTATCGGCCAGCGCATAAATGCTGCCCTCTTGCTCGGGTAAAGAGGAAAAATGGATATTTCCTTGAAGCTGAAAAGGTTCGTGAAGATCGGTTATTTCTGCCTCGTCAGCTTGAATGAGACATGTGCCCTCTATGGATAAATGTAAATTCTTGCCGATAAGTTTTTCAGAAGGAAAGCAGTAATACCCTTCATCCATTGTAAAATGGCACGTAGGCTGATCCTCTTTTTCTATGATACCAAAGACCTCATGAAAAGTTTCTTTTGCATAAAGAGAGCGATCTTTTTTGGAAAGAGAGAGGGTCGATTTGAGGCTTTTGAGTTGGATATGAGACTCGCGGGTCCAGATGTCTTTTTGGACCTGCTGACGCAGTTGAACCGCATCTTGAGATGCAAGCGAATTCTGAGAGCGAAAATTTTGGCTGTTTTGCATCAGCTCAACATATTCGGCTATGTCGTCTGGCTTTACGGCGATCATGAAAAAATAGAGGCTCAGAAGAGATGCACTAAGTAGGAAAGAAGAAAAAAAAACAGCCTTCTTATATCTCATAAGAACAGTTTAATAAAGCGTCATAAATCCTTTCGATCTCTGTAAGCAAACTGCGCAGCTCATTAAAAGGCATGACAGTTGCCGCATCGCTTTTGGCAAGAGGCGGATTTGGGTGCGCTTCAATAAATAGAGCATTACATCCCACTGCAACTGCTGCTTTAGCCAGTGTGGGAATGAACTGTCTTTCTCCACCTGAGCTCGTTCCTAAAGCTCCAGGCAATTGAACTGAGTGAGAAGCATCAAAACATACAGGGAATCCAAAACTTTGCATGATCGGAATGGCTCTCATGTCGCTTACGAGATTGTTGTAGCCAAAGGATGTGCCCCGATCAGTCAGAAGAATGCGTCGATTGTTACAAGAGACAATTTTTTCGACTACATTGGCCATCTCCCAAGGTGCCATAAATTGCCCTTTTTTCACGTTGATGGCAGCTTTGGTAGATGCTGCAGCAGCGATGAGGTCTGTCTGACGCGATAAAAAAGCTGGAATCTGGATCATATCGCATACCTCGCCTGCCAAGAGGGCCTCCTCGGGAGAATGAACATCGGTAAGGACAGGAAGATCCAATTCTTGTTGGATCTTTTGTAAAATGTCCAATCCCGCTTTGACTCCTGGTCCTCGAAAGGAATTGATGGAGCTCCGATTGGCTTTGTCATAACTTGCTTTGAAGATAAAGGAAAAATGGAAATGGGAGAAAAGGGCTTTGAGCTCTTTTGCAGCTTCAAAGGTGTGTTCTTCGCTTTCTATGACACAAGGGCCACAAATGACCGTTAAAGGTTGATTGGCCCCAATGATAAAATCTTTGATCGCAACAGGTTCCATAAGACGCTATGATCTGCTTTTAGTTTGTTTTTCTGCAAGCAATTCATCCATTCCGTAAAGCCCTGCGGGTTTGTTGATAAGAAACTGAGCCGCAGCGAGAGCTCCCTTTGCAAAAGCTTTTCTTGAGTGGACTTGATGAGACAATGTGAGCCTCTCTTCTGCGTGGTTAAATTGCAATGTATGCTCTCCGATAATTTGTCCTGAGCGGAGGGAATGAATCTCAACTGTCTTCTCTCCTCTGGCCAGTTTAATGGCCTGGGCCAGATGCAGAGCAGATCCGCTGGGAGCATCTTTTTTGCCTGCTCGGTGCGTTTCAAGGATATCGATATCAGTCTCTATGGGAAATAACTGAGCCAAATCTGTCGCCATTTTTTTTAAAAGAGCCATTCCTAAAGAAAAGTTTGCGGCGTAAAAAATGGGGATGGAGCGGGAAGCTTCTTGCAGCAAAGAAAAATCTTGCTCGCTAAAACCTGTGGTGCCGATCACCATCGGGCATGAAATGTTCAGCCTTTCTGAAAGTCCTTCGGGAAGAGACACGTCGATAAAAAGATCGGGAAGTGGCAACGGAGATGATTTGCTAATAGCAAGATGTAAAGGGGAAAGTCCTAAAAAAGTCCCATAATCTACGCCAAGGGAAGATCTGCCTAGGGCAGCTGTAATTGTAAAAAATGGGTCTTCCAAAGCAGCAGATCCAATCGCTTTTCCCAGACGTCCCGTAGCACCAAAAATACCTAGTCGCATAAACCCTCTTTTTTTTCCTTGTAAAATAGCAAAAAGGACGGTAAAATCCAAGGTTTCCTTAAGGACTGATAGCTCAGTGGATAGAGCACCCGCCTTCTAAGCGGGTGGTCGCAGGTTCGAGTCCTGCTCAGTCCGATTTTTATTTACAAGGTAACGATGCAACCGCACACGGGACTTCTTGGCGATTTTGAAATTGGGAGAGAAAAATTTTCTCATCAAGACGCCGTTTTTGAGCTATTTAAGGCAGAAGAATGCATGACTCTTTCAGAGTGGAAGAAGAGTCTTGCTGTCAGCAAAGAACTTCTCCGTTTGATCCAACAAGAGCCTGAACCTTGTTTTTTGCTTCCTGCAGTCTTAGAGTTTATCAAGCGGATAGATCAAGAAAGGATTTTACATCATTACACGTTTTCTAGTTTTGAGCTTTGGTTAAACCAGTTTTCCGATTTGAGCTTTGAAGAGAACTTTCGGGTGCGCGCAAAAATTGCAGGAAAGTGGGTCGATCGGAGCGATTATCAAGTGTTTTTCCCAATAGGGATGGGCAAAATTTACGAAGGGACCCATTTTGTCACTGCGCACCAATCGCCGGATCTTGATACAACAGTGGCTTCTTTTTGGGGATGGCTGGATGCTTTTGCAGCGCGCGTCACAAGTGGGCTTCATGTTTGGAACGTTCCTGGAGGTCCTCCTCCGTCTCAGATTGAGATCGATTGGATTTTTAAAGACCTTTTTAGCTCTGCGGTGTTTACCCACTTGCCTTCGACGCGTTCTGCTTTAGGGCTTTCGGCTAATGATCTTTTCTCGCAAAAAGGGGTAACTCAAGCAACTCTCGATACACCTTTAGCTAGCATTGACCACTCTCGAGGCAATAATGCGGTCGTCCTAGTAGATAACGAAGGATGTTATCTCGGCGATTGGCGTCATTTGGATGTAGAAAGTGTGCAGCAGGTGATCATTTTATTGAGCACATGCATCCGATGGTTTGAAAATCAGCTCCATTTATCGATTATCTCTTTCTTTGCTAAAAAAGATCCCCATTTTCAGGATATAAAGCCGCAGCTTCAGACTTTATTTGGGCTTCGTCTGCAAGATTGTGAGCCTGCGAAAGAATTTTCTTTAAAACAAACGAAATCAGTCTCCCAGTTTTTAATTCGTGTGTTGGGATTGCAAGCAGGTCTCACTTTGACCTTTGAAGAGTTATGCGTGGCTCTTAGCGCTTTATACCAGGGATCTTTTCAGACGCTAGACCAAATTCTTGGGCAGATGAAAGAAGAGAATCTTTTTGATGTTTCTGGATTGCTGAAGGAAGATCGCCCGAAAATTTTTCATTTTTTAGAAAGGGTAGTCAAAAAACTGCATGAGACGATTTTTCATATGAGAAGTCGTTTAGAATGTTTGGATATTGCGCTCAAGACTAAAGAAGAGGTTTTTGGACGCCATCCCACGTTTCTTACCATGCGCGCCGATGTCGACGAGGTACGGGAGAAAATGAAAGATTATCCTTATTTGACAGTGGCTTACCCTGAAGAAGGTCGATTTTTCCCTATAGGCGTGATTCAGGCGGCAGATATTCGAAAATCTTCTTTAGGAACCGTGTCTTTGCGCGATTTTTGTAATCGCAATGAGATGGGCATCCCAGCTTATTTAGAAGTGATCAGCGTGATCGATCATCATAAATCGACTTTAACGACTTCTACGGCGCCGATGGCGATCATTACCGATGCGCAGTCAAGCAATTCTTTAGTGGCTGACCGAGCCTTTCATATTAATAACCGTTATTCTCTATTGGGACAAAGCCTAAGCGTGATTGAACAGCAAATTGTCCGTAGGCAAAACTCTTCAACGCCTCTCGATCGGAGGTTGTTAATGCGTCTTTTCCAACGTCGTTTGGCAGCTGAAACGAGAGGGAATTTTTATGTGCATCCGAAAAGAGAGTTTATTGAGTATCTTCATTTTCTTTACGCCATTTTGGACGATACGGATTTATTGACTAAAGTTTCTGTGATCGATGTTGAGGTGATCGTCCAACTTCTTAATCGTTTGAAATCGATTGCATCGCAAGAAGAGACAGAGGTTGTTCAATTAGATGATATTCCTCGGGACAAGCAATTTGCGAAGAAAGCAGCGAGTCAGATTTTACAAAATGAGGAGATGTATTCTCTCTATCGTAGAGTCTATGCTTATCGGGAAAAGGAGGTGGCGGAGCACATTGTTTTAGCAGCGCAAGGGAAACCTTCTCATCTCTTTTCTGATACAAAAGAGCAAAACGGCTGCTGCCGCGTAGGACAAACTAAGCTCTTTGCGACAAATATAGAAGTGTTTGAACAATATGCGCAGCAGATTCGCCAAGTGTGGTTAGAGAAGGCGATAAAAGTCGCTGAACAGTCTGTGCAGGTTGACTTACATATTCATATGATAAGTACAATTGTCAGCGCTGAAGAGGTTTACAAGGGAACTCAAGGAAAGTATCAACACCTAGATGAGATGTGGATTTGGCCGTCTGGCAGTGAGATGTCTATGGCTCACTTGAAAAGTTTTCTTGCTAGTTTTCGGGGCTGCCCTGGTTTAAAAAACAATTCATTGTCTTTAGAGTTTTGGGGAACAAAACGGGAAGAGGTTGTAACTATTGCCCAAGAGAATTTTTCAGATCTTCCTGCTGTGTATAAAGAAGACGTTGTCAATGGTGAGAGTCTGATTGTGATCAAATATCAAGCTGGAACGCTCAATTCGCGTAAAGCAATGGTATCGCCTTTCTTACCAACTTTATAGGATACCCTCCCCGAAAGGAGAGGGATAAGAGGATGTTATTCTTTGTCTTCTTCAATGATTTCGAGGTTGACTCGGATGCCGTTGCGGCTTGCAACTGACATCAAGAGGGTTCTGATAGCATTGATGGTCTTTCCTTTTTTACCGATGATTTTACCAATGTCGGATTTTTCGACAGCCAGTTCGATAATCAAGGTATGAGTTCCTCCGATCTCATTAATTTGAACTTTATCTGGGTGATCAACTAGATTTTTCACGATATATTCAACAAATTCTTTCATTTCAGCGCCTTAAGTAAGTAAGGGTCAATCGAATGTTTATACGCTGCTTAACCAAACAATAGTTAACAGCGTAAGAGAAATACCAGTGTTCTCATGAGCTAATATTACAATAGCTGGGGTTTAAAAGCTAGTTTTGCAAGACATCTTTTGAGAGTGCGCAGGATAGTCAAAACAGATGATTTTAGATGGGAAAATCTTTGAAAGAGGGTGTCATTGTCTTCTAACAATAGAAAACAAGCCGCCTTTCTTACGTTGCAAGTCAATTTAGATGTTCAGCGTTTCGGCTCATGGGACTGCTTATGTCAGTTATCATCGGCAGAAGCGCACTTTTTGATCCAATACTGTAGATCTTCTGGGATGGGAGCTGATAATTGAAGAGGTTGTTTGGTGAAGGGGTGGATAAAGGCTAATCGATAGGCATGAAGCAGTAGCCTTGTTGGAGAAAGATCCCGATTCATTTTCTTATTTCCATAGACAGGATCTCCCAAAATAGGATGGCCTACGTGTTTTAAATGGACTCGGATCTGGTGGGTTCTGCCTGTTTTAGGGCGTACTAAAACGCAGCTAATTTGAGGGTTGAAGGCGACAACTTGAATATGGCTGCTAGCTTCTTTCCCTTCAGGCTTCACCGTCATCTCTTTTCTATGAACGGGGTGGCGGCCAATGGGAGCGTCGATCGTGCCATTTGAAGGACGGCCGCAACAGATGGCTAAGTAGTGTTTTTCCATTTGCCGAGTCGCAAATAGGTCAGCCGCTGCCATGTGAGCTTCTTTAGTTTTTACAGCCAAAAGTACGCCTGAGGTCTCTTTATCTAACCGGTGAACAATGCCTGGTCGAAGGGGGTCGTCGCAAGTAGAGAGGTGTTGGCAATGAGCGAGGAGGCCGTTGACAAATGTACCCGTTCGATGTCCCGGCGCTGGATGGACTACTAAACCCGGGGGTTTGTTAATGGCTAAAAAATACTCATCTTCAAAAAGGACTTGAAAATCCATCGGCTGAGGTTCAAGAGACAGTTCCGGGGTAAGTTCAAAAGAAATTTCTATTTCATCAGCTTCTTGCGGGATTTCTCTCTTTTTTGCGGGCTTGCCGTTGATCAGCACGAGATTGGATGCAAGTAAATATTGGAAATAAGACCTTGAAAAATCGGGAAAACGGTCGCTAAGGAGCTTGTCTATCCGTTGCCCAGCTTCCTGAGGGGAGATGGTAAAAACATAAGAGTCTAAAAATGAAGAAGGAGGTCGATTCATAAAAACCGGCCTCCAGTCTATCTGGAAAAATAATTGTTCTCAAGTCTTATGAGCCGTTTATGACGGCTTCTGTTTGCTTGTTCACTTTTTCTTGCTGCTTATTGTCGTCGCTCATTTGTTTATTCACCCCTTGCTGCGCCCACTCCATCTCTTGGTCTTCTAGGCTGCCATTGGGGTAATCCTGGGTTGCCAGGCTAGAACAATAGTTGTCATAATTTGTAGAGAAAAGACCGTAACTAGAATCAATACTGCTCATATATTTCTCCTTTATTCATTCTATTTTATCATATTATTATTTAAAAGTCAAGCGGGTTGCTTTTTTATAAGTGTTTGATTATTAGTGGGTAATGAATGTTTTGTTGAAACTTAAGTGGTTGATTGTAATGGACTTACGTTAATCTTCGTAATCTGGGTCACCAGGGCCTTTGCCGAAGTTCCTAATGGATTTTTTAGCTTTTTCGCTATCTTTTTCGATTTGGCGGCTTACTGCTCTAAGGATGCATTCCCAAAGTTTTTTTGTTTGTTCGGCATCAAAAGACATGCCGAGGAAGGTCATGGGCTGGTACTGATAGCTTCCTGTCATGAGGTTAGGACCGGATGGTGTAGATGGCGTAGAGGGTGTTACAGGATTAGGAGAAGAAGAATCTGGGGAAACGGGGATAGTCACAAGTCCTCCATAGACATAGCTTTAGTATAGAAGGCAAAATAAGGGTTTGTCCAGTAGAATTTTTTCCTCTTGTTTTTTTGAGCCTCTTCAGTATATATCCTCTTTTTTGGAGCTCAAAACATGTTGTCGTTCCTTGTTGAAAATACACAATCTGTAAAGTCATGCTGCGCTGAAGATTCTTGCAGGTTACGTATTGGTGTATTAGGCATGAATTTTAAAACAGCATCTTTAGAGGTTCGCGAACAGATTGCTAGAGCCGTAGACTCTTTAGTTTCTGAAACAGGAATGTTTTTTCCTTATCCTACTGTAGTGTTATCTACTTGTAATCGGACAGAGATTTATTTTGGAGGAGGTGACTTGGCGTCGATCCATACCGATTTGTTGGCTTGGCTCCGTTTTTCTTTTCAAGAATCATTCGAATGCTATTTTTATTCTTATTTTGGGATTGATTGTTTTCTTCATCTATCGAGAGTCACTGTAGGTTTGGACAGTGCAAACCTTACTGAAACTGAGATTCAAAGACAGGTAAAAGTAGCCTATGAACAAGCGACGAACCGTTTTTGTTTGCCTCCAGCTCTTCATTATGCATTCCAGAAATCTTTAAAAGTTGCCAAAGAGGTGAGAAATCAGTTTCCTTTACATAGAGGAAATGTTCAACTTTCCTCGATGATTTGGCGGCTTGCTGGAGATTTTTTTACAGAACTACCCTCCAAGAAAATCTTATTTGTGGGTTATTCGGAGTTAAACCGGCAGCTTTTAGCCTCTTTTATGCGTCGAGGGGTTTTTGACATAACGCTTTGTACAAAAAATCCAGCGACTATCCCACAGCTTGCCTATCCTGTTGTAGGACGAGATGTTTTGGAGTCGTGGTTTACATTCGATTTGATTATTTGCGCTAGCAAAGCCGGTCAATATTTAATTCAAGGCCGAGGCTATACAAATCGTCTTTTGTTTGATTTGAGCGTTCCTCGCAATGTAGATCCTTTGGTAGGAGAGAGGTCTCGGCTGTATAATATGGAGCAGATCAACGCGCTGATTCAAGAGGAGATCAAACAAAGACAAGTTTGCTTGAGCCAAAGTGAAGAGCTCTTGAAAAACTGCGTGCATCGCTTAGCTCTTATCTATCGCAATAAGAATTTAGTATAGATATTCGAGACTTTCCTCTCGGCAATAACGTTTATTGCTGTTCAGATGATCAAGGATGAACATATCCTCATCCGTTAAAGAAAAGTCAAAAAGTTCTAGGTTTTCTTTGAGATGTTTTTCTGAAGAAGCTTTTGGAATGACAGCGATGTCCTTTTGAAGTAACCAGCGTAAAATGATTTGAGCTCCTGATTTTTGATGCTTGGCTCCTATTTCATCAAAGAGAGGCTCTTCAGTTAGTAGCTTTCCTTTACCGAATGGTCGAAAAGCTACAACTTCAATATGGTGAAGACGGCAATAATCCAATAATTGTTTTTGATACAAATAAGGATGAAACTCAATCTGGTTCACAAATGGGGTGCAGCCTGCTTTACGCAGATCTTCCAGGTGATGAATTGTATAATTGCTGACACCTGCTTTGCGAATTTTTCCTTCAAGAACTAATCGTTCCAGGGCTTTAAAAATGTTTTCTAGAGGAAATGTCCGATCTGGTGCGTGAATTAAATAAAGATCTAAAAAATCAGTTCCTAATTCCTTTAAAGTCTGCTCGCAAGCCTTTTGCACTGAAAGTTCTGGAGCTACAGGATCTACTTGCTCTTTAATAGCAATTTTAGAGGTGAGATAAATTTTTGTGCGATCAAAGTCTTTGATGACTTCATGAATGGCTTGGTGATTCTCATACATTGAAGCTGTGTCGATGTGTTGGTATCCGAGTTCTAGGGCTAAACGTACAATTTTTGTACATTGAGGTCCTCGCAAGTCCCAAGTTCCTAATCCAATGCGTGGCAATTCCATGACTTTCTTTTCAGATATTTGCATATCAATGTAGAAATTTTGACTTATTTTTACGAGAAGATCTTCTCTATGTGAGCAAGAATTTTTTTTTGCTCAGCCAGATCAAAATCGTTTCGATAGAAACTTAAAAATAATTCTTTTTGGAGATCTGCTTTTGAAATATTGGGATTATTTTGCAAAATAGCGCGAGTAACGAGGTATTTTGAGGTTTCGTACATGGACCATCCCATCTTAAATCGCTCTTCTGGTGTTTTTAGGCGAAAAATTTCTCGCATTTTTTCAGCTATTTCAAAACTGGTATCGTCCATTAGATATTTATCCTTTCATAGACAGTATTGAGTTCTAATTTTTGGATCCGATCACCAATATATTTTTCGTCCAGATTCTTAATTGATGTCCAAAAGTTTTTAATGTCTCTTAATTGTAATTCAGAAAAACTATCTTTTGCCAAAAACAGTTTTGAAATAATGAGGTCTTCAGGAGAGACGATCCAAATTTGTGTGCCGTCTAACTCAGTACGAATTCTTCGTTGAAACTCTGCTCCTCGATAAAATGAGGTTTTTCGGATGATAAAATCTATTTTTAATATGGAGTTGTTGTATATAATATTGAACATGCTTTCATATTCAATTGCTTCTAAAATGGAAGTTTTAGCAAGATAAAAGTCTTTTGCAAAATATTGGCAGAATTTTCCGATTTCGAGTTTATCAATTTCGATGACAATATCAATATCTCGAGTCATTCGTGGTACTGCGTAGAAGTTTGCAGCAAGAGACCCCTGTTAACATGTAGGCTATGCCAGCTTCCTCTAGTCTTAGACAAACGAGTTTTAATAGGTCAATTTCTTCAGGCACGGCAACTCCAAAAAGTTTGAACAATACTTTGTTCGTTTGGAAACTCTTAATTTAACATTTTAAATTGTTTAATACCAGAGATTCGTAAGAAGCTATTCATAATATAAGGCTACTTAGATCTCTGCGATGAATTTTTTTTTGTATCCATAAAAATGAGGGAAATATATAAAAAAGTAATAGACTTGAGGTAAAAATGAAATTGAAGAGTGCACTCATCGTTGGTGGGATTTTAGCGATTGCTATTTGGCTTTTCTTGATTCGACCAACAAATAGACAGCATGTTCATATGAACAATCAAACATGTCCAGTTTCTGGAAGGCCTGTAAACGGAACGGATACTTATGTTCATAAAGGAAAGAAATATAACTTATGCAGTGATAGGTGTAAAAAGCCCCTTTCTGAAGATCCTGAAAAGTATCTTTCTGACTAAAAGTATGAGCTTATCCGCAATCTAGAGAAAAAAATCTGGGGAATCTCTTTTCCTTTAGATTACGGATAGGCTCACAGAACTAAAAATCGGCATGTCCTGGGTATCTTGGAAAGGGGATGATATCGCGGATGTTTTCCATGCCAGTAGCGAAAAGAACGAGCCTTTCAAAGCCGAGACCAAATCCTGCATGGGGAACAGATCCGAATTCTCGAAGTTGTAAGTACCACCAGTAGTCTTCTCGGTTTAGGTTGTGTTCTTTGATTTTCTCTTCGAGAAGATCTAGCCGCTCTTCACGTTGCGATCCTCCGATGATCTCTCCAATTTTAGGCACTAAAATATCCATTGCAGCGACAGTTTTGCCATCGTCATTGGCTCTCATATAAAAGGCTTTAATGGGAGCTGGATAATCAGTGAGGATCACAGGTCTTTTACAGTGCTCTTCTGCAAGGTAGCGCTCATGTTCTGATTGCAAATCGATGCCCCACTGCACAGGGAATTCAAATTGTTTGGGAGCTTTTTGCAAAATGGAGATCGCGTCGGTGTAAGTCAGGTGAGCAAAAGGGGCCTCTACAACTTGACGCAGCCGGGTAAGAAGGCCGTTTTCGATGAATTTGTCGAAAAACTCAAGGTCTTCAAGGCAATGCTCAAGAATATAGCGGATGCAAAATGTGAGGTAATTCTCGGCGCATTCCATGTTCGCTCGTAAATCTGCAAAAGCCATTTCAGGTTCGATCATCCAAAATTCAGCAAGGTGGCGCGATGTATTCGAATTTTCTGCCCGAAATGTGGGGCCGAATGTATAGACATCTGAAAGAGCGCAGGCGTAAATCTCTCCATTAAGCTGTCCGGATACTGTCAAATAAGTGGGCTTTCCAAAAAAATCCTTTGAATAATCGCCTCCTTTTTCAAGAGTAGTTACCCGAAACATCTCCCCGCCTCCCTCGCAGTCAGAACCTGTGATGATTGGTGTATGAATGTAGTAAAATCCTCTTTGTTGAAAGAAAAGGTGGGTTGCAAAAGCCAGGGCGCTGCGTACGCGGGTCACTGCTCCTTGCGTATTTGTTCGAGGGCGCAGGTGAGCAATTGTACGGAGAAATTCAAACGAGTGTCGTTTTTTTTGCAGGGGATAACGCTCGGGATCGCAAGGACCATAAATTGTTATTTCTGCCGCCTGCATTTCAAGGGCTTGGTTTTTCCCCGGACTTTTTACGAGAGATCCAGTTACAGAAAGGGAGGCTCCTGTGGTTAATTGGGATAGTAAATTGGTGTAATTTGAAATTTTTGAAGAATCTGCCACAACTTGCAAGTTAGCGAGGGTAGAGCCGTCATTCATCTCAATAAAAGCAAAGGATTTTTGGTCTCGAACAGTGCGTATCCAGCCACAAATCGTGACCGATTTTCCTTCCAGAGCTTCTGGCTGTTTACAATGGAGAATATCTTTAATTTTTGTGCGCATAGTGGTCCTCTTTGTCGATTATTATAAATTAAGGCACGCTTTTTGCATATTTTTTTAATAAAGAGATCTCTTTTTTCCAACCCTCTAAACCAACGGGGGTTTCCAAGTATTTGGGAAGGTCTTTGACTGTTGGATGGGTCATTAAGAATTGAAAACACTCTAGCCCAATCTCTCCATCTCCTAGCCCCGCATGTCGATCAACACGGCAACCAAGGGGTTTCATCGAGTCGTTAAGGTGGAAGGCGAAAAGATATTTTAATCCAACGATTTGGTCAAATTCCTGGAGGGTCTTTTCCCAGGCCTCTTTTGTACGGATATCGTAGCCGGCCGCAAAGATGTGACAGGTATCGATACATACTCCAATCGGGATTTTATGATGGACTTCTTTGATAATCGTACCCAGATGCTCAAAGCGGTGTCCGACGCTGGTTCCTTGCCCTGCTGTCGTTTCTAGTAGAAGGCGGGTTTTTCCCTGGTCGAGCAGAGCCTCTTGTTCCAAGAGGCTCTCAATAATCATTTCTAAGCAGCGCTCTTCGGTAGCCCCTGTCGCGGCGCCTGGATGAAAATTCAAGAGGGGGATTTCCAATAGATGGCACCGTTTGATCTCTTCGCTGAATGCTTTTTTACTTTTATGGACCGCTTCAGGAGAAGGGGACCCAAGGTTGATGAGATAACTATCATGGCTCATGACAGATTGAATGTCGGTTTCTTTGAGAGCTTTTTGCCAGCTTTCCACTTCTTCTGGAGAAATGTGTCTGCCTTGCCATTGCTTTTGATTGCTTGTAAACAGCTGGATTGTGGTAGCGCCGATCTCTTGTCCTTCATAGAGGGCATTTGGCGCGCCGCCAGCTGCAGAAGTATGAGCGCCGATTAAACATTTATGCATGGACAAATAGTATCGTTTACACAGAATTTAGAAAAGTCCTATTCTACTGGGATGGACAGCATACATACAATTCTCCGTTCAGCAAAGCATTTTTTCTGTGCAACTTTTATCAGTAGGGTGAGTGGATTTTGCAGAGATATGGCGATGGCCTTTTGTCTGGGCTCCTCAGCGGAAGTGGGGGCTTTTTTAGTGGCTTTTCGTCTGGCTAATTTATTTCGCAGATTGCTCGGGGAGGGAAATTTGCAGGCAGGGTTTGTGCCTCAGTTCGAGTCTTTTCGGGGGAGCGGTTTTGCAAGGGCAGTCCATTTTTATCGGGAAGCAGCTTTGAGTTTAACTCTTCTTAGTCTGGCGGTCATTTTGATTTGTGAAGGGGTTTTATGGTCTATTTTTGATCTCTTAGATCCTTCCTGGCAGCAAATTGCTTCTCTTACGATGTGGATGCTGCCAGGGCTTTTGTTTATTTGTCTTTCGGGGCTCAATCAGGCTCTTTTGCAAAGCCAGAAAAAATATTTTTTGCCGGCAGTCACTCCCGTAGTGTTTAATGGTGTATGGATTATAGCTGCTATTTATTCGAAAACAATTACGGCGCTTGCCATTTGGGTCACGATTGGGGCTGCTCTTCAGTGGGTGATTTCCTCTTTCTACGTTAAAAAAGAGTTTTTTGGCGTTCAGAGATGTAAAAGACGGTATTTTTCTCCTGACTGTCTTCAGTTGATTCGTTTGATGACTTTGGGGCTTATGGGGATCGCTGCAGCTCAGCTAAATAGCGCATTAGATGCAATTTTTGCAAGAGTAGCAGATTTGTCAGGCCCTGTTTATTTGTGGTACGCTGTTCGCCTTCAGCATCTGCCTTTAGCTTTGTTTGGACTTGCGTTATCAGGAGCTCTCCTCCCTCCTCTTTCTCGCGCTATCCAAAATCAGGAGATGGATCGTTTTGAGGTTTTCCTGGATTCTGCGCTAAGGAGAGCCGCTCTACTGATTATCCCTTCCTCTTTTGGGCTCATCGCTTTGGGAGGCGCTGGCTTGAATGTCTTATATAGGCATGGTCATTTTTCCATAGATGATGTGCAGCGTACATTAGAGTGTCTTTGGGCTTATGCGATTGGTCTTATTCCTTCTGCATTTGTACTGCTTTTATCCCAAGCTTTCTATGCAAAAAATCTCTACTGGGTTCCTGCTCGAACTGCTTTTGTTTCGGTGCTTGCGAACATGATGTTAAATGCTATATTTGTTTTTGTCTTTAAGTGGGGCGCTCTTAGTATTGCATTAGCGACAAGCCTCAGTTCGATCTTAAACTGCTATCTGTTAATAAGGCCGCTCTGGCTCAACTTGACTCCTTTGCTCGTCCGACTTTGTGGTCGTTTAACGATCGCTTCCAGTCTGGCCGCATTTCTTACTTTGTTGGTGCAATATGGGGTTTTTGGGGGCCTTGCTTTGACAGGATGGGATCAAGGAATACAGCTATGTTCCTTGGGTGGAATTTATCTAGGCGCTCTACTAGGAAGCCTTTATCTCTTGCGTGTTGGTGAAGGAAAACAGCTGCTTATAGAGATCTTTCAAGTGAAAAAACCACCCCTCAGCCTAGAAGACTGAGGGAGAGTCTTAATTTGCTTACGAAGAGTGAGATAAAAACTCACAAACAAGAGGAATATTTACTGGCAAAGGAAGAGGAATTTGGTCCATATGAGGAACAGAAACCAGCTTGCCGGAAAACTTGTCTTCTTCGAGGGAAAGGTATTCAGGAATTTCGCGGTTTGCATATTCCTGGGCGATCTGGATTGCTTTCATTTGTCTAGATGCGGGCTTGACAGCAACGAGCATCTCAGGTTTTACCTGAAAAGATCGACGGTCTACCTTTTTTCCATTTACTTGGATGTGTCCATGGGATACAAGCTGCTGCGCTGCAAAAATGCTTGGAGCGAGCCTTAAACGGTAGACGACATTATCCAATCGGCATTCGAGCTGCTCCATTAAATGGTGAGCAGTATTTCCAGGCATGACGAGCGCTTTTTTATACGCATTGACAAGCTGTTTTTGACTGAGCATCCCGTAGATCGCCTTAAGTTTTTGGCGTTCATCGAGCTGGACCCCGTAGTCTGATTTTTTCTTCCGTTTAGCTCCATGTACTCCAGGGGGATTTTGTTTATGAAGCATTGGGTTGCGCGCTTTGCCGAATATATTGGCTGCAAATCTGCGGGCAATACGATTTTTTGGTCCTCTGTAACGAGCCATTGTTTCTCCGATTTGGTTCGAACTAAAGGAAGAGAGTGTATCTAAGAATGGATTTTTTGACTAGGGGGAACTCATAAAAATCTTCTTTTTGAGAAAAATTTTAGGTCGGCAGGGTGAAAAATAAATTTTTTAAGGAGAGGGTAATTGAAGGCGTTTTTAAGTTTTTAAAAATTCTCCTTTACCTTCCTGGCGCGGAAATTCGAAACTGTAGTATCTTGTCTGCCATTTTAGAGGTTTATAATGATTGTAGCGCCTGGTAATAGAGCTCGAAATCCGCCCAAGTTGCTTCAGGATTTTTTTCATGTTCCTCAAGAAATAGAAAACACACTAGGAAAAGTAAGCTTAAAAAACCTTTTCTTCTCCATTGGAGTGGGAGTTTTTAAGGCTTTTGTAGGAGGACAGATCGTAAGTTTGGCTGCGAAAGTTGGTGTGATTCCGGATTTTAATGAGAGTCAAATGATGACAGAGATGTGTGCTACTGTCAGTAAAATCGATCATTTTTTCTTTCAGGCCTCTTTTACAGGGCCAATTGTTGAAGAACTTATCATGAGGTATGCCATCCAAGAATTTCTGCCTAAAAAAATCCTAAAGAATATGATACCAGGCAAAGAAACGGTGTTAGATTCAAAAGTAGCTGCTGCCGCCAGGATTGTCCTTACGGCTTCTTTGTTTGCCTCTCTTCACTTGCTGAATAAGGGGATCTTCCCTGATTCGTACTGCCATGCCCAAGTTATTGATTCATTTATAGGGGGAATGACTTATGGCGCTTTAAAAGAATCAGAAGTTGGCCTTTTAGGATCTATAGTAGCTCATATGTCTAACAATATTTTAGCTTCTGTCTCAACTTTTTTTTATTGTTAGAGACTGTCCAAGAACAGATTCTTGATGGAAAAATCAAAGTTATAGTACTCTCTCATGCTTATGGATTATCAAGTTATTGCATATTATTATTTGGGGGGATTGGAAGATCCTCATAGAGAAGTTCTCCGTCAAAAAGAATTTTTTGCGGCAAGAGACATCATGGGAAGGCTGTATCTTTCCGAGCAGGGGATCAATGCCCAGATGAGCGCTCTTTCTCCTCATGCAGAGGAGTATATTGCCTGGATGCGCTCAGATCCTCGTTTTGCCGATGTACAGTACAAAATCCATTTAGCTTCCGAACATGCATTTCCCAAGGCGACCATCAAGTATCGAAAACAGCTGGTAGCCATTGATCGGGAAGTAGATTTTTCTCGCATAGGTGAGCACGTATCTCCCGAAGAGTGGAAAAAAATGCTTGGTGAGAAAGATGCAGATACAGTAGTGATTGACGTGCGCAATAACTATGAGTGGAAGGTTGGCCATTTTGATGGCGCTGAATTGCCTCCTTTTGAGACGTTTCGAGAATTTCCTGGCTATGTGAACGATTTAAAACAGCATCGCGATCCGAAAAAGACCCGTGTGATGATGTATTGCACTGGAGGCATTCGGTGTGAGTACTATTCAGCGCTCATGAAGGAAGAAGGATTTGATGAGGTCTATCAACTCGATGGCGGGGTGATCAATTACGGCATGCAATGTGGGTCTCAGCAGTGGGAAGGTAAATTGTTTGTCTTTGATGATCGAATGGTTGTTCCTTTAAGTGGCGATGCGACGACGATTAGCGAGTGCCTCCATTGCCAGACATCTACCGACGTCTATTGCAATTGTGCAAACATGGACTGTAATGAGTTATTTATCTGCTGTCAGGAGTGTTTGCAAGCGCATCGGGGATGCTGCAGTTCAGCTTGTCAGCAAGGCCGGGTTCGCGCGATTCGAGAAGATGGAAGCTCAAAACCGTTTCGTAAATGCAGCCATGAAGAGAAAACAGCCTTATCGATAAAAGTCTCTGGCGAGGCGCAATAAATTCAGGATCCTCTCTTCAGTGTGTTTAAGGACGACTGTTAGTCCCGGTTTAATCCCTTGTTCTGAGAGCTCAAAGGCTTTCATTGTATTGCAAATGCGTCCATCGAGTCTGACTCCGATGCCCTTGGCTCCTACCATGTTGCCCCAATCTCCGAACATTTCGAGTGACATTTCGCATGCGGTAATGAGGAAACGGACATTTCTCTTAGGGTTGTTTGCAATGGCATCGAAGATTTTTTCACCGATGTAATGAATGGTTGGGATCCAGAGGAGCTGAGCGTTAGCTGGAGCTGCGTTTGCGCATTTGCCGATAAAACATTGGCGGCATACTGGGTGCTCTGGATCATGGATGCATTGGTCTGTAAAACGGCCAGAGGGGCATTCAAAGGGTTTATGGCAGTAAGAAAACCCGAGAAGAAAGAGGGCGTTTGGATCTTCAAACAGTTTCTCCTGGGAGGAAAGGCCGTAGAGAAAAAAGTCGCCGTCTCTTTTATAGCTAGGGCTTTGCAAGTAGGATTTAATGAGCCTAAATGTGTAGCGAAGGGGAGATCTAAAAAAGTGGCGCCAAAATACTTTTTTTTTGTCGTGGCGCAGGAGATAAAAAAGTCCCTTTCGCTTGATACCGCGCTCAGCAATGCCTGGCATTTGAGGAAGGGTTTTTAGACGTTTTAGGGGATGAGATGCTTCAAGTTCTTTTATTTTTTGATCCCAGGATACTTCTGCTGTTTGCCATTCAGAAAATTTATTCCAAAACATAGTAATACTCAAAGACCTCTAATGATACAGCTAGTTTACCGCATCCAGAAAAAAGATCCCAATATTCTTCTTGTGACCCTTGAAGAAAAAGGGAGCAAGCGAATTCTTTACTTGGATCACCTGAAGGCGATAACAACTCAGGCTGATCGGGATGCTTTAGCTTTTTTGATTCCTATCCACCTCCGCTCTGCCAATGTGTCTAGAAATAGCGACACGACCTCTTTTCAGCGTATCGAAGTGGGAGCTGCTCAATCTTACACGGCTATCTTGCTTATGGCTAAAACGGGGCGGCTTTTTTTTGAGCAAAAACTTCTTTCTTATTCACCTCTTCCTTTGCCTCTTACCTGGAAAGGAGAAAAGCTCTCAGAGCGCTCTTGCACGGTGAGCGCTTATTTAGGAGAGACTCCACTTCATGAAGCAGACTTGCTATTCCCAGGCACTCCTTATTGGGCTATCTCCAAGAGGATATGCCAACCGATTTCGACAGAGCTCTCCTGGACCTGGATCGAAAAGGGGATGAAGGGACCTCTTCTCTTGGAAGGGGCCCAACAGAAAAAATTTCTTGAAGAAGATCCTCCCATTGCGTGGGCGGTGCAGCAAGAAATTCCCATCATAAAAGTGTTTCCTCAGTTAGTCCTGCAAGATTCTACGGGCTGTTTTGCCCATTTATGGATGAATTATCCAACAATTGGACGTATTGCTTTTGAAGATTTATGTCCGACGGTTGGGGGTAAGGCGCGTTTGAAGCAAGAAGAACTGCTTTGGGAAAAGGATTTAGTAGAGGCAGGTTATCTCCGAAAGATTGTTGGAGCTACGCGCTATTTTTGTCCTGGTGATCAGGTGTTTTCTACGCTTCAATTTTTGTTAGAGCTTGGGTGGGAGCTGATAGATCATAAAGGAAGAAACGTCTTGTGTCAGACTGGGTGCAATGTATCGGTTCGAGAACAAAAAGAGCATATTGCTATTTCTGCAAAGGTCAAATTTCAACAAGACAAAGAGGCTCTTTTTTCTACTCTTTCTCACCGTTTGTGGGTGGAATTAGATGAGAACTCTGTGGGATTAATCGATTATAAGGCGCTCGAACCTATTTCCAAGGTATTTCAAGAAGGAGTCCTAGAAGGGGATCTTCTTTTATTGGACCGTCAAAAAATAGCGCTTCTTTCTTCTTGGGCCCAATCTCCTGAGGTTCAATGGGAAGAGGCACTAAAAGAGTCGGTTACGAAAATGAGTTTAGGGATTGAAGAGGCTCTTGCAGACCCTTCCTTTAAAGCGACTCTTTTGCCTTATCAGCAAAAAGGGCTCGACTGGATCGCTCATTTATATGCGCTGCAGTTTTCGGGTCTTCTAGCAGATGAGATGGGGCTCGGAAAAACTGTCCAGGTTCTGGCATTTTTTTCTCGCCTGCGGACAAAATTGCCGATCCTTGTAGTTGCCCCTACTTCTTTGCTCCTTAATTGGAGCCGTGAATGCGCGAGATTTTTGCCTCACTTGCCTGTCTATATCCACTCAGGAAAAGATCGGTCTCAAGATCCTCTTGCCTTGCAGGCAGCTCCAATGATCATCACCTCTTATGCGATCTTGCGTCTCGATGAGGCTCTGTTGCGGCAAGTTCATTTTGAAGTGATCTTACTCGATGAGTCTCAAGCAATTAAAAATTCACAAACGCAGACAGCCAAAGCAGCTTTTGCCCTTCGGGGAAAATTTCGACTCTGTCTTAGCGGAACTCCGATCGAGAATCGGATAGAAGAGTTCGTATCCCAGTTTCAATTTTTACTCCCAGGGCTGCTTGCAGGGGCGGATTCTTTGGATCTCATTAAACGAAAATCCAGGCCCTTTTTCCTACGGCGGCGCAAAGCGGATGTGGCGCTTGAGCTGCCTGAGAAGATAGAGCAGATCATGTGGATCGAAATGACTGAGCAGCAAGAGCTCATGTATGAACGTTACCAGTCTGAGCTAAAAAAAGGGCTTCTTCATAAAGTGGCGCAAGATGGGGCTTCCATGCATCGTATGGAAATTCTGGAAGCGATTCTTCGTCTTCGACAAATTTGCTGCGACCCTCGTCTTCTTGGAGAGTCTTTTATGGGCGCTAAGAGTGAGCTTCTTAAAGAAGAGCTAGGTCAAATGCTCCTTGAAGGGAGAAAAGTTCTTGTCTATAGTCAATTTACTTCTCTTCTTTTGCTGTTGAAACAAGATTTAGCAGAATATCGTCCTCTTTATCTCGATGGTTCTATGGGCTATGAGGAAAGAGGGCGCGAGGTGCAGAAATTTCAAGAAGATCCGAATTCTTCTCTGTTCCTTCTCAGTCTGAAAGCCGGAGGAGCAGGTCTGAATTTGACGGCTGCAGATACCGTCATTCTTTTTGATCCTTGGTGGAATGAAGCCGTTGAGCTTCAAGCGGTTGATCGGGCACATCGGATGGGACAGACGAAAAATGTGCTTGCAAAGCGATATCTTATCCCTCATTCGATCGAAGAAAAAATGCTCCTACTCAAGGAGAAAAAACAATTTCTCTCCGATCAACTATTATCTGATGCCAAAGAAGCCTTTAATTGGACCGCGGAGGATTTGCTTCATCTTCTCTCTTAGAGCTTTTACGCTGATCTTGCTCTAAGAGTTCTAAAGCTGCTTCTTTGAGAGTTTTTAGTCCCTGAGCAAAACCTAATGACTTCGTTAAACTTTCTAAATAAGAGATTTCCGTAGCTAATTGATCGTTGACGGATTCTAATTTGGCTACTTTTTTCAAGAGAGTTTTGTACTTCATGACAGGCTCCTTCTGCTTTCAATCTTTTATCCTGCGAATTTCGTGCCACGAGAACATAGACCTTGGGGCAGGCTCCCATTGAGCCTTGATTTCGAAAGAGGTCTGTTTCTGAGTTTTGATAAAATTTCCTGATTGCAAGAAATTTTTTAGAGTGAGAAGCTGTGTAATGTGGTTATAAGAAAAGGTGCTTTTGTGAAAACAAATTGGTCTATTGGCAAATACGTGATTTTAGTTGGTTTTATTCTTCTAGGTTATGCATGTTCTGCCCCTCCGAAGCCGAAAGGAATGTCAAAAGAAGAGCTAAGAAAAGGGCCGGAGCAAAACCCTTTTAAAGAGTGCCATAATGAATCTGAAGATGGTGAATGTGAAGAAGGAGCGTCTTCAGATCTGCTACAAAAGATCCCGGAAATACAAGCTGTTGTGGATGTTCCGTCAGTTGCTACTAATTCAACAGTAGCTAAACCAGAAGGGTAATAACAGTATTCTCATGTTCACCACAGAAATCGTGACGATCTCTGTGGTGAAAAAAATTACTGCATGGCTCCTAGATCAGCCAGGAGCTTTTCCCGAGTGTCGAGGAGTTCAAATTTGTGGGCGGAAACAGTTTTACCTTTAAAAAACCACTCTACTTCAGTGGTATCTTCTGTATGAAATTTGCTGGCCCCGTGTTTTTTATCTGCCTTCCACTCGATTTCTGCTGTGAGGTGTCCTAGATCGTCGTAATGATACTCTAGTCCCTGTTTAGATCCATGATCATAAGGAATCTCAGCAATTTTCGTTCCATTGCGGTAAACAGTTTTCAGCCCATCGAGAACCCCATGATTCCAGTTTAGTTTCATAAGAGGCTTGCCAGAGGCGGTATATTTCAGTTGTTCGCCATGAAGCTGCTCGTCATGGTAATGGGAAATTGTATGAACCTGTCCATTAGGATGGTAGCTAATTCGTTGAGAAGAGCAGCCATTTTCGATCATATCTCGAGAAAGGAGTGTTCCGGTTCGATCTCTTTTAATGCGCTCGCCAAAACCTGCTTCAACAGTGGATTCCAAGACATGTTCCGGGGTATAGTACTTGCCTTCCATGAGTAGATTATGCTCATATTCCTCAATACTCAAAGGAACGCCTTTGTCATCCCATGAGGTGATGATTGTTCGGTCATCAAATTCGAAAATTTCTTCCTTAATGGGGATGCCGGAGTGATCGCATTGGGTCTCCTTCAGCAATGTGCCCGCATCGTACATCATGATTTTTTCGATCACTGAGCTATGGGGAAAGGTGTTTGTTGTCGGGCCATGCAAGATTCCATTTTCATAAGATTGGATGACTTTCACGCCATTGGCTAAAAGCGTGATGACTTGGCCTTCTTGAGAACGCTCTTCCCATTCATTTTCTGTGACGTCAAATCCATATTTGTGGACATATTTTTGGGAAATAACTTGATTTAAGGAATCGTCAGAATGTTGGCAAGCCGACAGTAGCACGGCGCCTGCAGCAAGAAGGACGTATTTCATTTGGTGAACCTCTTCAAAAATGGATCTGTACACCTTTTATAGTAGTAGGATCTATTGCAATGATGCAAGAACAATCTGCATAACTTTCGCATGTTCTTCTTCTACCTGCTCGAAAGAGATCGTTTTTAAGGGATCTCGGTACGTAAAGCGGAAGGTAATATGCTGCATATTGTCGGATACGAAAAGATCGATAAGCTCCCATTTTTCTAATAGAGGAGACTGAAATGCTGTCATGGTATCGAGAATTGGTTGAATAGGCGCTGTTTTAGGCAGGGGAATTGTCCAATCCCGCTCAGAAGAGGGAAAGAGGGGTAAAGCGCGCATGAGATGTTGCCCAGAAATTCCTGCTAAAAGAGGAGTCAAGTGCATTTCGGCGTAAAGAACTCGCTGCTTAATATCGAGCGGCTCAAGAAGACAGGGATGGATTTCTCCTAAAGATCCGATAGCTTGATCATTTAAATAGAAAGAAGCCTGTCTTTTGGGGTGAAAGCTAGGATGATTCGATTGTTTATAAACAATTTGGGGGAGATGGAGCGATTCGAAAAGATTTTCCAAGATTCCTTTTAGATCGTAAAAATCGACATCGGAAGGTTTTCGATCCCAATGATGTGGCGACGACTTGCCTGTTAAAAATAGGCCAGCCATGGGTAATTCGATGTTTTGATCATTTTCTTTGAAATAAATGTGCCCTATTTCAAACCCAGCTACATTTGGATTTTTTTGATCGAGATTATATTGGACAGTTTGGAGAAATCCAGGAAGTAAGGAGGGTCTAAGGATTGAATATTCTTCCGATTTCGCATGGAGTACTTGTAAACATTGGATATGAGGCAGTTTTGTTTCCAAGCTTAAGTTCGCAAGTTTTGGGCTGATCAAATCGCAGGTGAGCATTTCTTGCAGTCCTAATGCGGTCAATGATCCGCGTAGTTTCTTTTCAAAAAGAAACAGTGAATCGTGAGGTAAAGAGGTGGTAGCATAAAGAGGCGGCTTTTTTTCTATCGCATTATATCCATAAATTCTTGCTACTTCTTCAATGAGATCGATCTCTTCGGCAAGATCAGACCTGTGGGAAGGGATCGATACAATCAAGGTGTCTTCTTCGATGAGCTTTGTAGAAAATTGGAGCCTATGGAAAATCTCTTCGATTTCGTGAAGGGCAATTGTTGTGCCTAGAATCTTGTTCACTCGGCTTGCCCTGCACTGAATTGTGCGGGATGGAAAAGGAGCTGGATGAGTATCGATCGTACCATTGCACAAACGCCCTTTGCATAAAGAAACAAATAATTCGCACGCTTCATCTAGCGCTTGCTGCATCGTTTCAGGGTCAATTCCTTTTTCAAAACGAAGAGAGCTTTCTGAGCGAAGGTTTAGAGCTTTAGAAGCTTTTCTAATGGTTGTGGGATCAAAATAGGCGACTTCCAGAAAAATCGTTCGGGTTTTTTCTGATACCGCAGATGATGATCCTCCCATAATGCCTGCGAGAGCTACGGGCTCTTTATCATCGCAAATCAAGAGAGTCCCTTTAGGAACTTGGCGCTCTATCCCATCGAGACAGGAAAAAGGGCCTTCTTGTTTGGCAGAACGGACAGATAAATGTCCTTTTTTTAATAGATCGGCATCGAATGCATGCATTGGCTGCCCCCATTTAAGGAGCAAATAGTTAGTGATGTCGACAGCATTGTTGATGGGACGCATTCCCGCTGAGCGTAGCACTTGCTGCAGCCAAAAGGGAGAGGGGCCGATCTGAACTTCTTCAATTGTTTTTCCCATATAGCGAGGACAAAGAGAAGATTCTTCTATCGATACTGTGATATTTTGCGCCTTTTCTGAGGGGATAGAAGAACCTTTTTGCAAAGGTTGAACCGAAATGTTTAAAAAGGCAGCGAGCTCTTTAGCAACTCCTTTTGCGCTAAGGCAGTATCCTAGATTAGGGGTTAGCGAAAGCTCAAATACAGGATCCCAAACGAGAGGGAGAAGCTCTTCGCCTGTTCGAAGGGCTGCATCGAGTTCCAAAATACCGTCTTTTTCATCAGTGGGGATAAGCAATTCTTCGGCAGAGCAGAGCATTCCAAAGGAGTCGACCCCACGGAGTTTAGCTGTTTTTATCGTAAATGAGCCTCCTTTGGAATCTGTTAATCGAGCGCCTACCCGTGCAAAGGCGGTCTTGAGTCCAGCTCGGCAATTAGGAGCTCCGCAAACAACTTGATGAATTTTTTCTCCATCATGCACTTGAGCTACTTGTAATTTTTCAGCATTGGGGTGACGTTCCGTTGAAAGAACTTCTGCCACAACGACTCCTATAAAAGGAGGGTGTTCGTTTTCAATCGCGTCTACTTCAATGCCTAGCAGCGTGAGGCTCTCTGCAATCTGAGCTAGAGGAAGGTCGGTGTGAATAAAAGATTTTAGTAGGGATAGGGGGAGTTTCATCTTGCACGCTTAAGTTGTTGGCTACCACATTATCATAAGATAAGGGGAAAATTCAACTTCCTAAATTCTTATTTTTTTTATATGATGGACTAATCATGGACGCAACATTTACGCAACGATGGATCCGAAAATTTCGGATACTGACAATTTCTTTGATTTTTAGTGGGGCCCTCAACGTTGGGCTTTTCACTGCTTGCATCGCTATTTTATGGCAGCATCGAGAACCTAGTTTTGCATTTCCCAGGGCAGATCTTCAGCATGTTCCTTTGGCTCCCTCCAACGTCCATTTGATTAGGGAGATGTCTCGCTGTTCTTTTCGAGAGCTTTGCGCTTATTTGACAAATAAAGATTTAGTGGAAGAAGGGTATACAAAGAGGGATTTGGCTTTAGCTGTACTTGGAAGCATTTGTCATGTTGACATAGAAAAAGCTCTGGCAGGTTCTTTGCAGCAAAGAAGAGTGTTGTCGTTAGGTCCAGATCAAACCATTGAAATTTATCCAGCTCTTACAGATGAGCAGTTTAAAGCAGTCATCCGGTTTGTCTATTTAGAAAAGTGGCCTTTGACAGCTGAGGGGTTATTTAAATTGATTCAAAAGTCGCCTTTTCCTCGGGAATCCAGCTTAGAGGAGGCTTTTTCGATGAGCTCTCCCTTTTATGCTCTGCAGCTTCTTTTTCAAAAAACGGATGCGCCTCAAGACTCTTCTGTCTTAATTCGTCTGGCTTCTGAAGGCAACTGGGATATTTTGAGTGGCCTTGCCCGAGAGCAAATGCAGATGCTTGATTTATCAGTGGATAAAAGACGTCGAGTGCTGCTTAGTTATCTTGCCCTCAATTCAGCCACTGCAGCGCAGCTCCTCGTGAGTACAGATTTTGCTTTTGTATTAAAAAAATTAGATGATCAGGGCATCGTCGATGTGCTCGACTTATTGACAGGGGATCAGCTTGAGCCTTTTTGCCTGGCTATCTTGAAATCTCCGAGAAGCGATGCTGTCTGGGAGCGCTGTGTAAGACGTTTAAGCGCTCATTTAGGTAAGCCCCTTATGGAGCCTTTTCAGTTGTCTGAAGCGATCGCTTTGTTTGTTTCCACTCCTGTAATGAAGGCCCCCGTGCAGCCGCAAGCAGTAGTAGTAGAGCCTGTTCAGTGCTCTCCTTCCTGGGTTATGCATACGGTGCAAGAGGGGGAGAATTTATGGAAAATTGCTCGTCAGTATCAAGTAAAAGTGGACGAGATTCTTAAGGCCAATGATTTGGAAAAAGATAAGCTCTATCCTGGGATGACTCTAAGAGTCCCTCCAAAATAACAGCTAAAGAGGTCTATTCATCAGGCGCAGGGTCGCATCCTCCCGGATGGAAGGGGTGGCATTTAGCTAGCCGTTTGAGGGTAAGCCAGGCGCCTTTGAAAGCTCCATGGCGTTTGATGCAGGCGATGGAATAGTCAGAGCAAGTAGGGAAAAAGCGGCAGCAAGAGCCAACAAACGGACTGAGAGTCAGTTGGTAGCAGCGGACAAGAGCGATGAATAACCATTTGAACATATCGAAAAGTGTAGCATACTCAAAAATACTCCTTGAAGAGAAAATCGGTTTGCGGTTACATTTCATACTTTGTTTCATGCGAAAGTGGCGGAATTGGCAGACGCACTACCTTGAGGTGGTAGCGGGTTTATTCTCGTGGGGGTTCGAGTCCCCCCTTTCGCATCTTTTTTCTTGTTCCTGCACCGATAGCTCAATGGATAGAGCACTTGGCTTCGGACCAAGTGGTTAGGGGTTCGAGTCCCTTTCGGTGCGATCTTTGCAGTAGTTTCTGCAGCAGACTTTTAGTACATCTTCATTATGGAAGAAAGATCTCCTGGCCTCCTCCTTCAAGTCATTCCTTATCTGGGTAAACAGAAAATTTTAAAAGTATTTACTCCGGAAGCGGGGTTGGTTTCCCTTATCGAAAAAAAACATTCTTCTGGACCGCTGACTCCTTTTTGCCTGGCAGAATGGGTGTATAGAAAAGGAAATCGAGATATTTGTCTCTTGCTCGAAGTGTCAGTGCGTAATCATTTTTTGGAGCTTCGTAGTAGTTACCGAGCTCTTTGCGCAGCGGGACAAATCAGTCAGGATTTATTAAAAGTCCATATGCCAGGGGGGAGTTCTTTTGAGCTGTTTGCATTGGCGTCTTCTTTCTTTCAACAGATGTCTTTTTTTGAGCATCCTGAGGTGTTGGTGATGTTGTTTCGATTAAAGTGGTTGCAGCAAGAAGGGCTGTTGTCGTTTCGATCTGCCTGCTCATTATGCGGAGCTTCGGCGTTGCATGTACATCGAGGAGAAAGTTATTGTTTAAGCCATGCATTGCAGCCCGGTTGGACATTTTCTAGAGAAGAGTGGACGTATTTAGAACGTTTATGCGCAGCTCGCAGTTTTACCGAGCTTAAAACCTTTGGCTTGATCTCGGCTTTGTTCGATAAGATCTCCCTCTTTTTTCAAGAGCATATTTTGCCTTAACTCAAAACATCCCCCTCTTTTATTGACTTGCTAGCAAAAACAGCCCCTTCTTTTCTTTAGTAGACTAACAAAAGAAGGGGTTCTTTTATTGACTTAAGGGGGGAAATAAAGGATTTTCAGAGTTTTTCACAGGAGAATTGAAAGTCTCTGTTGATGCGGAAAATGGGGGGCCGGTTGCTGGGATACAGCTCGAGCTCAATGAACGGAAGATCTAATCCGTTTTTCTCAAAAAGGGATCTTTCTTCTCAATAAGAAGGAGGATCCCTCTGCTTCTCTTTCATTTTTAAGTTATTAAAAAACAGCTTAGCAAACCAATTGTTTTCGTGATAACATCGTGGATACAGCATAGAGAGGTAAGGCATGTTGAAGCGTCTCAATTAAGCATGGTAATAGCCGAGCCATTGTTGTAGATAAGGCTATATTGGAAGCTGCTGGGATCTCAGAGGATGCTCTCTTTCAAATTTCAGTAAATCCGAGTGGTGGTTTGGCCATCCAATCTGTTGAGGATGATAAGACGGATGTTTTTCGAGAAAATTTTGATAAGTTAAACAAAAAATACAAAAAACTTATGCAAAATTTGGCGGATTTGTGATTTCATATGTCACTTTTGAATATGTTCTCGAAAGCCACGATCAATTGATCGAAGAATATGGCGGACGAAAAGGAATTCTTAATGAGGGCTTTTCCGATCTGCGCTAGAAATGCCAAAAGCGCGTTTTAATGGACGAGATTTGCATCGAACCGTTTTTGATAAGGCATCTGCGTATCTTTTTCATCTTATTAAAAACCACCCATTCGTTGATGGAAATAAGCGTACAGCTTCAATGATAGCTATGGTTTTTTTGGCATCGAATTTCAAGGATGGATTTTGTATTTCTGATACAGAATACCAAGATCTTATTTTAGGTGTTGCTCAAAGCTTAGTGACAAAAAAACAAATAGCTAAATTTTTTCGCGATTCCCGAGGAACGGGGTTGATACAATTATCATAAATAATCTTTGATTTAGGCTGCGTCAAAGCTACTCCTTTTGAATCGGTTTTCTTTGGACCTCTTTGAGGTCGAGCGAGTATATGTGTTGGATTTGGATTTTAAAAATTCTGCAATTTTTTCTTGGCACTCCTTTAAGTTTACTGGTATAGTGGAACTCTTCTAAAGAAGGTTTGTTATGACGAAATCGACAAAATTTGATAATCAGGGCTATAACGTTTCGATTGTGGCCAAGCATTTCCAGATGACTGATGCAATTCATAATTATGTATTTGAAAAGCTGGAAAAAATTGAGAAGATTGCAGATCACATCATCGATGTGGCCGTGACATTAGACACGCAAAAGCTAGAGGCTTCTTGTACGATCTTTATGAATTTTATCCATTTTCATATTAAGGCTCAGGGTAGCACTGGCGATATCTATTCGGCGATCGATAAGGCGACGGACCGTATTCGTGCGCTGATTCGTAAATACAAAACCAAGTTACAGTCGCATCGTTTTAAGGATTTAACGACGGTAGACATTCATGTCAACGTGATCAAGCCGCTTTCTGATGACTTGAAAATCATCAATGAGGACATTGAAGCTGAAAATGCTGCCCGAGAGCAAGCAGAATATACGTTGCATCCGGTTGTGGCTAGAGAGAAGATGCCTTTAAAAATGCTGACTCAAGATGAAGCTGTGATCAAGATGGAAATCGGCGGGGAGCCTTTTTTGATTTTCCGTGGTGAAGAAGATCAAAAGCTGAAGGTAATTTATCGCCGACCTGATGAAAATTATGGAATCGTTGAGGTCCAGTAATTTAGTTTGTCTTGTGCGGCGTTTATCTGTCGCTGCCAGCCCTGAAGAACTTGTTAGGCAGCGGCTTTTAACCAGGATGGTGGGTCCTCTTGGATATCCGAGAGGACATCTCTCTGTTGAGAAAAATCTTTTCTTTGCGGGGATGAACCGCCGCATCGATATTGTCTGTTTTCATTCGACTCGAGAAGGGCTGAAGCCTTTGCTTCTCATAGAGTGTAAGGCGGGTGATATCAATATTGGGACAGAAAATCAACTGTTTGGGTACAATGCCCACATTGGTGCTCCTTTCCTCTGCTTTGCAGGTGGATCTGAACTTAAGTTGTTTTGGCAAGAACAAGGTGGCTTAAAGTCTATTTCTTTTCTTCCTTCCTATAAAGAGCTGTCAAACACTATTGTTTGATGCTCCTTAGGAACTGATTTCAAAAGAGGTTAAAAAAAGTGATTCCTGAAGCGGATTGGATTTGTGTGATTGGCGTCGATGTTCATTGGTATGAACGCTCGCTACCTTTATTGCAGGCAGATACTAAAAAACGGCTGATCTTCCTTGATATAGAGGGTATAGGGGGCTCTTTTCCTAACTCTCAAGTCAGTGTATTGACGGTCTCTTCTTTACAAGAGATGTTGCAGGCAGCTAAAAAAATTGGTTGGAAGTCTGTCTTTCATACCTTAGCGCTCGTAGGTCAAGAAAAAGCGCCTGAAATGGCTTTGCAATTTGAGTCTGCTGTTCGAAAATATAAAGAGGCGGCTCACTTGATTCTTTCAGATTGGGCTGATGTCGGAGAAACAGTTTTGAAACATGCTTTTTTGCACTGGAATTCTTTGCCGGATGTTAGGTCTGGTCTTGGGCTTAAGGGGAGATTTGAAGGGATTCCGGCGGTTATTTGTGGAGGTGGACCTTCTTTGAAGAAAAACCTGCACCACCTGGACCCTGAAAAAACTCTTATTTTTGCTGGGGGAGCCGCGCTTCATCAATTAACGGTAGCGCCCCATTTTGCAGCTTCCATTGATCGGAAAGCTCCCTTTAAGATGTTTAAGCAGCACAGCTTTTGGGAAGTTCCTTTTTTTTATCAAAGTCGGATGAATCCTGAAAATTTTTCGCTTCTTCATGGAGAACAGTTGTATATTCCTGATGGATGTTATCCAGCTGAAGCCTGGCTGGCAGGATTAGAGCTGTTTGATGGAGGGTGGACGGTTGGAACGTTTTTGATTGCGTTGGCAGCATGGCTTGGGTGCGATCCGATTATTTGCACGGGGATGGATTTTTGCTATGAAAATGAATGCAAATACGGCGCCTCTGAGAAAGTAGATTCTTTAGAGGGACTTGTCTCTGTAGAAGATCGGTTTGGACGTAAAACCTGGTCGCAGCGTGATTGGCTAATGGCAGCAGATTGGATTGATGAATTAGCGAAGCGAAGATGGGATAAAACGTTTATCGATGCAACAGAAGGGGGACTTCGTTTAGCTAGATTGCAAGAAAAAACCTTGCAAGAGGTGATGAGCTCCTTAAACTGTTCGATAGATTTAGAAGCTAAGGTACATGCAGAGGTGATGGGACTCGATTGGATGGCCATTCCTTTGGATCGAATGGATGAGTGGAAGCGGAGCCTGAAGCGGTGTTTAGCTCTTTGTAAAAAAGAGCTTAAGCAAAGAGAGCCGGTTATATGGGACGAGGAAATTGTTTATCAGATGTTATTATTTCCTCTTTGGCAGATTTGGAGTCCTGTATTTGAGCGGGAGCTCGAGGTAGATTCCCAGCCTTTACCTTTTGAGGAAAAACTTCGCTTGAACCAAATTCTCTTTTTTCAGCGGGTGTTATATGAACAAGCAAACTGAATACGATTTGATCATTACAGATGCGGGGTTGAACCTCTCTTCTAAAGGACCTTTTACCATTCGTCGTACCTATTTTCCTGATGGGATGCTTCAAATGGAGGCGTCTTATCAAGAGGCAAAACTTCATGGCAGATCGACATTTTATGCGGCGGAGGGGCAGCTTCTTTCTGAAAGTTGGTTTTGGAAAGGAAAGAAGGTAGGGCGCTGTCTCTATTTTTATTCAGGCGGAGCTACTTATGCGTCCCTTTTTTATCGAGAAGGAAAAAAAGAAGGGCGGCAAGAGTATTTTTATGAAAATGGACAGCTAAAAACAGAAGAGCAGTGGACAACCGGAAAGCTGCATGGGAGCTGCTGTCTTTATTGGCCAGACGGTTCTTTGAAAAGACACACGCGCTTTCAAGAGGGGCTTCGCCATGGAATGGATCGGCTTTTTAACGAACATGGGGGCTTGATCGATGAAACTCAATATGTGCATGGCCAATGTATAGACATTTAGAGCTCTTTATGGAGCGTTTTCCGCTTCTTGGCCTGCTCTCCAGATCTTTTCCAGTGGAAGAAAAGAGACAAGAAGACTTTTCTCATTGGCCTAGCTCTTTGCCCGATGTAGAAGTGTTATATGTTTATGGGTTGTCTCTCGAAGCGTATCAACTTCTCTCTTCCTGGCTTCACGCAGCGCCACAAAGAAAACTCCTTTTTCTGGAAGATCGAGAGGGGGCATTTGGCGGTTTATTGCAGAGTGAACAAGCCTTGCCATTAGTAGAAGATTTGCAAGTAGAGCTTCGTTTGATCCCTCAAAAAAGAGCAGAGCTTAATGAGGCGCTAGAAAAACTCGCAAAAGAAAATCCCGTTACCACTCTCGATATCATTGCATTGCCTTCGCAAAATACGCGCCATTTTCGATTCCTTCGAGAGCAGCTCTTTCGGAAGACAATGCTTGCTGAGGCCATTCGAAAAGACCGTTTGCATGGGTATCAATTGTTTTGGAATTTTGTTTCTAACGCGCCTCATTTAAAGAACTCCTTTTATGTAAACGCTCTTCGAGGAGCTTTTGAACAAATTCCTGCGATTATCTGTGGAGCAGGGCCCTCACTTGCATCTGCATTCGCAACGTTAGAAAAACTTGAGCACAGAGCCTTAATCGTTGCTTGCGGTTCGGCGATCACTGCCTGCAGTGCAGCTGGGATTACTCCTCATATTTGCATCGCTGTGGATCCAAATGAAGAGGAGTTTTCTCGTCTTAAACAGAGTTTTATGTTTGAAGTGCCATTTTTTTATTCGACACGAGTTCATCCTCATGTTTTTTCTACTCTGAATGGTCCTTTTGGCTATGTTCGTTCTCAATTTGGTGATGTTTCTCAGCTTTGGCTTGAAGAGGAGTTAGGATTGACAGAGCCTTTTATCGGTCATCAGCTCTCTTCCGAGTCGATTTCTGTGACGAGCATGGCAGTAGCTACGCTCGAGCATTTGGGATGTAATCCGATTCTTTTTGCGGGGATGGATATGGCCTATACTGCAAACCAGCGTTACTGCTCTAGTGTGGGAGTAAGACAAACAGCGCAAGAAAAACACACCCAAATCACAGCAGATCGGCTCATCCAGAAAAAAGATAGACAAGGAAAAAAAGTCCATTCAGCTGTTCGCTGGATCATGGAATCTTCGAGTTTGTCTCATTATGCAACACTTCATCCGCACGTTCGTTTTATCAATACGACAGAAGGAGGAATTGGATTTTCCAAAATCCCTTATCAGCCGCTAGAGTTAGTGTTCAATGAGCATCAGCTAGAATACGATCTTCGAGGGATGATGCATGCAGCCATTTCGAGAGCGCCCTTGCCTTCTTCCGCTTCTTCTATTCCTCAACAACTTTCTTCTCTTAAAGAAAGTTTACTTAGAGTCATAGAGCACCTACAGGTTCTTTCCGGCGAGAAACAAGGAGTCAAGCTCTTGGCAGAACTGGACATGAAAGAAGAAATAGCCTACTCGGTTCTCTTCTATGATATGCTCCACTGGCTCTCTACGCCAAAAGGGCCCAACTGGCCAGCTTGTTTAGAGCTGGCCTGTCGCTATTTAGAGATGATGGGACTTTAGAGACTTACGCGTCGTCTGAAAGATTTGGGTTTATGCGAGCGAACTGCACACCTAGATTTGAGAAGACATTTTTGGCTACAGAGGAGGTTTTTTTATCTGCTTCAGAAGTTTCAAGTTTCTCACTAGAGGTTTCTATACCCAAATAACATGAATTATCGGTTTTAAGATTTGCATGCATAGAAGGAAGGGTATTAAACGAATAGTGTAAAGGTGTTTTAGATTGGTTTTGATAAGATGCTAATAGTTGCCGTTTTTCTTCATAGATTGTAACTAGTTCATCTACTTTATAGTTTGCTTTTTTATGTTCTTCATTAGCGATTTCCAGGCTAGAAGCTATTTCTTTTGTGAGTAGTCTTTTTTTATTTAAATACTCATTAATTATGTTAAGAGTGTTTAGGTGCTCAGAAAGGTATTCTCTCTCTTGAGAAAGATCTTGAAGATGCTCCTCTAGCATCCGTAACCTTTCAGAAGGGAATCTGTTATCAGACTCTTTTTCAGTCTTTTCTTGACGTTTAAGATTAGCTAATCCGACGCCCAAATTTTCTGCGTAGATAGAAAAATCAGCTGTTATGTGTTTGATTCTTTCCTTAGCTGCATCTAACAGCTCGATTCGAGTCTGAGTAGTATTTACGTGTTGGTTTTGAAAAGATTGATTGAGTTGATTGGTTAAATCTCTACGTGGTGAATTTATTCTCATATTTTCTCCTCTGGTAAAATGAGAACAACCATCTTAACGTAAAGTGGTTATAAAAATCATCTAAAGAAGTGATTGGTAAAGGAAATTCTGTCAGGATGCTTTTTTGATATGTCGAAAAATATCAAGAAAATCGACATATCATTGCTAGCTCGAAATTCAAAGAGCTGCAAGAACATGCCGAGGGATCGTAAAACAACAAATTTCACGATCCCTGAGGCAAAAAAGCGAAAAAATGTTTTCTATTGAAATTCTCGTTTGAATGCCTCGAAGTGTTTTTCCAGATCTGAATAGCCAAATGGTGTCTCAATAACTCGCCTACAGACGGGATCTGTTGCGTATTGCAAGGCTTCTGGCCACGTATCAGAAGATAAAGGTTTCCCAACAGTCCAAAATTTAAAAAGGATCAAGGCTTCTCGATGATTCTTTTGAGCCGCAGTTTTTATAGCTATCTTCATATCTCTGTCAGGGATCGTTTCTGTGGTTTGTAATAAGGTTTTTAAAAGATCGGCGTTAAAAATGTGGCCTTTCATCAATTCTTTGATGCTAGTTCCCCTGTCCTTTGATCCCATATTATATTTCGAACCAGGAGGGAGTAACATGCTTGCTATGTCCAGTTTGGATTGTTTGATAGCCTCAATGATTAGTGGATCTTTGTATAGGCGGCTGTTTTGAGAAAGCGTTTCTAATAGGTTGTGTACTACATTTTGGTCTAGGGGATTGGAGGTCTTAGCATTCATAAGTCCTTTGAAAATTGGATTAAGGAGCTCTCTTTTCTCGTCCGAGATCTTTATGATCTCTTGAATCAAAGACAATGCGCCTGCAGAGAGAACTGGAGTCCTTTCAAAAATTTTTTCCGCTATGCATTTTAACTCCTGAAACTCGATTTTTTTTTGAGCTATGATTGCTTTAGCTTTTTCATAATCAGAAACTTGAATGGCTGCCAAGGCTTTATCTTTTAGGGAAATACTCGTAGCAATGGGGCTTTGCGAAGTTAAATGTGGAGCAACTTGATTTGGTAAAGAACTTGCAGGAAGCTCTTGTTTTTGTGAAAGTTTTGTTGGGATCTCTTGCTTAAGGTTTCTAGGAAAAGGATTCGAAGAGCTAGATGATCGAACCGTTAAAGAAGAAGCTCTTAGTGATTCTGTTTTTGTTCTTTTGGGCTCTCTTGCTGTGTTTGGATTCTGCAGCCTAAGAGAACAGAGGTCTTCTATTTCATCGCTCGAAGAGCTAGAGGAAGGAAGGGGGTGCAACTGACGAATCGGCCGTGGATTGGAAGTTTCTGTACTAGTCATTTCGCTGAAAGTGCGCTTATAAATGACTTGTTCGCGAGAGAGTTCATTTTGTCCAGCAGAAGAGGAGCTGGAAGAGGAGGAAACCGATGAAGATGAGTTTGATGGAATTTTAGATGCCATAGAAGCCTTAAATTATATGGTTTTCAATAAGCGAGAAAGCTGTTGTTTCTGGTTTCGTTCCGCTTTTCCTTCTTTTAGGAACGTTTTAATGTAATTTTTTAACATGTCGAGCAGTTTTGAATCGTTATGTTTCCTTCCATATTGTATTGCAGATTCTACGTCTTTGAAGGGGATGTATTCTTGTGTATTTAATACAAGCTGCAACGCTTTATAGCGCTCTTCAGACGGGTCGATGGTTCTTATCACTAAAGCTAAAATCTGTCCTCGCTGTGAAGGTTGCATGTCTCTGTCTTTATTCAACACCGTTTGCATAAAGGTAAGGTCTTTTCTGAAGACAGCTTTCTTGATGATCTCCCCGCATTTCTGCCGATTTATATAGTAAGGAACTGCTTTTTTAAGAAGCTCTTTATTGTTAATTTTCTCAAAATGTTCAAGGATTACCCATTTGCTGGAATCAGAAATTTTACTATTATTCAGTAGGGTTTCAATGACTCTCTCATCTTCGGAAGAAAGAGTTTGTTTTTCTGTCATTATTGATGTTAAGAGCTTCTCGAGGTAAAATCCTTGCAAATCTCCTTGTTGAATGATGTCGATAGTTATTTGTTGGTGATTTTCCTTTAATGCTTCGATAGCGGCATTTTTTTGATGAGTTTCATTAATTTGATCTTTATAGTTTGTTAATAAAAGCTCAGCCACTTCATTTGCTCCATATGTTGCTGCTAAAATCAGTATGGTAGAAAGAATCGAAGAAAACCATTCATTCTGGGGAAGGTTAGATAAAAATTGTTCGACTTTAGATTTGTCATTTTTTTCGATACTTGCAAATGCTTCTGGATATCTCACTTTGAATGCGAAAGGCTCGAAAGGCGGAATTCCGACAAAACGATGAGTCAATAAGGAATCAGGAATATTTGTTGGACCGAGCTCTTGTTTTTGTCTGAAAGGTGTTTCAATTTGAGCTTGAAAAGATGTAAAAGCTTCCGCTCTTGAGGGAGGTTGTGATAAGAAGTTTAACATCGGTTGTTCTTGTTTAGGTCGGAAAGGTGTTTCAATTTGAGCTTGAAGAGATGTAAAAGCTTCCACTCTTGAGGGAGGTTGCGATAAGAAGTTTAACATCGGTTGCTCTTGTTTAGGTCGGAAAGGTGTTATGTCCTCGCTTAAGAAAGCAGCTGGAGGCTCAACTCTTCGCCTTTTTGGATGAGGTCCTTCTATGTGATTACGGATGGGGTGTCTCTGAGCAGGAACGTTCGAAGGAAGAGATTCTCGCTGAAAATTGACCACTGTGCGGTGATAAAATGGTTCTGGGGCCGTTTCTTGCTCTCCAGTAAGAGGAGCGTCTATGAGATGTTGGGTGGGTGCTGTTATTTTCTTGCAATAAGTCGACAAGAGAATTTTAGTAATTTTGTTTGATGGATTTTCTTGAGAAGTAGCTATTTTAAGAGCTTTTAATAAGAATGCGGCTCCCATTGAAGACGATCCTTTTTCTTTATCTTCTGATACAATGTTACGCACAGCTCTTTCGTTTTGCTCCTCAACGGCTTTATTTAAACTCTGTATACGTTCCATACAGAGGCTTTCGATCTCTTGTTCAACTGTTCTCGTAAGGAATGAAGAGCTGGAGAAAGAGGGTTCTCTGTAACCTCGTCCTATATGGACTTCTTGCTCTTTGAGAGTTTCAAGAGCATCTAAAAAGACGTTTAGCATTTTTGTATTTAAGTTGTCTTGAGCAGCAATATACCCTAAGTAAGGGGTCATCGAATGGCTGGGAGTATTTCTCTTTACACGTCTCGATAATTCGCATTGCACTAAAGTTAATTCATCATCCTTCATTGCTTGGAACAAATAGAAATCGTTTAAGCGAGCGATTTTATGAGATTCGAGCTGGGATGTTACAAAGGGTTCTGCTTCAGTAGTTGACTCTCTAGTTACCTGATGTCGAGAAGTAGAGCTGATCTGTGGTAAGGAGGAAGAAATCGATTGAAAGCTAGAAGACATGTTAAACCTTTTCTTTTTTTGTGATGAAATAGGGTATCAAAATGATCTGTATATTTCATCTAGAAATCTTTTATTTGTTTTGTTAAAAAATAAATGCGATAATTATTAGTTACGCAAGAGGTCTGTTGCGTTCGTATTCATGGAGCTTATTTCTTAGTGTCCTGACGCTGATGCCCAGCACGTTCGCAGTTTTACTTCTGTTATGTTGGTGGAGTTGAAGCGTATTTAGGATGAGTTGTTTTTCCATTTCTCGAAGGGTTATATTGGATGGAAAAGAAACTTGAGAAGAGGATGATGAAGGTAAGGGGCAGCTAAAGGGTGAGAGATGGAGATGTTCGCTTTCGATGAGAGAGTGTTCGTCTAAGACGACAGTCCTTTCGATGATGTTGGCAAGCTCTCTCACATTGCCAGGCCATGGATAGTCGAGAAGTTTTTGCTCCGCTGATTTTGCAAGAATTTTTAGAGGTTTATGATTTTCGATGCAAAAGGTTTGAAGGAAGTGGTTTGCTAAGGGGAGTATATCTTCTGCTCGTTGGCGGAGTGGAGGAATGTGGATGGGAACAACGTTGAGTCGATAAAAGAGATCTTCCCTAAATATTTTCGTGTCGATGGCTTCTTTCATGTTTCTATTGGAAGTTGCGAGAAAGCGCAAATTGACTTTGATCGGTTTCATTCCGCCTACTCGCTCAAATTCCAACTCTTGGATAGCTCTTAGGAGCTTTGGTTGTAAGGAGAGGGGAATTTCTGTGACTTCATCGAGCAGTAATGTGCCTTTGTCAGCCAATTCAAAGCGGCCTGTTTTTCTCATGTGGGCTCCTGTGAAAGCCCCTCTTTCATGTCCGAAAAATTCTGATTCGATGAGCGTTTCAGGGATAGCTGCGCAGTTGACTTTGATAAAAGGATAGGACGCTCTGAGAGATAGCTCGTGGATAGCGCTTGCGATGACCTCTTTTCCAGTGCCGGATTCTCCTGTGATAAATACGCTAGCTTGGCTTTGTGCAATTTTTGGTAGGTCGCGCAATATATTTTTCATGGAAGGGCTGTGGGCGATAAGAGCTCCGCTATGTTGCTCCTCTCGATAAAAGCGATTTTCCTTGATCAATCGGACGTGTTCTTCCGCTTTTTCCAGGGCCGATTCGAGCGTTTCTGGAGCAAAGGGTTTGATGAGATAATGAAAAGCTCCTAGTCGCATCACCTCGACGGCTGATTCGATACTCCCAAAGGCGGTTGCTAAAATCACTAAAGGGCTGGGCTGGAGCGTTTTTGCTTTTTGCAAGACCTCTAGTCCGCTTTGCAGGGGCATTTTGACGTCGCTGATGATTAGATCAAAACTTTCCTCTTCTAACCTAGCAATAGCCTCTTGTCCATTTTCTGCGACAACGACTTCTTTGCCTTTTCGTCTGAGAGTTTCAGCGATAAAGGTTCTCATAAGACGCTCATCATCGGCGACTAAGATTTTTTCAATCGTCATAAATTATTACCTTTTAGAAGGAAGAGTGATCGTAAATGTGGAGCCTCGATGAGGCTGAGAGCGAACTTCGATAGATCCAAGGTGGGCTTGGACAATTTTTTGCACTTCCACAAGTCCAAGTCCATTCCCTTTTTGCTTAGTTGTGTAAAACGGGGAAAAAAGACGATGGATCTCTTCTTCTTGCATCCCTATCCCTGTATCAGAGATCTCAATTTGATAGGAAGAATCTCTTTGCAATATGGCAACTGTCATGAGTCCTCCAGAGGGCATGGCTTGAATTGCGTTAAATGCGAGGTTCAAGAGCGCTGATTTAATGGCTTGAGGATCAATGTATACCAGAAATGAAGAAAAGGGGATGTGCAGTTGGAGTTTGATCGTATCAGGAAAAGCAGGATCCATGGTTACGCTTTTTGCCCACTGTTTTAAAAACTGTCTTAGTTCGATCGGCTCAATCTGCATTTGTACAGGACGGGCATATTGTAAGACGCTAGTCACGAGAGTTTCCAAATGTTTTGACCCTTCAAGGATAAAATGAGCCATTTCTTGCAAGTGGGGGGAGTCTTGGAGGTCTTTTGCTAATAAAGAGCTATAGCCTCGAATGCCTCCGAGGGGATTGCGAATTTCATGGGCGATCGTAGCGACCATCTCCCCTAATTGATTGAGCCGGGAGTTTCGTTGAAGGCTGCACTGGAGCTCTTCTATATGGGTAATATCTTTGAGAAGCACCATGAGCCCATGATTGGCCGCTGCTCCTTCATAAATGAAAAAGGTGGAAATTTCTAACGTTTTTTGATTGAGCGTTTTATAAATAATTTTTGGGGCCAGGCCAAACTTTAGCGCTTCTTTGATCGAAAACCCTAAAATATCTTGTGGCAAAACGTGTTCTATTTTTTGATGGAGTGTCTGTTTTTCTGTAATGCCTAAATAAATTAAAGCTGTCTGATTGATCAATTGAATGGTCCCATCAAGATGCATCCATAAAATGCCTTGATTGATGTTTTTTATTATGTGATTGCAATAAGAAGTCAATTGATTGAGCTTTTCTATATTTTTTGTTAATTCTTTATTGACGTTTACCCATTTCTCTTGTAATCTGATATAAGTCTCCTGAAGGAGATTGATTTCTTGTGTGAAGAGTGCAAATGCGCGTGAGAGATGAAAAGCAGTTTCTTTTGGGTGAAACTGATATTTTTGAATGGGATATGGCCACTTTTGTAGCTTGTAAGGACAGGGGGCGGGCATGAAGTTCTCCTCGAGCCGGACTATAAAATATTTATCAATAAACGGCATGTATATACGAAAAATGATGCAAAAGTGGGCGCTGGCGTGTTTTCTTTTTGTTTCTTGTTCTGGACTTGAACACTCTGAGCGAGAGAAGGTTCGGCGCCGCAATTGCCAGGGCGAGTATATTTATCGGACGAAGCATGAATCTTATTATGCAATCTCTAATCCCGCTCATACTCCTCGGTCTTTATATGCCTGGGAAAGTCCAGTTCACTTGCCTCGGATTACCAAAGAGTTCTTTCGTTGTAAGGGAAACCCTTTAAATCCTTCGCTGACAGAGATGGGTCCCCCAGATGGGCTGTTGATGACTTATTCTGATTGCGATGGGTGTAGTCGTCATGGGCTGCCTGTGATCCATGGAAAAGAAGGGGTGTATCCGATCCTGCTCGATTTATTAAATTATCTTCAAAGGAAAACGGGCAAGAGAGTGATCATTACTTGCGGGCATCGCTGTCCTGCTCATAACACATATGCTGACCTTTCAAAGGAAAACAGAACCTCCAAACATCAAATTGGGGCTGAAGTAGATTTTTATGTGCAAGGTATGGAAGAGCGCCCTTTGGAAATTGTAGGGCTCTTGATGCAGTATTATCAAGAAATGGCTGTGTATCAAGGACAAAAGGAATTTTTGGAGTTTCAACGATATGAGAAAGATGACACCCGTGTATCGACGCCGCCTTGGATGAACAAAGAAATTTTTGTTAAGCTCTATCAAAAACAGGAAGGAAGAGATGAGGATAACCACCATCCTTACCCTTATATTTCGATTCAAGTACGTTATGACAAAGATCGCAAAGAGAGGGTGGTTTATACTTGGCGCTCTGCGAATTTAGGCTATCCTCGTAGTTGAAATTTAGTGTCTTTCTCTGTACCATTGTTGTTTTTTCAGGAAAGGTGTCCGAGTGGCTTAAGGAGAACGCCTCGAAAGCGTTTGTGCGTTTACGCGTACCGTGAGTTCGAATCTCACCCTTTCCGATTTTTCTTCTCATATGTTAATATGTTATTTGGTCCAATAGGTTCAAAGGTGTTACTTTGTTGAGAAGAATGTATTCTTATATTTTGATGATCGTTTTGCTTGGAGGGTATCCTTTACAAGCAGCGAGTAAATATACAAAAGAGCTCCCCCCTGAGTCAAAGACAGAGCTTTCTTATGAAGCTTTGCAGGCTATAGGAGTTCGTACTTTTAGCTACACAGATGAGGTTCGACGCCGTCCTGTAGTTGTTGAGCTTTGGTATCCATCAGATGCAGGGCATTCCTTCGAACGGGCAGAAGATTCTTTGTGGATTCACCCTAAAGAGATGAGAGATGTGCCTTGGGCGGGAGAGAAAAAGACCTTTCCTTTAATTATGATGTCTCATGGCCACGGGGGAGACAGACGCGATCGGAGCTGGCTTGCTGACCGATTGGTGCGTCATGGATTTGTCGTAGCTTCTGTCGATCATTATGGCAATACGAGCTCGACCTTTAATTTATTGGCGAGTTTAAAATTTTGGGAAAGAGGCAAGGATGTAAGCTTTGCGCTTGACCGATTGCTTGAAGAGCCGTTTTTAGCAGACCGGATAGATCAAGCCCGTATTGGGTTTGTGGGATATTCTTTAGGTGGCATGACGGGCCTCGGATTAGCGGGGGCTCAAGTTGTCGCTATCGAAGAGGCTTTGAACCAAATTATGAAAAAGCACACTGAAGTCCAACCTGAGATGGTAGCTGGGCTCAATGTGCAAGAGGCTAAGCAATCCTTAAAAGATGAGCGGATTCGAGCGATGCTTCTGATTTGTCCTGCAAGTTTTGTCTACCCTCCTCAGTCTCTAAAAGAGATTCATATACCGATAGGCCTGGTGTTTGCTCCTCATGATGAGGTTCTTCCTTTCCAAGAACATGCCGAATTAATTATTCAGCATGTAGGACCTGCTAAAGTGAAAATGATGCATAAAGAAACTTCCCATTACTCATTTTTAAATCGCATGTCCGAAGAGGGGAAAAAATTCTTTAAAAAACATTTTTCTCGAGATCCTTTGTATTCAGATCAGACGATTCACCAAGAAGTAGGACTCTTCACGGTCGATTTCTTTCGAGAGTTTTTGTAGATGTCTTAGAAGCTGTACTAAAATCGATGAAGCCTAGGTTTAGTACAGCTTCTTAGAGACTGCCCACGAAACCTAAGTTTCGTGGACAAGTTCTTAAAAGCTGTTTGAAAATAGATTCTTACCAAACATAAGGGATTAGTTTATAAGGAACTTTTTCACAGTAGGCCTGCCAGTGCTCCCCATATTTGCTTGCGCATCTTTTGTCGTGCCGAAAAGCTCGATCGAGTAAGAGGCATGTCAAAAAAACCACATAGAAATAGGGCATAAAATTGTGAAAGAGGGCTGGAACGCTCCAGAAAAAGGCGCCAGCTAGTTCTGGAATATAATGGAAATGGCGAGCAAGGCCCCACCAGCCTGAGGCTAGTAGAATAGTGTGCTTTGTTTCTCCAGTGTGGGTCTGATAGGTTGCTTGAATGAGCTCCGGTTTTTTTCTCCAGACAAGGCAATCTCCTTCCTTAGCTCGAACCGCCTGTCTTTGCCTGTCTGCTAGGTAGTTGATAATAACGCTTGCAGCTCCTGCAAAGAAGATCGTGCTGGCCCAAAATGTTCCTAGATGAATCGGATGATGGACTAAATAGAGAGTAGAGCATGTGTAAATACATGGAACCCAGACAAGACAACCCCAACAAATATAAAAACCCGCTCGATCGTGCATGATATCTAATGAGCGTAAATATCCGGTTTCCCAAAGATAAAATTTTGTGAGGTAAATAAACTGCAAGGCAACAGCCACAATCATAGAATCTGCTAGGCCATAGAGTTGGTGTTGTTTAGCTGCGTAAGACAAGAGAATAAGTCCCCAAGCCATCATTCCAAATCGGCAGTTCGTAAACATTTTTAAGTCCCATCCGAATACCCTAGGATAGAGCTCTGTTCCCCAATAATAATCGAAAAGGAAATGGCCGCTTTTCCCGCAGTCTGTAGAAGACGGTTTGTAAATGCCTTTTAAGTAAAGCGCTCCGCAAAAGAGTAGGCTGAAACAATTCAAAGCTCCGCAGAGCTCTCCTAAATGGTCATAAATGATCGTAGCAGAGAAAAGATTCAGCCCAAACGAGGCAAAAATAAATCCGATCATGGTGATGGCAAAACAAGCAACCCCATTTGCTTTATAGATAGGGATATTTCCTTTTGGAGTAATAGGTCCATAAAAGGGTTTTCCTGGAATTATTTTCATAAGGAGGAGTTGTATCCCAGCAAATATGGCGATGATGGCCCAAGCAGTTTTTGAGCCAAATACGACTGGGGCAATAATTGTTCCGAGCGTAGAGAACAATCCTTCTTTTACGATCAGCGCTCCAAGCGCCTGGAACGATCCGAGCAATGAAGTATTTGTGTACCAAAAGATGAATACGGCAGGAGGACAGAGAACCAAGAAAAAAAGAGGTACTAATGTGAAGTGAGTCCAACGAGAAACACGAAATTCATGTTGAGTCATAGAGGTTCCTTGAAGAGGGTTGAGGGTTCCCTCTGTTTATCATAATAATTTGTTGTTTTCAATTATTTTTGTTTTGTGACACAATCAACATTTGGCATATGTATGAATTTTTTGGTTCGACAATTTTTTAATGTTGAAAGGGAAAAAGGGGATGCTCATTTCAATGAGGTGTTTTTCTTGCATGAGGAAATGAATGAGCAGTGGGAAAGTCTTTCCGAAAGAGCTCCTTGTGTGCCGAGACCCTGGTTTGAGTTGAGTAGGCTTAGCTCAGCAGAGCGGATAGAATTTGTGTCTGATTTATGGTTACAACGATTATCCTATCATCCAAAAGGTTATCCGGCTCTTGTGAATTTTTTCGAAAAATTGGATGATATTGGCATTATTATTCACCGGCAAAGCGAAGAAGAGCCTTTTGCTGTCGAGATGGTTTACAGTCTTGCAGATAACAGCTCTTTTTTTCGAGGCCTTCCTCCGTGTAAAGAAGAAGATCTAGATCGTCTTAAAACATTGATCCCTTACGATCTTCCTGCAGACTTTTTGTCATTGTTTCGGATTCATCATGGATTTGGAAAGTTATCTGAACTAGGTCTTTTACAGGTCGATGCGATGATCGAGGCGAGACAAAATGTCATCGATTTGGTTCTTAAGGGAGAGGTTCCTATGTATTTACAGGATCGGTTGGTAGATCCTGACTTGCTGATCCCTTTTTATGAATCATTTGGTCTTGTTTCGTATCAATGTTTTTACGCAGATTGGTATCCAGGTTCAGAAATGGGAAATGTTTATTTATCGGGTATTGATTATGCAATTTCTGATATAACAGATAGGAAAACCTGGACGGAACAGTTAGCTTTCCCTACGTTTTTTGAATGGTTGGTTTATTATTTACAAGGAATGAGCGTCTGAATTTATGTATTTAGTACAAGACTTTGTGAATCAATATGGAAAATCTTTAGGACTCGAACTCATCGCAGGTCGAGCTGGACTGTCTCGGCGTATTAAAAAACCGGAAGTAGAGCGTCCAGGGCTCAGTTTAACGGGGTTTTTGTCAGGGCATGTCCCGAATCGTATGTTAGTGATAGGAAGGCAAGAAACCTATTATTTGCAGACCTTGGATCTTCCTTTGCAATTAGAGCGTTTAAAAGCTCTTTTTACTTCAACAACTCCGGCTGTTATTGTCGCCAGAGCGTGTCGGATTCCTAAAGAATGGGCGGAATTTTGCGATCACATTAAATTGCCTTTATTCCGTGCGACTTCCAATGCGACAAATTTGTTAAGCCGCCTCACTTTTTGCTTATTGGAACAGTTTTGTTCGAGCGTTACTCTTCACGGCACTCTTGTGGAGGTGTTTGGGGTTGGTTTATTGATTCAGGGAGAATCTTCTGTTGGGAAAAGCGAAGCCGCTCTTGGATTAATTGAAAGAGGTCACCGTTTGATTTCGGATGATCTTGTCCGAGTGAAGAAAAAAGAGGGCTCTTATCTTGTGGGCACAGGTCCAGAATTGTCACGCCATTTAATGGAGATTCGAGGGATCGGTATTATCAATGTAGCTCATCTCTATGGCGCTGTTTGCGTACGTCCAGATAAGGGATTAGATATTGTTGTTAAATTAGAAGAATGGGATGACCAACACTTTTATGATCGTGTAGGATTAGATGAAAAGTTCATCGATGTGTTGGGAGTAAGTCTCCCTTATCATTTACTTCCTGTAAAACCAGGGCGCGATGTTGTTTTATTATTAGAGACGATAGCTCTTAATCATCGCTTGAAAGATATGGGATATAATTCAGCTAAAGAATTTAATACAAAGTTGCTAGAGACGCTAGCTCGTAGACCAAAAAAGAGGGTTGTCCGTGAAAAAACTTATACATAAGGTAAAAGTGAAAAATTCTTTAGGGCTGCATACCCGTCCGGCTGCGGCGATTGTAAAGTTGCTGCAACTTAGAAAATCATCTGTGCAGTTTACTTATAAAGAGGAAACCATTAATGCTAGAAGTATTATGAGCATTTTGATGTTGGCGGCAAAAAAGAATTCGCTGATCACTGTGACGGTCGAAGGGGAAGATGCAGAGTTGACGATGGCCAATCTCGTGCGTGCATTTGATGAGGAATTTGGAGAAAAGTAATGGGTCAGACCGAAGAGGTCATACTCCGTGGGCTGCCAATTAGTAAAGGAATTGGCATTGGCTCTCCGATTTTTTTTTTCAATCCGGATGATGAAATTCCAGAAATCTCGATTGCAAAAAAAGAAATCGATAAAGAGGTGGAGAGGTATCGCCGAGCTCTTTGTTTAAGTCGCCAAGATGTCGAAGGTCTGCAGCAAATGTCGCTGCATGAAGGACCTCCTGAAATCGTGGCGATTTTAGGAGCTCATTTGGAGATGCTGCAAGATCCATTAATGACGACTGTCATTGAGGAGAAGATTAGGGAATTGCAGCGCAATACCGAGTCGGTAGTGCATCATCTGATTGAAGAGTATAAACATAAATTCAGCACCTTGAAAGATCATTATTTTCAAGAACGAGTAAAAGATCTTGTCGACGTGTTTAAGCGCATCTTAGGTCACCTCAGACCGTTGGATAAAATTAAATGGGGTGATATTCCTTCCCATTCTGTGATTTTAGCGCATGAGTTAGTTCCTTCTGAAACGATCGAAGCGAGCGGAACGCATGTGAGTGGTTTTGTCACCTGTTCAGGAGGAATTACATCCCACGCGGCCATTATTGCTAGAGCAAAGGGGATTCCTTATGTGGCAAATATTGATATTAAAGTATTGAAGCGGCTTGATGTTCAATCGATTATTGTAGATGGCTCTCAAGGCCTTGTGATTACAAATCCTCAACGTAGCACGCTAAAAAAATATCAAGAAATTAAAAAGGGACATCTAGAAACCTATCGCTTGATCAGTCATTCGGGTCATTTGCGAGGGGAGACGGTAGATGGATATGAGACCCGTATTTTTGCAAATCTTGAAAATCCAAGAGAAGTCAATGCGCTTGTTAAAAGCGGAGCTGAAGGAGTTGGGCTTTTTCGATCTGAGTATCTCTTTTTATCAAAAAGAATGTTCCCTTCCGAAGAGGAGCAATTTGTCATTTATCGCCGGATGGCAAAAGCCTTAAAGGGAAAACCTTTAGTTGTTCGTATTTTTGATATTGGAGGAGATAAAAAAATTGATCTTTTGCCGAGTAGTCCTGATGCGTGGTATTTTCAGACCATTGGGGTGGAAGCAAATCCTGCTTTAGGATGCCGCGCAATCCGTTTTTTACTACGCTATCCAAGCCTGCTTCGCTCTCAGCTGCGCGCGATTTTGCGAGCGAGTACTTTTGGAGAAGTGCAGATTTTAGTCCCCATGGTCTCTGATATTTTGGAACTTAGAGCTGTTCGCCAAAAAACGATAGAAATTCGAGAAGAGCTGCACAAAGAGGGGATTCGAACGGCTGATGTATTGATTGGTTGCATGGTAGAAGTTCCCTCATCGGCCATTATATGCGACGCTTTAGTACAAGAGTCTGATTTTATTTCTATTGGTACCAATGATCTGATTCAATATGTGCTTGCAGTAGATCGGAGCAATTCAGCTGTTTCTGACCTTTATTATGCGACCCACCCGAGTATCTTGCGGCTTATCCATATGATTGTAACCGCAGCAAATCGATGCTCTAAGCCAGTTATTGTCTGTGGAGAAAGTGCTGCGGATCCGATGATGGTTCCTGTTTTACTAGGACTTGGGATTCGGGAATTTTCTGTTTCAGCTCGTCATATTCCCCTTGTAAAACATACAATTCGCAAATGGCGTATTCTTGATGCCTGTAGACTTGCTGAAGAGGCCTTGGAATACACCATCGCTCAAGAACTAAGAGAGTTTTTAATCAAAGCGACCGATGTGTGATCGGGTTTCTAAAAGCCTGGAATTTGGGGCATGTTTGGCTGAGAGGCTGCTACTTTTTTTGCAGCATCTTCAAACGCTGCGATAATCAGATCTTGTAGTCCTTCAATATCATTTGGGCTCACGCACTCTGGCTGGATTGTGATTTTTTTTATCGACTTTTCTCCATCGAGGACAATTTTTACTAGGCCATTGCCTGCGCTGCCTTCAACAAGAGTGTTTTTTAATTGATTCTGCATTTGTCCGAATTGCTGTTGCATCATTCGGGCTTGTTTTTTCATTTTTGAAAATCCGCTTCCCATATGGGGGTTCTCCTATAATTCTTTAAGTGTTCCTTCCAGTTCTACTGCAGCAAAACGGAGCATTGTTTCGTAATGGCTCTTATGTTTTGGTGCAGTCCTTTCCGTGTTTTGAGGTGAGGCAAAGACACTAGGGGCGCAAAATGTTTTTTTTTCAGGAGAACTGTCAGGTTGAGGTTCTCGAGGTTGATGGGTAAATACACTGGGCGCTTGGACCGGTGGAATTTCTTTTAGGCTGGCAGAACTTAAATCAGTGCTTTCTGGCTGTGTGCATTGCAGCTCAGAATTTTTTTCTTCGCTTGCGGCTTGCGCGCGGACAGGGGCTTCTGCTACAGATAAAAAATTCTGAGAAACTTCCTTGCTAAAATCCTGATTTTTCAGATGATTCGTGTGTGTGATCTCAGGGGCTTTGGGTTCATTAAATACGCTGACAGGAGCAGGAGCTGCTGGGGCGGCTGTAGATTCTGCAGCTGCTAGAGCCTCTTCCAAGGCGTGAAGGCGCTTTGCGATCGCTTCAATAGGGATTCTGTGTTTGCTTCGGATAAGATGTAAAAGAGTCGATTCGAGCGTTACTCGAGGAAAGGCACTCTTTTGCATGGTTTGCTCTGCATTCATCAACAGATCTAAAATATAAAGGGCTTGAGCTTGCGTATATCCTGCGGAGGCTGTTTTATGTCTTTTACTGACGTAATTGGGCAGCGCTTCCTCGGGCAAAGTTTTGCATAGGCAAATAAAGCGGTAATGGTCGACCAGCTGTCTTAAAAAATGGCCTAGGTCTTTGCCTGCTTGAAATAATTTTTCTACTAATTCAAAAGCATAAGCTAGCCGGCTTTCTGTAAAAGCTTCATCGAGCGTTGTAAAATATTCCTCAGCAACAAGTCCTAATACATCTCGCACGATACTCAAAGAGACCGCTTTAGGGGAAAAACAAAGGATTTGATCGAATAGAGATTCTGCATCGCGCAAAGAACCGTCCGCAAAAGAGGCGATGAGTTGCAAAGCTTCAGGCTCTACTTCCCGCTGCATATCTGTAGCAATGTGGGCCAGTTTATCGCAGATTTGCTTTGAATCGAGTCTGAGTAGATCAAATCGTTGGCAGCGGCTAATGATGGTAGGAAGAACTTTATGGGGCTCTGTTGTGGCAAAAAAGAATTTTGTTTTTTCAGGAGGCTCTTCCAAAGTTTTTAAAAGGGCATTGAAAGCCTCTTTTGTAAGCATGTGGACTTCATCGATAATATAGATTTTATATTTTCCATGAGTAGCCACATAGCCGACTGTTTCATTGAGGCGGCGAATGTCATCAATGCCCCGATTGGAAGCTCCATCAATTTCTATGACATCGAGCGATTGCCCAGATTTGATGTCGAGACAAGAACTGCATTGGTTACAAGGCTCGAAATCTGGACCTCTTTCCAAACAATTTAGGGCTTTGGCAAATAGACGAGCGAGGGTGGTTTTCCCAACTCCACGGCAGCCGCAAAATAAGTAAGCATGCGCAGCCTGTTCGAACCGCAGAGCATTTTTGAGTGTTGTAAGAACGTTTTCTTGGCCTACGACATCAATAAACTTTTGTGGGCGATACTTACGAGCTAGAATTTGATATTGTTTTCCCATGCCACACCTTCAAAGGGATATATACAAAAGTATGAAGTAAGAAAGTTTTGCTGTCTAGTTCTATATTGAGTTATTCAACGTCTCACATTGGGGCTCCGCCCCAAACCCCGCTAAAGGACGGAGTCCTTTAGAATCCTTTTTTGTTTGATTTTTCTCTGCCTTCGCCTGACGGCGATAGTAGAGGAATGTAAAAAATATATTTTAATGATTTGATCTAGTTAAAATTTCTTGAAAATAACAAGAAAAATATTCACTATCATCTTCTTAATATTTTTGTGGGATCTATGGTTAGATATTTCTTGTTCTTTTGGTTGGCGTTTAGCTTTGTATTTGCGAATGCAGATTTGGAAACAACTTCTCTTAATTCTTCAACGCCTGAACAAATGGCAGGAATCTATGGAGACGAACTCATTGCTGGGATTGTGAGTCCTTTAAGCGGGCAGTTAATCACCAGCAAAATAGATCTCATTGCGAGAGGTGCTCAAGATGTGCAACTCCATAGAGTGTATGTTCCTCTGATGATTGAACCTGAACCAGAACATCCTGCGCCAGTATCTAGTAAAGGTTTAAGTAACAAAGAGCGCAAAGTAAAAGACCGTACGGCAAAGCTCGAGTATTGTAATCAAAAAGGCAATTATTGGTTTGCTTTGCAGGCAAGTGTATTTGGTGCTCAGGCGGGATGGCGGGTATTTCCTCATCACCGGATGGTTGTTTGGCATCATGAACACTCCTCTGAGCGGACAGTTATTTTCGTGGAAGCAAATGGAGCAATCTTCTCCTTTAAAGTATCAAAACAAGGCTCTTCTTTACTGACAGAGACCTACGGGATGAACAATGTCTCTGGGGATGTTCCAAGTGGAAGTTATGATCCTCGCAATATACGGATGGTTCGCCAAAAAAAGCAGATCATCGTCTCTTGTCCTGATGGGACGACGAGAGTTTATATCCCGCATCCACCGTACTCTTCGCGTTTTGATTCGACGTTTCGGGTTGATTATGTTCTTCATAAAGAAATTCTGCCTAATGGTAAAATTCTTCGGTATGTTTATGAAGATTATCGCCCTGCTTCCAAAAATTTGCCAGCGATTGGATTTAAATTAAAGCGCGTAGAAAGTTTGGACCCTAAAGAGCGTTATGTCTACGCCTCTTTGACGGTTGATGGGAGTCTCGTGTATGGATGGGATACTGAGTTCCATTTTACAACTCATGTAGGGGAGTATGCCCATTACCACCTTCAGGAAAAAACATGGGCAGAAGTGTTTCGAGATAAAACTCCAGAAGGAAAGCCTTATAGCGTTAAATGTAAACCTCCTCTTCGCTTTCCTTCTATCTTATCCTCTGTAAGCTCTCCTTTTTATCGTTTCGAGAATGTAGGACATAGCCGCTTAATGCAGATGGAGAGCATGTCTGGAAAAGAGGCTCCTTATAAGTGTACTTATGGAGGGTCTCCTCTTCGAATCAACGCCATCTATTTTCCGACAGGAGAAAAAGATGCTTTTCTTCCTCTTTATAAAATGAGCTATGAGGCACCAATTCCAGAGAAAAGAGGAGGCCAAACGGTAGCTCGGAGCATTGATGGTGCGAAAATCGTTTATCATTTCAATCCTAAATTCCTCATGGATGAGATTAAGTGGTATAATCCTGAGGAAAAACTCGTCAAAGAAAAGCTCATTCATTGGACCGATCAGCAAAGACTTAGGGGAATTGAGCTGAAAGATGGCAATGGCTCTCTTTTTTATGCAAAGTTTTTTGAAAGCGACGCCTATGGCAATCCTGAAGTAGAAACATTTGAAGGAGATTTGACAGGACAAGGAAAGTATGAAAAGTATGTGATCCGCCGCAAATTTTCTCAAGACGGGAAAAACCTGCTCTTGAGAGAAGAGCATGATGATGGCAAGGTCTTTTTGTACCAGTATTTGCCAGGCACGAATCTCGTTACTGCAAAATATACATTTGGACAAAACAAAATTCTGTTGAGAGAATTTTCTTTCTATGATGACTCGAATAATCTGATTGAAAAGATTCTCGATGATGGGGAGACGGAAGAGGCGTTTTGCTTTGTGGGAGTGACTCAAAGGAAGATAACGCGCTATCTCTTGCGTCAAGAGGCTCCATTTCTCCATTGCCCTCAATGGATTGAAGAGTGGTATTGGGATGGGACTGCGGAGAAACTGCTGAAGAAAACCGAGCTCTTCTATGACAAGATTGGCCATGTTAATCGGGAGGAGGTTTATGGATCTGATGGAAAGTTCAGCTTTGCCATTACTCGGACAGTAGATGAACAGGGAAATATTCTTTCAGAAACTAATCCTTTAGGACAGATAGCAACAGCAAACTTTACTTCTAAAGGACAACCATCTTTAACGATTTCAGGATCTCAGCGTTTGCAGAAGAAAATGGATTATGATCTTGAAGGACGGCTGTATCGAATCGAAGAGAAAGGAGATGAGGGAACTGTCCACTCTACAAGGAGAACATTTGATCAGTTGGATCGATGTACAGAAGAGATGGATCCATTTGGTTTATCAACTGTGTATACTTATGATGCTTTTGTCGATCAACCTAGACAAGTAGAAAAACCGCCAATTCTCTCCCCAGATTCTCGAAAAATTCCTGTAGTTTTCTCTTCAGTATTCGATGCCCTTGGAAGAGAAATTGTGAAGGTGGATCCTAATGGGAACCGTTCCCTGATGCGCTATAATGCTTATGGGAAACTCACTTCTGTCATTCATCCAGACGGCGCCCAAGAAAGCTACATGTATTATCCCAATGGAGATCTCAAAACCACAACTGATGAAGAAGGGATTGTTATCTCTTATACATACAATGGATTAGGCGCTGTTACCTCTAAAACCACGAGCTCTCCGAGAGGCGAGCTCCTCTCTCAGGAGCGATTTTTGTACAAAGGATCTCTTCTTACACAAATGGAAGATCCAGAAGGCCGGCTTACCCGTTTTTTCTATGATGGGGCAGGAAGGAAAATTGCTGAAGATCATGGAACCAGTAGGACTGAATGGACTTATGATGCGCTAAATCGGATTCATTCCACAAAAGCGATCAATGGGGATCAAACGGAGGTAGCGATCACTATTTATGATCTTTTAGATCGCCCTATCGAAGAGAGAAAAGAAGATCTATCGGGTCATATCCTTTCCCAACAATTCTATGAATATGATGCTGATTCGAATAAGTCGGCAGTGATTACCTGGTCACATCAAGAAACAGTCAAAGAGACATTTGCCTACGATCCGTTTCGGCGATTGACTTGCCATACCGATGAGCTCGGCTCTATGACTCAAACGCAGTATGATGAGAATGCTTTGAACGCTTTAGGACAAAGAGTGCTGAAAAAAACAGAAATAGATCCAATGGGGCTACAAACCATCGATCTGTTTGATCCGTTTGGCAACATCTCCTCTACAGAAAAAAGAACAGATCGAACGTTGAATCTGGAACATTACTATCGGGATCCGAACTCTAATCTGACGATGCAAGTCAGCGATATTTATGCTTCTGGAGAGTTTGAGCGCTCAGTTACAACCTATTGGCAATTCGATGCCAGGAATCGGAAAATTTTGCTCTCAGAGGCTTATGGGACGCCTGATGCCAAGACAACACGCTACACATATACACCTAAGGGACGGCTTTTTCAGACAATCAAACCAGACGGCATCCTCATAGAGAGAACCTATGATCATCTTGGACACCTAAAAACTCTTGGCTCCTCCGATCAGAGCTGTCTTTATGCTTATAAACATAATCGAGTAGGGGAGCTTTTAGAACTTAAAGATCTTCTCACTCAGGAATCAACCTCTCGTACCTATGATTCCTTTGGACGAATGATCCAAGAGAAATTGGCTAATGACCTCACTTTACAAAATGCCTATGACGCCATGAATCGTCGTATTCTTTTGACATTGCCAGATGGAAGCGGCGTTTCTTGCCTCTACGATCCATTGCGCTTACGGGAAGTGGCTCGCATCGATGTTTCTGGGCAAGTGCTCTATGCACATCACTATCTTACGTACGACTTAAGTGGCCATCTTCTTCAGCAGCAGTTGATTGGCTCTTTAGGATCTATGGAATTTTTCTATAATGAACTTGGAACGAAATACCAACAATCGAACGCATTTGCTTCTTATCGAGCCCTACAATTTGATCTTCGTGGCAATATCTTAAAGCTTGAGACCAATTCTCCTCTTGGTCTTGATCTTTCCGAGTACACTTATGATGATCTTTCACAATTAGAATCAGAGACAGGCCTTTTTATAAACTGCTATCGAGCAGATTCTCATAATAATCGACTTCAAAAAAATAATAGCGCCTATCGGATCAATGATTTGAATCAAGTTCTTAAGGTAGAAGATCAAACCATTGAATATGATCTAAACGGCAACCCTCTTTCGAAACAGGGGATGCAATTTCGCTATGATGCCTTGGACCGATTGGTAGAAATAACTAAAGACACTTCACGTTTGGTATTTACCTATGATGGCTTGCATCGCAGGCTTTCGAAACATGTCTATACTTTAGTGTCTAATCAGTGGCAGCTTATTTCGAGCGAGCGTTTCCTTTACGATGGGCAAAATGAGATTGGCGTGGTGTCTCCAACAGGAGATCTACAAGAACTTCGAGTTTTAGGATCCACGCTTCACGCTGAAATCGGATCAGCTGTAGCTTTGGAATTAGGGCAAACTCTTTATGCGCCTCTTCATGATTTTTGCGACAATGTCGCTTTTCTTGTAAAGCCTGATAATACCCTAGTAGAAGCCTATCGCTATTCTGCCTTTGGAGAAGAGAAGATTTATTCTCCCGATCATCAAGTGACAAACAGTCAAGTAGGGAATCCCTGGAGATTTTCTTCGAAACGAAAAGATGATGAATCGGGCCTTATCTATTATGGAAGGCGATATTACGATCCTGAGCTTGGCCGCTGGCAAACTCCCGATCCTGAAGGATTCACTGATGGGATGAACCTTTACGCGTTTGTCCATAATGACCCTCTGATCTACCTCGATGACTATGGTCTTTGGACGACAAATAGGCCGCCGGGGGCATTTTTCCCTCAAGAGGCAAGACAAAGCGGCTGTCAATTTGCTGCAGGACTTGCTCATCATGCCGTGGACTTTGGTTTTTCAACGCTAAAATTCATGACTTCTCTGAGTCCTGGAATCATGCCTCAGGCCTATGCTTTTAATGGGCAACCTAGACCGATGAGTAGCGACCAATGGCTTGATCAAATGCACCAAAGAGTGAATCAAGCGCTGTTTGGTCGCATGGATGTAAATAGTTCTGCTTTTCAGGCAGGAAATATATCCGGTAAGATTGTCGATTATGCAATGCCGGCTTTCAGAACAATTAAAAATATTGCTGGATTCATAAAAGGGGGAAGGGAAGCTCTTAGTGGAGCGGGTAATTTATCCGAATATTTGTTAAAAAGTACAAAATCTCCTATAACTTTAAATCGGTTTCACCGAGCAGCTTCTGATCTGTCAAAGACAGGGCAGAACAACATTAGAACCTTGCGTGGATGGGCTAAAAGTAAGGGATGGCAGAAGTTGCCAAATCCTGCTGGAAGACCTGAACAATGGGGAAGTTATGAAGATGGAGTTTTTAAATGGCATCTTAAAATAAAACCTGAAGCAAGTATTCAACAAGGTTTAGGTAGTGGAAGTTATATTCCAAGATTTGATGCTAAATTAAAAGATGGTGGAAAGCATTACATTAATCCTTTTACAGGACAAATAGGTACTGAGGAAATTGGAACTCATTTGCCATTGAATTTTTCTTATTATTAAGAGAAGGTAGTTAAATATGCCAGATAAAATAGATTTTCTTGTGAAAATCCTTTTAAGTGACACAGCTAGAGAAGATGAAAGAGATGATGCAGCAATGGATCTTGGTAGATTTAGTGATGAGAGAGCTTTAATTGCTTTAATACAAGTTGCCTCTAACCCAAACGAAGATGAAATGATTTTAGCTTCATGTGGAGAGTCGATAGGAGCAATTTTAATAAAAAAAAGAAAATATGATGTAGCTTTACTTGATGACCTTGCTCCTATTGCAAAGCATGCCGCTTATTCTTTTATTAAAGCCTCTCAAAATGACTAATCAAACGCAATTATTGATCGAGATTTTACTGGATAGATCAGCTAGATATGATGAGAGGAGTGATGCTGCAATTGATCTTGGATCCTATAAAGATATTAGAGTTTTAAAGGCTCTTACAAGTATTGTTTCGGATCCGAATGAAGATGATATGATAGTAGACCAATCTGCGGAATCACTAGCGGAAATATGTGTGGCATTAAATATTTTTAATGAAAGCGAATTTAGAAAAATGGTTGCTTTTGCTCCACGAATTGTTTTTGGATTTGTTATGTATTATAAACCAGAGGTTGTTCCTGAATCTATAAAAAATGAATTCAGTGATCAATAAGAGTGTTAATCGCTTTGGAATGTTTTATGTTTGATAATTTAGCATGCAGAGTTTGTGGATACATCCAAGACGAACCTCCTTGGGGAGAAGATGGCCAATGTCCTAATTATATTATCTGTGCTTGTTGTGGAGTAGAATTTGGTTATGGAGATTGTAGTCTAGAAGCTATTAAAAGTTCTAGAAAAAGATGGTTTTCAAAGGGAGCGAATTGGAAATATCCAAAAGAAAAGCCTGAAAATTGGTCTCTAGAAGAACATCTCAAAGATATTCCTCTTGAATATAGAGAATAGGCATGTTCTTAATGTAGTTTTTTTTGACTTTATCAAAAAATGCTCTGAGAAGCCCTTGAGATTTGTTCTGTATATAATTGGAAAGATGTTAGAAAATTAAAAAATGAAAGATAGAATTGAACTGTTAATAGAATTGCTTTTTGATGATGATGCTTCTATAGCTGAACGAGATGATGCAGCAATGGATCTTGGTGGTTTTTCTGATGACCAAGTAATTACAGCATTATTATTAAGGGCTATGAATGTAAATGAAGATGAGATGGTTTTAAACTCGTGCGGCGAATCTATTGGTAATATTTGGAGTAAAAAAGATTTTTTTGATGAAAAAGTATATCATTCTCTTCCAGGAACAGTTCGTTTTGGAGTTTATGTGGTTATAAAATCTCGAAAGCCTGAATGGGTCATATCCTATCAGCTAGAAAATGATGATTTCAGCTAAATTTCGTGTGTTCAAATGGACAAAGTCCAGCATAAAGAAGTAGATGGGCATTTTGAATGGATTGTAGAACAGGATATGTTGATTAACCATAGATTATTTGTTCCTAAAAGATAAACTTTTGATTTTTAATATGTTAAACCAGAAAATAAAAGAAAAAATTACTAGAAACCCTATTTCTTTAGAGAAATACGGTCTTAACGATTTAGCTTGGACTCAGGAAGCAGCAAAAAAGTTAATTCATGATATCAAGGAAGATGAAATAGGTATTTTGGGTGGAGATATTTATGAATTAACAGAAGATTGTTTAATTCCAGTTTATGATAATTGGTTATGTGAAAAAAACAAAAAAGAGTCGTTGAATGATTATTATTTAAGAAGTAAGGTTGAGTCTCTAAATTATATAGAGAATTATGAAGTTTCTTCAAAAAAAATGTTGTTTTTGCGATAGTTTTCACAGAGCAATTTTGAGTTAGGTGCTCATAAGATTGAAGCAAACGCTGTTTGGCCGCATGGATGTAAACAGTTCCGCTTTTCAAGCAGGAAATATATCCGCTAAGATGGCCGATTATGCAATGCCGGCTTTCAGAATAGTTAAAAATATTGCTGGGTTCATAAAAAGGGGGAAGGAAAGCCTTTAGTGGAGCTGGTAATTTATCCGAATATTTGTTAAAAAGTACAAAATCTCCTATAACTTTAAATCGGTTTCATCGAGCAGCTTCTGATCTGTCAAAGACAGGTGTAGAGAGGGGGCGGCTTTTAAGCCTGCTGCAGGCTATGATTGTTTTTTAAAGGAACTAAAATAATGAAGAAGTTAGAAATGTCATGGAACCAACTTTGGCCTTTAGTGAACATATTGAATGAGGTATGTCATGGTATAAAAATTGACATCCAATCAAAGATTGGTTTCTCATACGAAGAAGTATACGCACTATTGAAGAAAATAACAATCTACGAAGTTAATGCATATGAGGCAGATATAAAAAAAGAGAATATTTTTAGAGATGAAGAAGTACTTATCTTAAAGCGATGTCTCCATGAAGTTGCAATGGAGATCGACGAATGGGAATTTCAAACACGCATTGGGATAACGATACAAGAGGCGAATATCATCAAAGAAAAAATGACATGAAAGACCAGACGAAATTATTGATTGAGATTTTACTGGATAAATCAAATTGGTAAAGCGAATGTTTAATAAAGTGAATAAGAAATATATTTATAGTATTATTGATATGTACCTATCTGAGAAGATCGATGCTTCGACTTTTTGCGATGAATTTTATTATTCTTACGATTTGGAATTGGATCATAATTGTTTAAATGAAATTGAAAAAAAAGTGTTCTCTGATTTAGGGGAAATTGTAGATAGATTTTCGCCGTTTGAAAAAGATTTAAAAGAATACCCTCAATTTTTTGTTTCAGAAAAAGATTTAAAAAAAAGTGTGTCTTTCAGTAAAGGTCAGTTGGGTGATTCTTTTTTTTTGATTGTTTAAATTATATGCAAAAAGAAGAGATGAATGTCTCAGAAGAGGATAAATTGGCCCAATCGTTAGGAATTAAGTATTTGCTGTGTCCTCTATGTCAAGAGATTTGGGAAGATGTTTCAACTTGTTTTTTTGCAACTTGTCCGAAATGTAATTCTAAATTGCAAAATCCTAGATTTTATAGAACAAGTTAATTCAGGTTAATTGGTTGATGAGGAATGTAATGGTTTTGTATTGTGAAATGGAGCTTATTTCTTAATCCATAAATAATGAATTCAGCGATCAGTAATGTTATTAATCGCTTTGGAATATTTTTATGTTTAGTAGTTTAACATGCAGAGTCTGCGGATACATCCAAGAAGAACCTCCTTGGGGAGAAGATAATCAAACGCCTACGTTTGATTTTTGTAATTGCTGTGGTGTTCAATTTGGATACGAAGATTGTAATCTAGCATATGTAAAAACGTTTCGAATGGAATGGATAAAAAATGGTGCAAAATGGTTCTTTTCAAAAAATAAACCTGAAAATTGGTCTCTAGAAGAACAGCTGAAAAATGTCTCTTTCGAATATAAAGACTACCCTTTTTCTTAAAAAAAGATTAAAGCAAAAAATATTGCAAGCGCTTCTCAACATCCTATAGAGCTCTTCCGAGACATTGGCTCTATGCCCAAGATGATTTAAAATTTGGGTATATTCCCAACAATTTGTTACAATGGGAATCATGAAGCAATCTGATAAGTTACATGAGAAATGGCAAGCTTGGCTCTCCTCCAATAATAGAGGGTGGCGTTTGGTTGTCGGGTTTGTTTGCGCGCTTTGTCTAGCTCTTTTTCTGCATTTTAGGGAAGTTCGCCTTGAGATTTTACAGCTCAATGGGATCGCTCCCAGGTATACGGTCGCGCAAGTTGATTTTGAATTCCCCGATTATGAAGCGACGATTATCTTAAAGCAGGAAGCTGCGAAAGATATCGGGCCTGTATTTCAAATCGATGATAAGCAAATTCGCGATGTCCGCTACGAATTAGAAAATTCTTTAATTAGAGATCAAAATTGGCGCAAATCAGCGCCATTTAGCACATTTGAAGAAATGTACAAAGCAGCCGATGAGATAGAGACGCTGCTGATTGAAGCTCGGTTTACAGATGCCCGCACGTTGCAAAAAATCCGGGAGCTGAATATCGTCGATGCCTCTTACATGGAATATGCTCCAGAGCAGTTAGATTCGCCAGACTGGCTGCCTAAGTTTTTTTGGGATCACATCACTGAAGTATTAGTTTTAGAACATATATTTCGAGATGAGACAATGCGCTATGTCATCTCTGCTTTTGAGCAGAAAAAATGGCTTCTTTCGCAAGATGTTGCCCTCGAAAGGTCTCTTCGCTCTCAGGTAAGCCATACGGTTGCAGAAAAAATGACAACTGTTCGAGCTGGGGCGAGAATTATTGACCAAGGAGAACTTGTCACATCGCGCCATTTGACGATGATGCAGTCGATGAAGCAAGCAATTTCTGAAAGTCGGAAAATTTGGGATCCTTTAACGATTATTGCTAGCTCTATCTTATCTTTAATATTTGTTGTGATTTCAGCTTTGTATTTTCGGATCAGCCAGCCTGCTTTTATCCGCTCTTTGCAGCAAATTTCTCTTTTTGTCTGTATTGTCCTTTTAACGTTGCTCTTTGCCAAACTGACGGAATATGGCCTGTTAAAAAGCACAAGCAGTGTCATCGAGGCGATCCGCTATCCGATTGTGGCTCCTTTTGCTACGATTTTGATCTGTATTCTTTTGTCTCCAAGGACTGCTCTTTTTGCAGCGACGTTTCTGTCGATTATCCTCTCTGTAAGTTTGGCCGTTGAGCATAGTAGGTTTTTGATTTTGAATTTGGTGACCTCGATTGTCGTGATCATCGCGACGCGTAATTTAAGAAAGCGCAAAGAGGTGTTTAAAGTATGCATGACATCTTGGCTCAGCGCTATTCCTGTTTTATATGCATATACTCTTAGCGAGGGACGTCTAGGCAGTTATTCTTTCTTTACAGATACTGCCTCTGCATTTGTGTTTCTTTTTGCAACTTCTGTGATTGTCGTTGGCCTTCTTCCTGTGTTGGAGTTTATTTTTGGGGTTTTGACCGACATGACCTTAATGGAGTACATGGATCCCAATAATGAACTCTTACGTCGGCTTGCTGTTGAGATTCCGGGGACTTACCAACATTGTTTAGTCTTGGGCAACCTAGCTGAAAGCTCCGCTCAGTCGATTGGCGCTAATGGTCTTTTTTGCCGAGTGGCAACTCTTTATCATGATATTGGGAAGATGAATAATCCCCAATTTTATACGGAAAATCAGCAAAATGCAGTAAATATCCACCAGCTGCTGACGCCGCTTGAGTCTGCCCAGGTGATTATTTCTCATGTAGCCGATGGAGTGACGATTGCCAAACAATACCGATTGCCTCAGCCATTTATCGATATTATCCAGGAACATCATGGGACGACGCTTGCCTATTATTTTTATCGCAAGCAATTAGATCTAAAGGGCGGACATGCAGAAGAGGTGAATGAGGCGCAATTTCGTTATCCTGGACCTAAGCCACGCAGTAAAGAGTCTGCCATTGTGATGATTTGTGACTCTATAGAAGCAGCTTCTCGCTCTATGGAAGAATTTAATGAATCAGCTGTAACGGAAATGGTTGATCGTCTCGTAACTGAAAAAGCTGAAGATGGTCAATTTAACGATTGCGAGCTCACTTTTGAAGAGCTTGGTAAGGTCAAGCGGACTCTTGTAAAATCTCTTCTACTCTCCCATCATGTCAGAATAAAGTATCCCAAAAAGCCACATTAATACGTTGGGGCTCTGCCCCAAACCCCGCTAAAGGACTGCGTCCTTTAGAATCCTATTTGTTTTATTTTCTGAGACAAAGCCTAGAGGCTTTGTCTCAGAAAAGAAGAGAACAGGATTTTAAAGGACGCAGTCCTTTAACGGGGTTTGGGGCAGAGCCCCATTGTATGTATTGATGAATGCTTTCAGGTTTTCTTAGGTTTTGCAGAAAATGCCCCATAAGGTTGAATCAGCAGAAGCTCTTGGACTGCCTGATTCTCATCTAATGTAAAGCGGACTGTGTAGCCTGTTTTAGATTTTACCGTGAACGTATTTTCTGTGTGGGGAAGCAGCTCAAAGAGAGGCTGTCCGGGAATGATAGCTACGAGATTGTGACCTTTTATAGCAATTTGGATGGTCATGTCATAAAACTGATAAAATCCTGTAAATCTTTGGAGATAGGCTGTTGATTCAAATTGATTGCTCGGCTTTTTCTTGAATAAGATATCTCCAGTCCCTGGTTCAAACGGGATGGCAATCGTTTCAATTTCTCCGTGGTCGTTCATCTGAAAGGTAATCTTTGTGCCTATGCGAGAAAAATAAAGGTCTTCCGATTCTTCCGAAACGACGAACATATCATAATGCCAGTGGTTGAGAGTACTTGTGATGTGGTTGAATGTGAGATTGAGCTGTCCATTCACACTAGTAATGTCTACGAGCCCGTAGCCTGGATGTTCGAACTGACCAACATAATCTTGTAAGGGGTGAGATGGTGTCGTATTTTTTTTGCGCGAGAGATATTCTTGTTCTTGCAGCTGCTTTTGAGCGGTTTTTGTTTTGAGGTAACTATCTAACCCTTCGCCGTACCAATTTAAAGGGGGAAGATCTAATAATCGGTCGATAATTTCTGCGCAAAGAAAACGGGGGAGTGTTGTGAGGTTTTTATTCGAAAGAATAACGACCCCGATTTTTTCATTGGGAAGTAAAGTAACGACAGAGACAAATCCATCATCTCCTCCATCGTGGCTTACATGATAGTGACCTCGATAAGAAAGAACGCCCCAGCCGATGCCGTAGGTACTCAGTACGGCTTCTTTATGTTCGGGAGTCCCGCTGACGACTACTTGAGGAGAGTGCATTTCTTGCAGTGTCGCTGGGTTAATGAGAGGCGTTTTATTGTAGGCGCCCTGATCGAGCTGCATTTTTATCCAATTGGTCATCTCTTGCACGTTCGAATTGATCGAACCTGCAGGGCCAATCACAGAAATATCTCGTAGACTCATCCGAATCAGCTGATCGTTTTTCTGTAAGTAGGGGGAGGCGTGATCGTCGCTTTTTTGCATCTCTTCGACGCTGAAATTGGATTTTGTCATCTCTAAAGGAGCAAAAATTCGCTCAGAGACCAGTGTTTCCCAACTTTTTTGAGTCAACTGTTCCATGAGATATCCGGCAGCCAGATACATGAGGTTGTTATAATGAAAACGCTCTCGAAGTTGGCTTGCAGGTTCCAGATAACGAAGTCTTTGCATGAGTTCGCTGCGAGAGAGTTTCGAGTTATACCACATGTAATCATGCCGAGGCATGCCAGAGCGGTGTGTTAAAAGATCTCTGATGGTCATATGTTGCGTAGCATAACTGTCATAGAGACGAAAACTGGGGAGAATATCTACGACGTTTGCATCCCAATCTAAAATTCCTTCATCAACTAGGGTCCCTGCAAGAAAACTTGTAAATGCTTTTGTGCAAGAGCCAATGGCAAAAAGGGTGTCCGGGGTAATTGGCTTTTTCGCTTCGAGGTCACGGTAGCCAAATCCTTTGGAGTAGATCACTTGTCCATCGACAACGATGCCTATGGCAACGCCAGGCACTTCATAGTCTTTAAGAGCATTTTCAACGAGGATATCGAATCCTTCCAATCGATTTCTCGCAGCTGATGCTTCGGCAGTAAATGACGAAAACCAATTGGAGAGACTGGCGTAAGCGCTAGTAGAAGATCCAACGCAGATGACAAAGGGAAAGAGAACAGTTGCTAATTTTCTAAAAACCATGACATACCTAAAAAATCTAGAGGTTGCCATGTTACTATTTTTGTCAAAAATTAGCAACGAGATCACTTGCATTGGTAGGTGACGGATTCAAAAGTGTTAAAAATCGACAGATGTTCTGATAGAAATACCATGTAGAGCAAGCAAGCTTGTGCTTAGCCAGGTTTGCTTACTAGCAGAAGGTGCTCCAGCCGTTGAGCGGTACAGTTCTTGAAGATTTGTCCAAATGGTGATTTCATAGCCTGCAAAGGCTTCAACTCTCGAATGTTCGAAGTTTTTTTGCCAGGAAGGGCCTAAGCTCATTTGCGCTGTAAAAGATGCTCTGATATTTTCAAGTTTTGCATTTTTCAGAGGAATACTTGGGTCATAAGAGCCAACGGCTCCAGCTGGAGCCGTGGAAGCTGTTTGTTTACTTTGGTTGTGGTAGCTTCCCATGAATAACCCTGCAAAACCTGTCGCTGTGACATAGAAATCTGTACTCCAAAACCAATCGACAGTAGTCCCAAGTTTTAATCCTCCCGCTGCATAGCTCCATTGGTTATTGAGTCTTGAGTTATCTCCTCCTCCGTTGAGGTAGTGGACGATCCATTGTTGGCTCATCCATGCAGCAGTAGGGCCTCCAATCATCTTAATACGTAAATGAGGATTGGGGTGAAAAACTCTAGAGAGAAGCGCATCAAATACATTGTAGTTAAAATGAAGGTGGCTTGTTGCCTTTGTAAGGGGACTGCTGATAATTTGCGGCCAAGTTGCTGTTAAAAACTCATTGGTTCCAGTTGGGGCAGTAGCTTCATCTGATCCTCGAAAGGTGACCCGCGTATATTGCCATTTTACTTCCCAATAACGGGAAGCGCGGAAAAAGGAGAAAGCCAAGCGCATTCCAGGATCAAAACTGTAGCCTGCTGTTTGAAAATGGCCTTGCGCGTAGTTTGCATCGCTAAGGGCATTTCCCCACGCGGGAGAGTTCATTTTTAGTGCATAATCAAGAGCTCCCTCTTCAATCGTCCAGTAGAGGAATTCTAAATGGCCAGAAACCACTTGTTCTTCTTTTCGAAAAAGATCTGCATCGAAAGGGGGAGGCGGTGGAGGTGGAGTAGATGTAGCTAGCAATGGGTTGATAACGGAGCATAGAAAGAAAAAACAGAGGGCCTTCATCAAAAATCCTTTTTTTTAGATGAACTACAAAATAGAGAAAAATTACTGAATTGACAATAAAAATTTTTCAAAACCCTTTTGAAAAAGACTCGATGAGCCCATTGGTGATCGATTGAACGGCGATTGCAGCTAAAAGCAGTCCCCCGATCCTATTGAAGATGTTGATGCCAGTTTGTCCGAAGAGTCTTTCTAAATGACTTGCGGAATAGAGTAAAAGTCCCATGACAAGAGCTACGAGTAGAGCTGAAATGCTGATGAGTACCTGATTAAAAAGTCCTGGATGTTGGTGAGTATGGAGAATGACTGTACTGATGGCTCCAGGGCCTGCGATAATAGGGATGGCTAGGGGAACAATGGCGCCCAAGTCCCCTCTTTTTTCTTTTTGTTCTTCGGCAGTTTGTTTGATGGCGCTTTCTTGCGCATTGAGCATCGAAAAGGCCAACATGAGTAAAACGAGACCTCCCGTGATCTGAAACGCTGGTAATTTGATGCCGAATAAGGCCAGCAGGGGAGATCCTGCCCATGTGGTGATGAGTAAAATAATGCCGACGGCAATAGCAGCTCGAAGGCCGGTTTGTTTTTTTTCTTCGATAGATTGATGCTTGGTGATTTTTAGTACAGCTGGTAGCGCAGAAAGTGGGTTAGTTACAACGAGGAGAGCTATGAAGTTGTTGATGAAATCAGGAAAGTCCAAGTATTTGTCCCTTTTGTTTTACGTATAAAAACAAAAGAGCTTTATTAGCAACTTGAGTTATTCCTTGGGGACTCCTAACACCTGAAATACCGGTGGCAAGGGAGAGGAAAAGGAGAGGGGTTTGCCTGTGAAAGGATGGACGAGAGTAAGAAGGTGTGCATGCAAACACATCCGTCCCATAGGGCTTTCTGTGGAACCGTACCGAGAGTCTCCTACAACGGGGTGGCCAGCTGCTTGGCAGTGTACTCGAATTTGATGCTTTCGACCTGTTTCTAAAGTGAGGCGAAGATAGGAATATTTGGCGGATCTGCGGAGCACTTCAAAATGAGTAATGGCATCTTTGCCCTCAGAAGATTCTACGACGCTTAAATTAGGCAGTTCGAGAAGAAGGCTGTGCCAGCTTCCTTTCTGCTCTGCCAATCTTCCTTCTACGATCGCAAAGTATTGTCTTGTCAAGTCGTGCTTTTCAAAAATCTTCTTTAATTTGTCTTCTGCCTGCTTGCCGCGGGCAAAAAGAAGAACCCCTGAAGTTTCCCGATCGATCCTGTGAACGGCAAAGATTTGATCTGTTTTGTAGTGCCAACGGAGCAGGCCTAGAGCGTGTCGTTTTTGAGTCAGCTCTTCATCTAAGGGAACGCTCAAAAGGCCAACAGGTTTATCAATGGCAATCAGATAACGATCTTCATAAATGATTTTTAGCGCAGAGATTTTTTGAGGGCGAAATGAGTCGACGGTCGACAGGGTCTGTCCTTCTTCAAGGACGAGGTTTTCTTTGGTAATCTTTTGCCCATTTACTGAGAACCTGCCCCCAGAGACCCACTGTTTTAGAGTTCGTCTTGAGCTGTCAGGGTAAACATATTTTTTTAAGGCATCGAGGATATTGATAGTGTGGGGGATTTGAAAGTCCATAGTGCTAAAGATGGTAACATAAACAAGGAACAACCTTCAAGCGGTATAATTAATACAGTCTCATGCCTTTCGAAAGAGGTCGATTCAAGAAAAGTTTTTCTCTGATCAGCAAATCAACTGGTTGTTCTGGACGGCTTTTTTGAACGACCTTCCTAGGAAGATGGCGATAAAGAGCCAAAAGGCTAGAAGTGGGAAGCAGAGAATAGCGCTTAGTGTCAGATAGTGAGATTTGCCGACTACAGCTCCAAAACTCGACTGAAGAGGAGCCAGTGACATATTGAACATGGAACCGGCCTGTTTAGAGGAGCGGGAACCGAACGTTTCTATCCAAGCCTGAGCTTTGAATTTGACATCAGGAGTTGTGGGGATGTACAGCTGTTTTAAGGCGGGGCCATTGAGTGCGTAGTTAATGGCTTTTGATCCTACCATCAAGACAAAGAGGAAAGAGAGGCTGCCGAGGCTTAAAAAACCAAAGGTGGCGCATGCGACGATGACAGGCATGGCTGCAAGAGCCGTGCCTACTCCTAAAAAGCGGGTCACATTACTGATTCCGAGTAGAAGGCAGAGTAAAGACACAATATTGACGCTTGAGCCATAAAGACTTAAATAATGGCTTAAGGCAACCCCGGTATATTCTGTGCTGGCCGCTAATTTAAAGTTAAAATCAAAAATAGTCACTACGACTTCATAGATAAAGTTGGCTGCGAAAATTCCTAGCAGATAGCGGTGTTTAAGGAGGAGCTTCAATCCTTCTAAAAACCCGGGTTCTTGCTTTTTTTCTAGAGTTTTTTCATTTTTCCCGTGAAATGAGGTAAGTAGATGTTTGGGTGTTGCGCGGAAAAAGTAGCGAATCAAAGGAATGAGAAAAAGGGTTAAAAGACCTAAAGAGAGAATCGATAAGAAATCCGTAACGAGATGGAGCCGATGAGGAAGCCCCCCAATGCTATACGGCAGAATAATTCCTCCCACTTGTCCAATGGCAACGACCAAAGGAAAGCCCCTTTTTGCCTCTGTCGGTTCTGTTGTATCGGCCGCAAACGCCCAGAATAAGGCAACAACTAATGATCCAAAACTCTCCACAAAAAGATACCAAAAATAGCCAAGACCTTTGATGCTAATGGAGGCAAATGCGGATCTGCCTTCAACAGGTAAGGCTTGAATGATCATCATCAAGAAACTAAAGGCGAGAATGGAAATGCCATAAAATGTGGGGAGGATGATGAGCATTTTTTCGCGCGATGTTTTTTCAAGGAGTCTCGTATAGAACATGACGAGGGGGAGTAGGGCTAATACGGAAACAGTTTTTGCAAAAGGGAGTTGAAGATTACCAACCAGTTGGATGAATACGGCATCTTTTAAGGGGCGGAGCGTCCAATAGACGCCGATGATCAGGGCAAAAATGACCCCCATCCTCAAGAATTTCTTAAACTCTTCCCTCTCAAAATTTCCAAAATTAAACCTACAGACCCACTGAAACCCTTTAAGAACACTTCCTCCAACGCTCATGACCGCTCCCCTTAGATACCCTCTAAGCTGTGTCTAATCATTTTTCGGTATTTGCCGCAACGTTTTTTTAGAGGAGTGGATCTTTTTTTCAGCTAGCATTTTCTCTTTTTGCTTGCGGGAGCGGCGCCGTTTTTGGCGGCGGATTTTCTCAAAAGCCTGTTGTTTTTGACTTTTTTCTTTCAGCAGAGCCTCTTCAAGCTTTTCACATAACTCTCTTCTGGCGAAAAACCGGTTGAGGGCTCTCGAGCGCTCTCGGGAACATTTTACTTCGATGCCTGTAGGCACATGTTTTAGATAGACGCACGAGCTTGTTTTATTGACTTTTTGTCCTCCCTTTCCAGAGCCGAGGATAAATTTTTCAATGAGATCTTCTTCTCGAACATCCATTTGCTCCATACGCTTTGCTAGTTCTTCTGTTTTTTCTTTAGAAAGAGACATAATTGCACACATCTTTGTCTTTTTTTAGTATACAACAGACAAAGGCAATTAAGGTATAACATATGTTAGTAGGCGTTGTTTTAGGAAAAGCTGTTGAAGAAATTCTTCAGCAAATAGAAGAGCTGAAAGGAAAAGTCGATCTTGCGGAAGTGAGATTAGATTACCTAGACGAGTCTGCCTGGCCAAAAATTGCTTTGCTTAAAGAAAAAGCCTGTTTGCCTTTGCTCTTTACCTTTCGGAAAAAAGAGCAAGGTGGCCGCTTTGCTTTAGAGGAAAAAAAACGATTAGCTCTTTACGAAAAGGCTCTTTCTTTGCAGCCTGCTTATGCTGATATAGAAGCTGACACAGATCCTGATTTTATCCGAAACATCAAACATCTCTCTCCTCAGACGGCCCTAATTGGATCTTTTCATGACATGGAAAAAACTCCAGAGGATCTCTCTGCCCTTGTTAAATCCATGCATAATCCCCATTTTTCTCTTTATAAAATAGCGGCCCATGCCAATTCTACTCTTGATCTGATGCGCCTTATGGTCTTTACCCGAGAGATGACAAAAACGATCCCTTTAAGTTGTATTTCTCTTGGTCCTTATGGTCAGCCTTCTCGCGTATTGGGCCCTATTGTCGGCAACGTGTTGAATTATACTTCTTTTCAAGATGCACTTGGCTCTCTCTATCAGTATTCTCTAGATACCTTACAAAATCTCTACGGTTTTTCCCATTTGACGAAGGAGACGAAAATTTATGCTCTCCTTGGTAATCCCGTAGAGGCAAGCCAAGGCCATCTTTTTCATAATGAATATTTTCGCCGAGAAAACATCCATGCTGTCTACGTAAAATTGCGCCTTGGAGCCTCTGAGTTGAAAAGCTTTTTTTCTTTGGCTAAAAAACTTCCCTTTGGAGGGTTTAGTGTGACGATGCCTCTTAAAGAGGCTGTGATCCCTTTTCTGACGCAAGTAGATCCTGAGGCGCTCTCTATTGGAGCTGTCAATACGATCGTTATCAGGGGATCTGATTTATCAGGATTCAATACCGATGGGAAAGGAGCTCTGAGCACCCTTGAAGCCCATGAAAAAGTCCGAGGGAAGAAGGTAGCCATTTTAGGAGCTGGAGGATCTGCCAAAGCAATTGCCTATGAAGCCCTTCGGAGAGGAGCTGAAGTGATGTTGTTTAACCGAACCCTTTCTAGAGCAGAGCAGGTAGCGAAAAAACTTGGATGCAAAGCCTATGCATTAGATGCTCTCTCTGCCCACCCTTACGACTTTCTGATCAATACAATTCCTCCCCACTCTTCTGGACAATTGCCCGTTTTAGCCAAGGATCTCTTACCCAACGCATTGCTCATGGACATTAACCCTGTCACCCTTTCTCCTCCACTTCTCCGCTTTGCAAAAGAAAACAACAGGCGCTGCCTAGATGGCTCATGGATGTTTGAAGAGCAGGCTCGCCTGCAGCAACTGGCGTTTAATAGTTAAAAGTCTATTAGTATGTGTCCTTTGAAAACCCTTTTTTTTCTAAAAAAAAACAAGGATTCCATAAGGACGAAGTCCTTTGGTGGGGTTTGGGGCGAAGCCCCATAAAAAAGCCCCATCTCAAAAAAATGTACTGAGGGGATCGACGTCGATTTTTGTAAAGATGTCGGGAGAGGAGTGAGGAACTAAAGGAGCGATTTTGGTGAGGACGGAAGGGTGATACGTCTTGATGATGAACTGGAAGCGGAAGAGATCTTTGATTTTTGCGTGACCGGAGGGGAGAACGGGAAGGACGTGAGCTTTTTCGAGTTGAAGAGCAGTAATTTGGCTGTGAGTAGCGAGGGCGAGCTGTTCTACAGCTGCGAGATCTGTAGAGGCAAAGATGATTTTGATGAGCCTGCAGAAAGGGGGATAGCTGAAAGCTTGCCTTTCTTCAATCTCCGCTTCGTAGAAAGAGAGATAATCCTGGTTAGCGGCAAAGGCGAGAATGGGATGGTCTGGAATAAAGGTTTGGAGAATCACCTCTCCTGGGAGCTCTGCTCTGCCGGCACGGCCTGCAACTTGCGTGATGAGCTGAAACACCTTTTCTCCTGAGCGAAAGTCGGGGATGTGGAGAGAGGAGTCTGCATTAAGAACGCCAACGAGAGTGGCGGCGGGAAAATGAAATCCTTTCGCAATCATCTGCGTTCCGATCAAGATGTCTGCTTTATGCGAGCGAAACTGCATGAAGAGCTCATCGTGGCTATTTTTTTTCTGCGTTGTGTCCTTGTCCATCCGAAGAGTCCTCACATGAGGGAAAAGAGCATGGAGAGCTTTTTCTACGTGCTCTGTGCCGAATCCTTTAAAGATCAGCGATTCAGGGGAGTGGCAAGAGGGACAGCAGCGTGGCGGTTCCGTGTGAAAAAGACATAAGTGACAGGAAAGGATTTTTGAGGAGAGGTGATACGTTAAGGCCAGATCGCAGTGGGGACATTTGAGAATAAAGCGGCAGTTTGCACAAAGTTGCTGTCTTCTATAACCTCGGCGATTGAGAAAAAGAAGAGTCTGCTCGCCTGCATCTAGTCTTTGGCGCATGGCTTCGATGAGCTCTTCGGAAAAGTGGGTAAAACCACCAGCTTTGTCATAGGCTGTTTTCATATCGATGATGTGAACCTTAGGCAGAGGCGCGGAGGTGGCTCTCGAAGAGAGAGAGCTTAATATGTATTTCCCCTTTTTCGCATTCGAATAAGATTCTAGAGAAGGGGTTGCGCTACCCAGGATGACGACAGCTTTTTCCAGATGAGCGCGCATGACAGCGACATCGCGGCCGTGATAGCAAGGAGCCTCATCGCTTTGCTTGTAGGAACTGTCATGCTCTTCATCAACGATGATCAGGCCTAGCCTTTGAGCTGGAGCAAAGATGGCAGACCTGGCTCCGACAACAATTTTCGCTTCGCTTTGCAACAGAAGATCCCAGGCTTGGCTTCTCTCTCCTAGACTTTTTTTATGGTGGAGAACGGCAATTTTTTGCTGAAAGCGGGCCTTTAGGCGCTCGATGGTTTGAGAGGTCAAAGCGATCTCTGGGACGAGAAGGATGGCACTTTTATTTTGCTCCAGAGTCGCCTGAATGGCTTGCATATATACCTCTGTTTTTCCGCTACCTGTGACGCCGTGGATGAGATGAGCTGCAAATTTCTCAGCTTGTAGAGAGGAGACGATGTTCGAAAGACACGCAGACTGCTCGGGGGTGAGCGATTTAGGTTTTGTGGCAAAAAAATCGTCATCTGCCAAGTCTGAGATCTCTTTTTTTGCTCGAACAGCTTTACGGACATTAGGAGGAACGAAGCATCGGAGAACTTTTTGTAGAGAACAGGCATAGTATTGGGACATCCATTCAGCGAGCTTCCAAAGATCAGAAGAGAGAGCGGCCTTGGGCTGCAATACCCGATGAATAGAGCGAACTGAAGAGAATTTGGACTTATGCTTAATCGCTGTAATGGTTCCTTGTTTGATAGAAGTTTTCAAAGGTACTTCTACGCGGGCGCCAATTTTGACCTCCTCTCGTAAAGACTCTGGCACTTCATAATCGAGGGGTCTATCGAGACTTTTCTCGAGGAGAACTTCTACGAACAAAGAGTTTGACATAGAGCTTTCCAAAGAGAGCGTTTAAGAAGAGGATCTTTCAGGTATAAAGAAAGATCGGGAAGGAGAAAGAGAGGAACCGATCCCAAGTGGCGCACTGATCCCCCGGGAGTTTCTCGATAGTGTTGCATGAGGCCTCCCAGCTGCCAGAGAGTGTAATCGCAAGCAATCGTGTATTTCAGATGAGAAGTCGTTAGAAAGGCTTCCCATTGTTTTTCTTTTTCGATCGGTTCTGCAAGAACAATTTGCGTAGGTTTTAAGAGGATGTTAATGGCCTTTGCGATTTGTTCGAGAAGAGCCTTTTGAGCAGGAGGTTCATGGTAAGATAAGATAGAAATTTCAGCCACTGCATTTTTGACTTTCCACCGTTGGGCAATTTTTTTTGCAATCTCATCATCTGGCAGCGCTTCTAACACTGGGGCTCCGGGATTGATTTTCGTCCATAGTTTCCGAAGATCAGTAAAGAGATCTTGACTGATAGGAAGCGGTTCTTCTGCCAAAGCAGGTTTCAGGGAGACTTTCGGGATTGTTTCTGTGGCGTGGGAAATAGGTTTTTCTGGCTTTATACCGAAACTCTCTGAAGAATCGATTTTGGTCTGCTGGGGCTTTGTCTCAGAGTGTTTCTCTTCGTTTGTGGATTGGCTCCGGCTTTCCCCTTCAGACAGAAAAATCTGAGGAGTCTTTTTTTCAATCTTTGAAAGAAGAACCTCTTTTTCAACAGGTTGAGAGGCTACTATCACTGGTTTTTTCGGGACAGCTGGAGCGTCCGGCCTGCTCGACCAGGCTCTGAATAGTTCATAATCTTCTTGAGAGGCTAAGATAGGCTGATCTTTATATTCTTTGAGATGTTCTAAAGCGGCCCCTATTAAGACTGCAGCTTCGGAGTGTAAGTCGAACATAGATCTTCCCAATCAATCGATTCAATGAGTTTTTCGTGCCTTGCATAAAAATCAAGAAATCCTCGGCGCGCATAGCCATTATAGAGAATTTCCCGAAGGGAGCTAGGGCCCTGTGGAAACAAACGAGCCAAGATGTTTTCTATGGCTTGATGACCTAAGTATTGATTGAGGGGATCTTTTTGTTCAATGAGCAAGAAAAGGAGATTTTCATCGTGGCAAAATTCTTGCAGATAGGAAAACAAATCGGAGAAAAGTTGATGGAGGTGTTGTTTTGTCTCATGGATGAAAGCAGTCCACTCTTCCAAGATGTCATGAGTAGGTGTTTTTACAGCAAAGATTTTTGCATAAAGCTCAAGAGTTAGGCTATTTAGAGTGCTTAATCGTTGACGGAGAATTTTATCCTGCCCTGTCGAAAAATGTTTTGAGAGGATGTTGATATAAAAGCACAGTTTGTCGAGAAAGCCCCCTTTTTTTGAGAGGGGATGTTCGAGATAGTGAGGGAGGAATTTTCTTAGCTCTGAGCAAATCTCATCAATTGTTTGCTGAGTTTTTGTTTGCATGTCATCGAGCCAATTGAAGGTGAACAAGAGTTCTTGAATGAGAAATTGCAAACTTAAGGACGCCGCGGCTTGTGGGGGGAGAGATGCTGGGAAAAAAGGCCATGGATGAAGGCTGCGCATAAAAGATCCAAATAAGAGAACCAGAATATCATATATTTTGTTTGATGGGAAGGTTTATACCGAAACAACCTGAAGAATCGGTTTTTGGCTGTGTCGGCTTTACCTCAGAATTTTTGTCTTCGCTCGTGCCTTGCCTCCGGCAATGGTCACTCACTCCAGACAAAAAATTCTGAGGAGCCTTCTTGCCAAAATCTCGATTCTTCAGGTTGTTTCGGTATAAAAAAAAAGCACCTGGCAAAACTGCCAGGTGCGCTATGTGACGAGTAGATTAGATCTTCTTCGTTGTTTTCAAAGACTTAGAAGTAAAAAGAGAGGTGTCCAACTCCCTTTGTAGGTCCTTGATTTTGCGAAGACTGAGAGGCTGCGGCTTTTTGACTTTTTGTTGCCGGAACTTCTTCTGCTTCTACTGTTTTTCCACCCCAGCTAAAAAAGCTTTTTATGGACGATGCGGAGCTTGAGACGGCCCCTGTTATAGCAGCTCCTGCTTTATTTGCGGCTGTGCTTGCTGCGGCATACGCTGTACCTGCTGCTTCCTTTGTGGTTGAGAAAGTGCTTGCTGCGATATCAGCTGTAGCTTCGTACATACCCATGGGGATATCACGTACATCAGAGATAGTTCCTTTAAGGGCTGTTAGGTTGTTTTTTGAGTAGTCTACAACAAATGATGTAGATGCTTTAAAGGCTTTAACCCCTGCAGTTTTTGCATCTGATAAAGTGATGCCTTTATATTTGCAACCCACAATTCCTACGGCCGAGACTAGTACTGCCGTTGCCATCATCGGGTTGTCAAGGATAGGATCGATGATCGCAGAAGTTAGTTTTGTAATAGAAACTTCTGGTAGTGGGCTATGGGCTTGCAGATAGCCTAGCCCCTTTAGGGTTTCTTCAAAAGCAGAACCTGCTCGCTCATTGATTTGAGCTGTAATGCGGGTAGCTCCTGTAAGTAAGGTCCCGATAGTGTCCTCTGATGGCATAACACCTTCAACCAGAGTGTAGAAGCCATCTGTAATATGCGGGGTTCTTGCTAGATCACCAAAAGCTATTGTATTGCTGCTACTGATGACACTTTCTTCTAAGAGACAAATAGGATGCTCTAATGAGGAAACATTTTTAATCACCTCAGCAGTTGTGTTAGTGCCTACACTTACGCTTGTAAACATAGTATTTGTTAGGCGAGCATTTCTAATCAGCTTAGCAGTTACGTCAAAGCCTTTGCCTAAGCCTGCAAGAATAGCATCTTTTGGGAAGGCAGTTTTAACCGCTTTTCCTAAATCGATAATGGTTGAACCATCAACAAGTCCGTTGGAGTAAGCCAAGGCTCCTGCTGTTCCAAGTAAAGTCGGTATAGCTGCTATTTCTGCTCCACTCCGAATAGCTTCAGGAAGGCTTCGAGAGACATCTTGATTTGAAGGAAGCAATAGACTTGTATTTCTTATATAAGTCATCGCGTCTTGCTTACCATAGCTTAAACGGGAGAAATTTCTGCTGATGCGATCTTTGAGGGTTGTTTTCTCGTTGAGATCAATGATTCCGAGTGCTCCAGACATATCTGATGAGTTATGGAGTTCATCGGATAGGGGGGAAGTGATTTCTATAGTAGCTTTCTTTTCTATCGCGTAGGCAATGACTTGCTGTTGAAAAGAGACTAATCGATCGAACAGTGTTTTTCTTTCTTCAGCATCTTCTACATCTTGAGGCAATTGATGATAGAGTTCACAAACCTTGTTAGAGAGGTCGACATAGTATTCAATATCGCCGCTTAGCAAATTTTTTGTAACAGAGTTTTTTGGGCCTTTTAGTTTTGAGTCTTGGAAAAACTCTTCTTCTTCTCCCAAAGCATCAAGGTAAGTAGATGCTTCCAGGATAATTCGCTCTTCCAGACTATCTGGGTACATGAGATCCTGGATGGCTTCTACGGAGTTCTCATCTGCAGCGCGTGCAATGATTTCCTCATGAAAATGTTTTAATTTCTCGAGCAGAGATGTATGAGCTGCATCTACTTTTTCATGACTATCGAGCCGCTTGTAGAGTTCAACGGCTTCGTTGAATTGTTCGATACATTCGTGGAGAGATAGAGAGGAATTCAGGTTGTTTTCTTCCAAGGCATTGAGCAATTCTTCTTTTGTTTGAAGCTTGTCGATGAGTTTTTTCGCAAATTTTTGAGCATCTTCTATGGATAAGGTGCTTTTTTCATTTCTATAGAGCAAAACAAAATCTAGTATTTCTTGCTCTGCATTGTTAAATTCCTCTTGATATTCTCTCAGGTTATTTACAAGAGTAGAGATTTTTTCGATTGTTGGAGATTCTTGGTTATCAAGGATTTGAGACTTGTTTCCTTGGATGCCAGGCTCTCGGAATTCAGGAATTTCTCTGCTAGAAGTTTGCGAAATGATCACAAGCGGTTTATTCAACAGTTTCGCTTTGCCGACTACCATCTGTTTGAATGCATCAATAGTAGCTTTTTTGGTGTTACTTAGCGTGACTTCGTTTTTTTCATCTAAGTCAGCAAGAGTTGTCTTATTTCGGTAGATACTCAACAAGTCATTGAGTAGATTCTGCGTATCTTTCCATGGATACAAATCTAATCTGTTAGGATGTTTTATGAAATATTTTGCGTCGTTGATTCGCGCTTGTTCCTCTTTGGAAAAGAGAGAGGAGCTGCTCACTGGTGTGCTATGAGGAGAAACGTTTTTCGTTTCTGTATAGAAAGAGAAAGACGAATTTACACTGGATGTTTGTGTGTTTGAGTCTAGTGCCTGGTCATTCATTTCTGGTGTAGAAATCTGATTAGCGGAATGAAAGTCATGATCATTTGAGAGAAGAGTTTCTCTCACTTCGGTGCGTGTCAAACCTGTTGTATCATTTGATGATTTGGAGATCGATAAACCCATATGTTTTTCCTTGTTTAAACTTAAGTTTTTCTGTGAGTAGATTCTATTTATTATTCGATTATTTTGCTAATCAAATAAATTATATAGTATCATTTATTGTTAAAATAATTTTTTTAATTTGTTTTTTTTGTGTGCTATTTTAAAAAATTATTTGTTTTCGGGTTATGCCGAAATAACTTGAAGAATCGGGATTTTGGCAAGGAGGCTCCTCAGAGTTTTTTGTCTGGAGCGAGTGACCATTGCCGGAGGCAAGACACGAGCGAAGACAAAAATTCTGAGGTAAAGCCGACACAGCCAAAAACCGATTCTTCAGGTTGTTTCGGTATAATGCAGAGAAGACTCAATACTAATGATCTCCACGCAAAAGATCCTGAAAAGAATCGTGGAGAGCCTTTTGATCTTCAGGTTGTTTCGGTATAGATCCGAATCGGCAAAGCGAGTGTGAATTTGTGTCCCAATAGAGTTTTATAATTCTCTCTAAAATTAAATGGGAAGGTCTAAAAAAAACGCACCTGGTAAAACCCCAGGTGCGAATATCTGATGAGAGTGGATTAAGCTAGATTATCTTTTGTTGATAGGAGCTTTGCTACGTCCTCGGTTTTTTGTTGTATTTTGAGGAGAAGAGCTTCTCTGTTTTTTTTGGCTTTCTGTCTTTTCTTGATCAACTTTTGCCGCTTCTACTGGTTTTTTACTCCAGCTAAAAAGGCTTTTTATAGTCGATGTGGCGCCTGAGACAACAGTAGCTCCGACGTTATACGCCGTGCTTCCTATAGCTGTTGCTCCGGACGCGGTGCCTGAGACAACGGTAGCGCCAACGTTATACGCTGTGCTTCCTATGGCTGCTGCTCCGGACGCGGTGCCTGAGACAACAGTAGCGCCAACGTTATACGCTGTGCCTGCTGCTACTTTTGCGCTTGAACCAACGCTTGATAAAGTAATCCCGTTGCGTCTGCAAGTCTCAACGCCTATAACTGTGGCTAATATTGCCGCTACAATCATTTGGTTATTGGAGACAGTACTAATTATGTCAGAAGCATCTTCAGTAAAATGATCAGAGATAATAGTAAAGGCCTCTCTAGTTACCCCCTCAAGAACAGCTGGTGTTGGCAGAAGCTGCTTAACCATGTCGCTCAATCCTGTAGTTAATACCTGAACGCTTTCTGGGTTTGCGGCTAGCCCAGGGAGAGTTTCGTTGAGTCCTGTTTCTAAGGTGTGCTCGTTGGATCCCAACGCTACCGCTAATCCTATCATTAAAGGAAAAGCAACGTTTGCTACTTGGCGTGTTTTTGAAGAAGTAGTAGCTAAAGGAGGCGTTCCATTTGTGCTAGGAACTTGGTCTAAAGAAGGTCCATCAGCAGAAGGAGCTGGATTAGTACCTTCCTCTTCTTTTTCCGCTTCTTTGGCTCCTACCTTGTTTGCCTCGTTAGGCTTTTCCTCTCCTTGGACTGTTGGAATTGAGTTAGATTTTGAGTGGTTTAATGCAAGAAGAGATCTGATTAAAAAGGCTGCAGTCAATGCGGCTGAGCTTCCTATGCCTATGGCAACTCCGTTGTCATAGATTCCGTGTGCAAGAGCTTCAATGTTTGATCCACTATACATCTCACTGATATTGCTGAGATTCGGGACCGGAATGACACCTAATCCTGTCTTTAGAACAGAGCCGCCTACTCCTATCGCAGTACTTCCCACTGCTCTCGCGATTGCTGGCCCGTCGATAACTCCAGCCGTAGAAGCTGCGACTCCTCCAGCAAGCAGAAATCCTGCGGTTTTAATGGCGGTCTTAATAGCCAGAGGCCCCGTATGAGAGAGAGAGGAAAGTGTACCCTCTGGTAATTTAGGAGCATTGTTATATGTTAAAGCTAACGCACTAAAGGCAATTAATGCTGTTATGACATTCGGTGGGCAATTGAGGAGCCCTTCTACCATACCGGCCTCATCGAAGGGGCCTTGTTGAATGAGATGATCGTTTATATATTGCATGGCATATGCCCCAGTCCAAGGAGCGGATGCAACTGCGAGATTTTTCGTTGTTTGCCAACCGAATCTGATTCCAAATCCAGCTGTGTTTATTCCAGACGCCACCAAATCTTGTGTCACATAGCTTATATTAGAGATTTCTTTCCTGCTGTAGGGGCTGATGAAACTGATAATACGATCTTTGAGAGGAATTTCCTCATTGAGAAGAATTCTTATATTTCCCTCAGGTGAGTTGTGCAATTCATCGGACAGGGGAGAGAGAATTTCTATAGTAGCGTTCTCTTTTAAGGCACGTTCAATCACTTGTTGTTGAAAAGAAACTAATCTATTGAATAATTTTTCCCCTTTCTCAGTACGCTGAGCGTCTGAAGGCAATTGACGATAAAGCCTAGAGATGTTGTTGCAGAGGGTCTCATAGTATTTCAAATCGTTCGCTGTTAATAAGCTTTCTTCTGCAGACAAAAGATCTTCGATTGTTTTTATTTCGTTTTTTGCTTTTCTGTTGTAAAAGAAGCCATGCGGTTGCTTTTTGAGTTCTTCTAGCTTTGATTCCCAGAATAGTCTCTCTTCGGGACCTAAAGCCTCGAACTCGTTAGAAGCTTCTAGAAAGATTCTATCTTCTTTATTAGCGAGACTTCTCAAACGGTTGAGCTCTTCTACCTTATTCTCTTTTGCTGCGCGATTAACGATTTGTTCTTCAAATTTTATTAACCTGTCTTTGAGGCGCGAGAAAGGAGTTGGCACGTCCTTGAGTATTCGTTGGTTTTCGGGGATTTCTTGATAGAGCTGAACAATTTTATTAAACTGTTCAATACATTGAGAGAGGGATAGCGAAGGATTAAGAATGTCTTTCTTGGCTTCTTTTTCTATCTGTGTTTTTCTTTCCAGGATGTCGGTGAGTTTCTGTTCAGCTGCTTCTAGCTTCTCTGGATTAAGGTTAATCATCCGTCGAAATTCTACAAGAGCTGCAGTAGATTCCCTTTTTACGTTAGTAAGCTGTTGTTGATGTTGTCTTAAATTATCTGCATCTTCCGAAACTTGTTTGATTGTTGGAGCCTTTTCTCGATAAATGATCTGAGGCTGTTGGCTTTGGGGGCTTGTTTTACGAAACTCAGGAATCTCTTTATTAGGAGTTTGTCTGACGATGACAAGTGGTCTATTCAAAAGCTTTGCTTGTTGAGTGACCACTGTTTCGAATTTTTCGATGGTATCTTCGAAGCTCTTTAGGGCGTTTTTAGTTTTTTCCTTATCTAAGTCGCAAGTGGTGATTTTGTTTCGGTAGATGCTCAATAGCCCATTAAGTAGATCTTGCGTATTTTGCGATGACTCTGAAAATAATCTCTCAGGATGTTTTGAAAAATAATTTGCAAGGTCTATTTGGTCTTGTTCTTCTTTGGAAAAGAGAGCGGAGTTTGTTGCAGAAGAAATAGGTTCAGAGGAAGTCGCTTTTGTTGGTTTGGTCGATGGAGCTGGTTCTGATGTAGAAGAGCTTGCCACTGACGCGCTAGCAGGTGTTGAGGGGGGAGGGGTAGGTACTTGTGCGTTAAGGGGAGTAGGCGCTTGTGGTTTAGAAGAGGCCTGTAGTAGTTTCCTAAAGTAAGAAAAATAAGGTTCTGGGGCTGGTGTTGGTTTGTTAGGAGTTGAAGTTGGTGTTGGTTTGTTAGGAGTTGAAGGTTGAGGTGAGCTTCTTACATATCCTAGACCTGAGCCATCATCACTATTATCATCCAAGTAGACGAAACCATCTGGTAGGGCGTTGTCATTAATTCCCGCAGGATCCTCTTGCTCGTCGATCTCATTTAGATTTGTAACAGTAACTTTTGAATTTGGTCTGGAAACGTGCATATGTTTTTCCTTCCTTAAAATGTAGTTTTTCTGCCAGAGATTATATCTTCTATTCGGTTATTTTACTAATCAAATAAAGTTTACTGTGATTTAGTTTAATAAAGTAAATTTTATTTTTACAGATTTGCGCTTTGTGAAAAAATTCATTTGACAGTTTTTGTCGAATTTTAGAGTCTAAAGTTAATGCTAAAAATTATGATTGGCGAGGATGTTGACGACTATGAACCAGATGTATCGATTAACTTTTTTATTTGTCTTGTCTGTGTATTCTCTTTTTGGGGCAACCATTGAGGGTTTTTGGAAGATTGTGAATGAGACGACGCAGGCGCCGAGGTGTATTGTGGCGGTCTATGAGCATGAAAATATTTGCTATGGAAGGATCATTGCCACATATAATGAAGAGGGGGCTATGAAAGAGAGCATTTACGAACCTAAAGAAAAGGCCCCTGGCGTAGTCGGTAATCCTTATTATTGTGGGCTCGATTTTATTTGGGGTCTGCAAAATTCGGGCTCTAGCTATAAGGGAAAAATTTTAGATCCTGAAAAAGGAAATATTTATAATGCAGAGCTTTGGACGGTTGGAGGCAATCTGATTGTTCGAGGAAAATTACTTTTTTTTGGAAGAAATCAGACCTGGTTTCCTGCGGAAGAGGCTGATTTTCCTGCGGGGTTTAAAAAACCTTCTTTACATTCGTTGATTCCAAACATTCCAACAGTTAATTAAGAGAGGTGTCCATTGAACGTGAAACGAGTTGCAGCCATTGTGGCGTTTGCTTTAGGTTTGGGCTTGCTTTTTGCTTCCCATTATATTACGACTCAAGTTTTAGAGGGCAAAGGGAAGATAGCTAGTGCGCAGAGCAAGGTGAATGCAGGTAAAGGGATTTTTTCTTTGATTCCAGTTACAAAAAAGGTGGGAGAGGGGATAACCCAATCTGCCCAGTCAGAAATCAATGTAGGCAAAGAAAAGATAGGCTATTACGAGCAGATGGCTTTTTGGCTTCGCATAGGAGGGGCTATAGCGATCATTATTGGAGTGCTGGCTTTTTTCTTGTGCAGACCTAGGAAGTAATCTTTTAAGTCGCCAGTAAGGCGGACACAAAGGCTTCAGAGTCGAAAGGAAATAAGTCTTCGGAACTCTCGCCTGTACAGGCCCAGAGAATGGGAATATGGAGTTCTTTTTGGATGGCAATCGCAATGCCTCCCTTGGCAGTGCCATCTAGTTTTGTCAGAATAATACCTGTAACAGGGGTAAAATGATGGAATGTACGAGCTTGATCGAGCGCATTTTGACCGATGGTAGCATCGAGGACGAGGAGAGTCTCATGGGGGGCTTCGGGAATCTGCTTCTGACAGACTCGAGATATTTTGGCCAATTCCTGCATGAGGTCCGTTTTCGTCTGCAATCGTCCAGCAGTGTCGATGAGGACGATATCGACATGTCGACTCTTGGCTGCTTGCAAAGCATCGAACACGACAGCCGATGGATCGCTTTTCGGTTGGGCTTTGATGAGATCGACGCCAGTCCGATGAGCCCAGGTTTCGAGTTGCTCGATAGCAGCGGCCCGAAATGTATCTGCGGCGGCGATCAATACTTTTTTTCCCTCGGCGCGGTACTTGGCCGCTAATTTGGCGATGCTGGTTGTTTTTCCGCTTCCATTGACCCCTACAATTAATAGGACGTGGGGGCCTGTAGTACACAAGTTTTGCTTTGGCTGGATGAATCCTTTTAAGAGCTCCTGCTTTAAAAAACTGATAATCTCTTCGCCAGTCAGCCCTTTTTGTTTACGAGAAAACTGTTTGAGCGCCTCTACAAGGGTGCTCGCCGTTTTGGCTCCTAGATCAGCCTCATAGAGGAGTTTTTCCAGCTCATCAAAGGCATGATCATCAGCGCTTTTGGAAAAAAGAGCTTTGATTTTCTCCCCCAAAAGGGACTTCATTGTTGTAAAAGGAGTGATGATTTTTTTAAGAAACCCAAACATGTGAAAATCTATTGATTGAAAAATACATAGTAGCAGATAAGCCATTTTAACTGGACTTTGATCATTTGAGGGGGCCGATTTCTCGAAATATTTGCTCTCATGTGCAGCTGAATTTCTTTTAGGTAGGCTTGAAATGCCACCTAAAAAAATTCGGATGCGCCTGAGAGCAAATAGGCGAGAAAGCGCCTCCTCAAATGATCAAAGTCCAGTTTAGAGGGTGTTTTAATGAACGTACATGAGTATCAAGCGAAAAACATTTTTAAAAAATATGGGATTGCTGTCTCTCCTTTTGGTGTCGCTTCGACTGTGGAAGAAGCGGTCTCTTGGGCCCATCAGCATCATCTGAAACAGGCTGTATTGAAAATACAGGTTCATGCTGGAGGAAGAGGAAAGGCTGGAGGGGTAAAGTTTGCAAAAACAGTAGATGAGATTCCCGTCATTGCAAAACAGCTTCTTGGGATGAAAATGGTCAATGAGCAGACAGGTCCTGAAGGGGTAATTGCTCATCAAATATTAATATCCGCACCGCTCGATATTGCCAAAGAGTTTTATCTTTGTGTGGTCATCGATCGAGAGCGTGCAGTTCCGATCCTGATCGCCTCCGCTGAAGGGGGAATGGACATCGAAGAAATCGCTCACAAAACCCCTGAGAAAATTTTAAAAATCCCTTTTGGTTTTGATGGTCTCTTAAAACCTTATCAACTACTTCGCCTGACGAAATTCATGCATTGGACAGGAGAGGTCGCTGTAAAAGGGGCTCTACTTGCTCAACAGGTGGCAAAATGCTTTCTTGAAACCGACGCTTCTATGTTGGAGATCAATCCGCTCATACAAACTCCAACAGGAGATCTCTATGCGTTAGATGCAAAACTTGCTATCGATGACAATGCTCTTTTTCGCCACCCTGAACTTCGAGATTTTTACGATCCTACCCAGGTATCTAGCCAAGAAGCTGCCGCAAGCGCCTCTGATCTAGCTTACATCGCCATGCATGGCGATATTGGTTGCATGGTCAATGGTGCAGGGCTTGCCATGGCGACGATGGATATTATTCAGCTCCACGGAGCCTCTCCCGCAAATTTCCTAGATGTAGGGGGCGGCGCTTCCAAAGAAAAAGTTGCTGAAGGATTTCGGATTATTCTCTCTGATCCTAACGTGAAAGCGGTCCTTGTGAATATTTTTGGCGGCATTATGAATTGCGCGACACTCGCCGAAGGCGTAGTGCATGCAGCAAAAACGCTGCACGTCAAAGTTCCTATTGTCGTTCGCATGGAAGGGACCAATGTCCAAGAGGGGATACGGATTTTTAAAGAAAGCCATTTAAAAATTACGACTGCAGAGGATCTAGAGCAGGCTGCTAAACTCGCAGTACAAGCAATAAAAGGGCTCTAACTTGGGGCTCTGCCCCAAACCCCGTTAAAGGACTTCGTCCTTTAAAATCCTTTTTTTATTTTTCTGAGACAAAGCCCACGGCTTTGTCTCAGAAAAAAAAGAAAACTAGGATTCCATAAGGACGAAGTCCTTTGGCGGGGTTTGGGGCGGAGCCCCACTATAAGGTTTACTATGACGATTTTGGTTTCCAAAAAAACAAGAGTGATTGTGCAGGGGATCTCTGGCAAGGCCGGGCGTTTCCATGCAGAGCAGTGTAAAGAATACGGAACGCAGTTAGTGGGTGGAGTAACTCCTGGGAAAGGGGGACAGACGGTATTGGACGTTCCTGTGTTTGATACGGTTTGGGAAGCGAAGCAGGTGGTTGATCCTGATGCGAGTTTGATCTTTGTTCCGGCTCCTTTTGCCGCAGATGCGATTTTAGAGGCGGAAGATGCGGGGATAGAGCTGATTATCTGCATTACTGAAGGGATTCCGATACGAGATATGTTGGAAGTGAAACGGGTGATGAGCGCTTCGAAGAAGTCGCGTTTGATAGGACCTAATTGCCCCGGCATTATTTCTCCCGGAGAATGTAAAATTGGGATTATGCCTGGATATATCCATCAAAAAGGTTCGATTGGAATTGTGTCGCGCTCTGGAACACTTACTTATGAAGCAGTCTGGCAGACGACGCAGCTTGGCCTTGGCCAGTCTACTTGCGTAGGAATTGGAGGGGATCCTTTGAATGGGACGAATTTTATCGATGTGTTGAAGCTTTTTGAAAAAGATCCTGAGACGGAAGGAATTTTACTCATTGGAGAAATCGGCGGCGAGGCTGAAGATGAGGCTGCTGAATGGATTGCCCGCCACTGTAAAAAACCGGTAGCTGCTTTCATTGCTGGAGCTAGCGCTCCTGCTGGCAAGCGGATGGGGCATGCGGGAGCGATTATTTCAGGAGGAAAGGGAACGGCTGATCAGAAATTTGCGGCTCTGGAAAAAGCTGGTGTGACCATTACTCGTTCTCCTGCTGAGATGGGTTTGGCTATGAAAAAGGCGATGGGTTAAAGGTATTTCATGAGGGTGATTCCTGGACGTATTCCTGTTGCCATTCATCCTTTTTTCTGGGTGTTTTCTGCATTGATCGGTTGGTTTTATGGCCAAAGTTTGCTTGGAATGTTCATTTGGATAGGAATTATTTTGCTCTCCGTATTGATCCATGAATATGGTCACGCTCTTACGGCGGTGTTCTTTCGTCAAAAAGCAAGCATTCAACTAGTGGCCTTCGGTGGGTTGACCACTTATGATGGCGGACCGCCGCTTCGGTTTTGGCAGCAATTTGTGATTGTTTTGAATGGCCCTTTATTTGGTTTTGGTCTTTGTCTGCTCGCGACAGCTCTTTTATGGGCGCCTTGGCCGCTTTTAGGATATAAGATCTGTAAAGCGTTTCAGATGGCCAATTTGCTGTGGAGTGCAGTCAATCTTCTTCCTGTGCTTCCTCTAGATGGAGGACAGCTTCTTCGAATTGCTTTGGAAGGGATATTTGGCCTTAAGGGATTTAGGGCGTCTTTATTGCTTAGCGCGGCGCTCTCTGGAGTTTTTAGCTGTGCGGCTTTTGTGTTTTCTTATTTTCTAGCCGGAGCCTTTTTCTTTTTGTTTGCTTTTCAAAGTTTTGATGCCTGGAAAAAATCCCGGTTTGCTACGCAAGAAGATCGGTCTGAAGAGAATAATCTCCTCATGGGACAAGTAGAGCTTGCCATCAAGGAGGGAAAAAAAGAGGAGGCAAGGCGGCTGCTTGAAGAGTTAGTAGTCAAATCGCCTCACGGCGTGCTCTTTGTAACAGCAAACCAATATTTAGCCTTTTTTGATATGCAGCAAGGAAAGCCTGAATCAGCTTACGAGCGTTTATTGCCTTTGAAAGAGCTTCTTGCGGAAGAATCGATTTGTTTATTGCATCGATTGGCCTTTGAGCATGCCAACGATTCGGTCGTTCGAGAGCTTTCTACCAGATGTTATCAAATTGCTCCGACTCAGGAAGTGGCCCTGCGCAACGCAAGGAGCTTTGGACGTCTAAATGAGCCGACAGCTGCAGGCGGATGGATCCAAACAGCTTGGCAGCATGGAGCTTTTGATCTAGAGAAGCTTCTTGCAGATAGCGCTTTTGCCCAAGTCAAACAAGATGCTTCCTTTGTAGAATTTATCACTCCTATTCGACATCGAATTTGACCAAGCTGTCTAACAGAGCCTTTTTATCAAACGTTACGATCTTGACGGCGCAATCATTTTCCCCGCAGGCAAGGTGGATTAGCTCCCGATCTTGCTGTTTTTCTACTACAAATCCGGAGGGGAAAATGACCCGTTTCCAATTTTGAGCTGTATTAGCGATTGGAGCGTCAAAGATGCCACGGAATAAAATAGGATAAGGAGACATTCTTGTGATAGTAAAAGGAGGCTCAGCTTTAAATGTGTAAGCTCCCATCACGTACCAAACCAGTCCTTTTTTTTCTGTAAAGGCGCTATGGAAAAATGCAAGATATTCGTCTCCGATTTTCTGTGCAGGGGTTCCTCCTCTAATTTGCCCCCATTTGTTGGGCCACGAGAAAGAGCAGTATGCTACCTCTCTTGGTAGAGGGAGATACTTTAATTCGTTTTTTGTTGGATCGGGGAGAGAAAAGAGCGTTCGTGGGCTAATTTGATATTCAAAGATGAGCTCTGGCTCTTTGTCTTTAGGAGTGTATTCGAAAGATCCCCAATTTTTCTCGATCCATTGTAAGTTCATGTCCAACACAGTCATGTAGTTTACATCAAAGGTTTTCTCGTTGATATTGGCAAGAGTCATACATCGGCAGCGGAGATTTTCTTCATCCAACATGTTAAAGGTTAAATAAATTTGGTCTTTAACTTTCGTAACACGAGGGTCTTCTGTATAGTTAGATGGTATGGGGATTTTTTTAAACTCTTGATTTCCCTGTTTAAAATCACGATCTAAAGTTACAACGCCTATGTGAGAATGATAGGGGACGTATTTGGCCTTTGAAGAGGTTACATCATATCTGAAAAATAGGTGGTAGCCAGATTCAGAGGCAATTAAGCTTGGATTATGGGGAGCATGAACATTTCTGATATCGATGGGAGTGACTCCCAAGATGAGTCCAGAATCTTCTCCGAAGGGAATGTTAGTTAGTTTTTCGGGGGTTGGGACTTTTCCTAAACAGTCAGCTGCAATGGCTTTATACTTAAGCTTGTTCATTGTAGTGCGAAGGATTTTTTCTTTTTTCTTCACTTTATGCATCTGAAGCTGAAAAAAAACAACCGAGCCGCAGGTACACAAGATCAACAGAGCAATAAGCCATATTAATCCCCGCCTGTTTTTTTGTTTGGTGGAGAGCTTCTCTTCCAGCCAAGATTTCAGTTTTTCAGTTTGCTGTGAATTTTTTGATGTTTTCGGAGGCTCTAATTGTTGCATTTTTTTTCCTATATGGACGAGTATATCCCTAAATTTAATCTAGAAGATGAAAAGAGAAAAGAGAAAAAAAATCAGTTGTGAGTTTTCTTGTATGTATGGAAAAATCTATTTTTTATTGAGATGATTTTTTGATGGAAATGCTTTATATTCTTTTTGTTCTGCAGTGTATTTTTTTATTTTATCAGTCGATCACTTTGCGCAATCTAAAACGCAGTCTTCGCAAAGTTCAAGATAAGTCGATCGCTTCTATGAAAAAAAGTGATGCTCGTTTGCATCATCTCTATTTTTCTTTCGATCAAGTGTTTAAGAGATTTTCTATGCCGCCTCCTTTGGAGAGGGTCCCTTTGGCTGATGAGACAGGGATTGTGCTTTCTGTAAAAAAAATCGAAATATCTCAAGCTCCAACTGCTTATAATGCAGGTCTCGTAAAGCAAGATGATGGGTATTTTATGTGTTTTCGAATCGATACACCTATCTATGCTCGCGATACACTCTCTTATGTTTCAGATATTGGGTCTATTCGATTGAGAAGAGATTTTGAGCCCGAAGAGATGAGTTTTTCTATTATTGACACAGGAAGCCGCCATGCAGAAGATGCCAGGATTTTTCAGCATCAAGATCAGCATTATTTATTATTCAACGACCTTTTAGCAATCAATCAACCGCGCAGTTTGTGTCTCGGCGCTCTTGATATCCAGAAGAGGCGCGTTGACTATCTGACTTCGCTCGACATAAAATCTGGGGTGGTTGAAAAAAACTGGACACCTTTTTCTTGTGAAGATGGGATACATTTTCTCCATACGATCAATCCGCAGAAGATAATCAAGTTATCAGATCTAAAAAAACAATTTATTACTTCCGTTTCTTCAAACTCTTTGGCTTTGGATTGGTCTAAAAAATGGGGGCCGCTGCGAGGAGGGACTCCTGCTCAGTTAATAGATGGTGAGTATTTAACTTTTTTTCATAGTTCTTTTGAAGATTGCAAGGGAATCCGATGGTATGTAATGGGAGCTTGTACCTTTGAGGCTTCGCCTCCTTTTCGGATGATAAGAATCTCATCGCATCCAATCCTCTTCAAAGGAATTTATGAGACGCCCATTGCAGGTGTCGCCCATCCTGGAGTTCGATCGATTTATCCTGTAGGATTTGTAGTTAAGGAAAGAGGAAATGAAGAAGTCATTCATGTTTCCTGCGGAGAGAATGATTCTGCGATCAAGTTGGTCACGATAAGCAAAAAAGCTTTGTTTTCTGGTTTTGTTGAGATTGAGAGTATCTTCCAGTCAAAAGGCTCTTTAAGCTAATTTGATTGGATTCAACTGTATTGTTTGAAAATTGGTCTTGGGGTAATAAGGTTTTATTTCTAAATGTTTATCTTTATTCCTTTTTGCTTAGGGGACAATGGTCGCTCGCTTTAGACAAGAATTCTGAAGTTATCCTGTCAAAATTCTAATTGTTCAGAGGTTCGTGTGCAATCCTATTAAATGGATGTTGCATGGATTTTTTTTCACATTCACTTTTGGGTAGGGCAATATAGTCATTTCCAAAAATTAAAGTTACGCTATATCCATAGGAAGTAACAAGTTCGATTGTTTTTTCAAATTGTTCTTTTATTTCTTGAGAACAATTGTTGTAGTCATAACCTCCCATGATTTCAAAGATTATAACCGGCTTATTTCTTAAGATAGTATCCCTTGCTCCTTGGAAAACAAAAAACTCATAACTCTCTACATCTATTTTAATTAGGGATACATTTTGGAGGTTTAAGCTGTCCAAAGTAATCATCTCAGCAAAGTCACCTCCAAGGCCAATAGGCGTTCCGCCTTCATTCGTTGGGTCGCTTGCTGTCATTTGAATCGTTCGAAAGTTTTCTCCAAGAGCTTTACGTAAAGTAGTTACGTTATTGCAATGATTCAAGCTCAAATTTGCTAAATGTTCAGCATGTATTTTTTTCTGGGGCTCAAAAGCAATTACTTGCCCCAAAGGGCCTACTTTTCTTGACATAGTGATTGTATGAATTCCAATATGAGCGCCTACATCTACTGCAACAGAGCCTTTTTTAACATAATATTTTATCAGATTGCCAATCCCACTCTCCCAGTAGATGCCTTGACGTAAATGCCATTTTATGCCATCCGGAATGTCATCTACATAAAAATAAGCGTCTAAGTCGGGCACATAAGATACTGTATAATTTCTTAAATCAATCTCAGGATTTTCGCCAAATAATCCTAATGTAGAAAAAACACACAGACAGGAAGTGATTACAAATATCAATGATGGAGGTTTCATGGAATTCCTTTAGTTAGAATCTCTATATTCTATCAAAAAATTTTTTTTTAGGTTGCTTTTTTTAATCATTGGTTGATGGAATCTGTAGAAGGTGTGATTGGAACATCAAAATTAAGAGAACATTTAGAAGGTATAAGATCTGTGGCATGTATGGAAGAGCCTAGACGGGCATTTTGAAAGCAAATGCCGGTGTCTCTGTCATGAGAAATATTCCCTGCTTCATGATTGATTTTATCAGGGAATTTTGTTCCATTATAACAGTAGAAAATGATTTTTTTCTGCTGCATGGCTTTTACCATAAAAATATCAATGATACACATCCCTGGATCATCTTTAGGAACCTGCTTATATAACCCTAGAAGTTTTTGGGCCCCTTTTTTGCTAATAATATAGGCATGTAGACAAAATGCAGGTTCGGGTACTAAATAAGGCTCCGAGGGGGTCATATTCATTTGATTGCCAACTAAAAGAATGTCAAAAAATGGGGGCGTTAGATTCCAATAGATTGGAAATAGTTGTAAAAAATCAGAGTGAGGCAACATGTCATCTTCTGCTACAAATAAAAATTCTTTTTCTGAATTTTTTAGAAAATCTTCCCATACTAGAAGGTGAGATGCGGCGCATCCTTTCTGCCCAACTCCAGCTACTTTCCCAAAAATGCCCAATCGTTCAAAAAAGTCATTTGTTGTGTAGAACCCATCTATAGCTTCAAAGCGTTGAATGTTTGTAAATCCAGATTGTTCCATTAAACATTTAGTTGTCTCGAATCGACTGAGATGACGATTTAGATTGATGACTACAGGTTGATCTAAAATTGTTCGATAGTCGATCTCTTGAAGTATAGAATAAAAAGGATGTAGTGAGTTAGCCCATAGAGGTGCATTAAAATGCATAAAGATGCAGAATATACAGAAAAGAAAAAAAAATCGTTTCATAATTTAGTTCTAATTTTTAAGGTACAATATTTAAGCTGTGTATACTTGATCCCAGATTGCGATTCTGAAAGCAAATCCCAGTATTTCTACCCCGAGAGATGTTGTTAGCTCGGATATTGAGAATATCAGGAAATGGCGTGCCATTGTAGCAGTAGTGACTGATTTGATTTTGTTTTATCATTTCTCCTAGAAAAATATCGATAACGTAAATGTCTGTGTTTTGCCTTGGGATTTGTTTGTATAATCGCAAAATTTTTTCAGCTCCTTTTTTGCTGATAATATAAGCGTGCATACAAGAAGCTGGTTCTTTGACAATCCAAAACTTTGATGGTTTTGTTTTCATTTGGTTCCCTACCAGTACAATATCAAAATCCATAGGAGTCCATTGCCAATACATGGGAAACAGCTTATGAAAGTCTGAATGAGGTAACATATCATCTTCTGCTATAAATAAAAATTCTTTTTCTGAATTTTTTAGAAAATCTTCCCATACTAGAAGGTGAGATGCGGCGCATCCTTTTTGTCCTTTGCCTCCTGTAAAAACACCTAAGCTTTCAAAGAAACTATCATCCATCGTAAAACCGTCGATTGCCTCATAGCGTTCAATATTGGTAAAGCTGGCTTTTTCCATGAATTGTTTTGTTATTTCAAATCGATGGATATGACGTTTGAGGTTGATGATGACAGGATGATCTAAAATATATTTATAGTCTATTTTGTTATTAGAATGTAGCGGAAAAAATGTAGAGCAAAATGCTATAAATAAATATATGAAAAGCCAATGAGAATGTAGTTTGTAATAGATTTTCATGATTAAGTCTCTTTTTTTTGCAAATTAATAATATTTTCACAGACTGTTGCTAGAAGTTCGTAGTGATTTAGAAATTTCCTGCGAGTGATGTGCTTTGATGTTTTTAGCAATAGCTGATATGAAGTTTAAGCAAATTTAGACAAACTTAGCTTTTTTTGATTTTTATGAAAAGTTTTTTATTCACGTTCCAATCATAGTAGAGTCGAGGTATAGATGAAATTTGTCTGTTTGTGCATTTTATTCCTAGGAAATTTAGTGACGGGCAGAGGAGTGGAAGCTCTCTCAAGCCCATTATTTGTTAGTTTGGGAGGTTATTGTGAGGTTGCGGCCCAGTTAAGGAAGCATAACCTTAGAGAAGAGGCGTACCCTTTTGACTGGATACTTAGTTCGAGTCATGAAAAATTTTTAGAAATATTAAATGAGGATTTTCAGTTTTTTCTAGATGAAAACTATATTTTCCAAAATTCTGAACATCCTTTTATTTTAGAAAATAGACGATACGAATGTGAATTTAGGCATGATTGGCCTGTAAAGTTTGAAAGTGGTCTTAGTTGTCATTTGCAAGAAATTGCTTCAAAATATGAAAGGAGAATTGCTCGTTTTAGAAAGCTCAGAGATTATTCCGGTAAAGTATTTTTTATTCGAGCTGCTTATGATAGCAAACAGGGTGGCATCCATTATTGGTGGAATGACAGTCAAGAACGTATTACTGCGGGCCAAGCCAAAACGTTAAAAATGGCTTTAGATCAGTTTTTCCCTTTGTTAGATTTTACACTAATAATCATTAATTATGAGGATGAGAAATTGGAAAAAATTGATGTTATCGATGGCGTAATTGAATTTAAAATAAGAAGAGAGTTTAAAGCTCTTGAATTTACAGAATTATTTCATCGTTTATATGAGAGGAGCAAAGTTAGCAGGAAGGACAGTAAAGACAACGCCGTGTATTGGATCGGATATAAATTCTTCTCGGACATCATAAAATGTTAGCATTCAGAGGCTAGCAAGCAAAAATTATTTTTTTGGGGGGGGGCTAGTTTTGATCTTCTTTCTATCAAATGAAAATTTTTGACATAAAGTGAGGATTGATGTATAAAACGCAGGTAATATTTTTTTTTAACAAAGGAGTTCTTTATGCGTTTTTTTTCTTTTTTCTTATTAACCATGGTATCGATATCTTGCATCAATCTGCATGCAGAGTCTTCGCATATACCGCCTCAAGATATTAGAACAGACAGAGCTAAATACGTTTCTTCACTGATTCGTCCTGGAGATGTTGGTGCAGAAATTGGAGTATGGCAGGGGGTGTTTGCATATCACACCTTGCTTCAGCGGCAGCCATCGCAATTATATCTCATCGATCCATGGATAGGTGGTACAGAGTCAGATCCAGATAGAGGACATCTAGCTTCTGAGGCGCAGCGCGCTAGAGATCAAATGTGTGAGAATGTTCAGCAAATATTTGCTCCTTATCCAAATGTAAGAATTATGAGGATGAAATCAGAAGAAGCTGTAAGTTCTTTCCCGGATCAATTTTTTGATTATGTTTATATTGATGGTGACCACTCCTATGATGGTGTGATGAGAGATCTTGTTAACTATCTCCCCAAAGTTAAGGTAGGTGGTTTGCTTATAGGAGATGACTACGGATGGGGTCAAGTATCAGTGGCTGTTCAAGATTTTTTGCGAGCACATAAGAATGAATTATTATGGGGTGGAGATCCTTGTAAAAAAGGAAGGGAAGGTCAGTTTTTTATTAAAAGAGTGAGATAAATTTATCTTGACTGTCTAGGTAATAGGATTCCGGGCAGTAGAGTAACGGTTAGATTATAAAATGGTCTGTGGTCTAACCGTTCCAGTTATTGATTCTAGGCTCTCTAGTTATAGTGACAAATTTTTTAGCAAAGAAATAAATTCTTTACCATAAAATATGGTTTACTGTTTCGGTTGAGCTTCTCTACTTACTTATCGATCATTCGTATAATTCCATCTTAAATCGACTGTTATCCAAAATTAATCAGCAGTCCTAGGTTGACGGCTGTGAGCCTTATGTAGGTGGGGAGCTCTGCGTGGTAGATTGGATAATCTTTTCTTGTTGCTTTGACTTCGATGATGGGCTTTTCTTCCAAGGGGATATCGAGAAACATGAGTTCCGTTACCGAAGTGGTCTTGTAGACAACAGGGGTTGCCAATTGCTTTTGGCTGTTGCGAAGAGATGATTCGTGGCAAAGTACCGGTTCTATAGATAGTTTTTAAAAGTCCCGTTCCGCCTAATAGGTGATGTACTTCTGCAGCTGCAGAAGTAATCGATCTGATGAGTTCTTCGTCCATGTTTCTATGAAAAGTTTAATAAACCTGAACGATGATAAGTTTTTTGATTTCTGCAGCAAGGATTTTTTAGAGCCAGTTTTTCACAAAGCCTTTGCGAGACTTTCGTTTGAGAGCGATCTTGGCTGTTTTCCCATAGGCTGCTTCATGAAGATTCTCTATTGCCATGAAAGCGGTAGGATCTTCTCTGAGGACGATTTCTTTGAGCTCTGCTAAATCGAGTCTTTCTACGATGATGAATAAAATGTCGCGGTCTTCGCCAGAATACCCACCTTTGCCTTTGATAAAGGTGAGTCCAAGGCCTAGCTCGTGAGTGATGATCTTGCTAAGCTTGTCTGGTTTTGCGCACATGATAAGAACGGATTTGAGTTCTTCAATGCCTGCAATCACAATGTCCATCATTTTGAAGGCGACAATGTAGGTCATAAGAGAGCGAAGGGCGGTATGCCAGTTATCGAAAATCCAGCCATAGGCGACAAAGATAAAGATGTTAATGACCACAATGACTTGTCCGATCGTAAAGCCTTTCTTCCGGTTAATCAAAATAGCCAAGATCTCTGTTCCGTCTGTACATGCTCCATGACGAATGATAAGCCCTGCTCCAGCGCCTAGCATAGCGCCACCGATGACAATCGCTTCTAGTGGGTCGGCATTAAATGAGGGGATGGAATCTAAGATCGCTAAAAAGAAGGCGAAGATCAAAATGGCCGGAAGCATATGAATGACAAAAGAACGGCGAATATATCGATAGGCGAGATAGATAAAGGGAAGGTTCAACACGGCTACAAAAACCGCTAGATACGAATGATTGAACAGCCTATTTAAAATCAGCGAAATACCGACGACGCCTCCGTCAATCAATTCGTTAGGGATCAGAAATATTCGGATGGCTAAAGCTTCTAAAAAAGCTCCAACAGTAATCCAACAGAAACTGATTGCGTGGTGGAGGATTTTTTGTTTTGTGCTTTGAACTTGTGGCATGATTACAATCTACTAAAGAATGGTGTGTTTGTACAGCAAAAAAAATGCGCGGGAGACGGGGCTCGAACCCGCAACTTCCGCCGTGACAGGGCGGTGCTCTAACCAATTGAACTACTCCCGCATTGAAGTAGCTGTACAAAAATAGTTGGGCGCAAAAGGACTCGAACCTATGACCACCTGTGTGTAAGACAGGCGCTCTACCAACTGAGCTATACGCCCAAAAACGAGTATTCATCGTATCCGAAAAGCGTATTTTGTTCAAGAAATAGGTTTTTTTGTGTATTTTTACGGGAGAGAAAATGGTGAAAATGATGTGCTTGCGGTATTTATTGATAGGGCTCGTTTTAGGGCTTTGTTATAGCTCTTGCTCTTCTGAAGAGGCGTTTCGCGCTCAAGGGAAAAAAATCGTGAAAGAAATTGTGGCGACATTGAAGGGTGTAGAAAATCATGAGGAATTGGAGGCCGCAACGGGAAGGTTAAAAAAACATTTTAAAAAGCTCGCTCGCTTATTGGCCGAAGTACGAGCTTTTCGAAAAAGCCACCCTGATGCTGTGTGGGAAGAGAGAGCTCTTCCGGAAAGCGAAGAGCTATTTATCCAATTGGCCAGGCTTTATGAAATTCCTGGATGCCGCGAAATTATGGAACGGTCTCAAGGGGATGCTGTGTCCCTGTTACTTCGAAGTCAGTAAAGAGCGTTTCAATATTTTTTTTATGTGTCGCGTACACTGAGTGATCTGTAAGGTCGCTGATGTGGATAGGAGCTGCAGCAATGAACCCTTGTTCGAGATGAGCGACGTCGCTGTCAGGATCTTCCTCAAAAGAGCGCCATTTGCCACCTAGCCAGTAGTAGGGAGTTCCTTCAGGATGGGTCCGCTGTTCAGGAGCTTCGCACCAGTAGCCCCTTCCTTGTTTGCTGACTTTGATCCCTTTGATTTCTGTTTCGCAGTTCATTGGAAAGTTTACATTTAAAAATGATCCATGAGGCATCGGACTTTTGAGAACATATTGAATCAAAGCTGTGATGTATTTTTTTGTAGAGGTAATTGAGGGGGGGGCGAAATCAGAAAAAGAAAACGCAATTCCTGGAACTCCTTTTAAGAGCCCTTCGATGACTCCTCCAATGGTTCCGCTATACAAAACGGTGCGGCCAGCGTTAGAGCCTCGATTGATGCCGGAAATAATGAGATCTGGAGTTTTGTCTAAAAGCATGCTGATCGCCATTTTCACGCAATCGGCAGGTGTTCCGCTTACGCTCCAGGCCGGAGTGTTTTTTTCCCAAGAAACTTGTTGAATAAGTAGAGGTCTTGTCCATGTGATGGAAAGGCCGCTGCCTGATTTTTCCGATAAAGGCGCTACAATGGCCACATCGGCAAATTCATGGACTGCTTCCCAAAGGTGTTTGATGCCGGAAGCGTGGATTCCATCGTCATTAGTGATCAATAAAAAGGGACGGCGAGACATAAGACCTGCTATGTTTATTCTAGTGAATTATCGCCTAAAGACACTTTTATGATCCAATGGTTTCTTCCTAGTTCTGGCAAATCAGGGAAAAAATCGTGGATTTGCCAAAAAATCTATTTTTTGGCAAAATAGAGAAAAAATCGAGGATTTGCCATGTTCTCTCGCCAGATGGGTCAAGTGATTCAAAAACTTCGAAAAACAATGCCAATCGTAACCATCTTAGGTCCAAGACAATCTGGCAAAACAACGCTTGCTAAAACCGTCTTTCCCGAAAAGCCTTATGTCAATTTTGAACAGCTAGATCTTCGTCTGCAGGCCTTGGAAGATCCAAAAGGTTTTTTGCAACGGTATCCCAAAGGAGCCATTTTTGATGAAATTCAAGAAGCTCCCGCTCTTCTTTCCTATCTTTTGCCGTTTGTTGACGAAATTGGATTAAATGATTTGTTTGTTTTAACCGGGAGTCATCAAACGAGAGTCAAAGAAGGGATTAGTCAATCTCTGGCGGGTAGAACTGCAATTTTAAAACTTTATCCGCTGAGCCTGCAAGAGTTAGGTGAACATCGAAGGAGCTTGGAAGAGGCTATTCTCTTTGGAGGATACCCAAGAGCTCAAAGCTTAGAGTTCCCTTTAACCAATCTTTTTTCTTCTTACTATCAAACATATGTCGAGAGAGATATTTCTTCTTTGTCTCGTATTCATAATCTCAATCAATTCGCTTTATTTGTGCGACTTCTTGCTGGACGTATCGGGCAACTTGTGAATCTGGAATCTTTAGGAGGTGATGTTGGCATTTCCTCTTCAACAGTAAAAGAGTGGATTTCTCTTTTAGAAGCGTCTCATATTCTGTTTCGATTACATCCTTATTATGAAAATTTCGGCAAACGGCTCATTAAAAGTTGTAAAATTTATTTCACGGACACGGGGCTCGCTTGCTATCTTCTTGGTATTGAAAATCAAGATCAATTGCAAAGAGACCCTTTAAAAGGTTCTCTTTTTGAGAATTTAATTGTTTTGGAATTGATGAAAGCGAGATCTAATCAAGGATTAGATCCTAATCTCTATTTTTATCGTGATCGGCAAGGAAAAGAAGTTGATGTCATCTATCAAAAAGGGAGAGAGCTCATTCCTATCGAAATTAAATCAAGCAGTACCTACAACTCCTCCTTTTTAGATACTCTTCTTTTATTTCAACAGATAGCAGAAAAAAGAACTACGAAGAGTTTTCTCATTTATGGAGGGCAAGAGGGTAAAGTGCATAATACAATGCTTTTACCCTGGCAAGATGCAGCAAGCGCTCTGATTTTATAAGAATCGCTCTCTAACATGCAGATCATAAGAAGCAATTTGCTCTTTTTCCCTCTGTAGAAGATCCTCTCCTAGGAAAGTGGTGGTGACACGTTCTTTGTTCACCAGTCGTTTGCGGACTGCAGCGGCAATTTCGGCGCTTGAGGTTTCTAGAATCGCTTTTCGAAAGGCGAGTCTTTGTTCAAAGGTGATTCCCGAGCGATACCAACTGTAAGCAGTAAGGGCCCGATTTCCTGGAGCAATAGGAGTGTCTAATCGTTGAATGACGCCTAGTTTTGCATCGCGAAGATCCTCTTCATCAAAATTTTCTGCCCCAATTTCTTCTAGGGCTTTTTGGAAAGTTTTCAGAGTTTTGGAAAGGTGCGGATCTCGATAGGAATAGAGATAAAAATTGCCCGTTGAAGGGGAGTAACTAGATCCACTTCCGTAAGCTCCTCCTTTTTCCCGGATCTCTGTATGTAACACGACGTTATCAAGCAGTTCCGTAGCGAGGAGTAATAGCGGGCTGTCTGGTTCATGATAAGAGCAGGTGAGGAGTGTTTGCGTTGTAAAGGCAACAGGTGAAGCGATGGGGTAAGCTGTCGAAATGGCGGGAGGGATTGAGTAGTCGCTTTTCCAAGGTTTCCAGTGAGCTGCTCTTGAGTGTGTTAGCTCCTTTCCAAGATCATAAAAATTGGCCTTTTCGATGAGGGTCTTATGAGATGCATCGCAGGAAAGAATAAGAGCTGCGGGCCCTTGGAGAAGGGTGTTTTGGAGAGTTTTTAGCGCATCGATCCAATCTCTTTTTTTTGTCCAGCTTTGCACCATTTCAAAATAAGGCAGCCCATGCCACTCATTGTTGACGAAAGCGTTTTGAGACAGCCCACTAAACCCGAGCTGCGTCGCATAATGCATGGCATTTTTATTGAAGCGATGCTGAAGTTCGGCTGCATGCTGCAAAAGCCACTCATGGAGTCTTTTTTCATCAGAGAGATCGATCCCTTTTGAAAAGTCTTTGAGAAGGCCGAAGAGAGGCTCTGTATATTTTTTTAACGATTTGATCCGTAGACCAAAAGAAGGTTTGCAGAGTTCAGGGTTTGCCAATGTGGGATAAAGAGAGAGGTGAGCTGAAGCGCCCCCTGTGTTGGCTTCAATCATTTTAAGGTTTTCTTCATAACTTCTTCCGGCGCATCCCATTTCTGTAAACAGATGGGCGTAGAGAGAGAGGAGAGGAAGCTGCTCTTTTTGTAGCTCTGGTAAATCGAAGAGAAGATCTGCATAGAGGATGTGATTGGTAAAGCAATCGGTATGAAAGATGGAGAGCCCAGAGGACTCTTGAGAGTGAAGAGGAATGTGTTGTGGTTTGGGTGGGACATCGTCTAAAGTCACTGTAGGCAGACAGTCAAGAGGGATGTTTTCCTGTTCTTGCTGGAAATGTTCAAGCTCTTTCGTTTGCTTGACAATCCTCTCTTTTTCTTCATCTGTCATCTGCGCTTGGATATTTTGTAGAAACTCTTGTTCTTTTTGCTGTTCTTGTTTTTCCAATGTTGGATCTGCTTTCAAGGTAAGCACGACATAATGGGGATTCGAGAGAAGATATTTTTGGACAAGGGAGGGTAAAAAAGAAGAGTCTTGCAGCCGATTTCTCAAATCTTTGAATAAGGAATGGATGGCCAGGGCATTTTCCGGAGGAATGCCGTGTTGTTTGCCGAGCGCGGCGCGGAAAAAGAGAGTCAGACCAAAAGGGATTCCTTCAGCACCTATTTCAGTTCTTTCAAACTCAAGTTGATGCAATGCGGTTTCAACCGCGGTAGATGAGATGGGCTCAGAGATAAACTTCTCTAGCGTGGATAAACAAAGTGCTTCGATCTGTTTTGCTTGGGTCTCTGAGCACCCTTTGCAGGTGATGGTCAATGGAACTTCGCTCATTTCTAAATCTAAAGAGCTGTCCGCTCGGGCGCAGAGACCAGACTGAAGAAGGGCTTTTTTGAGAAATGAAGCATCTGTATCCATGAGGATACTTGCAATGATGCTAAGTCCGAGCAAATCGGTTTGATTAGAGATAGGTGCAGTCAGCCAGCTGATGGAGATAATCGCTTTATTCTCTGGTGATTCCTGCGGGGTAATAGGGTAGCTTCCTTTTGCGTATACAGGCGCCCCAAATCTCGTTTGCTTTGGCAGGGGAGGAAGAGAGGGGAGTTTGTTGGTATGCTCTAAAACGTGAGTTAGCAAAAAGTCGAGATGTTTTTTGAGTGGAAGGTTTCCGTAAAAGAAAAACAGACATCTCGAGGGGTGATAAAAAGTCTGATGAAATTCAATGAGCTCTTCAAGAGTCAAATGAGGGATCTCAGCTGGCTCTCCTCCAGAATTATGGGCATAGGTGAGATCTGGAGTAAGGAGAGCTCCCAATATTTTTGCCAGACGGGAATCGGGGGAATTCATGGCGCCTTTCATCTCATTATAGACAATCCCTTGAATAGTAAGAGGAGAGTTGGGATTTTCTGGTTCAGCAAAGCTCAGACGGTGCCCTTCCTGGAGAAAACTCTCTTTTTTTAGATGAGGATGAAACGCTGCATCAATATAGACCTCGAGCAAATTGTAAAAATCCTTTTCTACCTGAGAGCTCGCAGGATAGCAGGTGAAATCTTGACCTGTAAGGGCGTTCATGTAGGTATTTAGGCTGCGTCTTGTCATGGAAAAAAAAGGATCTTTGATGGGAAATTTTTTTGAGCCGCAAAGAACGGTGTGCTCTAAAATGTGAGCGACCCCATTCGAGCTATCGGGCAAGGTCTGGAAGGAGAGGGTAAATAGGTTTTCTGGATCTGCATTTGCGATATGCATAACCCGAGCGCCGCTCGATTCGTGAACGAGTTCAATCAGAGTGCTTTGCAGCTCTTCTAAAGGGATATATTGGGTGATCCGAAACCCTCGATAAATTTGCCCAACGGCATTTAAAGCTTCCATAATTTTTCCTATAAAGAAGCTTATTTTATAGGATCTGGATCTACTATACAACTACTTTGAGGTCGATTTCTTAGCCTGTTTAGGTTTCGCTTTTTTCTTTGAATGGTGATAGGCCCAGCGTCCCCATTCCCGGCTGATGTAATTGCATTCTGCAAGTAGCAGCATCAGGCGATTTCTGTCTTCTAGCAAGATTTCTGGTTTTGCGCCATTTTGTGCATCTTGTCGCAATTTGAGCCACGCTTCTTCAACTTGACGTTCGATCGCTTTATATGCATCCCATTGAAGCTGAGGGGTGATGATATCTTCATGAAATTCAGGAGGATTGGAAGATTTTGTTTTTTTGCGAAACATGTCTTGTGTTTGCTTGGCCATGGCCCTTTCCTTTCTTTGCATGAATTACTGCTTTATTTTATTATATAATATAATTTGTATTAATCAATTTAATTGATGTTTATTTTCTTAAATTGTTAAATTAATGAGTTTTATGTGGTTTATTAGGGTTGTGGTGAATTTTTAGATAAGAAAATTTTTATTGTCTGTTAAATCTCAAGTGCTCTACGATGATCGTTTCGCGTAACACATAACTTATAAGGAGGTATATATGCGAAGTTTAGCAAAAGCACTACTGATTACTTTGGGATGCTTTTCTGCTGTAGGCGTTAGCGCTGGCGGTCCAGAAGAAGATGAAGTCGTGATCGGTACAGAAGGCGGCGAAGAAACTTCTTCTCAGCATCATCTGTTTCAACAAGAAGATGATGACAAAGCGAACAACTAGTCATTAGTTTAAGGAGCTGCCTAAGCAGCTCCTTTTTTCTTCTTAGAACCCGTTCTTAGCTCCAAACAAGGTTAGAGGCTGACTGGTATTCTGTCACCCTCGTCTCGAAGAAGTTTTTCTCTTTATTTAAGTCGATCATTTCACTCATCCATGGGAATGGATTTTTGGAGTGGTAGATCGCTTTAAGTCCAATTCTCTCGAGTCTTCGGTCTGCAATATGTTGCACGTAGTCACGGAACATGGGTGCTGTTAGTCCTAAGATGCCTCGAGGAAGGCAGTCTTCCGCATAGCGGATTTCGAGTTCTACTGCTTGCTGGACTTTCGCAACGATATAATCTTGAAACGCTGGAGTCCATAGATCGGGGTTTTCCTCTTTAATGGTATTGATCAAATCAATGCCAAAATTCAGATGGACTGTTTCATCTCGTAAGATATATTGAAATTGCTCTCCAATGCCTACCATTTTATTTTGACGTAAAAATGAGAGGATCATGGCAAAGCCGCTGTAGAAGAAAATCCCTTCCATGATGATATAGAACCCAATCAGGTTCTCGAGGAATTTTTGAGCCCCTTCTGTTGTGGAGGTCGTAAAATGGGGGTCGAGTACGTCCGCCGTGAGAGTCATCTCAAAGGCATCTTTATCGTGGATGGTATTGATTTCATTATACATGTTGAACACTTCCCCTTGATCGAGCGTCAAGGATTCTACGATGTATAAGAAGGCATGCGTATGGATCGCTTCTTCAAAACCTTGTCTAAGTAGATATTGTCTTGCCTCAGGATTTGTGATGTGTCGGAAAATGGCGAGCACAATGTTATTGCCCACCAAGCTCTCTGCTGTTGCAAAAAAACCTAAGTTACGCATGATGACGCGCCGCTCATCTGCATTGAGGGCGTTGGATTTCCAAATCTCAATGTCTTTTCCCATCGGCACTTCATTGGGCATCCAGTGGTTTGCGCAGCCATTGAGGTAATGTTCCCAAGCCCAGGTATATTTTAAGGGCATGAGTTGATTGACATCTACAGCATGACAATTAATAAGTCGCTTGCTTGATACATCGACTCGGTTTTCTTTCTTATTAGTCATTTTTTCCCTTTGAATTTTGCTGTTGAACTAAGAGACTGTCGTTGAAAAAAGGCTTCTGCCGATTTGAATCGACAGAAGCTGGGTGGACAACGAACTCTCTATTGGCAGCTTTCGCAGCCTTCTCCTAGGTTACAAACCGTGGGAGATTTTTGCTCTCTTTCTACTTTAATGTTGCTTGAAGCTGATTTGCTCTTCATCCAGCGAGGTTGCAATCCTCGTTTGTTAATATCAATGGATGATTTTTCAATTTGCGTAGCACCTAAAGAACGTAAATAATAATAGGTTTTAAGCCCTTTTTCCCAACCGAGCATATACATCTGATGGAGTTTTTTTCCGCTCGGCTCAGAGAGGTATAAATTCAGCGACTGTCCCATATCGATCCATTTTTGTCTTCGAGCTGCGCATTCGATGAGCCATTCTGGTTCGATTTCAAAGGCGTTGAGGAACAGTTGTTTGATGGGAGCTGGAATCCGTTCGATTTCTCGGATAGAGCCATCAAAATACTTTAAATCATCAATCATCTCTTCATCCCATAGGTTTTCCGCTTTTAAACGTTCAACCAGGTGGGGGTTAGTGGTCGTAAATTCTCCAGAGAGGTTCGATTTGACAAACAGGTGTTTATATATCGGTTCAATGGAAGGAATGACCCCTGTGATGTTAGCGATTGTGGCGGTTGGAGCTATAGCCATTGTATTGCTATTTCTCATCCCATGTTTAGCAACAGCTTCTCTAGCGATCTTCCAGTCCATCGACGTATTTCGATTGACATCTACGGGGACCCCTCTCTCTTGTTCCAAAAGATCAATGGTATCGATAGGAAGATATCCTCTATCCCATTTAGATCCCTTGTAAGTAGGATAAGTTCCTTTTTCTTTAGCTAGTTCGGTAGAGGCCAAGATGGCGTAAAAAGAGATCATCTCCATGCTTTTGTCTGCAAACTCCACTGCCTCATGGCTGGCGTAGCTGATATTTTGCATGTAGAGCGCATCTTGAAAGCCCATGAGTCCAAGGCCGATAGGGCGATGTCGCAGATTGGAGTTTTTCGCTTCGACAGTTGGATAAAAATTGATGTCGATCACATTATCGAGCATCCTGACAGCAGCTTTGATCGTTGTAGCAAGCAGCTTTTCATCGAGTCCTTTGCTTGTCATGTGTTTGGCAAGATTAATGGAGCCCAAGTTGCATACGGCTGTCTCTTCCATCGATGAATTGAGGAGAATCTCAGTACATAAGTTGGAAGAGTGGACAACTCCTTGATGGTCTTGAGGTGAGCGGATATTAGAAGGATCTTTAAACGTAATCCAAGGGTGCCCTGTTTCAAATAACATGCTGAGCATTTTACGCCAGAGCTGAAGAGCCTCGATCCGTTTAAAGAGTTTAATCTTTCCGGTATCTGCCATCTGTTCGTATTCTGCATATCTTGTTTCAAAGGCCTTTCCATAAAGATCATGAAGATCTGGGACGTCACTTGGGCTAAAAAGAGTCCAAAGGCCGCCTTCTCTCACGCGCTTCATGAAGAGATCTGGAATCCAATTCGCTGTATTCATATCGTGGGTTCGCCGTCTTTCATCGCCTGTATTTTTGCGCAGCTCCAAAAAGTCTTCGATGTCCAGATGCCAGGTTTCTAAATAGGCGCACATGGCTCCCTTACGTTTTCCACCCTGGTTGACTGCTACTGCAGTATCATTAGCCACTTTTAGAAAGGGGATGACACCTTGTGAGGTTCCATTTGTTCCTTTGATCCTGGCGCCAGTGGCTCGAACATTTGTCCAATCATTGCCGATACCTCCAGCCCATTTGGAAAGCTGGGCATCGTCGGCGACTACTTTAAAAATATGGTGAAGGTCATCCATGACGGTTGATAAATAACAAGAACTCAGCTGTGAGTGGAGCGTTCCGGAGTTAAATAAGGTGGGCGTAGAAGAGGTGAAGTAAAATTGGGATAAGACATGATAAAACTCAATGGCTCTTTCTGTTTTTTGTTCTCCTTCTTCTATGGAAAGCCCCATCGCTACTCGCATCCAGAAAATTTGTGGGGTCTCTAATCTTCGCTGTTCGTGATGCAGAAAATACCGGTCATAAAGGGTTTGCAATCCTAAATAGGTAAATAGATCATCTCGGGATAAATCGAGGGCCTCCGATAGGGCGTCTAGATCAAAATCGAGCAAAGCCGGAGACATCCGCTCTAAAGAGATCCCTTCTTTGATCGTTTTTTTAAAATATTTTTGGTGCGCTTTTTTGAGCGTGTTATCAGAGGCTGAAAGGCCTAAGGTCTCTCGATAGATGCTGTCTAAGAGAAGGCGAGCTGCTACTTGAGAGTAGGCTGGCTCTTTTTCAATTTTACCGCGCGCTGCCATGATGTGGGTCAAATCCACTTCTTCCTCTTTGATCCCTACATAAAACTGGGCGATGGAGGCTTCGAAGAGTTCGTTGGCCGATACGACCTGTTCGAGTCCTTTACAAGCAAATTCAAGTTTCTTGCGCAGGTGTCTTTCGTTGATGACAATCGTTTTTCCTTCAGTGTTAATCGCTTCGAATTCCCGGGTAGAGAGGTGTTCTTCCAGAGAAGGAGGTTCGAGGTGTTCATTTTTTTCTGCTCGATAGAGGATGTAGTTTTTGGCTACGTCGAAATGCTTTTCGCTCATGAGCTCTTGTTCAATCAGGTCCTCTACAGTGTCGATATAGAGGGTCTCTCCTTGAGAAGAGAGGGAAAGCATGGAACCCACAATTTTTTTTGTGAGTAGATTGACGGCTTCGAGTACTTCATCAGGAGATTGTTCTTCAATACGGCGAGCTCTTCGAAAGGCTCTCTCTATTGAGGAGGCGATTTTCATGGGATTGAAGCGGGTAGGGGTCGTTTTGCCTTTTCTTGATATTTTTAGATGTTGCGCCTCTTCTTGGCGAGATGCTTTGCGACTGTCGCGATAAATAATGTAATCTCTCGCCACATCATGATAGCCGTTTTTCATTAAAGCGATTTCAACGACGTCTTGAATTCCTTCCACTGTCAAGCAAGCGCCCTTAGAAGCTAAGCTAAGCGCCTGTTTTACAACTTGGCTTGTGATTTGATCGATGGTTGTTTGAAGCTCTTTATCCAAGCTGGCCGATTCTGCAATCTTTTTTGTATCGCGAAAAGCTGCTTCAATGGCTCGGAAAATTCTTTCTCTTCGAAAGGGCGCAAGAGTTCCGTTTCTTTTGACCACAGTATATTCTGTCTCTTTAGAAGAAACTTTTTTCCCAAACGGTTTTTCAATGTGCATTTCTGCAAGAGAAACAGATTCGAGAAAGGAGGTGGTTGTATCGCTATTTTGTTTTTTCATGGGCCTTACCTATGTTAGAGCTGAGAGCGTGTCTACCACATCTGGTAGATCTTTGCGTTTTGAACAACTATATATTGTAGCTAGGGTTTTGGGTCTAGAAAAAAAATACGTATTTGCAAACTTGTTCACGCAGAGCCTGTTAGCTTTCAAGAATCGGTCAAATCACAAAATAAAGCAAGAGATCCGTGCCAAAACATTGGGGCTCTGCCCCAAACCCCGCTAAAGAACTGCGTCCTTTAGAATCCTCTTTGTTTTTTTATTAAATGATCTCTTTCGCTTAGCGAAAGAGGTCGTTTAAAAATAAAAGGGGTTTCCAAAGGGCGTCAGCCTTTTGGCGGGGTTTGGGGCGGAGCCCCGATGCTAATTTCTCTTGGGATCGTAGAGGATTTGTGGTATTCTTCGGATTATGAAGAAAGCTTACTTAGTCCCCAATATCATCACGGCGTTTAGTTTGGCTTGCGGGCTTTTTGTGATCTTTAAGGTCAATATGATCGAGCCTGGCTTTGGCAATTATGAGCTCGTGTATTCAGCTGCTTTGATTCTCTTGGTAGCAACAATTGCCGATTTTCTCGATGGTGCAGTGGCTCGTGCATTTCATGCAGAAAGTCAGTTTGGTCTTGTGTTTGATTCTTTGGCAGATGCGATCTCTTTTGGAGTGGCTCCTTCTGTGCTTTTGCTGAAAACGCTTTCTTTGGAGCAGGGGACCTTCCTCTCTTTTTTTAGTACGACAGGAGCGATGATTTATTCTCTTTGTGGCGTGTTGCGGCTCGTCCGATTTAGTGTGAAAGCTGCAGAAGCAAAAGGGAATGAGCAGCTGCAAGCTGCTCAAAAAAAGCATTTTACAGGTCTTCCTATTCCGGCTAGCGCCGCTGCTGCTGTATCAGTCAACTTATTTTTCCTTTCCCCTTTTGTTCGGCAATGGGTGGATTTGAATAATTCGGATCGGTCGATTTTTCTCAGCTCTGTCATGATTGTTCTAGGGTATTTGATGGTTTGTCGTCTGAAATTTCCTAGTCTAAAATCTTTACATTTCCGCATTCCTTCGTTTCATTTGGTCTTTGTGGCCGTTGTTATCGCTGTCTTTTTGCTCTATGGAATCTTATATTTCTTCCCTTTAGTTTTGGCTTTCGTTGCTTGGGCTTATATTTTTGTCGCTTTTGTGTTGACAATCATCCGACTGGTTGCTGGGAAAAAATCCAAGACGTTGGAAGAATTTGAGCCTGAAGCAGATGATTTTGAATAATTTTCTGTTTTTCTTAAGCGGATGTTTTTTAGCTGCTTTATTTGGTATGGCGTGGGTTTTTCGTCGTCAGCTGCGCAAGACAAAACAAGAAATGCGCGATACCTTTCAGTCTTTATCTTTCGAGGTTCTGCAGAAAAATAGTAGGGCTTTTTTAGATGTGGCAGCAGCTCATTTGGATAAGTATCAAGCTTGTGCGAAAGAAGAGATGGATGGGCGCCAAAAAGCGATTGCAGAGTCTTTGTTGCCTTTATATGAAACGATGCAAAAGCTCGATCTTCATCAAAGAGATTTGGAAAAAAGGCGCGAAGGAGCTTACGCTTCTGTATCTAAACAGCTCGAGATCATGGTTGCCTCGGAAAGAGAGCTCAGAACGCAGACGCAGCAGCTCTCTCAGGCTTTGCGCTCTCCTGGCATAAGAGGATCTTGGGGGCAGATGCATCTTCGCCGCGTTGTTGAGCTTGCAGGATTATTAAATCACTGCGATTTTTCAGAGCAGCATACATCAGAATTAGAAGGGCGGATGCAAAGACCTGATGTTGTCGTTCATTTGCCTGGTCAAAGACAAATTGTCATTGATGCGAAAACACCTTTGGATGCCTATTTAGAAGCCTCGGAAGTGTCCGATGAACAGCAGCGTCGTAAGAAACTTCAGAGCCACTCTGTTGTACTTCGTAAGCATATGAAGGATTTATCTAATAAAGAATATTGGAAGCAATTTGCCCCTTCTCCTGAATATGTGATTTTATTTTTGCCTGCGGAAGCTTTTTTTAGCGCGGCTTTGGAAAGTGATCCGACGTTGATTGAAGTGGGCGCTGAACAGAATGTCATTGTGGCAACACCTACGACACTCATTGCGATTCTTCGAGCCGTAGCTTATGGATGGAAGCAAGAGAGTCTTTCCAAAAGTGCCAAAGAAATTGCTAAAATTGGTCAAGAGCTCTATGAGCGGGTAGGAATTGTTTGCGATCACTGGAATCGAGTGGGTCGTTCGCTAAATACTGCTGTCGAGGCTTATAACCAAAGCCTCTCGTCCTTTGAATCGCGCGTGCTTGTTTCTGCTCGAAAATTAAAGGAGACCGGCGCTGCCGCTTTTCATAAAGAGCTTACAGAACTCGCAGAGGTTGAAAAATTGGCTCGCTCTTCGCGCATCGAGAGCTTGGACAATGAGCTAACTCCCCAATAAAGGTTTCATGGCTGAAGCTATGCACGTGGACTTGCTGCAAGGTTCCAATCATCGACTCATCGCCTTCAAAAATGACTTTTTTCCAGGAGCGGGTGCGTCCCTGTAAGAAACGTCCATCTTTATTACGCCGCTCTACGAGAACTTCAAAGGTGGTGCCGAGCATGAGCCCGCGCTGCTCATTGGCAACTTCATCTTGGAGGTTTAAGAGCCTTTGGAGTCTGTCTTGCTTGACTTCAGGAGCGATATCATCTTTCCATCGCATCGCAGGAGTTCCTTTCCGAGGACTATAGGTATAGATAAAGGCTATGGAGTAGCGGACTTGCTTCATGACCTCAAAAGTTTCAAGAAACTCTTCTTCGGTTTCAGTTGGAAATCCGACAATAATATCGGTGCCTAAAGAGACGTTAGGAACAATCTCTTTTAAAAGTTGCACTTTTTCTAGGTACTGTTCTTTGGTGTAGATTCGGTGCATTTTCTTGAGAATGCGACTTGAACCTGCCTGAATAGGGAAGTGAACGAACTCACAGAGCGAGGGCAGATCGCGAATCGCTTGCATCAATTCCACAGTGATATCGATTGGATGGGAGGTCATAAAGCGAATCCGCGCCATCCCTGGGATTTTGTCTATCTGATAGAGAAGGTCGTGAAAAAGGCAATTCCATTCAGGTTTGTCTTTCCCGTAACTATTGACGTTTTGTCCGAGTAAAGTGATTTCTTTATACCCGGCGTCGACAAGGCGTCTGCATTCTTCAAGGATACTTTCTGGGGGACGGGAAACCTCTTGGCCTCGGGTATAAGGGACGACGCAGTAGGTGCAAAATTTATCGCAGCCCCGAATGATAGAGACTTGGGCCTTAATTTTGTTGTCCCTCTTGGCGATGAGGTAGTCAAGATTTTCTTCAAAATGGTCGTCTGTTTTAAACACAGGTTTTTTTGTATATAAGACCTGGTCGATGACAGTGCCAAGATCTGTGATATTATTGGTCCCCAGAACAAAGTCTAGGTGAGGGAATTTTCGGAAAAGAGCGTCTTTTTTTGCCATGGCCATGCAGCCCGTAACCCCGATGATGGCGTTATGCTTTCCGCTCCGGCCGATGCGGCCGAGCTTTCCCATGACTTTGCGCTCAGCTAAATCCCTGATAGAGCAGGTGTTGAAAATCAGCAGGTCGGCTTCTTCTTCGCCCTCAGCGGCAACGAGCCCCCGTTTTTCCAGCTGGCCAGCCATGATCTCGGTGTCGAGCTCGTTCATCTGGCAGCCGTAGGTGCGAATAAAATAAGTTTTTGGTTCCATAAAAAACAATCTTGATCTAACAAAGATAGCAGATTTAAAGTCTTTCCTGCAAAGTAGAAAACTCTGCTTTGTAACATTTTTAGCGAGCAGATCTAGAGGGATCAGTCTACAAATTCTTCGTTTCTTTGCGAAATTCATAGCCGAAGGCTCTATTCATGAGCAAAGAAATAAAGAATTTGTTAGTGATCCTCTCGGAGATGCCGCTACAAAAATTTACAAAGTAGAGTGAAATGGTGTTGGCAGAAAAACCATAATCCGCTATGCTGTTGTCTTAAGTTTTTTGACGAAAAGGTCCATTCAGATGAATTACACACAGAAAAGCACTCTTTTGACCAAGCAGCAGGCAAGCTCTTCCCGTAAGTGGTTGCAGCTCGATGCGACAGGTAAGACTCTCGGCCGATTTGCCGCAGAGGTGGCAAAAGTTTTAAGAGGGAAGCACCGCCCTGATTTTACATCTCATGTCGATTGCGGAGATGGAGTTGTCATTATTAATGCCGACAAGATCAAGGTGACAGGGATGAAAGAGGCTCGCAAGATCTATCACACCTATACGGGATATGTTGGCGGAATGAAAGAAACGCCTTATAGAACGATGATGGCTCGTAAGCCTGACTATATTTTAAGAAGAGCGATCCAGGGGATGATGCCTAAGACCCGTCTTGGATCTCAGCAGCTGAAGAAATTGCGCATTCAGGCTGGCTCCGATCACGATTACCGAGCGCAGAATCCGCAAGTTGCAACTATTTAAAGGACGATTATGTTGAAAGAGACAATTGGCATTGGCCGTAGAAAAACTTCTGTATCCTCCGTTCGTCTCCGCCGTGGAACTGGCGTGATCGATGTGAATGGACGTCCCTTTGAGGAGTATTTTCCTCTTCCATTGCAAAGAGATGAGATTTTGGCCCCTTTGAAAAAATTTGGGCAGGTGGACAAGTCTGATTTGATTATTCGCGTAAAAGGCGGAGGCATTGAAGGACAAGTCATCGCAACTCGTCTTGGTATTAGCCGAGCTCTTGTGCAAGAAAACGAAGAGATCCGTGGTGAATTAAAGGAACTAGGGTATTTGACACGCGATCCTCGTAGAAGAGAGCGTAAAAAATACGGTAGAGCTGGCGCTCGTAAGCGATTCCAATTCTCGAAACGATAATTCTTTATGCCAAATGCCTGCGAGAAACCTTCTTCTTTTTCGCAAGAAGGTTTCAGGCAGGCTCCCCCTCCTCTTCCTCCAAGACAACATGCTCCTGAAAGAATTCAGGTAGAACGACTTGTTCGATTATTGCTAAGGGAGGGAGATGATCTCCCAGGAAGTGTAAACGATTTTACAATCTCTTGTGATCTTCTCATTTGTTGCCCTTTTATTTCTTCTTCTGTTTCCTCATTCTTTTCTCGTAGATAGCATCTTCTTGCGTTTAAAACCCAGTTTAGTTATTCGGAAATCATGGAAGGCAAGCCTGTATCCGCATCTTGTATTATTGATCAAGTCGTTGAGATTTTTCCCAACGATCTAAATTCACATGGGACCCTATTTGGAGGACGCATGATGCAAATTGTCGATGCTCTGGCAGCGATTGTTGCAAAAAGACATTCGGGAAGGGTGTGCGTCACGTTAGGGATTGATTCTGTCCGTTTTCTCAATCCTGCTCATCATGGAGATATTTTGGTGTGTATGGCCTCTGTGAACCGCGCTTGGAATACTTCTATGGAAGTGGGGGTTAAGGTGATCGCTGAAGATTTTAGGACTCTTGACCATAAACATATCTTGTCTGCCTATTTCACGTTTGTGGCCTTAGATGACAATAATGAGCCCATTGAAATTATCCCCGTCATTCCGGAGACACCTGAGCAAGTTCAGCGCTATCAGGCTGCTGATGTGCGTCGCAAACACCGCTTGTCTTTAAAATAAGTTAAAAGTCATAAATCTCCTTGTGTAATTTTATCGCTCCAATCTTTATGTTCTTCTGCAAAGGCGCTAAAAAATTGTACTGCGAAGATATTGTCTAGGGCATAAATATGTACACATAAACGAATGGATCGTTTATAAAAAATCGTTTACTGGGTAAAAATATGAGCCATGAGTTGAAGTTTTTTTTTATCAGATTAGCCACGCTACTTGTCCTAACTCCCATTCTCGGCTTGGGCCTTCTTCATTATTTTGAATATTTTGAGCGGATTTGGAAGACTAATAACCGGAGGAAAAAATGGTTAGTGACGTGCGTACTTTTCTTTATGCTAGCTTGTTTAGGCGGATTTCTTCGGTAGCGGTAACTAGTGTGTGTATCTGTGTTCTGTTCCGCACTCTGCGCTCTGTTTGGTGATTGATGAATCTTTATCTAAGGAATTTGTTAGAGGCATTTTTTTTAGGCATAAATCTCTGTGTATTTCTTCTTGAGGTAGGTGGAGTAAGCATCTATAGAAAGAGATTGTTTTGTAGCTTTTTTCACGAGCTCTTCAGAGGTATACGTTTTTCCCCAAGAGTGGACGTTTCGTTTTAGCCATTCTCGGACAAAAGCCAGATCTCCTTGCGTAATTTTATCGCTCCAGTCTTTGTGTTCTTCTGCAAAGGCGCTAAAAAATTGTGCTGCGAAGATATTGCCTAGCGCATAAGTGGGAAAATAGCCAAATTCTCCTAACGACCAGTGGACGTCTTGCAGGCACCCTTCTGTGTCTGTACGAGGTTTGATCCCTAAAAGCTCTTGCATTTTGCTATTCCAAAGTTCGGGGATTTCAGTGACAGGAAGGGTTCCTGCAATTAACTGTTTTTCGATTTCAAAGCGTAAAATGACATGGAGACAATAGGTGACCTCATCGGCTTCGACCCGAATATAAGAGGGGTTTACCTTATTGATTGCTCGATAAAACTCCTCTAGGGAGATGTTTTTTAGAGGGGTGTAAATGGATTGAAAAGAGGAATAATAAGCGCGCCAAAAGGGGCGATTTCTGCCGATCAGAGTTTCCCACCAGCGAGACTGGCTTTCGTGGATACTGAGTGAAACTGGTTCAGCTAAAGGAGTTCCCCAATGTTCTGCAGGAAGACCCATGTCGTACATCATGTGCCCTGCTTCGTGCAGAAGAGAAAAAATGTTGCTCATAAACGCTTTAGGCAAAATGCGTGTTGTGATGCGCGCATCATGAGCATGGATGCCTGTCGAAAAAGGGTGATTCGAAAGATCGAACCGAAAATAAGAAGGATCGACAGGAAGTTTGGAGAGAACGAACCGTGCAAGTTCCAACTGTTTGTCTTGCCCCACTACTTTATGTAAGAAACGGTCGTCTATGTGGTTAGACGAGCTGATTTTTTTTAGAAGAGGGGTGATCTGCTGCTGAAGATTTGTAAATAAAGTCCCGAGACGCTGAGTATTCATGCAAGGTTCATGAGATTCTAAGAGAGGATCATAAGGATGACCTGTGAATCCTAAAATATCTGCTTTTTTTCGGTTCAGATCGACGATTTTTTGTAAAAAAGGGGCAAATAATTTAAAATTATTGTCCTTTTTAGCAATGGCCCAAATTTGGGTGGCTTCAGAGGTGACCTGTGAGAGTTCTTCAATAAAGCGGCAGGGGAGTTTAGTGTCTCTTAGAAAATTTTTTCTCCACTCTCTTAAACAGATCAGTTCTGCTTTACTTAATCGTTTGACTCTAGGTTTTCCAGAACTGAGATGAATGAGTTTTATTAACCGCGAGCGGAATTTTGGGTTTGTTTTTTCTTCATGGATACGCCCAGAAAGAAGAGCAATTTGCCCGCTTCTGGCTGAAATTCCCCCTGGGGGCATGTATGTTTCTTGATCCCAATGGAGAAGGCTGAGGATAGATCCATAAGTATGAATCTTTTTTGATTGTTCTTTCAGTTCCGTAAATAAAGGGTGGTCTTTTTTCATGAAGCTTTAGACCTCTTTTAGTCTTTTCGGAAATATCGATAGCAGCACGCAGCTAAAACTGTCAGCGGCACGCCAAAGGCGATATTTGCATGGATAACCTGATTTTCTCCTAAAATTAAAAGTCCGTCAAGTAACATTATTGCAGCTAAAAATCCAAAAAGAAAAAGGGTGATAATAAGAAAACTGGATCTAGTACGCGAAAAAGAAAAACAGGCGGGAGCGATGGCCAAAATCGAAAGAAAGAGCATAAGAGAAGAACTGAGTTTATAAAAAAGATGCGCAAGGAGTGTTGGTCTTTCTTGGGGAGATAGATAGGCCTGTAGAATTAACTCTGAAAGAGCTCTTCTTTCGTGAGGGATAAAAGAGGCGAGAGCTTGTTTTTCATCAATAGATAACTGAGGAAAAAAGAGAGAGTCAAAACAGCCAGTTTTCTCCCATCGATCGTTTTTTCTTTCAAAGCACTCGACGAAGCGTCCTAGAGGAGGTTTGACTTGGAAAAATTTCATATACCAGATAGTAGAGGAATTTTGAGGCCAAAATACATCAAATAGCTCTTTAGTTTGTTCATCGATAGATTGGAACACAATTTCAGAGCCATCTTCCAGACTAATTGTCTGTAGATGATCTCTAAGAGGTCTTTTTTTATGGTGCGCATGAGCTTTTGTGTATTCGTATGCAGAGGCTAACGTCTTAGGTAGGACCCATTCTTGGTTAATGATCGATAGCCCAAATAAGCAAGAGGCGACAAGAAAAAAGGGGGAGAGAAGTTTTTTCCTGGACAGTCCTCCCATTTGGAAAGCAACGAGCTCATGATGGGAGTTTAAATCTAGCAGTACTTGGATCGATGCAAGGAGGAAAGAGAGAGGAAAAAAGAAATGCAGGTAATTGGAAAACTGACAGCAATAATAAAAAATCGTTTCATAGCTTCCAGATCCATGTTTCCCAAACACTTTTCCGCTGCGTACTGAGAGATCGATGAAGATAAACAGAAAAAAAATAGAGAGGAGGATAAAGAGGAAAGAGAGGATCAAACGGAATAATAAATAGCGGCGCCAAATAAACATGAAATTTCTTTAGACCTCTTTCAAAACTAAGGGTTCATCGATTTTAGGGATTATTTTGGCCTATTTTCAATTTTTTTTGCAGGGATAATATACGAAGTTGATATAACCCCTGCAAAAAGAATCGAAAATAGGCTCAAAAGAACCCTAAAATCGACAGAACCTTATACCATTTATCATAAATAATGTTCATTTGGGCTGCGTCAAAGCTGCCAAAAATCAACGATCACAAAGTGGGTTGTATTGGCCAATACTATCCCACTTTGTGATCGCTGATTTTTGGCGCTTTCACGCTACCCCAAATGAACATTATTTATGATAAATGGTATTAGTTTCGAAAGAGGTCTTTTAGATCCCCCGATTAATAGAGTGTAAACGGTAGAGGCTAGCTATCCAGAGTATTGGATGAACCAGACATAGGGTAAGACTTGCAATCAGGTAATGAGTTTTAAGACTTTTTGCTAAAAAATAGCAGATGAACATCAGAAGGGCCCAGCCGCACATGGTTAAAAGAGGTCTTCTATTGGAAGTTCGTCCTATTTGAATTCCAAAAGCTGAACCAAGCAGAGTAAAGCTAAAAACAGTTAAGCTTAAACTATAGCGGCGCAAGAGTTCGATCGAAGCTGCTCGATCTTTTTTGGTATTTGTGGTTGCTTGTAAGCGAATTTTTATCTGTTTTAAGCTGAGTGCGTTTGGTTCAGTATTAGGTCGTTTTCGTTTCAAGGTTTGAGATAAAAGGGAAGCGGAAGTGGACATGGTCTCCTCATTTTCTAAGATCGTATCATCGAATGTTTCTGGAAAAGCAGAGGGAATGTGGGAAATGAGAGCGGTCTTTTTGCCTAAAAGCTCATCTTGTTTTACAAAAAGCTGTTTGATGTTAATTAGATTAAGACGTTTATTATGTTTGTTATATGCGATGCAGAGAAAATTCTTTGCGCTTTCCCCGTGCTCTTTCATGTCTAGATTCATGTAAGTGTTTTTGATTCTTGCCAGTTTCTGGCGTTGCAGAAGCACAAGTGGATTCACTCCTGTTTTTCGGTATAAAACCATTTTCGTTTCTCGTCTGCAAAGCGGCGCCAATTCTGCGCAAATAGAAAAGTTTGCAAGAGTAAGAAAAAGGGAGGCGAATAGTAAAGGAATAAGTAGAGAAGATAAACTAAAACCTAAGGCTCTTAACGCTGTGATTTCTTGGCTTTGACTGAGGCTTTGGAATAAAAGGAAAGAGGCGATGAGGGCGGAAATAGGGAGGGCTAGTGGCAAGATGTGAGGAAATTGATAGAGGATAAAGAGACCAGTTTTGATTCCATCTGCACTCAAAGCTGCAAAATGAGCAATATCTTTAAAGCGAAGGACAAAAAGTACGAGAACAAAAGAGCTAACGGACAGAAAAAAAACACGCAGATACTGGTAAAGTAAGTAGCGCCATAAAATGGGAACAGCCCTTGTGAAGATCCTCATGAAGCTAGTATACTAGGAGCATGTCTTTATTTCATCGAGTGCAAACATTTTTAGAAAAATCGTGGGATCAAAAAAGTCCTTTGTTGCTTGGTTATTCCGGAGGACCCGATTCGAAAGCTCTGCTATATCTTTTGCTTAAAGCAGAAGTTCCTCTTCATTTGGCTCATGTAGATCATGGCTGGAGAGAGGAGAGCGCTTTGCAAGCTGCCCAGCTGGAGGCCGAAGCGAAGAGCTTAGGTCTCCCTTTTCATACAATTCGGCTTGAGCCAGATCGGAGAGAGTCTGTCGCTCGAGAAAAAAGACTTTCGTTTTTTTCTTCCCTTTTTGAAAAAATTCCTTTTCAAGCCTTACTCCTTGCTCATCAGGCAGATGATCATGCAGAAACTGCTTTGAAAAGAGTGTTTGAGGGAGCTCATTTAGTTCATTTGAGTGGACTTAAGCAGTCAAGCGTTTTGCAGGGGATGACGATCTGGCGTCCTTTGCTCTCCTCTTCTCGTGCAGAGATCCTTGCCTTTATTAAAGAACAAGGGTTGATCCCTATTGAAGATCCTACCAATCTAGATTCTCGCTATTTGCGAGGAAGAATGAGGCGGGAGCTTTTTCCTTTTCTATCTCGCTCTTTTGGAAAAGAGGTGTCTAAAAATTTAACGATTTTAGGTGAAAGATCCTCCGAATTAAAAGATTATTTGGACCGTAAGACAGACGTTGCTCTGCAGCAATTGAAAAAAGGGCCTTGGGGCTGGATGCTTCCTCCTGTTTTAACAGAGGCGATCGAAGTGCGCCACGTACTGCAACGTTTAAAGATTTGCTGTACTCGGCAGGTTTTAGAAGAGCTCGTGGCCGCATTGATCGAAAAACGGGCTAATTACAAAGCGGGACCAAGGCTTCTTGCCGATAGAGGGTATTTTTTTTCTTTAGAAGAGACTTTTCCGTCACCTATTGAGCCAATTTTTTTTCGCGAAGGGGTGTTTTCTTCGGGAAACTGGCGCCTAGAGATTTCTCGAGCGCCTTTGAGCCCTCTTTCTTCGGGGTGGGTCGATCTGTTTTGTGGCAGGGCTTCTTTTGCGGCACCCCAAGGAGAAGGTCAGCTTCATATGTCTCACCTCCATTTATCGAAGTTTCGCAAGCAGTTTAATCAACAAAAAATTCCTGCATTTTTAAGGTCTTATATTCCTTGTCTTGAACAAAAAGAAAAGTCAATTATAGATCTCTTTAGTTATCGAAATACGTCAGATTATTATATTCAATTTGTCTATAATGAAAAAAATGAGCGCATCTTTTCTCTTTTATATTCAACGCTTTGATGATTTCTGGGTGAGGGCAAATCTACGATAAAAGAGACAATTTATATTTTTTTTGCTATGAGCTGATTTTGGGTCAATCTTGAACTGGACTTTGGCCATTTGAGGGATCCGATTTCTCGAAATATTTGCTTCTAGGTGTATTCAATTTCTTTAAGGTAGGCTTGAAATGCCACCTAAAAGAAATTGAATCCACATAGAAGCAAATAGACGAGAAAGCGGCCCCGACAAATGGCCAAAGTCCAGTTGAAGAGCTCTCCTTTGACAAGCCTTTACTTTTATGGGGCAAAGGTGCTTTAATTGATCCGATGTAATAGACCTACAAAACTAACAGAACCATAGCGGGCACATGAAACAAGACGCAAAAAAAAGTTTTCCTGGAGGATTTTTCCTTATTCTCTTGGCGGCCATTTTAATTATTCTTGGCATTCAGACATTTAGCTCAAACAAGGAAGCGACAGTGTCTTTTAGCCATCAGGTTGAACATTTGATCAACCTGGATTTGACCGTTCCAGAGGAGAATCGAAAAATTGCGCAAAATGATCACTTGGTGACTTTTAGCGGACGTTTCCGGCCTCAGTTGGAAGCTGACAGTGTAGACCGCTATCGTTATTTAGAACTTCTTCAAGAGCATCATCTCTTAGTTGGAAGTGAGGTTCAATTAGCTTCCGAATTAGATGCTTTTCAGAAAAATGTTCATGATGCTGCCGATCTTTTTGTTCATTTGACAGGAATTCCTCTTCCTAGAGCTGGATATGTTGTTGTAGGAACTGTGTATGATGCGCTCGATCGAGATAGTTCGATTGTGATTAAGAAACTCTCAGATCGGGATGTGACCGGTTTGCCGATGATCCAAGAGGCTTTTGGGATCGCCCAGAGTAGCCCAGCTTTTGAAAGTGTAGAGACGGTTGGCAGAGAGCTCAGAGAATTTGTGGCTCATCTCCGATCACCCCTTTTGGGTATTGGCACTGAAGATCTTAAGGGAAAGCTTAAAGAGACTGACCGGATATTAAGACTGGCTGAAGATCAATCGGTAGATCAGCGCCTTCGCATCTATCGCAGTACTCTTTCTGATTTAGCAAGCATGTTGACCTTGCTAGGTGCTGAGCAAGATGGTGTCCGTTTATCTTCTCTCCGCAGCGTCCGCAGTTATATGGAAGAGCTGAAACAATATGCGGCAGTTGAGCAGCAATTAGAGAAAAATAACGCTCTTCTTGACAAGGCAAGACAAAAGGTTGCCTCGGTCATTTGGTATTTTAATAACCAGGAACTTTCTACAAAAGCCCTTGAAAAGCAAGACAGTGAAGCTTATAGCCATTGGTTTGCTGCCGCTCAGCAGGAGTGGAAAAGTTTTGAGCAGAATAAAGGACTAGCCTATCGCGCTCCTGATCAAGAGCGTAACACGGTGTTGGAAAGGACTTTTAAGAGCCAGGAGCCTTCTCCTAATTACTTTAGCTATTTGCTCACCATTCTTCCTTTGTTATTGGTAGCTTTGTTTGTCTATTTTATTTTTTCCAGACAGATGAAAGGCGTTGGATCTTCTGCGATGAATTTTGGCAAATCTCCGGCTAAGTTGATGACAAAGGAGACCAATAAGGTCACTTTCAAAGATGTTGCGGGAGCTGACGAGGCCAAAGAGGAGCTTTCTGAAATCGTTGACTTTTTGAAAGATCCGTCAAAATTTACAGCTCTTGGAGCTCGTATTCCTAAAGGGGTTCTTTTGGTAGGTCCTCCAGGAACAGGCAAAACGCTCATTGCGAAAGCCGTAGCGGGAGAGGCAGATCGTCCCTTTTTCTCCATTTCAGGTTCTGATTTTGTCGAAATGTTTGTTGGGGTCGGAGCTAGCCGTATCCGTGATATGTTCGATCAGGCTAAAAAAAATGCTCCATGCATCATTTTTATGGATGAAATTGATGCTGTAGGGCGTCATCGGGGAGCGGGTATTGGCGGCGGTCATGATGAAAGGGAACAGACCCTTAACCAGCTTCTTGTAGAAATGGATGGATTTGATACGAAAGAGGGCGTCATTCTCGTGGCAGCGACGAACCGTCCAGATATCTTAGACCGAGCGCTTCTTCGTCCCGGACGTTTTGATCGCCGCGTTGTCTTGGATTTGCCGGACATCAAAGGACGCTATGAGATCCTTAAAGTTCATGCCCGTAAAATTAAGATCGATGCATCTGTTGATTTAATGGATATAGCCAAATCAAATCCTGGAAGTTCCGGGGCCGATTTAGAAAATGTGCTCAATGAAGCAGCTCTTTTGGCTGCCCGCAGGGGTCGTTCAGCTGTCACTTCTGTCGAAGTGAAAGAGGCTTCTGATAAGGTGCGCTATGGAAAAGAGCGCCGCAGCCTCGAGATGGATGAGAAAGAGAAAATGACAACGGCTTTCCATGAATCGGGTCATGCGATTGCAGGCCTTGTTGTCAAGCATAGCGATCCAGTGGATAAGGTCACCATTATCCCTAGAGGATTTTCTTTGGGTGCGACCCACTTTATGCCACAAAAAAATCGGTTGAGCTATTGGAAAAAAGAACTTTTAGATCAATTAATTGTCCTCATGGGTGGTCGAGCTGCAGAAGAGTTGTTTGTTCAAGATATGTCATCCGGGGCGCAGCACGATATTGCCCAAGCTACAAAAATGGCTCGCGCGATGGTTTGCCAGTGGGGAATGAGTGAGCTTGGTACAGTCTCTTATGATGAACAGACCGAATCTGGCCAATATCTCGGCATGCAAAATACTCGAGAAAAAAGCTACTCGAACGAGACAGCTCAGGCCATTGATAAAGAGGTTCGCTCTTTGATTGATGAAGGTCTTAAACAAGCTATTGAGCTTCTTGAAAAGAATCGTGATAAAGTAGAGCTTATGGCGAATATGCTCATGAAATTTGAAACGCTTGATGCAAAAGACGTGAAAGAAATCATGGACGGCACCTGGAACGAAAAAGAGAAGGAGAGTCGCTTAAAAGTGGCTGATGATCTCCAAATGAAATCACCTCCTCCTCCACCTCCTGCGCCAGCTAAAAAACCGGCTCCTGCCAGTATCCCTAATCCAGGTTTGAGTTCGTAAAAAGCCTCTAAGAAGCTGTACTAAAACCTAGCTTTTGGTACAGCTTCTAATGTTGCTTGTAGAGACTATTCTTCCAAAACTGCTTCATACTCGCTTTTCTTTTTATAACAAGAAAAGGAAAATTTTTTAGGGATGGTTCCTCGAGCTTTGTATTGATCGATAAATGTATCGAGCGCCGTTTGATAGAGTTTTTCTTTATTTTGGTTGTTTTGATTATATATAGAGTCGCTGTGTGGATTACACTTTTTTCTCCCATGTATAAATTTTAATGAATAGAGAGACTTTCCTGACAATTTTGAGTGACTAATAGATATTGATCTAGGTCCTGGCCCTCTATTTCCTTCTTCAGCCCCGTTGAATTGGCCACATTGGGATGTAACGAATATATGGTGACCCCTCGTTTTTTCTTCGAATCCTGCAATATGAACTACCTTGCCAAGAGAAAATGAAAAAATGCCAAGAAAATTTAAAGCTGAATGAATTTTATTGATGAGAAAGACTGTGTAGAGCTTTGAAGAAAAATGGGACTCTAGTTGGACCGTAAATGTCGCAACTTCTTCCGAGTCATCTACATCTGTGATGATCCCTTCCGAATGGATGACTTCTTTTAGCTCAGGGGAATAACCAATCGCTAAGACGACAGCTCCTTTTCCCGCATAAAACTCCTCTTCGGGAAGAGCTATAGCTTCCTCTGAGCTATCGTCTTCTTTAGGAGAAAATAGCGCGAGTCCATACTGGGGATAATCTTGAAAGAGCTCTCTTCCATTGGCTTGTTCGATGAGATCCACCCACAGTCTGGTTTTGTCTTTTTCCACAGAAAATCCTTCTGGAGTAAAATGTCTTTTTATTTCTGTCATTGCGTGTTCAAGAGAAACTGCCATAAAAAATTAACCTTTTATCATTGTGTTTTAGAGGATCCACCAGGAAGGCCGGATAGGAAAAAACCTCCCCAAGCCTGTACGTTAGCGGGATATTTTTTCTTACAAGCAAGAATAGCTTCTCTCAAAGCTTCTGCTTTTCCGAAAGGATTTCCCTGATTTTTTGCTTCTTGGGCCAGTTCTGTCTGGCCAAAATAGGAGCGATAGAAAACATCGATCATCATTTTTGTCTGTTCATCGGGAACATTCCATCGAGTCGCAATGACTGTCGAAACTCCCGCAGCAAGAAAAGCGTGAGACAGACCGACGACCCCTTCTCTCCAAAGACTTCCTTTTCCTGATTCACAGGCGCTTAAGATCACTAAATCTGCATTTAGGGAAACGGCTGCCACATCGTCAGCAAAAAGCTCCCCATCTGATAAGAGAAGAGAGCCTTGAAACACGGAATAGATATCTTTTTTAATAGGTGTTCCATTTGAGCTCACGTGCCGACCGTGACAAGCAAGATGAATATAGCCAGCTGAAGAGATGTTTTGTAATAAGGCAGCTTTTGTCGCACCGTTTCCCTCAAAAAAAAGGGGGTTTTTGAAAAATCCCTTAACTGAGGATCCTTCTTCTCGAGCTCCTTTTAGACTTCCGCCCATTTTGGGGTCGGCCATAATGCAAGCTGTATCTAGCTTGCGCTCCGCTTTATGTTTTTCCTCCATTTTTTCTAAGAGAGAAAAAGTCTTAATAGAAGGGACCATCTGAATAGCGAATCGATCGATCAGCGCTTTTTTATCAGAATCCATAAATGCTTCAAAAGGCAGCTGGTGAATCATTGAGTCGGGAATGATCGTTAGGCGACTTCCTATTTTAGCAGGTAAAAAAGGTTCAATGGGACGTATCAGCGCATTGTACCAGAGATTCAAAACATGTTGTTTTCGTTCTCCTGACGGGCCTCCTTCTCCTCTTACAGGGTCGCTCTCTTCGGTAAGCCAATCTAGAAAATGAGAGATTTGGGTAGCTCCCCGAAAAAGCGTTGTTTTGTCTTCTAAAGGACCGGGATTTCGAAGACAACTCGGACGACTGGATCTAAACTGCATCTCCTCCCAAATCGGCTCTAGATCAAGCATTTGAACTTCTATCTTTCCATCTGGAGATAGGACCCAGCACCATCCTTTGTTGACATTACAAAGGTCGCAAGAATAGATGATTAACGTTGTCTGCCACCGTTTTACAAGTTTCTGAATTTCTTCAAAGGTCAGTTCGTTGACATCTTGCAGCTCGTGCTTTTTCTTCAAGACGTTCACAAGAGCGGTCGCTCTTCCTAGATCAGATGTCGCTAAAATTTCCTCAAGAGGAACTGTTTCAGAATTAGCCGGAGTTATATTTACATCTAATAACAACGCTTGTTCAAGTAGACGATACGGATGAAAAGTCGTCTCGAAAAAAGAGACCCCTTTTTGTAGGTCGTTGGAAGTGTTGTGGTTTTGCATTGTAGAGAAAATAGCGATCGACTCTTTAAAATAAAAACCCGCTTTTGCGAACTGTTTTCTATGCATTTCCAAAATGCCCAATTGACAGTACACGCATCCTTCACTAAAAAAAATCTTGTGTTGTTGAGCAATGGATAGAGCTTTTTGCAAACAGGTATTTGCTGACTCAAAGTCTCCTGTACATAAGTAAATTTTCCCTCCCAGCTGATATAGCTGTATTCGAATAGAGGGGTCTTGAACGCTTCGCTGAGTTTCGAGTGCTTGTCCGAAGAATTGCAAAGATTCTTCTATTTTTTCGACAGTAAGGTAGCTTTTTGATAAACAAATTTCGGCTGTGCTCTGGCAGGCTTTGTGGTCAATCTTCTTTGCAATTTCTAACGACCTCTGGTAGGCATCTACCGCATCTTTCCACCGAGGCGGATAAGCATCCTCTTGCAAGCCCTTCCGCAAAACCTCGGCTTGTTGAGCTTCTGAACCGCCGAGGAGGTCGTATATACCCCCTATATTTCCAAGGACTAGTGCTTGGTGGCTCAGATGGTTCTCTTGCTCATAGATGATTAAAGCTTTTTGGTGGTAATCTAATGACTTTTTATATTCGCCTAAATTGCTATAAACATTGGCAAGTCCTTCAAAGAAAGCTCCTAACTTGAGTCCTATTTGGACATAAGACTTTTCAGCAGTTTCGTAGGCTTCAAGTGCCTTCTGATAAAGGCCCATTTTATTGTAAGTTACCCCCAGATTTATATGGAGTCCCCCTCTATCTAAAGGCTCTTTTACAAGAGAAAGAGCCTTCTCATATTTAGCAATCGCTTTGTCAAATTCTCCTAAACTATCTAGAGCGGCTCCTATATTTTGATAACCACATTGGATTTCGTTAAGATCCTTATGTTTTTTTGCATATCTAAAGTGCTCCTCAAAATGAAAAAGCGCTTTTGAAGCTTGATCTAAGCCCATGTAAGTACTCCCCATATTAAGATGCGTTTTCGCAACCATGAGATCACTTTTGAGCAAGTTCGCAACTTTAAATGCTACTTGATGAAATCGCAAGGAACGAGATTCATCTCCCATCTCCTTATAGACAAGTCCCAAACTACCATAAGCTATTCCCAAAACTTCTAAGTTGTCTTTTAATACGTAGATATCCCGAAGACTTCTTTGATAGCAAACGCTCGCTTCTTCATAGAGGCCAAGTTGCATATACTTATCTCCTAGGAGAATATGTCGTTTGTTCGATTCTGCCGAGGATCCTCTGATAGATTGAATGCGCGCTACCGCATTGTCAGATTCTAGATGAGCTATGCGACTCTTGAGAAGAGCCAGTTTTTCCGGGTTATTTTCTTTCGTAAGTTCTTCTTTCCAATGTTTATAAGTAGACAATGGATCATCCAACAAAACGTATATTTTTTCATTGATAAAATCGATCACGCTGTTTTGTAAGAATCTAATGATTTTTTGTGCCGATCCAACAAGACTTGATCTGGGAAGCGTTGTCATTTTTCTATCAGAAAATATTTGGCCTCCTTCTTTCACGCATGTTTGAATAGAGGGCTCATCAGGTTCGCCATGAATCGTAAATGTCATTTCTAGAGTGTTCGGGCCTGCCTTATGAATCGTCAAGGGAGTAATCAAAGATGAGATTGCCATAAAACACACGCCTCTTTTTTGAAAAAGAAGGACATCTTATAAGGAAAATATTTTCTTGCAAATCATTTTCTTAGGAGAAGATTTTGTAATCCAAATGGTTTACTTTATTGTTTAACGGTCCCTAAGTCATTTTTCAAGTCCATTGTGCAAAAAAGAAAAATACGTTAGGCTTTCCGCTTTTTTTAAAGAAAGCTGTGAGTAAGGATGTTCGCAGATTTTTAAATAGTTAATAGAGGAAATGTTATGGCGGCTCATGTTGGTTTTTCTGGTCTTGGAAGATGTGTAGGACGTATTTCAGATACGCAGTCAAACGAGTTTCTTTGTAGGGATGATATTTGTAGATTATGCAATGAGAATCTAGATTCAAGCTTTCTAAATGTAACTCGCTTTACATCTCAATACTATATACATCGTCGAGGTACAGCACAGCCGATCTACTCTTCTCGAGATCAAACATTGAATTTAAATGGAATAAGTATTGAATCTCTTCCTTCGCTAATAGGGAATTTTACTTATCTGCAACACTTAGGCATGGAGAATACTTCCTTAACATCTTTGCCAGCAGAAATAGGATTGCTTTGTAATCTTGAAGAACTTAATTTGCAAAATAATCCCCTCTCTTCTCTGCCACCTGAAATAGAAAAACTTACCAATCTTCGAGTGCTTACTTTATCTAATACTCGTCTTACATCGCTTCCAAAAGGAATATTTAATCTTCCAGGTACTTGTACCATTCATTTAATTAATTGTCCTTTGTCTAGAGAGACATTGCAATCCATTCGAGAATCCAAAGGGCCTAAATTTATTTTTGAAGAAGATCAACCATTTCAACGACTGCCAAGTATGCAAAATCAGGTGAGGCTCCCAAGCAGCACTCAAAACCAAGCTGGGATTCAATTTATTGTTGATCGGGCTATTTTTGGCCAGCCATTGCATAAGTCGACTGAGGGCTTGTTTCAAATGGTCCCTCAATCAAGACAAAGAGCACTGGCAGAGGAAATAGCACGTTCCTATGGAAGTTTTACTCCCAAAAGTATTTTAGACTTTTTAGAGAAATCTAAGCCTAAAACACCAGCTAAAGAGGCTGAAAAAGAGGAAGAGGTAAGCAAAGAAGAGGAGATCCGAAGGGAAAAAGAGAGTGCAAAAGCTCGATTTCAGCAGCTTTCTCCATCGGAGCAGAAGGCGATTGCAAACCTACATGGACTGACTCCAGAGGGGCTTCTAAATATGTTAAATACGCCTTAAAAAGTCGAAGGATAAACTAATGGCTCCAAAAGCTGCGCTTTTGAGCCAATTTTTACTCTTTTGCAAATTGTCCGAATTTAGGATTGACTAAAGCGATGAAATCGCTTTTCGAGTCTATGAGCCTATCCGCAATCTAGAGAAAAAAATCTGGGGAATCTTTTGGGCGCTTTTCGTGTTTTTCTCCTCGGAAATATTTAAAAATATTCCCTTGTCGAAAATCGCAAAAATCACCTCAAAATCTTCTCCCGTCTTTTTTCCTCTAGATTACGGATAAGCTCATGATCAAGAAAAATATTGCAAACCGAATAAAAAAAACATAATATTTTCTTTCTAAAATCTTTAAGGAGAAAAAACATGCATAGTGTAGTAGGAAGAACCAGTCCTTTGCCTCATTTTGATGTGCTCGATGGGACGCATTCTTTGTCAAACACAGTCTCTTCAGAATTAAGCGATTGTAAAATAGGTTCTTTGCGAGAAAGTCGTATAGTTGAGCATTTAAATGGAATATCAGAAACAGAAACCCTATTTACATCTAGAGAAATTTCTCTATTTTCGACAGGAGAAGAAATGGCTGAAGAGTCTCCTTGCCAAGATCCTGATTCTTCAAGTTGCGTTGATATAACAGAAATGGTAAGGAAGCTACTGGAGTCTCAAAAAGAATTCGAGGATGCAAACGATCGAATCTGGTTGGAGATAGAAAGAATAACGAGCAACCTTTAATCACAGAAAGTGATCTGCTCAAAAGGTGCACTTTTGAGCAGATTTTTTTACTCTTTTGCAAATTGTCCGAATTTAGGATTGACTAAAGCGATGAGATCGCTGGACTTCATGATGATCGATTCGGTTAAGAGCCCACAGTTAAAGGCTGCTCTTTCATGCGTTGCAATTTGCTCATCAAAATAGGTTTCGAGGTTGAGGAGCTGTCCGAAGGGGGGAATCCCTCCGATTTTTAACCCAAAACGCTCTTCTAAAATAGCAGGATCTTCAAACTCACACTTTTCTCCGACAATCGCTGCAACGGCCTTCATATCGAGTTTGAGGTGAGAGGGGACGTTAAACTGATAATTTTTCTTCGTCGACTTTCCTCGCAAAATAATCGCCTTGATCCCTTCTTTTAACGAAATGCCTCTGATTCGAGCTGAATCTTCTGAAGTAGGGGTAGCTTCATGTTGCTGATGATCGAAAGACATACTGTGATCGCGCAGGAGGCGGATAATTTCGTTGCGAATATTTTCCTGACCGAAAAAGAGTTTTGCTTTAATTCGATTGCCGGCAATTCGTTTGGTATCGGAAGGAAAGAGAGAAGCTTCTCGAATGTTTTTTAGCTTCAGCAGCGTCATTGTCAGCCTTTCCAAGCCCATTCCAAAGCCACCATGAATCGGCATGCCGTATTCAAAAATGCTCAAGTAATCAGAAAAATTCGCTGGATCCATCTCTTTTGCCCGAATTCCTTCTATCATCGAGGCGTGAGTATGGCGCCTTTGTCCTCCTGAGGTGATCTCAGTGCCTGCACAAATGAGATCAAAGGTATTCGTTAAACTAGGATTTTCTTCTTTCGGGTAGGCATAAAAAGGTCTTTTTTCTGTCTTCCAATCGATGACAAAGACAAGATCTGTCCCTTTTTCTTCGCGAGCCCAAGCGCAGAGTTCTCTTTCGGCAGCGGGGCTCAAGTCGGGCTCATGGCGCTCATCAATCCCAGTACGTTTGAAATAGAGCTCTTGAGCTTCTTGAAAAGTAAGCCTTGGAAAGGGCACATCTTCTGGCGCGCAAATGAGATGGCCACCTAGCATAGCAATTTCTGCTTGTGCGTGCTGGTGAAGATAAGAGAGGATAAATTTGATGCATCCTTCTTGAATGTCTAAAATTTCATGCCAATGGTGAAAAAATCCCATTTCAAATTCAAATTGTTTTCCTTCTGAGAGGTGGCGAGTTGTTTGGGAGGGTTCGGCTCTAAAAAAGGGCATTAAGGCAAACACTCTTTCATTGACACCCACCATAATCTGTTTATAGAGCTGGCTACTTTGAGCAAGCGTTGCTGTGTAGCCAAAATAATCGACATTAAAAAATTCAGCTCCGCCTTCGGAAGAGGCTCCAATGATATTTGGCGCAAAATATTCTACTGCTTGCACGTGATCATGCATGTATAAGCGGTACGCATGAACGATTTCAGCTTGAATTCTAAACACAGCTGCAAGTTCGCGGTTGCGCAAAGCAATGGGGCGGTGATCTAAAAGAAAATCCAGGTCGTTATGCATGTGTGGCTTATAGTATTCTACTGGCGGCACAGCATGAATGGGATTGTCAACTGTAATGACAGCCTCTACAATTTCTACACCCTGCATGGCTTCTTTGGACTCAATGAGCCGTCCATGTACAGTTAAAATAGATCCGGGCTGGAGATGCTCAATTTTTTTGCGCTCTTCTTTATTTTCTACAACGACTTGGGTAAATCCAGAGCGATCGCGCACGATGACAAACATGAGTTTCCCAAATGCGCGGGTGGTGTTAAGCCAGCCTTGAATCATGACAGGCTGACCGATATGTTGCGGTAATTGCCTAGCTAATGTTCTTTGCATATATAACTTCATTGAAAAATATATAGGATTCCAAAGGACGAAGTCCTTTGGCGGGGTTGTAGGGGCGGAGCCCCTACTATCTTCACATTATTGGTTAGCGATGAGCTTCTTCTTCTAGGATGGCTCGGTGGCTGAGTCTAACCTGGCCTCTCTTATTAATTTCCAATACCTTTACCTCAATGGAATCGCCATCGCGGAATGGCGCATCTTTAATGGAAGCCAAACGTTTTGTGGAGACTTCAGAAATATGGCAGAGGCCTTGTTGTCCAAAGATCTCGACGAAAAAGCCGAATTCCACCGTGGAGACGATGCGGCCTGTGTAGATCTTGTCGACTTCTAGCTCCGCGGTGAGATTGAACACGATTTGTTTAGCTCTTTCCATGGCAGGGCCATCGTTTGAGGTAATGCTGATAATGCCTGAATCATCGATATCGATCTGTACACCAGTCTCTTCGACAATGGCGCGGATTTGTTTTCCGCCAGGACCGATGACTGTGCCGATTTTTGCAGGATTGATCTGCATGGTCTCGATACGAGGTGCATAGATGGACATTTCTGATTTGGTTTCAGGACAGATGGCGAGCATTTTTTGTAAAATATGTGCTCTTCCCTCTTTCGCTTGGTGGAGAGCCTGGCTCATCACCTCGTGAGTGATCCCTTCGACCTTAATATCCATTTGGAATGCGGTGATCCCTTGGTCATCTCCTGTGATTTTAAAGTCCATGTCGCCCAAAGCATCTTCAGCGCCGAGAATGTCGGATAAAACAGCATGTTTGCCTTCTTCTAAAATTAACCCCATTGCGATTCCTGCTACAGGGCGCTTGATCGGCACTCCTGCATCCATAAGAGCAAGGCATCCTCCACAGACAGAGGCCATCGAGGAAGATCCATTGGATTCTGTGATGTTCGATTCGATTCGAATCACATAAGGAAACGTTTCTTTTTTGGGTAATATGGAGGCAAGAGCCCTTTCTGCGAGTTTTCCATGTCCGATTTCACGACGGCCCGGCGCGCCCATGCGGCCCACTTCGCCTACGGAAAAAGGAGGGAAGAAATATTGAAGATAGAAGCGAGCAGTACCTTCTCCATGAAGATCTTCGAAACGCTGTGCTGAGCTCTCTCCGCCTAATGTACACACTGCAAGCGCTTGCGTTTCGCCTCTTGTAAATAGGGAGCTTCCGTGAGTGCGAGGAAGGATCCCTTGTTCAATGGCGATAGGTCGGATATCTTTTAATCCTCGTCCATCAATCCGTTTTTTCGTCTCGAGAATCATATGGCGCATAAGAGTTGATTGGAGTTGCTTAAAGGCTAAAAGAACGTCGGCTTTCAAGTTTTTCGACTCTTGAGTAACAAGCGTTTGTAGAACTGTTTGCTGAATTTCTGCCATGACAACTTCTCGTTCACTTTTTGATGCAATGCAAAGAGCAGCTTTTAAAAGATCATTAGCAGATGCATGGACGGCATGAACAATTTCTTGAGGAATTTTGCGAATTGTATCTCGTTTTTTAGGTTTGCCAATTTCTTTTTGCCAGCCGGAGAGGTGGTGGCAGATTGTCTGAATTGCCTTCTGGCCTGTTTCAATAGCTGCGATCACTTGCTCTTCTGTCAGAAAGTCACAAAATCCTTCAATCATCAAGATGGCATCTTCTGTTCCAGCGAGGACGAGATCTAGAGTGGATTGTTTCATCTCTTCAGCTGTTGGATTGATGACGAATTGTTCCTTGATAAGACCAACGCGAACAGCGCCGATAGGTTTTATGAGAGGAATTTCTGAAATCACTAAAGCGGCGGAAGTGGCGCAAATGGCTAAAACGTCTGGTGAATGTTTGCCGTCGAAAGATAGAACGTAAGCCAGCAGCTGCACTTCATTGTAATAACCCTCTTCAAACATAGGGCGATGAGGACGATCGATCAAACGACTCGCTAAAATCTCTCTTTCAGAAGGTCTTCCTTCTCTTTTAATGAATCCGCTAGCTGTGCGGCCAACAGAAGAATACCTTTCCTGGTAGTCGACTCTTAAGGGGAAAAAATCTATTCCTTCTGCGGCAGATGCTGCTGCGCAAGCAGTGGCGAGGACGACTGTTTCTCCGCAGCGGAGCACGATAGAACCTCCAGCTTGACGAGCAACTTTTCCTGTTTCCAGAGTCATTGTTGTATTGCCGACAGGGATAGATAATGTGTGAGATTTAAACATAAAATGAATTCTCCTATTTTTTGTGGTGGAGGAGAATCGAGGAAATATAGAAATCAGAAAGAAACCTTTGAGGTTCGAAAGCGAGATTCGAAGGTTTTTTTCTGTTCTCTATTGCTCCCGATCTCCTAATTTCTAGATCTCTTAAAAAGAAATCCCCTTCAGTATAGACACTAAAGGGGTATTCGTAAAGAAATTATTTTCTTAAATTTAAACGAACAATAAGGTTCTGATACCTTTTTGTGTCGGTAGAATTCAGATAGTCGAGCAGCTTTCTTCTCTGTCCAACAAGTTTTAACAGGGCGAGCCTGGAACTGTGGTCTTTAGGAGCGAGTTTGAGGTGCTCTGTAAGTTCTGCAATTCTTTCAGTTAAAATAGCGATTTGGACGTCAGCCGAACCGGTATCTTTTTCATGTAGTTGAAATTTTTTGGTAATTTCTTCTTTAGTACCTTTATCTAAAGACATGGAAGGTTTTCTCCTGATTCAGTGGTTAGGGACCGTGATATTCCCCCACATTGTATCTGATTTTCTCAATCTAAGCAAGGGCTGTTGCATTTTGCCGAGACGAATGTTATTCTTGCTTCAAGAAAACAGTAGGTCATTTATGAACAATAAATTTGAAATGTTACGTCCTTTGCTAAGAGATATTTTAATTTCTATTAAAAGAGATCTTAAAACCGATTATTTACCGGGAGATAAAGTTTTTTACAAGAAATATTTCGGAAATCGTCCTTTAAATCGTTTGACGAATGAAGAGATGTTTGATGCTGTAGAAAAAGAGCTCGTAGAGGGGAATAGCTCTCTTGAGGAATGGGCCATTAACCGTTGGGTGTTTAACCATGGAGATATCTATGGTCATTTTGCTGAGAAATTAGGCCAGATCCGCCCAGATTTTAATGAGCTTTCGGAACTTACTCAAGAAGAGAGTGAAGAGGTGCTAAAAGGAACGGAGTGTTTTGGAGCCATAGACGTTTATCTATTTGCCCAGTTAAACGAAGTTGTTTTTCCTTCGAAGATATTTGATCTGTTAAAAGAGGCTGCCTTATCTGCTAAAGAGACGTTTCTAGTGCAAGAGACTTCTCAAGAAGAAAAGCAGAGCCTCGAGCAAATGATTGAGCGTCAGCAAAGAGAGATCGTTCGGATGCAGGAAAAATGTGAGCATAAAATAGCGGGGGTGCTCCGGAAGTATCAAACTGATACAGAGGCTTTAAAAGCCCAGATCCGCGCCTTGCAAAAAAAACTTTCTGTAGGATAGGTAGCAAGGTGCAAGATCTTTTTCTTCGTGATGAGCAATTTATGCGAGAAGCTTTGAAAGAAGCTTTGAAAGCTTATGAAAAAGATGAGGTTCCCGTAGGAGCTGTATTGGTGTTTGAAGGGCGCATTATTGCAAGAGGACACAATCAGGTAGAGCTCTTACAGGATGCTACGGCCCATGCTGAAATTTTATGTTTGACAGCGGGGGCGTCCAGTCTTCTTAATTGGCGCCTTACTGGCTGTACTCTATATTGTACGCTTGAGCCTTGCTGCATGTGTGCGGGGGCTCTTTTTTCTTCTCGGATCCAGCGGCTGGTGTGGGGGGCGAAAGATCTTCGAGTTGGCGCCAATGGAAGTTGGATTGATGTGTTTTCGAAAAAACATCCGATTCATCAGATTGAAGTGACCTCTGGTATTTTAGAAGAAGAGGCGGGCAGCTTGTTGAAGAAATTTTTTCAAAAAAAACGGCAAAAAGTGGTGGTTCATGAGTGTTGTTGAAGAGCAAATAGCGTTAATGCAAGAGCTGATTGCCGGACAAAAGAAAAAACTTCTCTCTTCGGCTGAGCGGATTGTTCCTCATATTACGCTTGACGATCTTCTGCAGCCTAATGATTTTCCCGAATTGGAACTTCATCCCCATTTTCGCTATGAAGAGGGGATTTTAGATGGCCTGCAAGTGGCGTATGCAGCTCTTTTAGCTTTATAGTCATTTTTACCAAAAAACGCCAATTTTCCCTAGAATGGAGTTAGCGATATACTGACTTGCAAATTCTCCGTTATAAGAGAGGGAAGCGAATATTCCTTTATTAGACCGAAGAAAAAATTCTACGCTCGGAACAAAGGCATTTTGTGCTTGGCTTAAAGAAATCACTGTGAAACCAGAGGAAGGAAATTCAACAAAAAACGCATCCTTGATTGTTCCTATATCCCACCCTTTTTTATATTGATAAGCTGCAGTAAATCGAAATAACCAAAGACCCCAATTTGTTGAGTTGGAGATATAGCCTCTAAGACCTATTTGTGTTTGTAAAAATTCAGCAGTAGAGCTGGGTTGTCTTACATTCAGGGGCGTCGCGCCCTTTTCAGAAAATGCTTCTTGAAAAACGATTGCACAATCGGCATTTAAAAAAGGTTCCAATATCAGATTTTTGAAAGTAAAATCATAGCCTGCTGCGAAGTGAGGAACTGCTTGCCATCCCGAAAATTCACTTTTTGCACGCGCGTTAAAGCCAGGAAACACAATGTTGCGGTTGCTGTGATTGCGATTATAGGCTCCTAACCATCCTCCTTCAACATACAAGTTGCCCACGGATCCAGTTCCAAACCAAGCGAGAGTGAAAGAATTAATGTTGCTGTTTCCAGCATCGTGTGCAGGATGAATAATTGAGCGTCCATAGGCAAAAGAAGCTATTGTACGAATGTTTTCTCCATAATAATCAAACCCAAGCATAGCCCCGTTTGTTTGTGCATGATAAGCTGGGTTTTGATCTTGCGCTTTCTGATAAGCAAAAGATCCGATTCCTTCTACCCATAATGCATACGTTTGATCTTGATGAGCTGCGGCTTGAGTGCTTCCTAGTGGCTGATCTCCCATGGAAGCGAGGAGTCCAATCTCAGAAGAGGGGGGGGGAGAGTTTTGAAAAGAAAGCCAACGCAATTCAGCAAATCGATCCTCCATGATTCCGCTAAAAGAAAGAGAAGTTTCTGCAGCGGTCCAAGGCAGAAAAGCGTTTCTTGCGTTCGAGATAGAGCTGAGAGCATTGGTTAGCTGATCTTGCGGTAGGCCGATAAGTTTTGCTAAAATGGGCTGCATGACTCCATTTTGTCCTACTGAATTGATGTAATTAGCAACCCTTTTTAAATTTCCTCCTCCAAGGAAGGTAATAGAAGGGACGTAAAAAAGGGCGTAATGTCCTTGAAACAAAGAATCTGTCCACAGAGTAATGACTTTACCTAAAATAGGGTCATAAGTTGCAAGAAAAGAGCTGGCTGGGGAAGAGCTTCCTGGAATCTCAAGAGCTGCACTCCAACTTGTTCCATCAAAGAGAGAATAAGCTCCAGAGGAAGTTCCTGAATCAGGCCATACAGCTACTATTTGGCCAAGAGCTGGATCGTAGACAGGAAAGACAGCGCCTATTGAAGAGCTTCCTGGAATGGCTTGAGGCGCAGACCAAGTAGATCCATCAAAAATGGAAGAAAAAACTTGATGTGTCGTGTTATCGGCCCATGTAGCAAGTAGCGTCTGCGATTGTGGATTATATGCATTATTCAAGACGGGAATAAGATTTGGAGGAGCTATATTTCCGGCAACAGGTTGAGCCGGCAACCAAGAGGTTCCATTAAATACGGAAGAATAGCCAATCAGAGTGCTCAAATCTACCCAAACTGCTACGAGCTGGTTAGATAAAGGAGCTGAAAATTGAAGAATTGCTCCGCTTGCTGGATTAGGTAGGGGAGCCGCAGACCAATTAGCTCCATCAAATAAGGAAGATTGTCCTTGACTTGGAGGGCCAGAAAAATCGCACCATGTAGCGACCAACTGATTAATGCCTAGATCAAAAGTTGGAATAGGAATAAGAGCGCCAGTTCCTCCATCAGGGATGATTTGAGGGGTTCCCCAAGTAGTTCCATCAAAAATTGAAGAGTAGGGTTGAGGAGGGAAAATATTAGGATCCGACCACAGAACTACCGTTTTTCCGATTGCGTTGTCGTAGGCATTAATCAAAACATTAGCAGTCGTATGATTGGGGAGTATGGGCAATTGTAAAGGAGTAGACCAACTAGATCCATCAAAGGTGGAAGAAAAAGCGATTGCATCTGGAGCAAAAGTTACATCATTTACCCAGGTGGCAACAACTTTTCCTAGATTTGCATTATAGGCTGGGAAAATAACATTTTGGCTGGAACTAGGAAAGGTCTGAGGAGCAGTCCAAACAGGTCCAGAAGAGGCTGAAAGAGAAGCTGCGCAGCAAGCAAATAAGCTGCTCCAGAGTTTTTTCATGAATCACTTTGTATTAAATATTTTAATACAAAGTAAAAGAGAACATGTCAAGCATGTTCCCTTAAATTCGAAAGAGGTCTGTTATACAAATTATCAGAAATAATTTGCAGTTTGGCAGCTTTCACGCAAGCCAAACTGCAAATTATTTCTGATAATTGGTATTGATTAATTTTTATTTTTTCGCCCGGAAATTTCTCTCATCCTTTTTCTGTCTGCAGCTGAGAGCGAATCTTCTCCATAAAGAGAGATCCGAGTGAGCATGGCATCCATAAATTCTTCGTCGTTCAGTACGGGTTTGCCAGATTGGATGTCATAGATTTTACTTGGGCGATAGACATTTGGAGGTTTTTTCCCCCAACTTGTCAGGCGATTTTTCCATCGGATAAAAGTCCACTCGAATTTGCGCAAAAGGGGAAAGTGGATCATGCTTGGAAAGCCGATACGGATAAATAGGTAGGTATAAGCTAGAGCTGTTAATAGAGAGACGATGGCCGGCCAGTCTCTCTCTGAGAGACCGATAAATAAGGTAATTCCCGTAAGGATATAGAAAGCGCGGCGTGCGTCGAAAGGGATGGCAAAAAATAGTAAGATGTTTGCTCTGGCATTAAGCAAGGTCCAGGCAAATAAAGATGTATAGACTGCGGGCGTTAATCCAGCAAATAGCCGAGGGGAGTGGAGCGTTTCTAAAAGCCCCCAGGTGCTCAATCCAGCTGTTAGAATCGAGCCTAAAAATAGGCACATAAAGCGGAAAATGCCTAAACGCTCGATTAGGGAGTTTCCAAAAATCCATAGCAAATAAAGGGAAAATCCGAGTTGAATGAATAGCGAAAAGCTAATCCCTCTATAAGAAGGTTCAAAGAGGCCATATGTTAGCCATTGCCAGTAGAAATAGTGCCTGATCCCTTCTTTTGAAAGGGCTAGGAAGGGAGCTAGTTCGGGAAGCAGGCTCAAGCCGAGGCTCAAGACTGCGACGGTAGATAAAATGATTTTTATAATCTTTAGAGGGGGCATAGGATCCATCGAAAAAATGTTGTAAAAAGTCCAGTTTAACAAGGATAAGGATAAAATTCTTGTGTTTTTGCTGCAATTGAGATATGTTTGATGGCAAATTATTCTAAGAAAACAAGGTTTATTCCCATGAAAGACAACACCCATCCTCCATATCAAGAAGTTCTTTTTGTCGACTCTTCGACAGGTACCCAATTTCTCATCGGCAGCACGCTGCAGACTAAGGAAAAAGGGGTTTTTGAAGGAAAAGAGTACCCATTGTATCGAGTGCCTGTCTCTTCGGCATCTCACCCTTTCTTTACAAAAGCAAATCAGTTTATCGACTCAGAAGGACGTGTTGATAAATTCACGAAAAAATATCAAAGAAAATCTGAGCAAGTAAAGCAGGCACAGGAAAAGCAGGAAGAAGGGAAAAAAGAAGTTTTAAAGAGCGCAAAGAAAAAGAAATAATTTTTTTGCATGGAAGCTAAAGTACAGCAGCTCTTAAAGCGCCTTCAAGAAGTAGAGGGTTTGCTTGGTCAGCCAGATGTGTTTTCAGATCAAACGGCCTATCGCCGTTTGACGCAAGAACATGCTCAACTTTCGCAGCTTAAAGAAGTATGGGATCGTTTAGAAACTATACAAATGCAGCTCGGAGAAAATCGTCTCTTGCTCTCTTCGGAACAAGACCCTGATATGATCCAGCTGATGCGAGATGAGATAAGTCGGCTTGAACATGAGCAGACCCTTTGTCAAACCCAAGTAGAAACACTGTTAGTACCTCCAGACCCACGAGATAGCAGAACTATCATCATGGAGCTAAGAGCGGGTACTGGCGGGGACGAAGCGGCTCTTTTTGTGGCCGATTGCATTCGCATGTATCGCAATTACGCAGATCAAAAGGGATGGAAATACGAAGTGCTTTCCACCTCTGCTTCTGAATTGGGCGGTTATAAAGAATATATTATTTCTTTTGCAGGAGCTAATGTATTTCGGCTCTTGCAGTACGAAGCTGGTACCCACCGGGTTCAGCGCGTGCCGGAAACGGAAACCCAAGGACGGGTTCATACGTCCGCAATTACTGTGGCCGTCCTTTTAGAGCCGACAGAAGATGATGAAATCCGCATAGAAGACAAAGATTTGCGGATTGAAACCTATCGCGCTTCTGGCGCTGGCGGTCAGCATGTGAATACGACCGACTCTGCTGTCCGTATCGTTCATATTCCTACGGGCACTGTCGTCACGTGCCAAGATGAAAGAAGCCAGCATAAAAATAAAGACAAGGCGATGCGCCTCCTTTCTGCTCGGATTGCTGAAGAGCAGAGGAGAAAAGCTCATAAAGAGATGGCGGATGTTCGCTCGGAACAAGTAGGCTCTGGGGATCGTTCTGAGAGGATCCGGACGTATAATTTTCCTCAAAATCGAGTCACTGACCATCGAATTAATTTAACCCTTTATAAGCTTGATCGGATGATGGAAGGGGATCTGGACGATTTGACTGTAGCTTTGGTCAATTATTTTTACCAGGAAAAGCTCCAGTCGTGAAAACCATCCGCGAGCTTCTTTCTTTATCTACGACATTTTTGCAAGAAAAAGGGGTGTTTCAACCCAGACGTCAAGCAGAAGAGCTTTTGGCTCATGCGTTGCAGCTGCAAAGAATGGATTTATATCTTCAGCATGATCGGCCTTTGGAAGAAGCGGAGCTCGATGTATTTCGCCAGTGGATTCAAAGAAAGGCTAAACACGAACCTACCGAATATATTTTAAAGAAGGTGGATTTTTATCGCTGCACATTCGAGCTGAACCCTTCTGTGCTTATTCCGAGGCCGGAGACCGAAATTTTGGTAGACCTCATTTCGCGCAGCCTTCAACAAAAAAATATAGAGGGAAAGGTTCTTTGGGATGTGTGCTGTGGGTCGGGTTGTATTGGAATTTCTTTGAAAAAAGCTTTTCCTGCTTTAACTGTCGTGCTTTCTGATCTTTCTTCGGAGGCGCTTTCTTTAGCAGCTCACAATGCGCGCTTAAACGGGGTAGAGGTTGCTTTGCGCGAGGGGGATTTATTAAAGCCTTTTCAGGGAGAAAAAACTGATTTTATAACCTGTAATCCTCCTTATATTTCAGAAAAAGAATATGCTGTTTTAGATCGTTCTGTGCGAGCTTTCGAGCCGCAAATGGCCCTTGTCGGAGGCGAGAGAGGGACTGAAATGTACGAGAGGTTAGCTGCCGAGCTTCCCTCTTACTTAAACGAGAAGGGACAAGTGTTTTTTGAGATTGGAGCGGGTCAAGGTGGCTCTTTACAGGAAATATTTTCCTTGCCTTGGGCGCGATTTTCCTTAAATCAGGACTGGTCTGGACTAGATCGCTTCTTTTTCCTTGAAAAGCAATGAAATTCTCGAGTATCCTTAATCTAATTAAAAGACCTTCGACAGAGGTCTATGGAGTTTTATGTTTGGTGCTTTGACTGATAAGCTGCAAAGTTTATTTTCAGGCCTTTCCAGAAAGAAGACCCTTACGGAAGACAATATCTCAGAGGCAGTAAAGGAAGTTCGTCTTGCTTTGCTGGATGCGGATGTTAACTATTCTGTAGTGAGTGATTTCGTAAAAAGGGTCAAGGAAAAGGCAATTGGCGATGCGGTCTTGAAATCGGTCTCTCCTGGCCAACAGTTTACGAAAATCGTTCATGACGAACTCATAGAGCTGATGGGGAGTGTCGAGGTTCCTTTGGACTTGCAGGCTAAGCTGTCTGTGATTATGCTCTGTGGGCTTCAAGGGTCTGGAAAGACGACCAGCTGTGCGAAGCTTGCGGCCTATATCAGGAAGACAGAAGCCCAAAAAAAAGTTCTCCTTGCTGCCTGCGATTTGCAAAGACCAGCTGCGATTGAACAGCTTAAGAAACTGGGCGCAGATTTGCAGATTCCTGTATTTACGATAGAAGGGGAGTCTAACGCAGTAAAGGTTGCTCAAAAGGCTTATGAGAAAGCTTTGAGTGAGGGCTATGATGTGCTGATTGTGGATACGGCGGGGCGTCTTCATTTAGATGAAGAGCTCATGCAAGAGCTCGAAGAGATCCAAAAGCAGATCAACCCTCGAGAGGTTTTGTTTGTTGCCAACGCGACGACGGGTCAAGATGCCGTGAAGACGGCTGCAGAGTTTGATAAAAGGGTGCAGATTACAGGCACTATTTTAACAATGTTAGATGGAAATGCCCGTGCAGGAGCTGCCATTTCGATTCGAGAGGTGACAAAAAAACCTTTGAAATTCGAGGGAGTAGGAGAAAAGATTGGGGATTTGCAAGTGTTTAACCCCCTTTCTATGGCCGATCGCATTTTGGGCATGGGAGATATTGTTAATTTAGTCAAGAAGGCCCAAGAGAATTTCGATGAAGCTCAAAGCGCTGAATTGGAACAAAAAATGTTAAAAGCCTCCTTTACTTACGAAGATTATCTTCGTCAGATGGGAATGGTTAAAAAAATGGGATCCTTTAAAAGTTTATTAAAGATGATGCCCGGTTTTTCATCGATGGAGGGTTTTGAGTTTTCCGATAAAGAGTTTGGGAAACTTGAGGCCATGATTCTTTCCATGACTCCTCGCGAGAGGCAAGAAAAGGACGAACTTTCTCCTCATCGCCGCAAGCGTATTGCGTCAGGCAGTGGAGTCTCAATCGATGAGGTAAATAGAATGGTAAAAGGCTTTAAACGAGTGAAACAGCTCTTTAAATCAATGCCTAATATGAAAGGCTTAGCTTCCAAGATGGGGGGGCTCGGCGATCTCAAAAAGCAAATAGAAGGTTTTAAAAAATGGCGTTAGTTATTCGAATGAGACAACAAGGATCCACTAATCGACAGACGTTTCGTTTAGTAGTTACAGATATTCGCAATCCTCGGGATGGCAAGTATTTGGAAATGTTAGGATGGTATAATCCTTCCGCAGAAGAATCAAAAAATCTTTGTATCGATGTGCCTCGTCTACAGTTTTGGATCGACAATGGCGCGCAAGTAAGCGATCGAGTTAAATCTCTCGTAAAGCGCTATGCGCCGGAAGTTGTGCAGAAGATGAGCGTTAGAAAAGTAGAGAAAATGGCTAAGCAAAGAGAAAAGCGTAAGAAATAGTAGAGATGAATGGAAATAGATATTCTCTCTCTCTTTCCCGCTTATTTTCGAGGGCCTTTTGATGTCAGTATGGTCCAAAGAGCTCGAGATGCGGGGCTTATTGATATTCGTTTGACCGATATTCGGGAATTTGCAGAAAATAAGCATCGCCGCGTTGATGATCGCCCTTTTGGAGGGGGACCCGGCATGGTGCTTTCCCCGGGGCCTGTTGTGGGGGCTATTCGAAGTGCGCGAAGAGGTAATAGAAAATCTCGCACTATTTATTTGACTCCTCAGGGGAAGCCTTTAACAGCCCAGAGGTGCCAGGAATTGGCTTTAGAAGAGCATTTGATTCTCCTTTGCGGTCATTATGAAGGAGTCGATGAGCGAGCTTTAGAGAGCGAAATTGATGAAGAGATCAGCATTGGTGACTATGTTCTCACCAATGGCTGTGTGGCTGCGATTGTACTTGTCGATGCAGTCATCCGGTTTATTCCTGGAGTGTTGGGGCATCCTGATGCGGCCAAGGAAGATTCTTTTCAAGATGGACTATTTGATGCGCCTCATTATACGAGGCCTGAAGTATTTGAAGGAAAAGTAGTCCCTCAAGTGCTTTTACAAGGAAATCATGCGGAAATCCGCAAGTGGCGTTTAGGCCAAGCGTTAGAAAAAACCCAGAGAGTGAGACCTGATTTAACATCTTCTCTCATTAGTTTAGTATAAAAAGGAGTACTCCAGTGAGTCGTTCACCAGTAATTATGGAAGTTGAATCTTCTTATTTAAAAAAAGATGCCCCCTCGTTTCGTATTGGCGATACTGTTCGTGTGCAAACGCGCATTATTGAGGGAGAAAAAGAGCGTCTACAGGCTTTTACAGGCACTGTAGTTGCGAAAAAAGGTTGCGGACTGTCCGAGACCTTTACTGTGTATCGTACAGCCTATGGTTCTAGCATGGAGAGGGTGTTTTTAGTACATAGCCCGCGCATTGCTGGTGTAGAGGTGATGAGATCTGGTAAAGTTCGTAGAGCTAAATTGTATTATTTGCGAGGAAAGTCCGGAAAAGCGACAAAACTCCGCGAGCAGTATAAACCAGTAGAAGCTTCCGCAGAATAACAATGGCCCAATCAGAAGAGCTTCGCTTTCGACGGATGTTCCAGTTTGAAGCGGAGCTTCGCTCCCAAGGATTTGCCCGAATTGCTGGTGTTGATGAAGCGGGAAGAGGCCCTTTAGCTGGATCTGTTGTTGCAGCTGCTTGCATTTTGCCTGAAGGTTTTTTTTTAGCTTATCTCAACGATAGCAAGCAGCTACGGCCAGAAAAAAGAAAAGAGCTCTATGAATCCCTGATCGCTTACCCTGGGATCGTGTATGGCATAAGTTCTGTAGATGTCTCAACCATCGATCAAATCAATATTTTGCAAGCTTCCCTGCTGGCTATGGAAAGAGCTGTCGCTCTTTTGAGCATCCAGCCTGATTATTTATTAATCGACGGCAACCAGTTGCCCAAGACAAAAATTCCAGCACGAGCTCTTGTGGAAGGAGATGCCCGCTCTATTTCCATCGCGGCAGCTTCTGTTCTTGCGAAAGTAACGAGAGATGCTCAGCTCGAAGAACTCGCCAAACAATACCCACAATATGGATTTGAAAAGCATAAAGGATATGCAACAGCGGAGCATCTGCGTGCTATCGCGCTTTATGGCCCTTGCCCAATCCATCGTCGGACCTTTGAACCTATTAAGAGTTCCTTGGAACCATCCTTATTTGATATGTTAAAGACAAAGGAGCATACCCCCATCGATTAAAAATTTTGAATTTGGGCTGCGCGAAAACTCTCTAGAATCGAAGATCGCAAAAGCAGCTGTATTGACTTAATACTGCAGCTTTTGCGATCTTCGATTCTAGAGAGTTTTCGCGC
>JAUXXF010000017.1 GCA_030681135.1 Chlamydiales bacterium
GCGTGAAAGCGCCGAAAATCGTTTATCGCAAAGAGGGTTGTATTGGTCAATACTACCCTCTTTGCGATAAGCGATTTGTTGGCAGCTTTGACGCAGCCCAAACGCCAATTTTTGAGTCACTTTGGGTATTATTAAGAGTAAGCAGCCTTGCCATCAAACGTATAAAGATGTTCCATCTTAGTTACGTCCATATGGATATGGTCAAAGGCTTGGAGCACTTGTAGAGCGTCAGATTGGGAAATGGGCAAGAGATCTCCTTCACAGGTAAAGCGGCAGCGCCATTGTTCAATGCAAAATGTCTCGGGTTGCCCATGAGGCCATAATTTTACGCCTCGGTTAAAAATTGCCTGCAGGTGCAGCTTGCCTGCATTGATATGCGAAATGCGGGTCACGAGTTCAGAAAGAGGGCCTTTGTAGTAAAGATACACGTCGAGACCTACGAGCTGCCTTTTTTTAGAGCTTGGAGTACTTTCTTTAAAGGGAGGGATTTGCATAGAGCTGTAGGAAACAGGGGAGAGCGTTTCAGGTTTCTTTCCGAGATTGGCAATCACAGCTTCGGCAAATTCTTTGGTCCCTACTTTTTTTTTGCTGACGCCCTCTTTAAAAATATCGTAGGTATGAATGCCATCTTCAAGCGTTTTTAGCCAAGCGTTATGGAGTCTTTCGGCCACATCGGCCTGGCCTATATGAGCCATCATTTGAATGGAGGCTAGCATAAGCCCTGAAGGATTGGCTACATTTTGACCGGCTCTTCGAGGGGCAGAGCCATGAATGGCTTCGAACATGGCGCCAAAATCTCCGATATTTGCAGAACCTGCTAGGCCCACAGAACCTGCGATCTGCGCTGCGACGTCGGATAGAATGTCTCCATAGAGATTCGTTGTGATGATCACATCAAAAAGCTCGGGGGTGTCAGCGAGTTTTGCAGCGCCGATGTCGACAATCCAATGTTCATTGATCAGCTCGGGATACTCGAGAGCAATCTCATCAAAGACTTTATGAAATAGTCCATCTGAGTATTTCATAATGTTATCTTTTGTAAAGCAAGTGACCTTTTTTCTCTTCTGGCGGCGCGCATATTCAAAGCCGTAACGGATGATTTTTTCACAACCTGGACGAGAAATTAGCTTGATCGAGGTACAGACGTCGGGACTTTGCTGGTATTCAATCCCAGCATAAAGATCCTCTTCGTTTTCCCGGACGATGACGACATCCATGTCAGGGTGCTTTGTTTCTACAAAAGGAAAATAAGAGACGCAAGGACGGATATTTGCATAAAGGCCAAGCGTCGTGCGTACGGTAACATTAAGACTTTTAAAACCGCCTCCTTGAGGAGTGGTGATAGGAGCTTTCAAAAAGGCTTTGCAACCGCGGATCGTATCCCACATCTGAGGATCCATACCGCTTGCAAATCCTTTGAGATACATTTTTTCGCCGATCTCCACTTCGTGGATTTCAATCCGTGCTCCGGCTGCCTGCAGAACATGAAGCGTAGCTCTCATGATCTCAGGGCCAATCCCGTCTCCCAAGGCGATTGCAATAGGTGTACTCATAACTTGATCATAAAAAAATGGTGACGATTTGTCAATTTAAGGATAATATTATTTCTTATGTTAGCTAGTTTATTTGGTTCTCAGCGCCAGTATATTAATGCATTTTTTGATGAGCTCGATCTTGAGGAAACTGATAAAATCCTGCAGTCTTTGTTGGCTTGCAAAGGGGCGTTAGTTTTTACAGGGGTCGGCAAAAGTGGCCATATTGCGCAAAAAATTGCAGCCACTTTGGTGTCTACGGGCACTAAAGCTTATTTTCTCTCGCCGGCAGGTGCTCTCCATGGAGATATTGGCTGTTTGTCGTGCCAGGATGTATTGATTGCACTGAGCAAAAGTGGTTCTTCGAAAGAACTGCTCGATTTATTGCCCTACGTCCGTAAAAAAGGGACGAAAACGATAGCAGTTGTATCCAGAGCTCACTCTGAATTGGCTGGGCTTTGCGATGAGTCGATTATTTTGCCTGTCGTTCAAGAGCTTTGCCCTTATAATTTGGTCCCTACCACATCGGCAGCGGTTCAGTTGATTTTTGGGGATTGTCTTGCCATTGCTTTGATGAAAGCGAAAGAGTTTGGTTTAGATGAACTCGCACTCAATCATCCAGCAGGCCTTTTGGGGCGTAAAATCACTCTCAAAGTGGCAGATGTGATGCTGACAGGAGAGAGGATCCCTTTATGTTTTACGGACGACTTATTAATCGATATGCTTCACGAACTTAGCTCAAAACGATGTGGATGTTTGATTGTGGTTGATAGAAAGCGGGAGATCCAAGGAATTTTTACCGATGGAGACTTGCGAAGAGCTTTGGAGCAGAAAAAACAGCAAGTATTGGAATTACAAATAGGCCAGTTAATGACTCCTAGACCTAAAACAATCGCCCCAAACGTGTTTATTGGAGAAGCGATGAAGAGGATGGAAGCGGATGTCAATTGCCTGATTACAGTCTTGCCGGTAGTTGAAGGGAGCCAAGTGGTTGGGCTTTTACGAATGCATGATATTTTGCAAGTTCAGTTAGGGAGCTCTTGAGGTTTTATTCCTTGTTGAGACAAACTAAACATAAACTCTGAACCTATCTCAATAAAGAGACTTCGTCGATTTTGGGGATTATTTTGGCCGATTTTCGATTCTTTTTACAGGGGCAGTATATAAACGTTGATACAGCCCCTGCAAAAAGAATCGAAAATAGGCTCAAAAGAACCCCAAAATCGACAGAAGCTCTTTATTGAGATAGGTTCCTGAAATTTTTTTAGGTGTGAAATTTATGATTGATGCTTCTTCTGCTTATTTTTTCGTTGTATTGATCTTTGCTCTTGGCTATTTAGCGATTGTTTTTGAGCATACGATTAAAATCAACAAAACGGCCTCTGCTTTATTGATGGCAGTGCTTACCTGGACGGCTTTTTTTTTAATTAAAGGCCACGTTGTCTCTGAGGATATGTCAGCTCTTGGGGAACATTTAAGTAGTGTGAGTCAGATCATTTTCTTTTTATTGGGAGCGATGACTTTGGTCGAGTTAGTCGATTGCCACAAAGGGTTTAAGGTAGTCACCGATTTGATCCAAACAGGATCTAAGAAAAAGATGCTATGGATCATGGGGTTTACAGCTTTTTTCTTGTCGGCGATTTTGGATAACTTGACGACGACTATTGTGATGATTTCTCTTCTTCGAAAATTAGTTCCTGATCAAAAGGAGAGGATGCTTCTCGGCGCGACTGTTGTGATTGCTGCAAACGCGGGGGGGGCTTGGACGCCGATTGGGGATGTTACGACGACAATGCTTTGGATCAATGGGAATATCACTACATTGGCTGTTATAAAAACGCTGGTAGTCCCTAGCTTAGTTTCTTTAGTGGTTGCTTTGTTAATTTTGGGGAAAGGACTCAAAGGGAAATATCCGCAGTTAGTGGCAAGGGCGCATGAGGAAGAAGTAGAGCCAGCTTCGCGTCTGATTTTCTTTATGGGTCTTGGTGCGTTAGTGTTTGTTCCAATTTTTAAAGCGATAACCGGACTTCCCCCGTTTATGGGTATGGTTTTATCTTTAGGGTTCTTGTGGCTCGTGACAGATATTCTTCATCATCCAACAAAAAAAGAGCATTTACGAGTTCCTTATATCCTGACTAGGATCGATATATCGGGCATTCTTTTTTTCTTTGGCATTTTGCTTTGCATCGGTTCCTTGGAATCTTTAGGAATGCTGAGGCAATTAGCTGAGCTTTTAGACACTTATGTAGGTTCTTTGCCTTTAATTGTGACGATTATTGGAATCATCTCAGCCGTGATCGATAACGTTCCTCTTGTTGCAGCCGGCATGGCGATGTATGATTTGCAAACTTATCCTGTGGATTCCATGCTTTGGCAGATGTTAGCTTTTTGTGCGGGAACTGGTGGCAGTATGCTGATTGTAGGATCCGCTGCGGGCGTTGCTTTTATGGGGATGGAAAAAGTGGATTTTATGTGGTATCTGCGAAAAGTCAGTTTTTGCGCCTTTTGCAGCTATTTAGCTGGGATCGGGGTGTACTTATTCCAGGAGTATTTATTTCAAATGATGTGACCTTGTTAAGGGCTGATTAAGAATTGGGCTCTTTTTTTTCTAGTAATTATTTAGCGTTTTTTATAAAATTAGAGGCAATAAAACGAAGTTTCTCTATGAATGCTGTAGTTCCTGGAAGTAGTCGTGTTGAAGCGCAAAAGTGCGCGGCCGAGGCTTTTAATTCTTCAGAAATGCGTCGATGGAAAGAGGGCCGATCTCGTAGGTTAATCACACAGGCCAAAGAGTATTTTTCTACGTCCCCCCAAAAAGACCCTATTGCATGTCGATTGATAGGAAATAAGCCGGAAGAGTTATTTAAACAAATTTTTAGCTCCGATAAGCTTCAGGGTATTTGTCTTGGAGAATATCATGAGGAAACGGCTTCTAAAAGGTTAATCATTGAGTACTTAGATCTGCTTGTCCATTTAAAGGTTAAGACTGTTTACCTGGAAGGTATGGTGAGAGAGCGGGTACAAGGCGATTTAGATCGGCATTTGATTTCGCCTATTGTAGAGAAAGAATTGCATGATCTGGATCGGGAACACGGATTAACAGGGCCTTATTCGTTTTTTTCTTTGGTTCAAAAATTAAATGATGCTGGTATTTTCGTGAAGGCAATAGATACAGAAGCTTCTATTTTGGCAGGGGCTAAATTGCTTGATCCTTCACCAGATAGAATTCCGGGCCTCAATTTTCAGGCCTATAAAATCATGGAAAAGACTGAAGGGAATTTTGTGGTCCTTACAGGTGCTCGTCATGGAGCTAAGCTGCGCGCTTCTCGAATTGCGGGGCTTGCTGAAATGATGAAATGTCCTTTTCTTCTTGTGAAAGACCGGCAGAATGAGCCGGAGCCTTCAGTTGTTAATCATCCGAAGTCCGATGAGCTCTACGAACTAGGCTATATCGATTATGAAGAAGGATTTGTTCATAGCGTTATAGTTCTATAAATCTATAAAAAATATTTCTTCTGGGCAGTTTTCCAGTATTCCTAAGAGCTCTTTTGCTGTAGGTCTTTCCTCTGGAGCAAATCGTCCCATGCTATGCAATAACTTTTCTAAAGGGGAGGCTGGAGATAAGTCAGAAAATAGGCCATCTCTGTGTTCAGAAAGTTCTTTGAAGTAGCTGTCGGTTTTTTCTGCATAAAGCCTTGTGTTTTCTCTAATGCATGCTCGTTGACCATCTAGATCTTCTGAAGAGAAGTTTTGTTCTATGCGATATTGTTCGCATTCTTCAGCAGCCTCATCATCAATTCTTTCAAGCGAGGTTTGATATTCTGTAAAACGCGTTTGATAATCGGGACTTAGCTGTTCTTTGCAATAGTGGCTGAATGTAATCATTACTTGCCAGATGTCTACTGCCTGGGATAAGGAGAGAAATTCATTGTTTTCTACAAAATGTCGCATCGAGCTAATTTGCTCTGGAGGATAATAGCCTCGGGTCCCTCCATGGACGAAGCCCGGATTGACATAGACTGCATGTCCGAAATCTGCAATTTTAGGCCGTCCCTTTTTATTAACTAAAATATTATCCAGTTTTAGATCAGAATGAATAATCCCTTGATCATGAATGTCAGAAAGCCCTTGAAGAACACCCCGTAGGATCTTGAAGCGAGAAGAATTTGTAGAAAGCTCTAGAAAATTCTCGGTATCAGGTGTTTTTGCGAGGTTAGAAAGGCAGTGGGGAGCGAATTTTTCTATCAGATAACTGCTATTGCCGTCATAGAGATGAATCACGTGTTTGCTCTGATTTAAAGCTCTTAACATCGTGATCTCTTTGGAGCCGTAAGAAAAATCTCCTTTTCTATTTAAAACAACGAGTTTTTTGCCTTGGATTGAAATAGCAGGATATACAGTGGATTCTCCCCCTTCGCCCACCTTGAGAGGGATGATAAAAGCGTCTTTTTGATTCAAATGGAGCCACTTGCATTTTTGTAAATAAACATTTACATGCTGCAGGGAAATCGATTCATCTAAGTGTTCTCTAAGGCAATGAAAAACCCCATTCGCCATGCGAGATTTCATCTCTGGTGATAAAGCTCCCATGTTGATTCCCAATCGCCCAAATTCTTCTGTTGCCTTTTTTTGGATAAGCTCTTCGATTTTTTGCAGTGTTTGAGCTTGAGAGTAGTATTTAGGCGGGCTAATCCCTAAAGAAGGGGGAGAGGGGCAGCGAGATAGGGAGGTCCCTGGGGTGGATGAAACGGCCATAAAGTGATCCTTTTATTTGGGGGGTTTTCTAGATTATACATCTTGTTCGTTAAGATTGTGTTAATAACTTTTAAAAAAAGTTCCTATAGAACAAGAGGTTAAGTTCTGCTCGAAATCTGTTTTCTCGCGCTTTTCGGTCGGGCTTTTGTGTGTTGAAATGATGTGACTTCCGCAAAAAAACGGAATTCATCTTGAAAGATGTTTTCCTGTTTTAGTAAGAGTTGCTTCGTCTTAAGGGGGGAAGAGGGCCCTGTGATTCAGAAAAAAGGATTCCTGGAATGTGGGCTTTGCTCGTCCGTGTGGCGCTAACTCTGTGGTAGATAGAATATTAGCGTTTGCGGAGAGCGTTTTGAAGGGGTATTCATGCGGCATGCCTATTCGTTGTTATTTCAGGGGGTGAATTTTTTTTCTCTTAAACCGTTTGTTTACAGCGCTTTACGAACAGGTTTTTTTTAGAAAAACGAAAGCGATTGCTGAAAAAAACCGATTTCTAGTATGTTCTTAGCTTCGTTTCGAGTGAAAACTGAGTGAAACGAAAGACGGATGAAGTGAGAGTCCGAAGGCGAAAGCCAAGTTGTTTTGACAGTAGAAGAAGAGAAATATGTAGAACTGATCGGCGATGAAAGTCGCCGAAAAGTAGATAAACTTGTGAGGGTCTATTAAGTGATTAGTAGACCCCGTCAAAAATTTTTTTTTATAATAACTGAGAATTTGATCTTGGTTCAGATCGAATGCTGACGGCGTGGATGAGGCATGCAAGTCGCACGATAT
>JAUXXF010000019.1 GCA_030681135.1 Chlamydiales bacterium
GCGTGAAAGCGCCGAAAATCGTTTATCGCAAAGAGGGTTGTATTGGTCAATACTACCCTCTTTGCGATAAGCGATTTGTCGGCGGCTTTGACGCAGCCCAAACGCCAATTTTTGAGTCACTTTGGGTATAAACATTTTGCCGATCTGAAATCATTGAAACCCACTAAAGTGGAACTAGAAGGCGCGGCAAGCTGGTGTAAAACGCATGATGTGTCTGAACAGTTTTCCTCAACTCTTTTAGAAGTTTTAGGTGTGCTTGGAAATTAATATGACCTCTTTGATTGAACAAATTGATCGTATATTTATCTCCTTAGCCTGGCGTCTTTGGAATACTTTAGGGGTAGCGGGAGACAGTTCTCAATATCAAGACTGCTTTATAGACCTTGAGGCGCTTATTATACTTACGGCTGTACTTGGAAAATCCGATCCGCGTCTTCTGGAAGAAACATTAGATTGGTGTTCGAAATATCATAGTTTTGTTTCAATTAGCCGTTTACGAACCTTCATTGAAGAACTAAAGCCGCAAATCGATATCCCGTTTTCCTTATTTGCAGCAACCTTAAATTCTATTTCACAATCTAAATGGCCTATTTTTGTCAAAGTGTCGCCTTTGAGTCTAACTTTAAAAGGAAAATCACACCCCCCCAATTACAAAATACCGGCTCTTTTAGGGCTTCGTTTGCGAGCTCTTTTTGGCGTAGGAGCTAGAGCTGACTTGGTCACATTTTTTTTAATACAACAATCAAGGCCTTTTACTGCAGCTGATACGGTCGAAATTGGATATAATAAGCGAACTTTGGCTGATACTCTAGATTCTTTTTTTCAGGCCGGATTAGTGACTTGTTCTATGGCGAGAAACCAAAAACAATATCAATTAGTCAAAAAAGATCAATTGACAGGTTTGGTTGGGGAGCTGCCTCATCTCATCCCAAATTGGCGCAGCCTTATCGTCGTATTCATCACGTTAAGAGATGTGTTATCAAAACATCAGAATCAATCTATTTCTTCGGTAGTAGTCGCAATTCGCAATGCATTAGAATCTTTGAAAGATCATCTGCAAAAACTCAATATTTCACCTCCCCCATTACCTTCGGATCTTGCTCATTGGGAATCTTTTATTCAGAGGACTGTGGATATGTTAAAAGGCTTGGTAAATGAAGGGAATTTTAAAAAAGCGGCAGTCGTTGATCATTTTGAAGAGGTTTTTTCTGCATTAATCCAACATTTGTACAGAGTAGATGATTGTGTCGATGGATTAGAATCCATCATTCAAAACTCTGCAGAATTTCCAACCAAGTACCGAGAAATTTTTAAAGAATGTTATCAAATGAGCACATGTTATCTTGAAGAGCTTCAATCAAGATTGGAAGATTTGCTGAAAATTCCTATTCATGTATTCATGGATGTTAAGCTCGCAGAAACAGTCCATAAATATACGCAAGAACATATACAATCATTTCTTCGCTTTATTAAAAATATCCCTTCTTCGACAGAAATTTCTCTCGGGGGCGTCGCTCTAAATTGGTATAAAAATTTAGAAACAGAAATAAATAAAGTTCATCAGTTTATTGATGAAATAAAAGAACGATTAAAAGAGCTGTATTTTCTCAAAACAAATCTTCATTTGCTTGCTCAACCCGCAGTGCTACACAAAAGACATGCTGTGTTGAAACTCTTTAAGAATTAAATTTGTAAGCGGCGTAAAATCTGCTCTTTATTTTGGATGTTTTCGTTAATAGAAAGCCGTTCGGCCTCTTTTAGTAAGAGGCCCATTTTTTTTCCAGGCTCCACTCCAAGCTCCATTAAATCTCGCGAGGTGACTAAGGGAGTAGCCTTTTGAATGCGTTCGGTGGCCTGCTCTAGGCTCTTTTTTTGCTCAGCATGGAGCTGTAAAAAAGCTTCTTTTTCTTTTTGGTGTGCAGCTAGAATTTGTAGACAAATTGGGTGGAGGGGATTGGCATAGATGTAAGCCCATGTTATAGGTTCCACCTGCTCTTTTGGAGCATTAACACTCTGTTTCATATGGAACAAGAAGCCTACAAATTGCATGTCTTGTCTGGAGAGTTTGAGAGATTGACAAAGCTCCAAAGCCTCTTCTAAAGAACTCTTTGGGAATAGTTCGAGAAGATGGCTAATGAGGGGGGCTTCTTTCGGGAAATTTTTTACAGGCTCAAGCCTTTTTAGGATCTCTTCTTTTTTTACGCCTTGTAGAGAAGGAAAGATGGTTTCAAGCAAGCCAAAATCATGAAGCATGAGGAGCATAGGGACCAAGTTGTCAAACAAAAGTCCTTTGGACAATTCCTGCCAAATCCTCTCCACGGCAACTGCTGGGAAGAGTTCTTTGGCATGGGCGCAGATGGCTTCTTGAGTCGCTGGATCGATTGTAAAGTGTAGTCTGCAGGCCAGCCTGGCGGCTCGAATCATCCGAAGTCTGTCTTCTTTGATCCTTTCATGAGGATTGCCGATGGCTCGAAGGATTTTTGCCTGGAGATCGACCTGACCTCCTACAAAATCCAACACTTTTTGTTCGATAGGGTCATAAAACATCCCGTTGATTGTAAAATCGCGTCGTTTGGCATCTTCCTCAGCTGTAGAAAAAGCGATGGAAGCGGGGCGCCTGCCATCTTGATAATCGAAGTCTTGACGAAACGTCGCCACTTCATATTGATGACCTTCAACAATGACGAGAATAATCCCAAAAGCTAGGCCAATCGGAACTGTATGAGGAAACAGGCTCTGAATAGCTTCTGGGGGGGCATTTGTGGCGATGTCGATGTCGTCGGATTCTCTTTGCAAGAGAAAATCTCTGACCCATCCTCCAGCATAGTAGGCTACAAATCCTTCTTTTCTCAATGTGTCTACAATAAAACGAGCTTGAGGGTGTTCTTGCATAGGGCTTCGCGCTTTTTGGATGATTATACCAGCTTACAGATATTATTGTTCACGATTAGGAAAGTTGAGCCAAACTGAGGAAGTTGAACCAGGAAACGCTTCTCTCCAACATTTTTGGACAGTGTGTGCTGAGAAGCGGTGTTTGGGATTACAGCATTCCAATGCTTCCTGAAATTTTTCTACAGTCATTTCAGAGTATGTAAAATTGATGTGTTCAAGCGACAAAATTCCCTCAGAAGAATTTTTTGGTCTAGCGTATTCAATAGAAATATTTTGCAATATTGCGGTTGGGTCAAGATTTTGTATCTCTTTCAACGTCTCTTCGTAAGAAGCAAACTGCTTGGGTTGTGAAAAAGATGCGTTCGGTGGTATTAAACGAACTGAAACTTGATGATTTTCTTGTATCATGTGTACCCTCTTTTGTTAACGGAGCAAAGTGTTTTACCACACCGATTATAATGAATGCAATTTTTCCGACGCTGTTAAGAGCTCTAAAGTAGTTTTTAAAAAGTCCCTGTCTCTGTAACAGTTGAGAATATCCTCCCTTGATTTTAGGTAAGATCTTCGTAAGAGCTGCGTTTCTTTAGATGTTGAAATAGCTCGGAAGTTTGGCAAGGGGATCCAATCTGCAGATGCATGCATTCGATGACAAAATTCTTTTGTTTCTTCTTCTGTCCAGAAGTTATAGAATCCTATTTTTTCACAAAATCTTGAGACTTGTTCTTCAGAAGAGAGGAGTGACATTTTTTGAAATGAAAGTGCATTGTTTCTCCCATATCCTAATAAAATCCCAAATAGCCCATGGTGTCGTTGCAATATTTCGAAGAGCGGTCTTTTTTTTGCCTCCCGTAATAGATCACACTCAGAGATCTTTTTATTTAATACAAACTCGAAATCTTTCTTGTTTTCGTTCGCTGTTTTGATGAAATTTTTTTTATTTACTAAATATATGTGAACGTTTTTGTGAACAGCTGTTTCTGATATTTCATATAAAAATGAAAATTTCTGAGACTTGAAGGGTTTTTCATATTTTCTCCATATTTCATAGCCTTTTTTTAATTTGATGCGGCTTGGCGAAAAAACTTCTTGTAAATACACTAAAAACCTTTCATGCAGAAGCGGTACATATTCTTTATCAGGTAAACTTTCCCATAAACAGGCGAAGGGATTTACTGTTAGAGAAATTGTACTTAAAGCTAAGGGCTTTTCTCCTAGTAATACATAGCCGAAACAGTCATTTTGAATGAGTTCTTGAAAAAAATAATTTAGGGCATCTTTATCTGCCTTTGGCATTGCCGCTAAAATTGCGGAGATGTCCTCTCCGACAAATGAAGGCGGGAGGCTTGGCTGTTTGGCAGAAGGAGATAGCCAAGCCGCGAAAAATAGGATAAGCGATAAACTAACAACTTTCCATTTTTTCGAGAGAATCAGGTGCGAGGGTAGCTGCAATTTTTGCAATAATCCCTCCATTTTTTGTCACAAGGCTGCTAAGCGATCTAATTGCTTTGCGCTTGAAACATAAGGAATCTTGCTTAGATGAGGAAATGTTTGATAAAAATCTTTTATTTGCTGTTCTTGAATGCCATCTACATAATCAAGGTTGACATAGCGCAATTTGGGCATTTGTTGAGCTAGCTGATACATGTCTTCAAGAGAAATTGGACCACCATGGGTAAATTCCACACCTCTTAGATTTGGACAATTTTCGATAAGCGCCTCAATCCCGGATTTTTCTATGTGCTTGTAATGAAAAACCTGGATAAATCGGATTTTTTTGCAATTTCGTGCAATGGCAGCGATGCCCTTTTCTGTAATCTTGAAAGCTTCCTCGAACTGAATGATTTCAAGATGGGGCAGGTGCCTAGTCAACTTATCAAGTCCAGCATCTGTTATCTTAGAGTTATTGAATTGAAGGATCTTTAAGTTGGGGCAATTTTTGCCAAGTTTCTCGATTCCTTCATCCGAAATGTCTTCCAAGCGCACATTAAGACATTCCAGGTTAGGCAGTGTTTTTGTTATGGCATCTAAATAAGCATCGTTACGCAAAGCCATTCCGTGCAATTCTAAACGTTTCAAATTCCATGGATGATTCTTCAACAAAATTGATTTGGTTCTTGTAGAATAAACTCCTGTATAACTAATTATCAATTCCTCGAGCCTTTTGCAGTTTTTAAGCGAATCCAGGGTTGAGGAATCTCCGTCCCAATCTAATAATTTCACTTTAGACAAGAGAGGCTGTTTAGTAAAAGATAGAGTGACCATTTGATTTGACTGAAAGCCGTTAAATGAGAAAGTTCTTAAATTAGGAGAATTGTCTAAAACAGGCTGAATTTTCTTTCCTGTAAGAACGGATCCATTACAATCAACTTCTATCTTGATGTTTTCTAAACCGATATGACCTATAGAACTTAAGAAAAATTTGTTTAGTTTCCCCACTTGTGCTTTACCCAAAAAATAGCGATCAATTTCTCTAAATCGAATTTTTTTTACAGAATTTAGAGGATGTTCGTCAGGATTGCTTTGTAAATAGGAAATGAACGGTTCGAGATAAGGTGCGTGTCCGGTTGTAAATTCATCGGTGCCGTGCAAATTTTTTTGTGGCCCGAAGATGATTTCTTGTAATCTCGGATACCGACTGATCGTTGTCGCCAGGATATCTTTTGGTATCTCTGAAGGATAAGCTTCAGGAGGAAAAACTCTAATACATTTGATTGTATCTAAAACGACCTCGCGTATGCGGCGATTGACCTGAGAAAGCGCTCTTTTTGATTTAGGGTCGGTGTAATGGGCAATGATGGCAATGACATCATTCGGTAGGTCCGGTAGATTGATCATGAAAAATCTTTAAAATACTGCTATTGTTGACAGAGTATAAGCAAATTCATTGCGAACGCGTCTTTCGAAGTTAATGAAGAATTTGGGGCCTAGAGCGAGAGTGCCTCCATAAAAATATCCTAGGGCATGTTCATTTTTGTAGGTGATGGCAGGAGTTTCTGGGCCGTTTTGGATTTTCATCCGAGATTTAAGGTAATTGATCCCTCCATAAGGAGTGATGATCCAAAATCTGGAGGCAAGGCCTATGCTCGCTTGCCATTCTTTCATAAAAAACCTTTGCTTTTCTGCGGAGGCTGCCCCATCGATTTTCTTGAAAAATTCGAAGTAGGATTTTGATGTTTCTGGCACTTCGAAGTAAGTAAAGTCGGTGCTAAAAAATGTCTGTCCCCATTGCAGTAAGATGACTTTTGCCCCTGCGCTCCAAGAAAAACTATGGCTGCTTTTAAAGTCGAAGTAAATAGACAAAGGATCGTCATTCATGGGTTGGTTGTGCCATTTGGCCCTTTCTTTTGTCCCACCCATTGTTGTTGTCAGCTCTAATCTTTCTAATAAAATTAAAGAGAAAAATCCTAATTGAGAATGGAGCCCAAATTCCTTAAATGTATCATTAGGATCAAAAGGAACGTTATTCTGATCTGCTTGGTAACGCTTGTTTGATGTATAGTCGGCGATATATCCGCTCGTGATTTTGATCAAAGGGTTTTTGCTGGTGAAAAATCCCATATTCATGATTCCTGGAGAGCCAGGATTGCCTACATAAAAGGCATGCAGAAAAAAAGGAAAAAGGAAAAACAGGCATCGTCTCATGCGAGCAGTATACTCGAAGAGCTTATTTCTGCTACACTGTTTGTGTTGGGGCTCTGCCCCAGACCCCGTTAAAGGACTGCGTCCTTTAAAATCCTCTTTGATTTTTTAAAGCCTTGGGCTTTAAAAAAATCAAAAAAACAAAGAGGATTCCATAAGGACGCAGTCCTTTGGCGGGGTTTGGGGCGGAGCCCCATTCAAAAATAACGAGACTTCGATGGTTAAAAGAGTTGCGATTTTACGAGCTGATGTGATCAACCAGATAGCAGCTGGGGAGGTCTTGGAAAACCCGGCCTCTGCGGTGAAGGAGCTCATTGAAAATTCGATGGATGCCGGAGCTAAGCGGATTTGTGTGGAGATCAAAGGCGGCGGCCATCAGTTGGTGAGAGTGGAGGACGATGGCGCGGGAATGGGAAGAGAAGATGCGCTTCAGTGTTTGGAGCGGCATGCGACATCGAAAATCCGGGAGACGGATGATTTGCTTGTGTTAGAGACGATGGGGTTTAGGGGAGAAGCTCTTGCGGCCATTGCTTCAGTGTCGAGAATGGAAATCGAAACGTCGGATGGAGAAGAGTGTACGAGCGTGCGCGTAGAGGCGGGGCAGGTGGTGAGCGTAAACCCTTGTGCAAGAAACCAGGGGACGACGATCGATATCAGAGATCTTTTTTATAATGTGCCCGCAAGACAGAAATTTCAAAAATCGGCAGCAAGCAGCGCTTCGCAGGTATTTCGTGTCGTGCAAATGGCCGCATTAGCCTGGCCTGAGATTGCTTTCACATTGAAGACGCAAGAAAGAGAGAGCTTGTGCGTAGAGGGGGAAGAGCCTTGGAAAGTGAGAGTCGAAAAGGTGTTAGGTCCGTATGCTCATGAGGTGAAAAGGGGAGAAGTTGGAAGGCGCGTGTATGGATTGGTAGGATCTCCCTTAGAGGCGAAAGGAAACCGAAGTGGCCAGCATGTGTTTGTCAATCGAAGGCCTATCTTTTCCCCTTTGATTTCGAGAGCTGTGAAAGATGCTTATGCAACGCGAGTGGGGGAAGGAAAGTATCCAAGCTTTGTCCTGTTTTTAGAAATGCCAGGAGACGAGGTCGACGTCAATGTCCATCCCCAAAAACGGGACGTCCGATTTCGAGACGAAGGCAAAATCTATCGGCTCGTGGAAAGGGCGGTGTCAGAAGCATTTGGTCCGGCGTCTGGAGTGAGCTTCTCCGCTCCTTTGGCCTTTCAGGAAGAAAAGCTTCCCTGGGACATAGAACCTGTACAGGTGAGTAGGCCCGTAGAATTTCTTCAAATGCCGCTTTTGCAAGAGCCCAAAAAAAGACCGCTCGCCTTAATAGGCTCTTTAGCGCTCCTTGAAGGACCTCCTTTTGTTCTTTTAGACTTGAAAGGCGCGGAGGCTCGTCTATTATTTGAGAATATGCACATCAAAAGTGGTGAACTACAAACTCTCCTAGTCCCCCTGGAAATCATTTTGTCGGCTCAAGAAGCCTCTCAGGGAGAACATTGGGTAGATGAGCTAAAAAAGGTAGGGATTGAAGCTCGATTTTTGGGGGGGAAAACGCTGGCCATAGACGCCCTTCCCGTTGGATTGGAAGCTGAGGAAGTAAGCGATTTTTTCTCTGAGTGGAAACAAGAGAGAAAAGCTGCAGCTGCCATCTGCCGGTTGTGCCGCGCGAGAAAAAAAAATTACTCTCTCCAGGAAGCTGCATTGATTGAGGAAAAACTCATGCAATGCGCTGATAAAACTTATGATCCTTTAGGACGCATCATCCGAAAAGAGGTCCGAGAAGAACAATTCATCCAATGGCTAACCGATGTTTGATAAAATACATGCTTTAAGAGAGCAGCTAAGCCGCCATCAGCTGGAGGCGCTCCTCATAGAAAACCCTGTTGATCTCCTGTATCTTACGGGGATGTCCCTTTCTAAAGGATCTTTTGTGGTCACAGAACATAGCGCTGAGCTTTTTGTGGATGGTCGCTATTTGGCAGCTGCGCAAAAAAACTCGCCTGTCCCTGTGCTCCCGAGTGAAAAAAATGCCTTTGCAAAAGATCTCAAAGGACGTGTGGGCTTTGATAGCGCTTGGATGTGTTATGATGCCGTAACTGGGCTACAAAAAAAAATCCCCTCCGTACAATGGACACCTGTTTCGATGCCTCTTAAAGAGATGAGAGGGTGCAAAGGAGCAGAAGAGATCGCTATGTTGAAACAAGCGGCCGCTTTGACGAAAGAGGGGATTTTGCATATAGAGGGTTTATTGAAAGAAGGAGTGTCCGAAGAGGATCTCGCCTTTGCTTTCGAGCAATTTTGCCGCAAAAAAGGAGCTTCTTCCCTTTCCTTTGAGCCGATCATTGCCTTTGGTGAGCATAGCGCCTACCCGCATCATCGAGCAGGCAAGGCTCTTTTGAAAAAAGGGCAGCATGTGTTAATGGATGTAGGAGCGGTTTGGAACCATTATCGAGGCGATCTGACGCGAGTTGCCTTTTTTGGAGAGGTAGATCCTCAGATTCTTTACTTATCTGAAACTGTTCGAAATGCGCAGCAAAAAGCCATCGAGGCGATTCGCCCTGGGGTGTTGGTTGGCAGGCTCGATGAGATTGTTCGGGATGAATTTCGCCAAGTTGGCCTTGAGTCTTATTTTACCCATTCGCTAGGCCATGGAGTTGGACTTGAAACGCATGAATTTCCGCGCATTAAATACGATGGCGAAGATGCTAAAGTCCCTTTAAAGGCAGGGATGGTCATTACGATTGAGCCTGGGATTTATCAGCCAGGAGTGGGAGGAATTCGATATGAAGAGATGGTTTTGGTAACTCCTGATGGGCATGAGATATGTTAAGTTTTAGAAAAAAAGTTGTCGTTAGTAATCTAATAGTTCTCCTCTTGCTCATCGCTTTATTGGCTCCTTTTGTGGGCAAGACAGTGAATAATATTATGCGCAAATCGTTCGAACAGCGAACGATGGCCCTTGTTGCTGAATTAGAAAAAACCCCCAATTTTTCAGAGATGCTGGCGATTTTGGAGGAGCAAAAAAGGCTTGTGTTTCATCAAATCGCTTTGATTGACCCAGAATCTAGGATTTTATATTCGGCTCATGGGAATAAAATGATGGGGGAGTATTTTGGCCCTGATTATGAGATCGAACATCCGGAGCTCATCGGGGCTTTGCAACAGGGGAGAGGAGATAGCACTGAATATTCGGAAGAGTATCAAGAAGATGTCTCCTATACTGCAATCCGTTTTCAGGTGGATGGTCATGTATATCTGTTACGGGTCGGATTTCCCTACAGGGAAGTGAGAGCATTGGCGATTGATTTTGAAGTCAGTTTTTTACTCCTTGGGATTTTGATCTTATGTTTGTATGGACTGATGATACTGATCGTGATGCATCGATTAACCCGGCCTATTCAGCAAATTGTCGATGCGATTTCTCCGTATCAAGAAGGGCGAGAAGAGTTTTTGCCTAAAATTGTCTTGAGCGAAGCGATGCAAGAAGATGAGTTTGGGAAGCTCGCTCAGACGCTCAATTCGTTGACTGAAAAGATTCAAAAACAAATTGAATATCTTACGCATCAAAAAAAAGAGACGGAAGATATTTTAGAATCGCTGAGCGAAGGAGTGATTGCTTTTGATACCAGTGCAAAAGTAACGTTTGCTAATCAAGTCAGCTGCAAGATGCTCGGCGTTGAGCATCATAAAATGATAGGACGTTCTCTCTCAGAGCTTGCTTTAAAATCTTCTCAGATAGAAGATCTTGCAAAAAAATGTCATGAGGCGGTTTTGCAGGCTTTGCAGACTTCTGAAACGATTATCCAAACGGGAACATTGGAAGAAGGGGGGAAAATTTATCTCAATCTCATTACCGCGCCGCTTGCTCAGCAGAGCGGAGCCATTTTGGTGCTGCAAGATAAAACTTCCGATTATAAAATCGTTGAGATGGGCAAAGATTTTGTGGCGAATGCGTCTCATGAGCTCAGAACACCGATTACAATCATTCGAGGCTTTGCAGAGACTCTTCAAGATCTCCCCAATCTTTCTCCAGAGATGTTTCGGGAGATCACAGAAAAAATCGTACGAACTTGCGGTAGGTTGGATCGGCTTGTGAAAAGCTTGCTGATTCTCTCAGATATTGAGAATCTTTCGGAAGACAGTTTTCAGCCGTGCGATCTGTTATCTTTAATTGAACATTGCAAGAATACTCTATTAACCGTTTATCCAGATGTATCTGTTCATATTCAACAAAAAGGCGCTCGAGCTAGAGCCGTGATTGACAGTGATCTGTTGGATTTAGCGATCATGAACCTTTTAGAAAATGCAGTGAAGTATTCTCCAGCGCCAGCGCAGATTGAAATTTTTCTTGAAGCGGAGGGGAATGATAAAGCGCGTATTGTGGTGCAAGATCATGGCATTGGGATTCCGGAAAAAGACCTTCCTCATGTTTTCGACCGTTTTTATACTGTCGATAAAGCCAGGTCTCGCAAGTCCGGCGGTGCAGGGCTTGGCCTTTCGATTGTGAAAACAATCATTGATAAGCATCGTGGAACCATCGACGTTCGCTCTGAATTGGGCAAAGGCAGCTGTTTTACCATCGAACTTTCCAGAAGTTAAAAAGATCTCTAGCGATTTTTGATTGAAAAGAAACTTTTCTTTAAGGATCTTGGCAGATATGAGGAAGTTCGTATCTGCTTTTGCTTTATTGATCATTCACTGCACTTCTGTTTCCTATGGAGAAGAGCTTCTTCCTTTATACCGAAACAACCTGAAGAATCAGTTTTTGGCTGCATCGGCTTTACCTCAGAATTTTTGTCTTCGCTCGCACCTTGCCTCCGGCAATGGTCGCTTACTCCAGACAAAAAATTCTGAGGAGCCTCTTTGCCAAAATCCCGATTCTTCAGGTTATTTCGGTATATCTCTAGAAGATCTCATGAAAGATCAAGAAGAGAGTAACTTGGCTGAAGAGGTGCAGTTAGAGCAAAGAGAGGAAGCTCATCCAGCTCAGATTGAATGCGATCTTGGTTCGCGTCCCATGCAGGCCGGTGTTCGTCATTCACAAGGAGCCGGCGTTGGTTATACTCATGGTTACACGACGCTTGAAGGGTTTTTCTCGCCTAAATACTGCTATCATGAATGGACCCCTTTTTTAGATCTCCGCGGCCACATGTTTAATAACAGCAGGTATGCGGCGAATGCTGGGATAGGTCTTCGTTATTTAAGTTCGGCCATTGCATGGGGCATCAATAGTTATTATGATTATCGCAATACGGAAAAATTCCACTATAATCAGTGGGGAGTAGGCTTAGAGGCTATCGGCCCCTTTTGGAGCGTTCATGTTAATGGGTATTTACCTGTCGGGAAAAAACGGAGCGATTTTTTTAATCTTGGGTTGATAGGAACTCCTACAAGTCCAAGCTTTGCTTTTTTTCAGGGGAATCAGTTTTTTATTACCTTATCTGGATCTCAAGCTGTTGTAGGACAGCAGGAATTTGCCTTTAAAGGGCTCGATGCTAAGTTTTCCATTCGAGCAGTAGAAGTAGGCCCTTTAACAATCGATGCTGGAATTGGTCCTTATTATTTTCAAGGTGCGTATGGGAAATATGCTGCGGGAGGCGAGGCGAGCCTGACGGCGCGCATCACTGAGTATGTGACGCTGAGTGTTACCGGCACCTATGACAATTTATTTCATCAGCGTGCGCAAGGATCGGTGGGGATTTCTATTCCATTTGGAGCGAGAAGTTTTAGGAGAAGCTGCTCTAAACCTCAGCCCTGCAAGATCCCTTCGTTTTTCGCATCGAGTCTGACAAGAGGAGCTGATCGAAGTGAAATTGTTGTACTAGATAAACATGAAAAAGTTCTGGCTTCTGCTCAACCCGGAACTACTCAGGTGGCGATTAATCCGGAGACAGGGCAGCCTTATTTCATTTGGTTTGTCAATAACGAGAGCAGTTCAGATGGAACTTTCGAAAGTCCGTTCCCTACAGTCCAAGAGGCTCTCGCTGTTGCCCAGCCGAATGATATCATTTATGTCTATGAAGGAGATGGATCTCCTTACGATGTTGCTATCGCTCTTCAAGATAGCCAAATGCTATTAGGTTCCGGCGTATCTCAAAATGTGTTGACAACGGAAGGGCTCATTGCAATTCCTCCTCAATCTGCAGGTTCTCCCACTCTTGAAAATACTTTGGGAGCTACCATGATTACTGTGGCCAACGAAAATACAGTCTCTGGTTTTCATCTTTCTGTTCTGAATGCTGGAGATATTGTTGTCGGTTCAGGAATCAATTCATTCTCTTTTGAGAATAATGCATTCACTACAGCTGTGACCTCTGGAATGAGTGATCTCGTTTTAACAAACTGTGTTGGCGCTCTTCTTGTACAAAACAATCAATTTACGATGAATTCAGGAGATACTGGGTCTTTTGGAATTGTTGTCTCAGATGCAGGAAGCGAGGCGTCTACTTTATCTGTTTTGAACAATACGTTTACAAATCACGCCTCCAGAGCGATGAGTTTAAATTATTCAGGAACTTCTACTCCTACTTTGAATATCATTAGTAATGTATTCACGCCTCCTGCAGGGGCTCCAGGCACTAATGCAATCGACATCACGACATCGAATGGGACTGTATTGGCCAGTTCCTTGCTGAATCTCAACGAATTTTCAGACTATACAAGCAATGTAATTAACTTAAACTGGGCTGGTACAGGAAATCATACGCTCACCATTGCCGGCAATACCATCTCCTCTGATCCAACCGTATTAGGGACGAATGGGGTGCTTTTTTCTACAAATGCTTCAGGGATTTCTTCTTTAACAATTTCTGGCAATCAACTTCTCAATCAGACTAGTAACGGGGTCAACTGCTTTGCAGGGACAAACGCAGTGCTAGCTGTTGCTATTTCTGGAAATACCGTGACAGCGATTCCAGAGTCAGGTGGCAACGGCATTCAAGTAAACGCAAGCGATTCAGCGATTGTTACAGGTTCTATCACATCAAATACTTGTAGAGAACATCTTGCCGCCAATATTAGTGGGTTTCCTTCGAGTTCAAGCCAGCTTTCCTTGACGATTGCCAATAATACTCTTATTGGCCCGACCAATCCTACAGGTTTTTTCCCAAATGGAATTCAATTTAGCGCAAATAATTCTGCCGAGATGAATTTTAATATCAATCACAATCAAATCACTAACCACCCCCAACCTGGCATTAATCTTTTTTCTTCTGATGTGGCAACTGTAGTAGCAACGATTGATAGTAATACATTGAGTGTTCCAGATACTTTAGCGGGATCTACAGGCATTAGTATAAGCGGTAGCAATTCAAGCGCTGTTACCTCTACCTATATCGTGACGAATAACGTTTGCAGCGGGCATTCGAACGGCAATATTCAAAGTTTCCCTAACAACTTCTCGGTTCTCGATCTAACGATCTCAGGAAATACATTGATTGGCTCTACGGTGTCATCGAACAGCCAAGGAATACAAATTAGCCCTAGCAATTTTGCAAATGTAACTGCGCTCATCAATGGTCAAAACCATTTGAGTGGGCATACCTCTCAAGGAATCAATTTATTTTCATCTGATACTGCTGAAATGACCGCAACGATCGATGGCAATATTCTTTCAGCGCCTGTAAGTAGCACAAACACGAGTGGAATTTCCGTAGGAGGAAACAATAGTTCGGCCGTTCCTTTAAATAGTTACACGATTACTCATAATAGCTGCTTAGGACACAACAATGGCAGCATCCAATGTTTCCCATCTGGATCTATTCAATGTGATCTTGTGATTTCTAATAATACGTTGGTAGCTGTAACCGATGGGATTTCGGGGTCGAGCCCTATTGGTATCCAAGTAGATTTAAGTAACGATGCGAATCTTGTAAGCGCAACTATTTCAGGCAATAGTTGGACAAGTCCATCTACTTATCAGGCTTCAGGAACTCCTCAGGGGCTTTCCATTGGAGCAAATAATGCAGCAACGATGTCAAACGTCGATATTTCGAATAATAGCTTTGTTTTTTCTTTGGCCTCTTATCAAACGAATACGGGGCCTTCTGGAATTCAATCCTATCTAAATGATACGTCAACTGCCTCTGGGCTGACTATTTCTGAAAATATCATTACGTATGCTACATCTACTTATGCAGATGTAACAGGGCCTAGTGGAATTCAGGTGAGTGCACAGGGTAGTGGAGTTTTGACAGATGTCACTATTTTGGAAAATACGGTTTCTTTTGCGCCTCTTGCTGCTCCTCTTGCCACTTTTCAAGCGAGTGGTATTTCAGTAAACGCAATTGATACAGCCTCTGTCGGCACGGCTTTATCTCCTGTTCTTGTTGAGCAGAACACAATCCTTTTAGTAGAAGGAAATGGCATTATTCTCTTAGAAGTGAGCTCTAATAATGCGTACGTGAATGCGGTCAATAATTTTGTGTCTTTGGGCGCTGTTATGAACAATGGGATTGGAATTGTAACAGTTCCTATAGGATCAGGAATAGGGCTACTGGTAACAGATATCAATGGGAATACGGTGGATGGAAATCATGGAGGGTTTGCCGGCATTGTGGCAACGAACCAGAGCGACATAAATCAAAGAGTGACTATACAAAATAATACGGTGACCAATATTTATGCGACCAATCCTCTCGTTCCCATTCCAGGAGTAGGGGGAGGAGCGGGGGCTGTCATCTTAGGTTCGGGGGATTTAAATGTTTGTTTCCTTAATAATAATATGGGAGGAAACTTCCCTCAGGCAATGTTCGGTATAGGTTCCGAACTTCTTGGAGGCACCGGCACGCTTTGCACCAAGTTCCAAGGGAATCAGGGAACGGGCCTTCCTGCTCTTAATAGATATGCCTTGTTTAATCAAGCAGGGGCTGCCTCAACATTCATTTATCAAAATGGAGGAGGCAATACAGGTACCTTTACTTTTAACCCGTCTTCCTCTGATTTTACGCCAGGAACTTGCTCTTGTCCTTAAAATAGCGGCCATTTAATCAGAAAAGCGTACCTTATTAATAATAAGGGATTTATGATTTTTATCACGTTTTTCGTTGGAAAAACGTGGCTGGTTAACACGTTTTTCCAACGAAAAACGTGTTAACCAGCCACGTTTTCCTGACGAATCATTGATTTAAGGGGAGCGTGCAGTATATAATAAGGGTATGAAAAGAGATATCTATCGGTCACTCGATGAGTGGAAGCAATCGGCTAGGCGCAAGCCATTAGTAGTTAATGGAGCTCGGCAGGTCGGGAAAACTTATGCTTTAAAGCATTTCGGCAAAACAGCCTATGAAAAAATGGCCTATTTGAATTTTGAAAAGGATGAAAAATTAGGCGGGTATTTTGAAGGGACGTTAGATCCAAAGCAGCTTATAAGGATTTTAAGCATCCATACAGAAGTAGAAATTGAGCCTCATCGAACTCTTCTGATTTTGGATGAAATTCAAGAATGTCCAAAAGCGCTTAATAGTTTGAAGTATTTTTGTGAAGAAGCGAGTGAGTATCATGTTGTTGCCGCGGGATCGCTTCTCGGCGTGAAAACAGCAGGAGAAAAGGGATTCCCTGTTGGAAAAGTGAATTTTCTTCATATGTATCCGTTGACGTTTTTTGAATTTCTTGATGCCTTAGGTCAGGAAAAAACTCGTATTTTTCTAGAGGAATATTCCGCGTACGAGCCGCTTCCTCATCCAATGCATGAAAAAATCATCGAAATTCTAAAACTGTACTTCTTTATTGGTGGCATGCCTGAGGCTGTTGCCGAATATGCAAAAAGTGAAAAAATTCAAGTTGTTAGAGAAATTCAAGAAGAGATCTTAAGTGCTTATGAGAAGGATTTTGCAAAACATGCACCAGCTCATGAGATCATGAAAATTACAACAGTCTGGAAGCAGGTTCATCGTCAATTAGCTAAAGAAAATAAGAAATTTATTTTTGCGGCGATCCGAAAGAGCGCTCGGGGGAGAGATTATGAAGAGGCGATTCAATGGCTTTCAGATGCCGGATTGATTCATAAAAGTCATCTGGTAGAATCTCCAAAATTTCCTCTTAGCGCTTATGCTGATAACGATATTTTTAAGATTTTCTTGTTAGACATAGGGCTCCTTGGCGCTCAAAGCAGCCTTTCTCCGCAGACTATTCTTGATGGAGATCTTTTGTTTACAGAATTCAAGGGGGCTCTTACGGAAAACTATGTGGCTCAGGAGCTCATCGCAACTAAACATAAGCCGCCTTATTATTGGGCAAGCGAAGGTATTGCAGAAGTTGATTTTCTGATCGAAGAAGATCGTGCCATTTATCCTCTTGAAGTAAAGGCAGGGGCTAGTCAGAAAAAAAAGAGCCTTCTTGTGTACAACCAAAAATATGCACCTTCCAAGCTTGTTAGAGCGACTACTATGAATTTAAAGCATGATGGGGATATTTATAATTATCCTCTCTATATGATCTCTAGATTTCCTTTAAAAACTAAATAAGCCGAGTGAAGCAAGGGATATGCCGCGGAAGAGGCTCTGGCTCCCCTTTAAACACTGGTATAAAATATTCGTTTCACAATTTATTGATTCTTCTGATACGATTTCCCTCTTAAAAAAAGGAAAGACGTTATGTTTGCATGCAGTAGAATAGTTAGACACACTTCATTTTGTCTTCAACCCGCACAATATCCTCGATCGCTTTCATCTAAAATAAATGATGCTGAGCTTCCTCCTAAGGCAAAGCAAATAGGAGAATTTATCAAAGAAAGAATGAAGGAATTTGGAACATCGCCTAATGATCTAAAAGAACAGTCTGAGGCCTTGTTCAAAGCAGCTAAAGAGGGGAAAATTTCTATTAACACACCACCCCCACTCCTTAGCCTAAATTGTACTTTGGAAGAAGCTGGGCTTGTTGTATCTGGCGAGTGGGAAAAGAAAGAGAATCTTGCATTGCTAAGTGAAGGAGACAAAGCAGGAAGGCTTGTACTCCCTCTAAATATGCCTTCTGAGGACTAAACCTTATAGTCATTTAATAAAATGACTGTATGCTTCCTCTTTATCATATGTAACTCCTTAATTTTTTAGGTCATTGTCACGTTCTGTATAAACTCAAAACAAGCGATCAGAGTTGTTTTGACCAGTGAGCTTCTCTTGAAGGATTTTTTTTAATGATCTCTGCTCTGTGGTTATACCGAATGTGTTGTTGTACATTAACAAAGCTTCGGTATAATTTTCCGCACTAAAGAACATTGAATAAAAGGCAAGAAGATGAGCGGCTGTATTAACGCACTAAGAAACCCCTATGGCGATAGTCATTATATCGATGATTATTATTTTTACAGCGAAATATATCCTAAGCTTAGCGGAAGAGGAAATATAATAATTACTGCTGAGACGACTATGGATTGTTTTGAAAAGTATTGTTTAGATAATCATGTAGATGCGTTTAATAAACGTTCTATTGATGCGGTCGTAGCTGTTGCAATGGCTGCAAAAATGGGCAATGTATCCCTTATTGAAAGTTTAGTACAAAGGATTGGACCTGAAATTTTAAACACCTACGACAGAAATTATTTTACACCGATACATATCGTTTGTCAGGAGACGCGCGTAGAAAATGGCATTTATAACATTAAACAGCTCTGTAGAGGGGTAAAAAAATTGATTGATTTAGGAGCAGATCCAAACATCACCTCTTCACAGTGCTATACTCCTTTGAGTGCTTCAGCATTAAAAACTGAGAACATTCTTCTAACGCATTTGTTGATTCAAAATCATGGCAAATTGCCTGCATCATGTATGTCTCATCTCAGAGATCACGCTGTTTTTATAAAAACTGGCTCCAATCTAGCTGAATCAATAATCAAAAAAAATATTAACGAGGTATTTATAAAACAATACAACAATAAAGAAGAATGTCTAAATATATATAACAATATATTTTTCTGATAGCAGCCGCGACTGTTTGCATATTGCGTGGGAACGCGAACGGCAGAAGCACAAAAGTATAGTCGAGTCAATGTTGCATATCGCAACTTATTAATGTTCAATGGATTGTCCTTAAATATCGCATTTTGCTGGTCATTTCGTCATTTTGAGTCTCAAAATGACGAAATGACCAACAAAATAAATGGTTCGAAAAATTAGGTATTGTTGAAAGTTGTTTCTTCAACGATCCAAGACAAATAGCGGGGATTTGCCTGGGCAATATCGACCTGCAAAATCTCTGGAACTTCGTAGCTGCAGTGCGTTTGAATATATACTGCGCCCACTTAGGTTGTGTGAATTTTGGTGAGCATCTTTTTTGCTCCAGCGCATTGCTCGCTCTTGCAAACTCTCTGAGTTTGCGGCGAGCTCCGCAATGCTACTGGAGCTAAAAAATCTGCTGCCAAAATTCACACAATCTAAGTGGGCGCAGTATAGCTTTGGACTGTATCAAAATGTTTAGGCTGAGTCTTGAGAATCACCTTCGTTTCTCGGCTCTCTTCGATTTTTCCTTCCCATCGATAGATCGATTCGACCTCTGGAAAAATAGACGCGCAAGCAATGAGCTGCTGGCCTAACAATCCGTGAAGGATCTTCTTGGCTTCTTGCTTGTCACGGCAAGTCCAAAAAATATAAATAGCTTCTCTCTTATTAGGCATTGATTTATGAGCCTCCCCCGTTGCCGCCATGGCCACCATTTCCTCCGAAAAATCCGCCGCGACCTCCCTTCCCGCCGTTGCCATCTTTAGCGCCAGTGCCTCCATTTCCTCCGTTGCCTCCAAAAAACCCACCATCTTCTCCGTTTTGACCAATTTCTCCATTTTTGCCATTTTGGTCAGAGCAAGCCACAAGAGAGATCGAAGAAATCAGCGCGGCAATGCTAAGTAAAATTTTCATATTTTGGACTCCTGGTTCTCTCTACAATTTAAGGGGAGCTTGCAGATTATAGATTTTTTGTCTGATGGAAAGCTTCGTCTCTTCATCTTCTTTCCACAACGTCGTCTCTGGAGTAGAAGGGTGACTAAAGCGGGATAAACTGAGGAGCGCAAAGAGCTCTTTTGGCGGAGTGGTCGCATGATGCTGACGGCATAATTCTTCAATTCTTTCTTGTGTAACGGCAAGTGTCTCTTTATGCATTTCTTCGTAGATGGCGGTTGCAGCATGTGTAAAAAAGACGCTGAGCATAGTAGGGGTTGCATGAAGGAGGCAAAGTTTTTCTGAGTCTTTTGTAACCTGCTTGATTTTGACAAAGTCTAATAAAGGAGGATATTTGTTTTTCGAGCCCCGAAGCATGTTGTAATAGAGGGTTTGCAAAGAAGAGTCTTTGAAGGCAATTTTTTCTAAAAGAACGGGTTCTTGAGGTTTTTCGGTAAGAATCTTTCGAATCTCTAAGAGCCAGGCATCGAGGAAGCGATCCTGTAGCTCAGAGCGGTCTGAAAAAAAAGCAAATAGATGTTTTTCATAATAGATTTTTAACATCTGGGCGAGCTGTTCATAGAGTAATTTGTGCTCTTCTTCTTTTTTCTCTTGTTGGAGAAGAGGCCAGAGATTAAGCCGCGCACATTCAGGGTTGACGAGCGGAATCTTGAGTTTTTTTTCAGGGGATTTTTCAGAGGTTTTAGAAGAAGACTTCGATTTGGAAGGTTTGTTTTTTCTAATGGCTTTTATGGATTTATAGGTTTTTTCTTCACAATCCGAAAGAATCTGATGATGGATTTTTGCTTGGGCCAGAAAAGTTTTATGGATTTGATGGATGGAAACTTGTTTTTCTAAACATGCGTAAAACCCAAATGAGAAGATGAGTAACATGGAAAATACGATTCCTAGGATGTTCATGATTTTCCTTGATGGGCAGAGTAGATGATTTCTGGCTGCGAAGAGGGGAGTAGGAAGACAAATTCCAAAGAGGGCAACTCTTTTTTATCCTCTTGCTCCCAAAGATCGAGGCGGATTAAGCAAGGAATCGGCGCTTTTTCCTTTTCAGAGCGTTCGTCTTCCCAGGCAATAGACTGGTTTGGCTTTCTTGTTAAAAAAAGAAATTTGGCGTCATAGACGTTTTGCATCAAAACTTCGAGGCGGACGGAAGTTTGTTTTTTTTCTCTCTCTTTAGGCCAAATCGCTAGACAAAGTTGGTTTTGTTTGTCTATGAAGATGCGTCCAAGAGAGGGGCCGCTGAAAGCTGGATCTGGATCGATACCATGATCGAAAGAGACGATAAGGCTTGAGTGGGTCTCTTTAGGAAATACTTTCGTGTACAAGGCAGCTCCATCGCGAGATGGAATCATCGAGGTGAAGAGAGATTGAAGTCTTTGGGTAAGATGTTGTCTTTGTAGGAGAGCATTTTTTGCTTTTTCAAGTTTGACATCCATTTTTGCACTCGAGGTGAAAAAAGAAAGCAGAACGGAGAGCAAGGTTGCCAAAAGGGCAAGACCAATTATGATTTCCAGAAGGAAGAAAGTCCGTTTTTGAGTGACGAGGCCGCAAGGAGACCTCCTAATAGAAGAAAAAATCCCAGGCCTACTAATCCTGACCAGGCCAGTGTTGCATGGAAAGGGGAAACATGAAAAACGGCCATAAGGGCGATGACGATTCCAATGCATGCATCTCCTCCAATTAGCCCTGAAGCGAGCAAAACGCCTCGTTCCTGGGAGGTCAGGTCGCGTTTCGATTGATCATCGACCCAGGCGCGCGCAAGACCGCCTACGATCATAGCACTTGTCAACGATAGAGGCAAATAAACTCCTAAGGCAAAAGGGAGCAGCTGCACTCTTAATAGGGTGAGAATAAGCCCGATGATCATTCCTACGCCGACTAAACCATAAGGAAGCTCTTGATCGATAACTCCCTCGGCGATCATCGCCATTAACGATGCTTGAGGAGCCGGCATATTGACAGAACCTAATTCGTAGGCTTCATTGAAAGCATAAATCGCATAGCCTACGACTAAAGAAGGGAGGATGACCCCGATGATTTCAGCGATCTGTTGAGCTCGTGGCATGGCTCCGACGAGATGCCCGGTTTTTAAATCTTGCGAGGTAGTCCCTGCAGTGCAAATCGCGCAGCAAGTGACGCAGCTCATCGTAATTGCTGAAATCAAATAGACTCTTTCTGTCCAGCCTAGAAGAACAAAAATGGTGCATGTGATGAGCAGTACTGTGAGTGTCATCCCTGATACAGGACTTGTTGTCGTTCCGACTAGGCCTACAGATAAGCAAGTGATGGCTACAAAGAAAAACCCAAGAACAACGAGTAAAACGATGGTAAAAAAGTTTAAAGAAAAAGAGGGGATGAGCCAAAGCGCCAAAATAATAGCAGCAGCTCCTGGAATGATCCAAGACATGGAGAGATCTCTTTGGGCTCTTGGGACGTAGCTTTTTTTTTCAAAAGTGCCGAGGAGCTCTTTCATGCTTGCAAGGACGATTCGATAGATCAGAGGGAGGATTTGTAATAGATTGAGAAGCCCTCCAAAAATAAGCGCTCCGGCGCCTATGTAGCGAACATAGTAGCTCCAAATTTGATCTGCTGACATTTCGGAGATAGGAATGAAAGAAGGGTAAATAATCTCGGGACCAAGGGCAAAAGTTTTGATAAGAGGGATAAACACCCACCAGGCAAGAAGACTGCCTGAGAACATAAGCGCGGTGATTCTGGGGCCGATGATATAGCCTACTCCTAAAAGAGAGGGGGTGGCTTCCATCACAAACTGGAATTTATTTTGAAAAAAAGCCCATTTTGGAGTGTCTTCCCAGAGCAGAAAAACACTTGAGCACATTTTGTAAAGAGCTCCTGTTAAAAGTCCCCAAAAGGCGATAGGCGCAGCTTTTCGAGTCGAATCACCAGCTTTTAAGATAGCCGCTGCTGCTGTTCCCTCAGGAAAAGGGAGTTTATGCTGTTCTTTAATGATCACAAAACGGCGCATAGGAATCATGAATAAGATCCCCAAAATGCCTCCGAATGAGGAAAGGAGAAAAATCCTTGTGATAGAAGGGCTATTGCCGAGTAAGATCAACGCCGGAATGGTAAAAGCGACGCCTGCTGCGAGCGCCTCTCCGATGGTAGCGATCGTCTGTACGGTATTATTTTCTAAAATTGTGGAGTTTTTATACAGTTTGAGCACGCTCATTGACATGATGGCTGCGGGGATAGAAGCGGAAATGGTCGTGCCCACTTTTAGGGCCAAGTACGCGTTGATGATGGCAAAAACTAAGCCAAAAAACACCCCGACGCTCACAGCTCTTAGCGTAAGCTCTCTGATCTTGGCCTTGTGAGGCGAGGGAAGGTGTAAATGCTTTCGAGATGCCATCTTTTTCTATATGCCTTATGAGTGAGGGAATGTAAAGAGGCGGGTAGGGGAATTGCTGTTGTGTTGTTAATTTTTTTACTTAGCGTTAAATGATCGCGATATTTGCACGATAACTTTGACAGAGTTATTGTGCAAAAAGTAGGGTTACTTAACTGAATTAGAACGACTTACGTCTGATCGGTTATGGGGTTCATTTTTCTGACGATTGCTCGGTAACTATAGGTGGGAAGCGATTTGTTGGTTTTCTTTTCGAAGGGGGCAAACTGGATTTCCACTTCCAACAGGCGGACCAATTCTCCTTTTGTGCTGATTTTTTCCCGCTTGAACTTGAGGACGGCTCTTCTGGCGATTTTTTCCTCTTGGCGATGGGGAATCTGGAGACAGCCTTCCGTAACGGGGTAGATTTTTTGAGGGATTTTTTTTGAAGGGAGCTTATCCCAGGCGATTTGATGATTCAATAATTTGATTTTGATTTCGGCAAAGGCAAGATCGGCGAGGCGCTGTCCTTCAAGCTCTCTAAGGGCTTTTATTTGTGTTTGATAAAGCTGAGTAGGTTTTTTGATTAAAGGACCTAGGCACATGGCAAGGAGAGAGCAAGCAAGAAGAACTTCTAGCAAAAGAGAGGGGCGTTTTTTTCTTTTCTTTGACATTAGATCTACAATTCGTTATTATTTAAAATAATTTATGAAGTTACAGACAAAAGCTATTTATAATTTATTGAGGTTAAATCCTCAAGAGGCATCTCAAGCAGATGTGAAGCCTTGGGCTTTGGAAGACTTGCGTCAAGTGGCTTTAGAGTCGCTTTTCCAGAGGCTGGCGAATTTGGGCGTTTCGCTTCAAAAGCCAACATTTGTTTCTTTTGCTGAAGAGTGCGACACTCCCGAGGAGCTGGTAGAGCTTCTAGTAGAAGAGGGCATTTCTCCTGAGCATTATGATCAGATGTATTTGCTCATTTTTGAATTGTGGCGTCGCATTTTGCCTGAAAAGCAATCTCTTTCCATTTTTTGCGATGAATTGGATCATCGGATTTTTCAGTATGATCAAGAGTTGTTAGATAGCGACGAGTCCATTCAGGATATATTGGCCAATTTGCAAGACATTTTAGAAGAGAATGTGGATGAAGGAGAAGATCCTATTAGGGTTTTTTCTCTGATCGGAGAGTATTGTGCGCACGATATTGAGGGATTTTTATATGACTACATTGCAGAGCTCCTCGATCATGCAGATGATGGTTATGCAGGCGAGCTCCTTGATGGGTTTTCCCCATTCGTTTCAGAATCTTTCTGGTTTGAGTTTTTACGCGCAAGAGCCCTTTCTTTTACTGATCCTTTTAAGGCGAATGCAGAAATTGCCCGTATTTTAGACAAGCACCCTCAAAATGAGACCTCTTTTTTATTTGATATTCTCCGTTTTCTCTCGATCAGTGGAGAGCATCGTTTGTTTATTGCGGTCATTCAGAAAATCATCGCACAGCTCGACTCGGAAGAGCAGTTTGAGGAATTGATGGCCATCGCTGCAGACTACTACCGAAGGCTCGATCAAGAGGATGTAGAAAAAGCCATCGAACGGCTCATGAAAAAACGTTCTAGTTCAACTTATCAGTTTAATCCTAAAGATCCAGATTTAAAAACCTTTGCTCAGTCGCTTAAATAGTGATATATCCCCAAAATAGGGGAGAGCTATCACTGTGAAACCGTTTGCTGTCATTCTTTTACTACTTTTTATCAGTTCCTGCCATGTTGGCCCCCGTTATGAAGGACCTTCTTCTGACGCTCCGGCTGATTGGAAAGGCTCTTCCATGGAAGCCACCGATGCGGCAGTTGAAAACTGGTGGGATATTTTTTGCGACGAGAAGCTAGATGAGCTCGAGAGGCTTGCTATCGAAAATAATCGCAATTTGTACATGGCTCTTGAAAAAGTTGCAGAAGCTAGAGCCGTCGCCGGGGTTGCCAAATCAACTCTTTATCCTCAGGTCTATGCGAATCCTGCCTTTAATAACCTGAATGAGCTGATCAAACTCTACGGAGTTCCTCAGAGTCTATTTCCTGGTCTCAAAACGATCTCAAGAGTGCATGAACAGTCGTATTTGTTGCCAGTGACGATGAGCTATGAGGTGGATTTGTGGGGGAAATATCGGGGCACATACAATGCAGCGACGATTTACGCTCAGGCGAAAGATGAGGCTGTTAGAGTCACTCTCTTAACGATCACCACGGAAGTGGCGAGCCACTATTTTAATCTTAGAGCGGTAGATACCCAAATTGCCCTTCTAGAACAAATTCTCAACCTCCGAAAAGAGCTTTTCTCTCTCATCAAATCGAGATATCAATCTGGTCTTGTCAGTTATCTAGATTATCTCGATGCAGAAAAAATTCTCGCAGACACCGATGCCGAGTATCAAGAGAGCGTTCGTCAAAGATCCGTCTTTGAAAATGCCCTAGCATCTCTTTTAGGAACGATTGCTTCTGGTTTTTGCTTACCCCCTTCTCCTCTTTTGACTCCTCCTCCTCCCATTCCATCTGGCATCCCCTCTGAGATGCTCATGCGAAGGCCAGATCTAGCTCAAGCAGAAAGAGCCATGGCTGGGTTTCATGAACTCATTTCCGTTGCCTACTCCACCTATTTTCCTTCCATTCTCCTCACTTCCGCCCTTGGGTTTTCCAGCCCCGATCTCTCGCAATTTCTCAACTGGACAGGTCGTTTATGGCAGATTGGCATCGACATCGCCCAAGTGATTTTTAACGGCGGTCGCAATCGCTCCTACGTAGAAGCTGCCTACGCTCGCTTTCGAGAGGCTAAAGCCTACTACGAACAAACTGTTTTCACAGCCTTTCAAGAAGTCGAAGATGCCCTAAACAATGTCGAGCAGTCTTCCCTTCAATTCAACGCCTTGCAAATCGCCTCAACATCTTCTCAACGTTTCTCCGGTCTCTCTGAGCTACGTAACGCAAAAGGTCTCGTCAATTCCCTCGACACCCTCTCTGCTCAGCGCGCAGCTCTCGATGCCGAACGAACCTCCATGAACGCTCTCGGTCGGCGCTATCAAGCAGCCATTCAACTCATCAAAGCTCTCGGTGGTGGCTGGGAAGGATGTTCACCTTATCTTGGGGCTCCGCCCTCCGGAGACGGCTAACGAATTTAGATTTCGTCGATTTTAGGGATTATTTTGGCCGATTTTCGATTCTCTTTCGGGGGGTCATATGCTGAAAGTCGATATTACCCCCCGAAAGAGAATCAAAAAGCGGCTCAAAAGAACCCTAAAATCGACTGAAACTAAATCCGTTAGCCGTCTCTTCCCCCGCCAAAGGACTGACGTCCTCTGGACTCCCATTTGTTTTTATAGATCTGGACATGCGATGTTGTGGCAGAACTCTGATCTCTACGTTGCAACCTAGCAAGGTGAGATAGCTCACAAGTATGTCGTTACTGAAATCATTAAATTTTCCAGTCATGAGGGCAGAGATCACACCGAGCTTTCTTGCCATGTGAAAATAACTCCCGGGCGACAAAATAGCTTAGATTTTTTTGGATTAATAGAAGACAGACTTTCATTGAACTTTTCTATTGCTTCTGACACGCGTTTACAGGCCTCTGGTAACTTTTCATTGGAGGAATGTTGAACCATAATTTGTTCCACTTTTCCCCAATATAAAGCGAACAGATTTTCCAAAGCCTTAAATGATTCAATGAACTTGGATTGCAGATCATTGATTTTATTTATATCTATCGAAGCAGCTTGACTTGTAGCGGTCGATAAGATGTTGTTGTGAATATGCAAAACCATATCAGCCTGATCGCAATGAAGTTTAGCTACTGTCTTTATTCCTGAGTGTGGTGGTAATCCACTTTTTTCTCCAATAAGTAATTTAAGTTGCTGATCTGCTTCAAGAAATTGTTGTATAATAAAGGATATGTCCTTAATTTTTTGTTCCAATTCAGTAAGTAATTCTTGATATATTTGATTGTTGTTTTTTGTTGCTCTTTGAACTGAGTTTGATCGGATTTGAGTGCTTATCGGAGCTGGCGTAGGTTGTGTTGAAAAAGGCTTGGAGGAAATGGGAGGTCTAGATGAAGAATTGATTTTTGGCGCCTTAGAATATTTATCTTTATTCGCCTCTTGAGTTAAGAGGGTAGGAGTTGCTGGTTTCAGATTGTTTGGGGCGCTAGGAAAGAGTAATTCGTATCCTTTGGTCCATTGCGATAGGTAAAACTCTTTATTTTGCAGACCGACTAAGTATCCGATGTAGGCAATGGCTGCTAAGGCTATTCTGCTGATTCCTTCAAATTTTTGACAGCATGTCGAGAAGGAAGGTAAGCTTGGTAAACAGGAAATTTTTTCGCAAACTCTCATCATATAACGCTCCTTTTTGAAAAAATACTAACATGATTTGCTGAATTTCCCCAAATAATTAAAGGAGTTCAAAGGGCTGATGCCCTCTGGACTCTCGTTTGTTTTTTCGGTTAAAGAGCTTCGTAATGAATTGGATGGAAAAAATCTTGCGGAGACATTGTACTTTTTTCAGCACCAAATTCCTTCTGAATGGTTCCATTCCCAAGGACCCATAAACGGTCGCCAAGATGTTTGGCGATCATCGGATCATGGGTAATCAGTAAGATGGGCACCTTGTGTGTTTGGCTATATTTTTTCGCAAAAGAGAGGAGCTGAGTAGCAGAGGTTGGATCAAGGGCTGCTGTCGGCTCATCGAGGAGAAGGAGTTTAGGGGGTTTTAGGATGGACATGATAAAGGCAATCATTTGCCTTTGACCTCCTGATAAAGAGCTCATAGGAACATCGAGAAATTTCTCTAAGTTCAAAGGCGCAAGAAATTCTGCAACGATGTTCTCTGGAAAGGCTGCAGTGGCTCGCTGAAATCCTGCAGCTCTTTCTTTGAGAGTGGCCATTGCAAGATTTTCTCGCACTGTTAGAGCAGAACATGAGCCAAGATAGGTGTTTTGAAAAAGCCTGCTGATAAAGCCAGCTCTTTTCTGTTCAGACATGGCTGTGATATCGATGCCATCTAGACAGATAGAGCCGCTATCGGGGGGGACTTTTCCAGAAATCATATCAAACAGTGTTGTTTTCCCTGTGCCATTAGGACCCATGATGATGACAAAATCACCTGGATTTACGGTGGCAGAAAATGACTTGAGAACATGGAGATTCTTAAATGTTTTAGATACGTTTGAAAGTTGGAGCATAGGATTACCTCTCAATGGCCTCTTTACGCGGTTTTAATTGGATCAAGACAACAATGAGCACAGCTTTAATGAGATTATTCCAGATCGGCTGCAGCTCGAATTCGATGGTGATGGCAAAAAGTGCTTGGTAAAGGATGGCGCCTAGAATCAGACTTAAACCAAACTTCGGTTTGACCAATTCTGCTAAAATAAGCCCGGCGATCCCTGTAACAAGAGTTCCTACGCTGCCTGTAATCGAAAACAGCCCGCTCCACTGAACAAAGAGAGCGCCTGCTAAAGCAGTTAGGCTATTTGCGATGGCAAGACCTGCAATTTTATAGTGATCAACACTTTTTCCCAAAGACGTGACGATTTGAGGGTTGCTGCCAACTGCTATGAAAAGGAGTCCTAACTCCGAACGGAGAAGTTTTCTTATTCCCAGATAAACGATTGTGACAAGGATGAGGAGAAGACAAATAGAAAGCAGAGGCGTTTTAGGAAATATCGTCCCCGATTCTGGAAGAGGAAGGTTCGAGCTTGCCAGCTTCAAGCAAATGGAAAAAAGAGCTGTTGTGACAACAAGGCCGGAAATGAGGTTATTCATCTTCATTTTCGTGTGCAAAAGGCCTGTAACAGATCCTGCCAAAGCGCCCCCTAACATAGCTATGGGTAGCGTGATCCACGGCGATAGGCCAGATACGATCGAAAGTGCTGTAATTGCTCCTCCAAAACCAAAACCTCCTTCTGTTGTCAAATCATCGAACTTGATCACGCGAGAAGAGAGGTAGACACCCATGACAACGAAGGAATAAATCAGCCCTAGCAAGATGACATGAAGGAGAATATGAATGATTTCGCTTCCCATTGTTATTCCTTGATGGTTTCTACTGGAAGGTTAATGTGCAAGTTTTCTGCAACGGTGTTGTTGATGACCGTTTTTGGATTGGTAGGGTTGGTAATTCCTGCAGCTTCAGGAGTCATCCCAAGAAAAAGAACTTTATGGGCCATCTCGGCTGTTTCTTTCCCCATATCTTTGTACTCTGCTCCCTGAGCCGCAAAAGCGCCTTTTTCAACCAAGGCAATATCAGAGACAAAAAGAGGGCATTGTCTAAGAGCCGTTTCTTTAACGACAAGAGTGATATTGCTAGCGACGAGATTATCATTTGGGACTAAAATCGCTTCCCCTTTCGCGCAAGCGGCTCTTACAACTTGGGATAGCTCTTCTGCAGAGTGGGCTCCGACGGTGTGATGTTTAAGCCCTTTTTTCTCAAGCGATGCTTGGATTTTTTTGACCATAATCTGAGAGTTATTTTCAGATGGGTTGTAAATTAAAGCGACCGTTTGGACATTTGGGATGAGTTGTAAGATCAGATCTGCCTGAGCATCTGTGTTCACCTGGTCAGTTGTTCCGCAGATATTTGTGTTGGGATGAATAATTCCGAGGGATAGGGGATCAGAGACTGCAGCAATGAAAATCGGCTTTTCCTTTTCAGCTCTTGCAGCCGCTTGCACAGCGGGGGTTCCAATAGCAAAAATAGCGCTGATCTTTTTACGTGAATGGAAATTTTCTGCAATGCTTTGGGCTTGTGTTAGATTTCCTTCAGCATTTTGAACGACGAAATCGATTTTTTGTGTCGATAAACGGTTCATTTCGGCCATAAAGCCGTCTCGAGCCTGGTCAAGAGCTGGGTGGCTTGCTGTTTGTAGAATGCCAATGGTCATGACTGAGTCGGAGTTGGATGGTTTTTTAAGGACAAACCAACCAATTAAGCCAATCAAAGCAAAAATAAAAATGAATCTTGAAAACATAGTTCTCCTTGTAAAATTAAAAGCCCCAGCTCAGAGGCCGGGGCTTCTCAGTAAGGAGATCCCCGGCCGGGAGCCGGGGCTGTAAATGGGTCACATTTTTTTAGCCAGCCAGCTCCCTTCTCCTAAAGAAAGGATAATAAAACTGAGTAGCAAAAATAAAATAGTTGTTTACTGGCTGTCGCATGCCTAAGATTCTATCAAAGCCCCCAAATTATACAAAGCATTATTTCTTCGGATTTTTACCAAACTTGGGAGTTATGTTCGCAAGCGAATCGTATAAAATAATTTACTTTCATGGATCTGTAAATTAAGGGAGTCCAGAGGGCGCAAGCCCTTTGGCGGGGTTTTAGGGGCGGAGCCCCTAAGAGACGAAACGTCTGCGGAAGAAGTGGGCGGCGGCGGTGAGGTTGAAGATGGCGATGAGACAAAGAGGCCAGAGGTGTTGGAAGATAGCATGAGTCGGAATGTCTTTGAGGAAGAGGCTACGGCAGATGTACATGAAGTAGCGAGTGGGGTTGATGTAGGTGGCATATTGAAGCCAGACGGGCATGTTTTCGATGGGGGTAGCAAAACCTGAGAGGAGAACGGCCGGGGTGAGGAAGACGAAGGCTCCGAGAATGGCTTGTTGTTGAGTGGCGCAGAGAGATGAGATAAAGAGACCGACTCCGGTGATGGCAGCTGTGTAGATGAATGTGGAGAGGAGAAGAAGGAAGAAAGAGCCGACGAAGGGGATGTTGAAGAAGAAGAGAACGATGCAGAAGAGGAAGAGGCCTTCGAGGAGACTGACGAGGATGGAGGGGATCGTCTTGCCGATGAGGATTTCTGAAGGGGTGAGAGGGGAGACGAGAAGCTGATCGAACGTGCCGAGTTCCCGTTCTCGCGCAATGGAAAGACATGTGATGAGAAGCGCTTCGACCATGGTCAGGATCGCAAGAAGACCTGGAACTGTAAACCACTCGTAGAGAAGATTAGGATTGAACCAATAGCGCAAGATGAGGGCGGTGGGCTGCGTGGGGATTTTTTCTCTGAAGGAGAGCTCTTTGGCAAATTGATTGATGATCGTGTTGACGTAGCCGGAGATAATTTGTGCCGTGTTCGATTTTCTGCCATCTAAGATGAGCTGCAGAGAAGGGGAGCGTTGGGAGTCGAAGAGCCGAGAAAACTCCTCGTCGATAGAAAGAACGACAGGGCCGATTTGTTCGTTGATAAAAGGAGCGATCGATTCTACCGAGGGAAGAAGGATTACGTGGGTAAAAATGGGGGAACCTTGGATCCTTTCTACAAGCTCAAATCCCTTTTCTCCATGATCTCGGTTGAGAATGCCAATGGTTACATTTTTCACATCGAGCGTGGCGGCAAAAGAGAAAATACATAGTTGCCAGAGAGGTGGGAAAATCAAAATGAAGCGGGTTTTTTTGTCTCGCCAGAGGAAAATGAGCTCTTTGAGGATGAGAGATAAAATTCGCTTCAATCCAACCTCTTTACAGTCATGTGCGCTGTGTAGAGAAAAAGAACAAGCCCGATGCCTGCCATGATCGCCAGATTATAGAAGATGAGTTTCATCACGTTGCCGGCAAGAAAAATGGTTTGAAGACAAGAGACAAAATATTTTGCAGGAATGATGTAGGTCATCCACTGAATAGGAAGCGGCATGCTGGAGATCTCAAAAATAAATCCTGAAAGAATAAAGGCAGGCAAAAATGCTGAGATAATCGCAGCCTGAGAGGCAACAAATTGGTTTTTTGAAGCAGTAGAGATCAAAAGTCCCATCCCAAGAGCAGTCCACAGAAACACCATGCTGCATAAAGCAAGTAAAAGCCAAGATCCACGCAAAGGAATTTGGTAGACAAAAAGAGCGATGATTGTTGAGAAAAGAAACGAAATCATCCCTAAAAGAAAATAGGAAAGAAGTTTTCCTAAAACAAGCTCTGTAATCGTGACCGGAGTTGCCATCAGCGCCTCCATGGTTCCTCGTTCCCATTCGCGGGCGACGACCAGAGCCGTAAGAAGAGTCCCAATTAACGTCATGATTAACGCGATAGAGCCGGGAATGAGAAAATTGCGACTCTCCAAATCCTCATTAAACCAAAATCTAGGTTCTACCTGAATCGGCTGCCATGGGATCCAACGGCTGCTAATCGTTTCTTGGAAGAGCCAGTTTTGAAAGGCCATTTGGACATAATTATCCACAAAATTAGCGGTATTAGGTTCGCTCCCGTCGGCAATCACTTGGATAGGAGCTATGTGATCTGCTCGCTGTCTAAAAGAAGAGAAATAAGAAGGAACAACAACAATCCCACGAACCGATCCATCGACCAGCTTTGCATGAAACTCTCTTTGATGCCTTCCGATCTGGACAGAAAAATATTCAGAGTCTGTGAGAGCTTTGGCAAAACTTTGCACTTCGGGAGAAGTGTCTTCGAGAACAAGGCCGATTTTTAAATGTTTATAATCTAAAGAGATGCCATAGCCATAAATAAACAACAAAATGGCAGGCAAAACGAAGCTGATCAAGATGCTGCTCGGATCGCGGATGATCTGATAAAATTCTTTCACCACGAGGGCTTTAAGTCTTTTGCTGCTGATCATATTGTCTAATTAATGTAATAAATGCGTCTTCTAAAGTGGGCGTTTTGTTAAGGGGCGTTTGAGCGAGGCTCTTGAGGTTATCTGGCGAATCGATGTGGATCATATGGCTTTGATAGATCAGCGCAATCCGATCGCAGTATTCAGCTTCATCCATAAAGTGGGTAGAGACCAAGATCGTGCATCCTTTTTCGACAAGGCCGTTGATGTGGTTCCAAAATTCTCGTCTTGTAATCGGATCGACGCCTGAGGTTGGTTCATCTAAAAACAGCACTTCAGGGTGATGCATTGTAGCGCAAGCCAAGGCTAGCCGCTGTTTATAGCCGAGAGGGAGGGAAGAAGTGGATAGATTAAGATAAGGGTGAAGTCCAAAAATATCGATCATCTCTTCTACAGCGTGGGAGTAGGAGCGATTTTTCAGAGGATAAACGCCAGCGAAAAAATGGAGGTTTTGTTTGACGCTAAGCCCTCCATAAAGGGAGAATTTTTGAGCCATGTAACCGATGTGGGAGCGGGCGATTGCTGGAGCTGTTTGCAAGCTAACCCCTTCGACAAAGGCTTTGCCAGAGGTGGGTTGCAAAAGGCCGCAAAGCATTTTGAATGTGGTGGATTTTCCTGCGCCGTTGGGACCTAAGAGTCCGAATACCTCTCCTCTTCGTACTTGAAAAGAGACGTCGTCTACAGCTGTGAAAGAGCCAAAACGTTTTGTTAGGTGTTCAGCGCTGATCACGTTTTTTTGTTCTGTCAGAATGGGAGTCATCCGATCGGCCAGAGGCGAAGAGCCTCCTGGGGCGCCTCCGAGAAGATCGATAAACGCATCCTCAAAGCGAGGAGGACACGGCGTCCAAGAAGGATCTGGCGTTGCATGTTCTTTGATGACGATCCGAATTTTTTCTCCTTGGATTGTTCCATCGAGAACCATCTTCTGATTCAGTAAATCGGTCAATAGAGCTCTTTTTCGCGTCTCAGGACGCAAGAGAGTAAATGTTCTTCCCTCCATGCGCTCCGTCAGCTCTTTGGGAGGCCCTTGATAGAGTAGTTTTCCGCCATTGAGAAGAAGGACGAGACCTGCTTTTTCTGCTTCTTCGAGATACGCTGTGCTCCAAATGATCCCGATCCCTTCTTGGAGAAATTGTTGAATGAGATCCCACAGTTCCCGTCTCGAGATGGGATCGACGCCGACGCTAGGCTCATCGAGAAGAAGTAGAGTAGGTTTGCGAATGAGCGTACAGGCAAGTCCTAGCTTTTGTTTCATTCCGCCAGATAGATTGCCAGCCAGTCTCGTTGGATATTTCGAGAGGTTCATCATAGAGAGAAGTCGATCAAAAACGGCTTTTTTCTCCTTTTCTAAAACTCCTTGCAAGTCGGCATATAAAGAGAGGTTTTGCATCACAGTCAGATCTTCATAAAGACCAAATCTCTGCGGCATATAGCCAATTTGGCTTTGGATCTTTTGCGCCTCTTTGACTGTATCCAGGCCATTTACGAGTATGCTGCCTTTGGTGGGCAAAAGAAGCCCTGCGATCATCCGGAGCAGCGTCGTTTTGCCAGAACCATCTGGTCCTGCAAGGGCGACAAATGTCCCTTGTGGAATCGAGGCACTGATTTGATCGAGAGCGGTTTGCTGATCGAATGTTTTTGTGACATTACGGATGTCGATCAGGGGCGCCATGGCGATCTCTATGTAATTTCACAGTCACAGGCATGCCCTGTTTAAGTCCCCAGTCGGGGTTATCGGCGTAGACGCGGATTCTGTAGACAAGATCGGTGCGAAGTTCTGTTGATTGGACGGTTTTAGGGGTAAATTCTGCAACAGGGGAGATGAAGCCAATTTTCCCGGTGTAGGTATTGCCCCCTTTTGTATCGGTAAAAATTTCAGCTTCCATGCCAGGATAAATAACGCCCAAGAGCGGCTCTGGAACGTAGGCTCTTACCCAGACTGGAGAGATGAGAGAGAGTGTATAGACAGGTTCTCCTTGAAGAACGACAGTTCCTGGTTCTCGGACTCTCGTTAAAATCGTCCCATCTGCGGGGCTATAAGCTCTTGTATTGCGAAGATTGGTTTTTGCAACTCCTAAAGTGGCGACAGCCTCTTTCACCCGCTGCTCATCTACATCTCTTGCAGTCTCTGCATTTTCATAATCTTCTTGAGAAACGCCTCCTACTTTCACAAGCTCCTGGCGTCTTAAAAAAATTTGCTCCGTGTTTTCTAAAGATAGACGGGCTGCTTGTAGGCTTGCTTCCGCCCTTTTCACTTCATCAGCATAAGGCTGCGGATCGATCGATGCCATCAAGGCGCCTTTGGGAACAAAATCCCCCTCTTCGAAAGGCATTGAGCGCACATTGCCGTAGACTCGAAAGCCGATGTCTACTTGTCTGACGTCGACATTGCCATAGAGCGTGATTTCGTCTTTGTGATTTTTATGGGTTAAGTTGAAAACCAACCAAACTACCGTGCAAGTGATCAGCACGGAAATAACCACAATCAAGATGTTTTTTATCATAGGCCTCATAATCGAGGTTTTATGATTTGAATCGTCTAAAGTCAAGGGGCGATTTGCATTGGGGCTCCGCCCTAGGAGACTGTTAATGGATTTAGTTTCTGTCGATTTTAGAGTTTTTTTGAGCGAAATTTCGTTTGCTTTTAGGGGGGTAATATCGCCTTCCAGTATATGACCCCCCTAAAAGCAAACGAAATTTGGCCAAAAAAATCCCTAAAATCGACGAAACCTAAACCCATTAACAGTCTCTTACCCCGCCAAAGGACTCCGTCCTTATGGAATCCTAAGTTCTTAATATGAGTTTAAGGCTTGAGCTGCATGTCTAAAATTGAGGATTTGTGTTGTTTGAATGGATTGTTCCAGATCTCCTCCATAAATAAGAAAAGATTTGGCAGATCTCCCTTCAGCTATGGATTGGAAGCGCTGGATCGGTTTTATGAAATCTTGGACAAAGGTTTTAGATGATTTAATTTCAATGGGGATCAGGTCATGCCCTTTTTTGTAAATGACATCAACCTCATTTTTTTGCACGTCTCGGTAATAAAAAAGAGACGGATCGAGACCTAGATTGAGCCGATATTTTTTTAATTCTAAAAGGACGGCATTTTCAAACAAATGGCCTCGAAGGGGATCTCGATGCATTTGTGTTTCTTGCTCAATTCCCAATAAGTAACTGGCAAGACCGACATCATTAAAATAGAGTTTTGGAGACTTGATAACCCGTTTCCCAAAATTCTCAAAATAAGGAGGTAGGCGAAAGACGATAAATGAAGCTTCAAGAATGGAAATCCAGTGTTTTACTGTATGGGAAGAAAGACCGATTTCTCCGCCGATTTCTTCCATATTTAAGATTTGTCCTACGCGTCCGGCAAGGATTTGTACAAACCTCTCGAATTGCAATAAGTCTTTGACTTGAATAAGCTGCCGTAGATCTCGTTCGACATAGGTTTGGACATAATTGCGATATGCTTTTGTCGGATCAAGTTGATCTTTGTAAATTCGAGGGTATCCTCCTTTAAGCATCCATTCATCGATAGACAAATGAAAACCAGCTTGCTCTAATTCAGATAAATTCATTGGCAACAGCGTTAATAGAGCGGTTCGTCCTGCCAAAGACTGAGAAATTGCTTCTTGCAGCTCGAGTTGATGAGAGCCGGTGAGGATAAACATCCCCTTTTGGTCTAGTTGATCTACAATAGGCTGGATATAGGAAAGAAGTTCTGGAACTCTTTGAATTTCATCGAGAATTGCGCCGTCTGGATATTGTTCTAAAAAACTTCGAGGATCTCCCAAGGCCAAAGCTCGGATGTCAGGGAACTCCAGGTTGGCATATTTTTTGTTAGGGAAAGCTGATTTTACTAAGGTCGTTTTGCCAGACTGACGGGGGCCAAGTACTGTGACAATAGGGTAATTTTTGGCTAAGTCTAGGAGTTCTTTTTCTATATCTCGTTGAAACATAATATGTTGACTTTTTTGAAGTTCAACTTCAGTTTAGTATTAAATAGCTATTTTTTGCTAGAGGAAAAGGTGAAAGAGGCTTCAGGGGTGTAGAGTGATCAAGAAGTGGCTTTGTCTAAAACCTTGCCAAAGAATATAGCTTCTTTTTTATATGCCGAAACAACCTGAAAAAATAACCGGTTTTCAAGTATCCTCTTTTTCAAATTCCTAGGAGATTTCCATGTCTATAGATATAAATTTATTAAATTTTAGTGCTCAGCTTGTAGATCTTAATAAGATGCTGAGTGAAGCGAGAGCGGAAAATACGTATCTTGAAGGTCGGATCGTGACGTTCAAGGGAAGTTCGATCAGTTTGGACGCTCTTGTGAAAAAAGTTACAGCAGTTGCACGAGAGAATCTAGAAACTGCCCATTTAACGCCAGCAGAGATGGTGGCAGGTTTGGACATTACCAGAAAACTAAAGCAGTTTTATCGCGATACCGACAAAAGCGCAGGGATCATCATCAAACTCTGCAATTGGTTAAGAGAGTTTCCTCTGTTTTCTTCTGCCACTCGTTTTACCCTTGACGAGGATAAGTTTCGCGGTTTTTCTGCCACCCAATTTTCTCTTTATTTGGGAAGCAGTTGGCCTCTGCATGAACATCCGGCCTTTGATGGGAAGATCACAGATGATGTGCATGCTCCTCAAAAACCAGTCAAAGAAGAGTGGATTAGAGCTCTTGCTACTGGCAGCGCTTCTGATAATCAACAACTCGTTGAAAACCTAAAACTAGCTCGATCGATTCTTGTGAAGTATAAAAATGAGTCTCCAAACGAGGCTGAAGAGCCTTATGTTCGGGGGATATGTTCTGATGTAGAATTTGCACAGGATCCAATAAAATTTCTGATTTCTGAAATGATTGAGCGAGGTTTTAGCTCTGATGAGGGTCTCGAGTCTTGTGATTTTCCAAGAGCATTTATCATAGGCCAGATTCCAAGTTTTGGAGAGAAAGCGAGCTCTAAAGACTACTTAAGATCTATTGCCGAAGAGCGTTTCAAAGAGGCTCCGAACAAGCAAGAAATCATGGAATGCTTTTTGGGATCTCTTGAAAGTAAGGGCGTTACTGACGCATTAGCTCGCGGGCTGGAGCAGTTTGAAAAGGGAACGTTGGGAATGTTTAAGTTTGCTGATGACCTGTGGAGAGAAGCATTCTTGATTTTCCCTGGGGCGGAGAGAGTGTAAATGGTCAAGGAAGACTACGACTAGGGGTCGTTTTGAGAGTTTTGCATATTTTAGCCGCCATTGTGACTAAAATTAGAGGGATTAAGGGTGGGTGAGAAGTGTTGGGGTAGGCTAACCGTCCCAAGGAAGGTGGGACGGTTATGAATGGATTGGTTATCGGATGTTTTCTAGTTTTGTTTTGTATTGTTGGTCTAGTTCGCGGAACATTTCTTTATTGTTGTTAAAGTACATGTATTTCTGCCTTTCTAGAGATCCTATGTCTGTTTTGATTTTATTTTTTTTCGTTTCGTCGTTGCTTTTACGTAGTTTTTTGTGAAAACCTATTAGTCTTTCGTTTATGTTATTTATCTTTTGTTTAATCTCTTCTTCTGTTGGTCCTCTTTTTTTTGTGGGCTGTTTTGTGCTTATAGTAGCTGCTTTGCTATGTTCCGCTACAACATGATCTGGTCTTGCAGTATTTAATATTACTGATGCTATTGGATTTTGGGTATTAGATAATGCGGTTGGAGCTTCTTCTTTTTTGTCTGCTATAAGGTCTTTTGTGCTACTCTTTAGATTGTCAATATTTTCGGCAGGTTTTTGGGGGCCTATTTCTTTGTTTAAAATAAAATCTCTTTTAAAATCATTTATCATTTGTTGAAAGTCTTCAAGTTCGTCTTCTTCTTTTCGTATTAATTCATTTTCTTCAAAAGATTTTTCAGCAAGTGGCAAGTAAATATTTATTGCCTCTGCTATGGCTTTTTGGTCTTCCGGGTTGTCCTGGTGAGAGTAAATTACTTTCTTCGCAGGGGACGTTACTGGAGTGACATTTTGAGCGGAATCAACCTCTTTTGATTCTTGTTCGACAGTTGAAGGATTGAATGTTTGTTGCGCAACTTTTTCAACATCCTGAGGTATTTCGCTCATCTGAATAACGAAAGGAGATTCTTTAACACATTCTTTTCTTATATTTATTAGTCTAGTTTTGAGATTTATAACTAATTCTCCTGAATCTTCATTTTTTATCCTTTCATCTAACTCTTCTATCAAAGTATCGATCTTATCGGTTTCTGTGAGTAAATCGTCTGGCTGCTTACTTTTTAGCTCGTTTATGTAAGCTGTTATTCCCAAGATTCTTTCTGCTTTTTGGTCTACAACTTTTTTTTCTAGGTCTACTTGAGAAGAAGTAACCGTTATATCCCGGGGATTTTTTGGAACGAATACAGGGGTAGTGCTTGCCGATTTATTTAATGAAAAGAAATTAGATATTGCTACTTTAACCTTGTTAATAAGGGAGGTTATTTCTTGTATTGCAGGCTGTGCTATGTCTCGAATCTGTTCTACTGCTGAATTGGCTATTCTTTTAATTGTCATAATTACACCTTTATTAAATAAATATAATTCAATTATATCACTTTAATAATTAAAAATCAATGCATTTTTAAGTGGTTAATATGTAATTAGATGTGCTTTATAGTATTAAATTAAATAAACAGGCTGGAAGCGAATATAATCAGAGGAAGTAAGGACGTACCGTATGGGGTTTGTTTCGTCTTTTTCGTGTAACTCATTGTTATTAAATAAGTTACATCCTTCCTTGAGGTTGTGGAGGTGTCCAAAGACACAAATGTCGATCTTGTATTCCTCGAGAATCTTAGAGGCTCTAGAGGGGGCCAGGTTGGCGCCGATGGGGGGATAATGGGTCATGGCGATCCGGAGCTTGGCTTCCTTGTTTAGGGCTGATAGGCTCATTTTAAGCCTTTCTAGCTCCCTTTCAAAGAGCTTATCCGTCAAGTCCTCTTGGATGCGTTCTTCGGGGTCTTTGGCCCGGGGGTTTTCCCGGAAGTCGACATAGGCAGAAAAGCTATATTCTGGGGTGTCCCAGAGGCGGGCTCCTCCGATGGCTATCCCTTGGTAGAAAAAGGCGTTATTTTGGATGATATGGATGGAGGGCGGTAGAGCCTTAGTGACTTTCGATAAAGAGCCCCACCAGTAGTCATGGTTGCCTTTGATCATCACTTTGGTGCCGGGAAGCTGATGGATCCACTGTAGATCTGCGATGGCGTCTTCGAGTTTCATGGCCCAGGAGATGTCTCCTGGAATCAAGACTAAATCTTCGGGCGCAATGGAGTGTTTCCAGTTTTTTTCGATTTGCTGGGCGTGATCTTGCCAGCCAGGTCCGAAGACGTCCATGCTCTTATTGGCCACGCCGAAACTTAAGTGAAGATCTCCAATAGCCCAAATTTTCATATGCAAAGGTCGTATTTCATCACGGTAATTTCATGGCCTCGAAAGGGGCGCGTTGTAACGGTATGAGCGCCTTGTCTTGTATACCATTTTACATTACGAGGATTTGAAGTATAAAACCAAATTTTCTGATGCCCTAATCGTTTTGCGAGAATAGTCAGGGCTTTTGCTGCGGTTTCTGCTAGCTTTTTGCCTCTTTCTTCAGGGATGATATGAAAGCTGCCTCCCCAGGGATTCCCGTCTTCTAAGTCAGCAAGCTCTGGTTCTGTTTGATCTTCTAATGAGATCAGGCCAATGGGCTGGACTGCTTTAAAGAGGAGCAGTGTAAGAGGAAGTTTGTCGTCATGAAGACGTTCGGCAAATCCATTGATGAGTTTTTCTTTGGTCAATGAATCATCATAACAATGCCAATTTGCATATTCCCATTCAGCAATGAGAGGGACCCATTCTGGATAGCATTTTAGAAAATCTATGCGGAGATTAAGGGGAGAAAAAAGCTCTTTATTGAGTTCAGTGAGAGCTTGTTTAAAAAAGATTTTTGCCGACATCAGTCTCCCTTTATGTGCAACGTCACAATACAAAATCGTCTGGCAATTGTGCGCCGGCGGTCACGATGATGATCCCATCGCGGATAAAAATCTTATCGCCGTCATAGTGGCTTAGATTTTCTTGGTTGATAAGGCGCACTCGATTGCCTATCCGAACATGTTCGTCGATAATCGCTTTTTCAATCAAACAATTTTCTCCAATCCAAAAATCGTATTCAAGAGGTTTGTCTTCGTGAAGGGGAGGCATGTAAAAATGATTGCCCATGAGCACGCTATCTCGAATGATGGTTCCTTGCTTGATATGCGAGCGGAGTCCGATCACAGAGTGTACAATTTCAGCAGCTTCAATAATGCACCCTTCACAGATGATCGATTGAGTGATTTTCGTGCAGGAGATTTTAGGGCCGGGAAGATAGGTAGGGCGCGTGTAGATGGGGTTTCTTTCATCGTAGGTGTTTAGGCATTGATTCGTCTGGGTAAGGACTAGGTTGGCCTCGTAGTAGGAAACGACTGTGCCGATGTCTTCCCAGTAGCCGTTATAGATGTATCCGACGGTCCGTTTTGTTTCGATGGCCGTATATAAGATATGTTTACCAAAATCTTCCCCGGGATCTTTGGCTAAAAGATCAATGAGCGCGTCTCTTGTAAACACATAAATCCCCATGGAGCCTAAAAAATGTGTCTCGCTCCGAGCGTTGAGGGAGCGTTTTCGATAAAACTCTTCCGATAGGGCAAAGCGGTCCATTGCCTCGATCGTGTCTGGTTTTTCATGAAAAGCTTCGGCTTTATCTTCAGGATCTAGAGAAAGCAGCCCCATGCGGCGAGCTTCTTTTCCCGGCACAGGCAGGCACGCAATGGTGACGTCTGCCTCTTTATCTCTTGCAAATTCCACCATCTCCTGGAAATTGATGTTATAAAGCTGGTCTCCGCAAAGAATGAGGAAATAATCTGCAGAGGCTCTAAGCAGCGTGGGCAAGGTTTTTCGGACGGCGTCCGCAGAGCCTAAAAACCACTGGATTTCACCTAGTTCATCTTTTTCAGGCAAAAGCACTTCGACAGATCCTGGATGGTAGGGATCAAAATGGTAGGTTTGGTGAATGTGATGCTGCAATTCTGTCGAGAGATGCTGGGCGAGAATGAAAATTTGTCTAAAATCGGAGTTGAGAGAATTGGAGATCGGGACGTCAATGAGCTTGTAGCGTCCTCCGTAGGAGACTGCTGGTTTGCAGTGGTGCAAGGTGAGGGGATGCAGGCGTGTCCCTTGTCCTCCTGCTAAAATAATAGTGGCTACTCGAAGAGGATTTTTGGGCATAGATCTGGGCGGTACTTATTTGACATCAAAATCGCACCATACATGAGAGGAGATTTTTTTTTGCAAGAGAATGCAAGTTTAATTTTTAGGGGGCTCTCAAAAGTTATAGCTAGTTATAGTGAGTTTTTGCTATAACTGGTTATAACTTGCTATAAATGGAAGCTGTCATGGATCCAATCAATAATCCTTTTTCTCCTGGAGCGGGTTCTCCTCCACCTGAACTGGTGGGAAGAAGCCTCGATTTAGAACAGGCCCGGATTCTCCTCGGAAGGGTTCTGCAAAAACGACCTGAAAAGAGCATGTTACTTACAGGGCTTCGGGGCGTAGGAAAGACTGTGCTTCTCAAGGAGATCCAGTATTTAGCGAACAAACTGGGCTATCGGACGCTATTCATTGAAGCTCATGAAAATAAACCGTTGGCTTCTTTGCTCATTCCTTATCTGCGCGGCCTACTGTTTGAAATGAACCGCGTGGCTGGAGTCAGCGAAAAAGTCAGACGTGGATTGAGGATTCTTCGTAGTTTTATCGGTGCAGTCAAGCTGACGATCCACGATATTACGATCGGAATAGACATTGAACCAGAGGAAGGTTCGGCAGATAGCGGGGATTTAGAAGTCGATTTGCCGGATCTTTTCCTTGCGATTGGGGAAGCTGCGGAAGACTGTAAGTGCGCCGTTGCTCTTCTCATTGATGAGATTCAATACTTCAATCAGAAAGAACTCGGTGCACTCATCATGGCGATGCACAAAGTCCAGCAACATCAACTCCCTCTGGTTCTCTTCGGAACGGGGCTGCCTCTATTGCCTGGTCTTGCAGGCGAGGCGAAATCTTATTCAGAGAGGCTTTTTAACTTTCCAGATATTGGAGCGCTCTCTCAAGCTGATGCTGCGAAAGCTATAGAAGAGCCGGCGCGGGCTGCTGGCGTCTATTTTGAAGAGTCTGCTGTGGAAGAGATCTATCGTTTAACAAACGGCTATCCCTACTTTCTGCAAGAATGGGCTTACCAGGTTTGGAATTTGGCCTCTGCAAGTCCAATTACTCTCCAAATTGTTCAAGAAGCCACTGAGCAGGTGATCCCTCGTCTCGACAAAAATTTCTTCAAAGTCCGTTTTGAGAGGCTTACCCCCAATGAAAAGTTTTTCCTGCGAGCAATGGCTGAGCTCGGTCCTGGAGTTCATCGTATTGGAGAACTTGCTGCTCTTCTCAACATTAAACCTAGTAGCTTGAGTCCCGTACGGGCTGACTTGATCAAAAAAGGGATGATTTATAGTCCTGCCTATGGAGAGCTTGCATTTACGGTTCCTCTATTCGATAAGTTCATGATCCGAACGATTCCTGATTTGAAATTGCCTGTTTAACAGTTCCTTAATAAACATGACTCTTGAAAATTCCTTAAAATTGGTTTATGCCTCAAATTTTGAGGTATTGGATGCGTTTTGCATTTGTGCGCCCTAATAAATATAGCGAGTGGGGTGGGGATTTAAAGGCTATTTTGGACTTGCAAGAAGGTTTACATGCCTTAGGCCATAGCTCCTTCATCACTCAAGATCCCATGAGTTCGCTTGAAGCAAATCAGATTTTTTTCATCGGGACTTTAATCAATCGCTCCGCAGATTATTATTTCATGCATTTGATGGGAAGAAATTATGGGTGTATCGCGTTTCATGAGGACTCTCTTTTATACTCTGGAGCAAGTTACGGGTTTGCTTACTATGTCCTTGGCTCTTTGCAAGAAAGAATCGAAGAAGGAGTCTCTTTTTCTCTCGATCATCTCTATCAAAGACCTCATTTGATTTTTTACTACGATCGGATGCGACCTATCAATGTACTTCAAAATTATGAGTTTTTAGAGCGCGCATCTTCTGTGGTCGTCTCTTCTTTGAGAGAACAGGCAACGCTTCTTCGTGATGTCCCTTCTTGCAATAGTCAAGTTGTCCGCTGGGGAGCAGGCCATGTGCGTCAAATGAAAGAACTTCCTACAGAAGAATTTTTACGATTTACAGGCTTAAAAAAAGGAAATTATATTTTGCAGGTCGGTCGCTTTTCGACGAGAAAAAATCAGCTCGCGACGCTTCTTGCCACCAAAGATCTCGATATTCCTTTGGTCTTTATTGCCATGGATCGATGTAATCAAACCTATGAAGAGATCGTTTTGGCCTCTGCCTTGAAATGGAGAAAGGCCCCTACCCTTGTCATTTCTCAACACCTATCGCCTTCTTTATCTAGAGGCCCTCTCACCATTCTCCCTACGCCCGGAGGAGAGATCCTCTCTTCTTCTATGCTCCTTAGCGCATTTGCGCATGCAGGGCTTCATATGCATCCTGCTTTTTATGAATTGCCGGGCTACACCTATTTTGAATCTGCCCGTTTCGGAATTCCTACGATTGCTTCTGAGTGGACCTCCATTCGAGAATACTTTCCAGATCTAGATGACCGAATCGAATACGCCCTGCCTTACGATCTTCCTGCTCTCAGATCTTTAGCGGAGAAGAAATTTGGGAAAATCTATCCGCAGTTTCCTCTGCATCCTATTTATGAGAGAAGCTCTGAGGAGATTGCTCGGGATTTTCTCAGCTCCTGCTCATCATTGGGGCTCTGCCCCAAACCCCGTTAAAGGACTGCGCGCAATTAGAGAACGGTTAAGCGCAAAGCTTGAGCTAAAGTTACGCAGGATGAGGATTTTACTCAAAAAAAAGAGTTGTCAAAACTAATGGCATTGTGTATGGTTACCCAACTCACATGCAGGACATGTGAGTGGAAAAACAAAGGGAAATCATTATGAAATCGATTCATTTATATACTTGGATTGCTGCAGCTTGCTGCGCGATGTGTTCATCTTTCGCGGATGAAAAAATTTTCATCGAGCCGAATTGTGTTGAAATTGCGCGAGAAGGCTTATTTGTCTACATGAACGGTATAGTTGTAAATGTACCCCGCATCTACAATGATGGAGAGGGCCCTTATGTCCTCGATAACGAAATCGCATATAGATGCCGTAATGGCCATTTTGCAGGCATAGACGGACATTGCCATACTCCAGGCTGTCCCTATAGATGATTATGCGCAAGTCGATTATCTATTTAACATGGCTTTTTATAGCTTCCTGCTCTTTGGATCGGAGGGAAACCATTCTTTTGACTCCTTACGAAAGGAGCTGCCTGGATTGCTTCTTCAGGATTCTCCTCTCTGAACCAGCAGCAGCAGGATATTCAATCTATGGCAAAAAGCCGCTTTCTGTGGAGAGTTTTGTTAAAAACGACATCTCTGTTTCTACTCGCGACGATCTGGGGAGGGAAGAGGCTATCTTCAAAGAGGGCGCTCGCATCTGGGAGAGATCGGGGTTGTCTCAGAGAACACACAACATCGTCATTTGCTCAACCGATGAAATCTCCTCGACGGGGGTTAATGACTTGTTTATTATCAACCGGCAAGAGTTTATCCGCGTTGTTCAAGAGAACCTTCCCCTTTTTCAATATGTTCTTGGCCCCAAAATTACACCCTCTGCGCTCCTGGATCAGTTTATTCGGGAAAAAAAGCCTCTTCTTTCGGTTCTTAACGAAGATCGAACTTTAACGGGTATTGTTCTCGGCTACGGCGCTCAGAATGCGCTCCATGTGAGTCGTTTGGAAAATTTGATGGAATTTTCTTCTCAATATTCGCCTAGTTTCGGCTTTGCTACCATTCAAGATGAAATGGATGTTCTCTCTAAGGAGGAAACTGTCCTGCGGCATCTTCATCCAGAACTAAAGCCCCCTCTTCCCTGGTTCGGGAGTATTTCTTCCCCAGAAACCGATGAGCTCTTTTCCCATTACAGAGCTTCGCAAAAAAAACTCAGCCGGTTGCTCCAATCTCCCCATTTTTTAGAGGAGGTCCTTTCCGAGTTATTGGATCGAAATATTTCAATCGGTCCAATCAGCCCATTGATCCCGCTGCTCGAGGAAAAGGTTCGCCAAGAACCCAATCTGCCCTACTATCTGGGCAAAGCTTTGCGCATAGAGCTTCAAGTCAATTCCAAACACCTCAATTTCCCCGATTTTATCCGAGGGATGGAGGATGCCGAAGAAAAAAAAGGGAACTCCTTTATCGAAGAAAAACTGAGCATAGTCAGACGTGAAGACAAAGAAGAAGTTTCCTTTATTTTTGGGCAAAGATTTTGGGATCGCTTCTACCAACAAATCCCCCTTAAAGAGGTCCTAGATGGCCTACTAGACGAAACACCTGTCGATTTGTCCGACAAATGGGAAGCCATCGAACAACTTGATCTTTTATGTTATATACGGCGTCCAGTGGAAAGTTAGACAAGATTACGAACGTTGGGGCGGAGCGCTGAGGAGATTGCTCGAGATTTTCTCAACTCCTGCTCATCATTGGGGCTCTGCCCCAAACCCCGTTAAAGGACTTCGTCCTTTAAAATCCTATTTTTCTTTTTTCTGAGACAAAGCCTATAGGCTTTGTCTCAGAAAAAAACAGGATTCCATAAGGACGAAGTCCTTTGGCGGGGTTTGGGGCGGAGCCCCAAGGAAGTTCTTAGGTTACAAACAGATTTGCATTGTAGCTGGAGCGGACAAACGGCCCAGAGTACATATGGGGAACGCCGATGTTTAGACCGTATTCTTCATACTCTTTAAAAAGAGCGGGGGGAACGAACTCTTTTACGCGTAGTTTCGTGGAGCTGGCTTGCAGATATTGACCGAGAGTAATGATGTCACAGCCTAGCGCGTGAAGATCTTGGATGCTTTGCTTGACTTCATCGGGGGTTTCTCCGAGGCCTAACATGAGGCCTGATTTGACGAAACGGGATAGGCCAGATTTTTTTGCATAGAGAAGGACATCGAGAGTTCTGTCGTACTGAGCTTTATGCCGGATTCGGGGAGAGAGCGAACGGACAGTTTCAAGGTTGTGGTTAAACACTTCAGGTTTTTCTGCAAGGACGATGTAAAGCAGGTTTACATCCCCTGAAAAATCAGAAGTGAGTAGTTCGATAGTGACACCGGGATTTGTTTTTCTGACGGCTCGGACAATCGCTGCGATGTGGGAAGCTCCCTGGTCAGGAAGATCGTCTCTGGCTACCATCGTGATGACGACGTGCCTGAGTCCTAGTTCTCGCACGGAATCTGCAATTCGTTGAGGTTCGTCAGCTTCGGGGGCTTTAGGAGCTTTATTAAAATCGATGTCGCAAAAGCCACAATTGCGGGTGCACTGCTTTCCTAAAGCGAGAAATGTGGCTGTTTTTTTGCTATAGCATTCGGAACGGTTAGGACATTTTGCCTCTTCGCACACAGTATTTAAGCGATACTTGGAGAGAATCGAATGGGTTTGAAACAGCTGATCTCCTGGAGGGATCGAGCGGTGCAGCCAAGAGGGAAATCTCCCTTTTGGTTTTTCTTCCGGATTGGGAGGCAAAATGTTTAATTTGCTCATAGTTTCTTCTTTGGCGGCAAATGGATTGGCGTTTCGTTCGCGAGAGCTGCTGCTTCATGCCAACTTTCCGCTAAGGTGGGGTGGGCATGGATCGTCTCTAGGACTGACTCTAGCGTGAGTTCATGTTGAATAGCAAGAGTCATTTCAGCGATCAGATTAGAAGCTTCATGTCCAATCACGAGCGCTCCTAAAATTTGACCGGTTTTTTTATCGGCCACAATTTGTGCAAATCCTTCGGTGTCTCCGCTTGCTTGCGCTTTGCCGAGAGCCTGGAACGGGAAAGTTCCTTGGGTGACTGGATACCCTGCAGCAGCAGCTTGTTCTGCGGTCAGGCCGACAGAGGCAATTTCAGGAGAGGTGAAGATGACCGCTGGAACGGGCGCTTCGTGAGCGTCTGCCGGATGGCCCGCTGCATGTGCTCCTGCAATGATCCCTTGATGCGAGGCTGCGTGGGCGAGCATCCACTTGCCCGTCACATCGCCGATCGCATAAATGTCAGGGACTGCTGTTTCCATGTGTTCATTCACCTCAATGGCCCCTTTTGCATTTGTCGAAAGTCCAGCTTTTTCGAGTTTCAGTCCTTCTGTATAGACGGCTCTTCCGACAGCGATGAGAGCGAGATCTGCATCGAGCGTCTGACCGTTAGATAGTTCAATGTGGACGTGAGATGGGTGGGATTGAATGGATTTTACAGAAATATTGGTCTGGAGATCGATCCCTTTGGCTGTAAATGTTTTTGTCATGAAAGAAGATACTGTAGTTCCTTGAGCAGCTAAGATAGAGGGAAGAGCCTCTAAGATTGTTACTTTTACGCCGAGCTCTGCAAAAAGAGAAGCGAATTCACAGCCGATGTAGCCGCCTCCAACAATAGCCAGAGTTTTTGGTAAACTTGTCAGCTCTAGAATTGAGGTGGAATTGAGAATTTTTTCGTGATCGCAAGGGAATGCTTTGATGTCTAAAGGGATAGAGCCCGTTGCAATGATGATTTTTTCTGCATGAAGATAGAGGTCATCTTCTCCTACGATTTTGAGCTCGTGGGGGGATTCAAATTGCGCGGCTCCTCGGTAAATAGTGATCTTATTGGATTTAATAAGCCCTTCTAGCCCGCTTCTGATTCTGGCGATGACGGTATCTTTTCTCTCTTTCATCTTATTGTAATGGATAGTGATAGGTCCGGTTTCGATCCCAAAAAGGCTAGCATTACGTACCTGATGCAGCACAGCTGCATGAGATAAAAGAGTTTTTGTAGGAATGCAGCCTACATTTAAACAGGTTCCTCCAAGAAATCCTTTGTCAATTAAGGCTACTGATTTACCTAGTTGAGCTGCTCTGATGGCAGCTACGTAGCCCCCAGGGCCTGCGCCGATGACGGCGATATCGCAATTTTTTCTGGTCGTCATATTTTCTCTTTCATTGGTCATTTTTAACGATTTTACCTGATGGAGAAAAAAGAGGCTAATACGAAAAACAAAGAAGTGTATAATCAAGAAATAGAGAGGGGATGAGTAACCTCTCATTTGGGAGCAAATTTGAGCTCGAATGGGAGGCGCTGGTTCTTTCTATAGAGAAAATGGAAGATGAAGCCCAAGAAACGTCAAAAATTATGTTGTCATTGCGAAGGCGAGATAGATCTAGATGTGATCGTCTGCCCTTTTTGTGCTGCTGATTTGAGAGAAGAAAGGTCTGATCAGACAAGGCCCGTTTATCCGGCGGCATTTGGAGGAGTTGAAAAGCGGCAAGAACAGCAGACTTCGGACTCGCTGTATCCTCCCTCCTTATCCTCTCGGATTGAGACGCTTGCGGAAGAGGCAGTGGTTGATGAAAAGCTTGCTGGCACGGATCAAAAGCCTTCTTCGGAAAAGCTGTCTCGAGTGATTTGTCCGACCATTTTGTTTACGTTGGGTATCCAGCTCTTTGTGTTGGGGATGTTTATCCTGCTCTTTTCGCACAAAGGAATCGTTCTTTTAAAATGGGATGGGACTCTCTGGTTTTTATATGTCTTAGCCGCTTGTCCTTTGCTTTATCTAGGTTACCGGTTTTTATCGAAGCTCGATGAGTAGCTGTCGTTCACCTACGGCCTCCGAGCTCATTTTAAGGAGCGACCAAAGGGTTTCTTTGATTTCAGAAACGGTGTTTTTTGCCCAAGTGCCTAGTTCACACTTCCATTCTTTACTTTCGGCAAAGCCTGTCCATAGGATAAATCGGATAAAGCTGATTAATACGCCGAGGAAAATGAAAGGTAATGCAATCAAGGGATTGACAAAAGAAAGAACGAGCCCCATGCCAAGAATAAAATTTCCTATCAAGCCAATTGTATGGATCAGCTGTCTTTTTTGGATTTGAATGTTCATGATCCGGAGTTCTTCTTTGGCTTTGTCGAGAATCGTTTTATTTTCAGGGTTTGTTAAAGTGCTTGTGATGTTTTCGGCATCCATCTCTAAGCCTTGATCTCCTGTGGGTTTATTGGATTCATCAATCTTATTATTCAATAGATTGGTGAGGCTGGCCAAATTCCCTAAGGCTTGATCCACAAAATTCATTCCTAGCCGTCTATAGAGCCGCTCTTTCCCTTTTTCATCTAATGAGCCTATGAGGTTATTTAATGTGTTGAGGTCTTTACTTAATACTTGTCCCTCTAGAGTTTGTGCAAGTTCTAACCAGGAATCTTCATGATCTATGGCCAAAAGAAGGTTTTTGCAGCTTTTTGCTATCTCATCAAACCCGTGAGTAGGCGTTTTTTTGTCTAAATGTTCCGCAATATTCTGAGTTTTTTTTGCCCATTGCCTGATTTCTTTTTCATGATCCACGTTTGGTGCCGGGGAATTGATAAACTGCGCTTGGAAAGCTGTTACCCGTTTTAATGCCAGAGTTTCAAGGGCTATTTCTGAGATACACAAAGCAATCCCCAAACCAGAGACTGCGGAGCTTAAGGGAACAATAAAGTGTTTATCTCCAAACCATTTAAAAAAAGACCCTACCTCAATCACTTTGACGGTAAGAGTGCCTAGCATATTGATGATGGAAGCTGGTTTTTGGAGTGCAAGAATACTATGGTCGCGAAGCCCTTCATGATCGTCGATTTTACGTGCTTTGCGGGCGCTGTTCACAGCTTCCGCGCCTACCAATTCTTTAAAGAGCGAGGGATTAGGGTTTACATTTGTTTTATTCATGGTAAAAACCGATTAATAATAATACGTTAATTATAACATAATCAACTTTATTATTCAATAGTTATTTAGATAAAAACAAAGGTCCTAAGAAATAAAACAAGGCGTAGAGGATAATTGTGGGGATAAGGGCTGCGATAAAGAGGCGGATAGGGTGGATTTCCTGGGAAAAATGGGGTTTTAAGATGACATAACCTGCTGGATTAGGGGCGTTTGCGATCACGGTAAGTCCTCCTCCGGCAACAACTCCTGTAAAGACGGCATATTGGTAGACATCTCCCCATTGGGGGACGAGGATGGCAAGATAGGAGATGGCAGCATTATCGTTAAAGGCGGTTAAAGTCATCGCAGTTCTCATCACGCCCAAGGGGCTAAGGCCTTGCAACAGTTTAATAACCCACCAACCTTGAAGCCCTCCGTGGATGACAAGGCCTGCTAAAAAAATGCCTACCATGAGGGGGCGGACGAGGTTTAAGGCCTGTTGGTGGTGTCTTGTTGAGTGGTAAAAGCCCAAAAAAGCGATAAATCCGGCAAAGAAAATGGCTGGATAATGGGATGCTGCGACGATCCAGACAATGAAGAAAACGTGAGCTCCTACAACCCAATGAGGTAAGTTATAGGGAGAGTCTTTTGTAGACCCTGTAAGCCATTGGCCGCTGGCGCGATGTTTTTCATTAAGAAGAGCAAATTCTTTTCGAAAGTATAAATAATAAAGGGTGTTCGAAATGAGAATCCCAACAATCGCTTTCCAGCCGAAATTAATAATCATATCGAGAGTGGTCCATTCCCAGCAATGCGCGAGAATAAGGACAGCTGGTGATCCAAAATTGGTAAGCAGTCCCCCGACAGAGACATTGACAAAGAGAAGAGCTAATGTTGCATAAGCGAGTTTATGGCTGGGGTGGTAGTGATAAAATTGCCTAGAAAGAAGGAGGGCGCATACGACCATCGCTCCGACTTCTGTAATAAAAGATCCTAAAATAGGCCCTACAGTTAAGAGAATAAACCACCAGGCGGATAAGGAGCCTCCCAGTTGTTTTGCGAGATAAGCAATGAATTGCTCTGCGATGTGAATAATGGGTTTTGTGGAAGCAACAGTTAGAATGATGATGACGAATAAAGCTTCTGTATAGTCGCGGGTGTTCATGTAGCTTACGGCAACGGGCATTCCATAAAATAGAGTGATTGCTAGGAAGAGGGGAATAGTCCAAATAGCAAAGACGATTTCTACTTCGGCAAGGAAATACAAAGCTTGAACTCCTAAGCTTCTTGGACTTTCTTTTAGTTTCCTTTTGGGCATTTGCTTTGCTTCAAGAAGCCGGGCCCAATGGTGGATTTTATGGACGCAAAGTGTATGAAGTACAGCACATATGAATAAAATAAGGGCGATTAGGTGAAAGGTAGTAAACTGCAACCCTTCGAGCTGTAGGATCTCAGGACGTTTTAAACAGTCAAATTGGGCTGGCCGCTTGGCTAGCTCTGTCAGCGTGGATAGAGGCATAGTCTATAGGTTGTTTGATTAATTACACCATATAGGCTAGCTCCATTTAAAAATCTAGGCTCTTAATTCAACAACAGACTCTTAGAGTCTGTTGTTAAATTAAGCTTCTATCGATTTTAGGGTTCTTTTGAGCCGATTTTCGATTCTTTTTTGGGGGATTGTATCAACTTCGTATACCATCCCCCAAAAAAGAATCGAAAATCGGCCAAAATAATCCCTAAAATCGATGAAGCCTTAATTCAACAGCAGACTCTTAGGCTTAGCAGGCTGTTTTGCTGAACGGGTGTGTTCTTCTGGAGGCCTTGGCATCATTTCGAAGCGGAAAAGATCGGTTGTAATTTTTTCTCGAAGCTGTAGAGAAAATGCTTCGAACAGGGCAAAAGATTCATGTTTGAATTCAACAAGGGGATCTTTTTGTCCTACACTGCGCATATGGACATCGGAGCGAAGGTGGTCGATGGCGAGTAGGTGCTCTTGCCAGAGTTGATCGATTCTTCTGGTCATGAGATTTCGGATAATCTCTTGTAAAAGACCTTGTGTTTTTTCTGCATCTGTCAAGTCGGGACGTACTATGGAGAGAATTTGTGTTTGTCTTTTTAGTTTGAGCTCGAAAGCATTTAAGATAAGAGACGACGCCATTGTCGCGGGATCATCAGATGCGTTATCGAAGAATGTTTCCTCAAAATGGACTGGAAAATGAGCCATAAGGGCTTCTCTATAGGCTAGCCAGCCAGATTTTTCAGCGGGACGATCAGAGAAAATGGGGGTTGCTAGCTGAGCGCATACAGCTCGTAGTAAGTCTTCTGCAAACTCTGTGACGTTTGCTGTAGAAAGGAGATCATTTCGAAATTCATACACTTCTTTCCGCTGTTTATTCATCACATCGTCATATTCGAGCGTATGTTTTCGGATGGTATAATTACGCTGTTCTACTCGTTTTTGTGCTGTTTCAATGGACTGATTGAGGATTTTAGCAGAGATGGCCTCTCCTTCTGGAGGGCGGAACCTTTGGAGCAATGCTGTCATTCGAGGAGAAGCAAAAAGACGCATGAGAGCATCTTCAAAAGAGACAAAAAATTTGGAAGATCCTGGGTCTCCAAGACGTCCGGATCTACCTCGAAGCTGTCTGTCGATTCGGCGTGATTGATGTCTTGTTGTGGCAATGACGTGAAGCCCCCCGAGCTCAGCTACGCCGGCCTTAAGCTTAATGTCAGTGCCTCGCCCTGCCATATTTGTAGCGAGTGTAATGGCCCCAACTTGCCCGGCTTCCGCAATGATCTGCGCTTCTTTTTCGTGATTTTTAGCGTTAAGGATCGTATGTTCAAGCTTATTTTGTTTCAAAATGCGAGAGAGCTTTTCAGAGACTTCGACCGATTCAGTGCCGATCAAAATAGGTCTGCCTTGAGCATGGACAGTCTGGATCTCTTTTACAAGGGCATTGTACTTTTCTCTTTCAGTCATGTAAATTTCATCATCGGCATCTTTTCTTCTGCACGCTCGATGGGTTGGAATTTCTAGAACTTCTAGTTTGTAGATTTCTTTAAATTCATTCGCCTCTGTAATCGCAGTCCCTGTCATCCCTGCAAGTTTTTCGTACATGCGGAAATAATTTTGGAGGGTGATTGTCGCATAGGTTTGCGTCTCCCCCTGGATATCGACGTTTTCTTTGGCTTCAATCGCTTGGTGGAGTCCATCGGAAAAACGGCGTCCTGGCTGCGGTCTTCCTGTGTTCTCATCGATAATGACGATTTTTCCTTCATGGACGATGTAGTCGATGTCTTTTTCCATGAGAAGCTGCGCCCGGAGCATCTGCCTTAAGTTGTGGGAGCGCTCTTTTCGTTTTGCGTCTTCTTCTCTCAGTTGGATTTTAGCTTGCATTTTTGCTTCGTCGGAGAGATCTGAATTTTGATCGATGGTTGCATATTCATGGCCAAGATCGAGCATGACAAAATCAGTCGATTCTTGTTCTCCTTTCGATTCGCTCCAGTTTGCGATGCCTTTGTCGGTCAGCTCGTATTCGTTGTTCCTCTCATCGACGATCATGTAGAGATCGGCCAAGTTCTTTGCCTTTTCTTCCTTATTCGCTTCCCCAAAGAAATAAGTCTCCCAATTGTCAATGGCTGCGCGCATATCGGGGTTTTCTTTGATCCTCTTTAGGATTTTGTTACGAGGGGTCCCTTTGCTAACGACCCATAATTTTTTAAAGGCTTCGTTTCTTTTGGCCAGCTCTTCTTTCGAGAGTTTTTTTTGTTTGGTTTCTTCTTCGTCGATCAGTCCCAACGATTCAAGGGCTTTTTTTGCCTCTGTTGCATAGTGATTGCATAAGTCTCTTTGTCTTTTGACAAGCGCTGCCACGTCATCTTGCAGCTCGTCGTACATTTGACGGTTTTCTCCAATGGGGCCTGAGATAATAAGCGGCGTTCTAGCTTCATCGATGAGGATGGAATCAACCTCGTCTACGATCGCAAAGAAATGTCCTCGCTGCACTTGTTCATTCTTATGCATAGCCATCGAATTATCGCGAAGATAATCAAAGCCAAATTCTGAAGCCGTTCCGTAAACAATGTCGGATTGATAAATGGCTTTACGCTTAAAAGAGGGGACGTCGTTTGTTAATGCCTCTACGGTAAGACCGAGTTTGCGGAAAATAGAGCCGATCCACTCGCAGTCGCGTCTTGCCAAATAATCATTGACCGTCACGAGATGGACAGCTTTCCCAGATAAAGCATAAAGGAAAAGTGGTAGGGATGCTGTGAGTGTTTTTCCTTCTCCAGTTTGCATTTCAGCAATAGAGCCGTAAAACATGGAGATGGCCCCGAGGATCTGTACGTCATAAGGAACCATGTCCCAATTTTGGCTGTAACCAGAGACGTGTACCTCAGTCCCGCAAAGTCTGCGGCAGGCATTTTTTACAAGAGCGAAGGCTTCGGGAAGAAGTGATTCGAGGGTCTCGCCATTGACAAGTCTTTCTTTGAATTCTGGGGTCTTTTTAGCGAACTCTTCATCACTTAATTGCTGATAAGACTCTTCCCATTTGTTCACTTCAGGAACAAGGCGTGCGTATTTCTTGAGGCGTCTGGATTGAGCTGTGCCAAAAATTTTCTTTAAAAGGCCGAACATGGTTGAGTTTATCCCGTGTGAATTTGAAAAAATTCTACTAGAAATATCCTTTTTTTACAAGTGGTTGATGATCATTTAAGCATATTAATAATTTAATTGTATGATGAATTGAAAAAAATCGTTTTAGTCTTTATCATTTTGAGCAATGAACCTAGGTCCGTATGGAAGAAATTTGTTATATAGAACGCTCTACTGACAAGGAGTGTGTTGAAAAAGTCTATGGAGAGGCGGCTTTGCGCCTTGTTTATGGGGAAGGATGGGCCTCTTGGGCGTTTTCCAAGCTATTTCGTTCTTTTCTGGCCTCCTGCTTTTCCAGGGTGTATGGGTGGGTTCAAAAGACCTCAAGAAGCCGCAAAAAGGTCCGCCCCTTTATTGACGCCTACGGGGTCGATGAGAGGGAGTTTTTGGATCCTGTCGAATCCTTCGGCTCTTTCAACGATTTTTTCATCCGCAAACTAAAGCCTGAATGTCGTCCGATTGTTTCTGATAAAAATAGAGCCATTTTGCCTGCCGACGGCCGCTATTTGGTGTATCCTGATGTGAGCAAAGCGCCAGGTTTTTTTGTGAAGGGACAGTCGTTTTCTCTCTCTAGTTTTTTAGCCAATCCTGTTTTATCGAGACGTTTTGCTGACGCATCGATGGTCATCGCGAGACTTTGTCCTACCGATTATCATCGCTTCCATTTTCCTTGCGATGGAGAGCCCACCAAACCTTGCTTGATTCAAGGATCTCTTTTCTCGGTGAATCCTCTAGCTCTTAGCAAGCGGCTCTCGATTCTTTGGGAAAATAAGCGTTTTTTAACAGAGCTCGATTCACCTGAATTCGGCACTGTGTTGTACATCGAGGTAGGAGCTACGGCGGTAGGCTCTGTCCATCAAACGTATTTGCCTAGTAGTTTTGTGAAGAAAGGAGACGAAAAAGGATACTTTTCTTTCGGGGGCTCCTGCATTGTTCTGCTCTTTGAAAGAGGGCGTATCCATTTCGATGAGGATCTCGTGAACAATTCTGCTCGCTTTATCGAAACACGAGCAAATTTTGGAGAGTCTTTGGGAGTTTCTGCTCGTTGATGAGTTAAGATTGTAGGGTTGGTCTTCTTTTTGGTCATGCTCTGCAGATATCTGAATCGAAGGTTAAAACCCTAGAAGAACCTGAAGGCGAATGGGGAATTGCCGATCTATTTCGAGAGCGGGAAGATCTAGCGGCTACCAATTAAATTTAACGAGCCCCTGCTTTACTCAATCCTTTTGGTTTGCACTCTGGAAAGAGGAAGTTGAAGCCAATTTTGACAGTGAAGTGGGGCTGAAATTCTGCGTGGGTTTTATAAACGACCCACTCTGTTTCCATAAACGCATTGATCGGCACTCCTTTAATAGTGGCGACTTTTCCGATGCCGATGTTCACAGGAATTTGTATCATGTGGGGATTCCACTGAAATGTCATTTGGGCATTTGAAATCAGATACCAGTTGCCGGAGAAGTGGACCGTGACCAGAGGCTGCAAAAATAACGAGACCACATTCGGAAAAGAGGAGTTTCCTATGCCGCAAGACCAGGGGTTTTGCGCAAGAAGGCCGAATTGCCAATGAGGAACGCAAAGAAGCACCGCTGCAAAAGCAGGTCCTAGCTGCCATTTACCCTGTCCCAGTTTTTTTTGATTGGTGGCTGTCGGTAAGATGGCTATGGGACCGAATCCAATACGGCCCCATGCAGGAAGATCGTAAAGGAACAAATCTAAAAATTGCGTGTCTCCAACTCCTGTGACATGACGCGGAATTTTAGGGGTCGTCTTGACAAAGACGCTGACCCGGATAAGCTGTTCGAAGGGGATGGAGCGAGTTTTTTTTATAGGCACAACTGGGCGCGCGACGAATGTGTTCGCATAACTATCTACGCCCCATGAAGTATAATGAAACCAGTCTTCAAGCTGCAGCTGCAAAAGAGGCGCTGTGAAATCGGTCGCTTGCTCTGCTAAACTTTCTGACAGCGGATAATTGATCTCCCCAAAGGCCATCGAAGAGACTGCAGTCAAGAGAAATAAAGAATATCTTTTCATAAGTACCTATTTCAGTATATATGAACATTTACAGGGATAAATTCAAGAGGTGATTCATGAAGGTTAAATTCTTAGGAAGTTTGATGATGCTCATAGGATTTTGCTATGCAGCTCCAGAGCAGCTTACGTTTGATCAATTGCAAACGCTGCTCAATACTCAAGAGCTTGCTGTTGTCGATGTCTATGCAGATTGGTGTGGGCCTTGCCAGCAGTTTGGTCCTATTTTTGAGAGAACAAGCGAACGTTTTGAGGGTCAGTATCGATTTTTTAAGGTAAATGGTGATAAAGAACAGAAACTAACGAACTATTTTCGAATAGAGGGATACCCGACTGTGATTTATTATAAAAAAGGGAAGGAAATTGGAAGGTTTTTAGGATTCATGGACGAGGCTGAATTTAACTCTCAATTGAAAGAATTTTCGAGCAAATAGGACATGTTGCGCTGCTGTGCTTCACAGCAGGGCAGTATTTCCTTGCAAAGTAGATGATCTGCAAATGACGCAGCTTCCAGAGTTTTTTAGGGAATAGTTGTTTGAGATCTTTTTCTGTTTGTTGGACCGTTTTTCCCTCGCTTAATCCCCATCGTTTTGCGCAGCGGTGGATATGGGTGTCGACAGGGAAAGCGGGCTTCCCAAACACTTGAGTCAAGACGACAGAGGCCGTTTTATGACCAACTCCTGGAAGCGTTTCTAGGCTTTTGAGGGTTTTGGGAACTTGTCCTCGGTAGCGATTGATGAGTTCATGGGATAGCTGCCAAATCGCACGCGATTTGGTAGGTCCAAGACCGCAAGGGCGGATCATCTCCTCAATTTCTTGAGGAGTTAACAAAATCATCTCTTGAGGTGTAGAGGCTTTCGCAAACAGGTGGTTTGTCACTTGATTGACCCTTGCATCTGTGCACTGTGCAGAGAGCAGGACTGCAATCAGAAGTGTATAGGCATCTGTATGCTGCAAGGGGATTGGAGGGTTGGGAAAGAGATCATCGAGAATCTCTCCAATAAGATCTGCTCGTTTTTTTCTCATTTTCCTAAACAAAATTTTGAAAAGATAGCTGTTAAAATCTCTTCTGTCACATTCGAGCCGATAATGGTTCCGAGTTCATTGAGTCCATGGCGTAGATCGGAGGAGATGAATTCAGGAGAAACGCCGCTTTGCAGTCCTTCGATGACTGTTTGAAAGGCTTTGATGGCATGATCCAGCGCTTGAAAATGTCTTTGTTGCGTAATCATGATCTCTTCTTTGTTCGGAGCTCCTTTTTTCCAGATCATTTGGTCGATGGCAGAGCGAAGCTCTTCAAAGCCTATTTTCGTATGAGCAGATGTATGTACGGTAGATTCCCAGTCAATGGTATCTTGTGGAGGACCTAGATCTATTTTATTCCAAATGACAATGGTTTTGTTTTTGGGAGCTTCTTGGAGAAGTTTTTTGTCATTTTCTGCCAACTTTCGGCTTGCATCCAGGATAAGTAAGATGATGTCTGCTTCTTGCATGGCCAATTTAGACCTGCGGATTCCTTCTTGTTCGATGATCTCGTCTGTCTCTCGGATGCCTGCCGTGTCGATCAGGCGAAAGTGGAGACCAGACAAGGTCAGATGGTCTTCTAGAAGGTCTCGGGTAGTTCCTGCAATATCTGTCACAATCGCTCTTTGCTTGCCAAGAAGAGCGTTCATCATCGAGGATTTTCCAACATTGGGAGAGCCTAGAAGGCACAAAGAAAGTCCTTCGTGTACAGTTTTCCCTTCATAAAAAGAGTCGCGAAGAGTCGTCATTTTTTGACAGCTCGCCTCCAAGTCCTTGATGATTTCGTCTAGACTCGTAAATTCAAGGCCTTCTTCAGGGAAATCTACCCAAGCCTCTAAAATGGCTGCGACAGAGGTTAGCTCTTGTTGGAAGCTCCGAATTTTTTCAGATAAAGCTCCTTGGAGTTGCTGCTCGGCTGCTTGTAGGGCAAGCTCATTTTTAGCCGCGATGAGCTGTTGGACCGCCTCTGCTTGAGCCAAATCGAGCTTTCCATTCATAAAAGCCTGCAAAGAAAATTCTCCAGGTTGGGCGGCCCGCGCTCCCGCCTGCAAGATTCTAGCTAAAACTCTTCTCGAGACGATTGAACCGCCGTGACAATGAATTTCTATAGTTTCTTCTCCTGTGTAGGATCTAGGAGCTCTCATCACAATAAGGAGAACGCTATCGAGGATTGTGCCGCTTTCTTCTAGAATATGGCCAAAGTGGACTGTATGGCTTTTGTAGCTATGCACATTCCCTGAAAATATCCGGTCTGCGATGTTAATCGCCTCTTTCCCAGAAATGCGGATAACAGCGATCGCCCCTTCCCCAGGCGCTGTGGCAAGGGCTGCGATCGTATCTTCTTTTTGAAAGGATCTATGGTTAAAGTGACTCATTGACCAACATTGTAGCAAAGTATAGTCTTAAATTCTATTTCCTCGTATTCTTAGAACCTATTAAGAAGGGATATTTTTTATGCGACCTAGGAGTCAATTTTTTATTACCATGTTTTGTTGTGGTTTGCTTTCTTCTCCTCTAAGAGCTCAGGAGCAGACGTCCGCTCCTTGGGAAAGTCAGGTTCCTTCCATGATGGACTTGCATGCGGGTCTTCAGCTAGCCATGGAGCTTCAAGATTGGTGGTCAGTTGTCGACTACGCGGATGCAATTTGTCGTTATTATCCTGATAGTCCTTTGAGCCAAGAGGCTGGCTATCAACGAGGAGAGACGTATTTTAAGATGGGGCAGTATGAGCTGGCCAATGTTGCGTTTAGCGAGTATTTAAACCAGCCAGGTAGCATTAAACATTTTGAAGAAGTCATTCATTATAAATTTACGATTGCAGAGCTTTTTCGAAATGGCGAAAAAATGCATATTTTCGAGTCCCATAAAATGCCCAAATGGGCTCCTTCCGAAGAGGCCGCTATCGCTTTGTACGATGAGGTCATTACAACGCTTCCTCATGATGAGATTGCGGCGCAATCCCTATGCGGCAAGGCAAAATTGCAGGTAGTTCTAGAAGATTTTAAAGACGCGATCGAGTCTTATCAGGGATTAGTCCGCCGTTTTCCTAAACATGATTTAGCAGCTCAAGCGTATTTGGAGATTAACCAGACTTATTTACAGCAGTGTCAAAGAGAGCACCTGGATTTGGATCTTTTAGATTTAGCTGAGATGAATTTTCGGAAATTTCAGTTAGCTTTCCCTCGAGAGTCCAGGTTAGAAGCTGCTGAAAAAGCCCTTGTTGAAATGCGACAGATCTATGCGAATAATTTACTTGAGACGGGACGCTATTATCAAAAGGTCAAAAAAACTCCAGCAGCTATTATCTATTACCGAAAAGTGGTTGCTAAGTATCCCCATACAAAAGCAGCAGACCAAGCTAAAGAACTGTTGCAAAAACTAGATGCTTAGAGAGGAAATTGCAACCCCCTTTAGAATCCTTTGGCTTTTGCTATTAAGCGGTTGTGGCTATCATTGGCAAGAGCCGTCCCTTTTAGGACATCGTCCTTCCATCAATGTTTCGTTTATTACAGGCGATGAAGATGGGCTGTTCACTCACGAACTTGTTCAAGCAATTACAGCTTCAGGCGTTGCCGATGTCTCTTTAAGAGAAGGGGACTATCGGTTAAATGTATCGATTGTTCGCACGGCAGGGGAGAGAACGGGATTTCGTAAAGATAAACAAAAAGTTGATGGCAAAATTAAGCGGTATATGGTGGCTTGCGAAGCTAGAAAAATTGTCGCTGTTGAAGCTGTTTTATGTGCACCAGGAACAGATGAGGTGATATTTGGCCCTTATCAGATTGAGGCCGATGTCGATTTTGATTGTATAGATCAAGATTCTTATAAAGATCTAACCTTTGTCAATCCTCAAGGAGTCACCCAAGCAGTTCTCCCTTTTTCTTTAGGGCAGTTAGAGCCTTATGAGGCAGCACAAAATGCAGCTGCTCGATCCTTATATGCTCAGCTTGCACAAAAAATTGTCGATGTGATTATCTATCAACAGAACCTTAGTTATTCAAGAGATCTGTGACAGGCTTGTTTGAACAGACATAAAATTTTTCACGCTCAAATTGATCTGCTCCCCTCTATCCTTGGATGGATTCGGGAGATATTGGTCGAAGCCGGAGCGAAGCTCCCGCTAATAGGCCATGTAGAGCTAGCGCTCGAAGAGGCTCTCGTAAATATTATTCATCATGCCTATAAGGATAAACCAGGGGATATTGAGATACAAATTCTCTCTGCTCCCAGTCAAGCAATCACGATCATTCTAAAAGATCAAGGCCCTCCCTTTAATCCCTTAACAGTAGATTACACGCCCCCAGACCCTTCTCTTCCTTTGGAAGAGCTGCAAGAAGGGGGATTAGGGGTGTTTTTTATGAGGCAATATCTAGACAACATCGTCTACAAAAGAGAGGCCTCTTACAATGTTTTGACTCTTACCAAAAACTTTTCTCACTGATTTTTTTCTATGGACGTAAGAGTCTCTTCCGTTTCTAACATGTCGACCAGGAAATATTGGAGCACTTTTAAAACATAGCGTGGCGTATTGTAGACACCTTCTGTTGTAAATACAATCTCGAGGTGAGCTTCTTTAGGCAGACTGAGTGCAATTAACACATAGGTTACGGGGATTTCTCGGTCCATTTTAGGAACAATCCAGATCACAAATTGTTCATTGAATAAAGTGACTTTTTCAGGAGATTCTAGAACATGGAAATATTGTGTAAGATCTTCAGGACCTTCAATATCATGCTGCATAGAGGCTAAAAGCCCTAATTCATGCAAAATCTGAAGATCGATGTGCAATACTCCGTCATGAGCCCAGTTATTCAGATTACTCATGAATTGCTGATAACTTTCCTCCATCTGCGTAGGATCTAGCATACGAGCCCCCTTCAACATACCGTGTCCTCATTGTATGTACTTTTTTAACATGTGTCAAGAGATATGCCCTAAAATGATGCAAATAGTTTATTCTTTAAGAACTTGGGAGTTTTTATGAATTTTTTTTGGCGTATTGTCTTTTTAAGTCTTTGTGTTTCATCTCTTTGGGGAAAATCTTTGTCGGTCGAAGTCTCGGCCAGATCGGCCATCTTAATGAATGCTGATACGGGGGCGGTCTTATTTGAGAAGCAGGCTCATATTCCTGCTTATCCGGCAAGTACGACAAAAATCGGGACAGCTTTGTTTATTTTAGATGAAAAAAAAGCTCAGTTGCATCGGAATGCCGTTGTCTCTGAGACCTCTTTGCGGATGAAAACTGCTGCATTGGGATCAGATATTGCCTATGCATTAGAGCCTGATGGAACAATGATGGGGCTGAAAAAGGGAGAAGTGTTGTCTTTAGAGACGCTCCTTCACGGTGTTATTATGATTTCCGGCAATGATGCGGCTAATGTCATTGCTGAATCTTTATCAGGATCTGTCCCTCAATTTATGAATGAAATGAACAGCTATTTAAGCCGCTTGGGATGTCAGAGGACTTTTTATCGTAATCCCCATGGGTTACATCATCCGGAACATGTCACAACGGCTTATGATTTGGCGTTAATGATGAAGCACGGTCTTTCTATTCCTAAATTTCGAGAATTGGTTGGCAAGACTTCTTATTTACGTCCTAAAAGTAATAAAAGTTCTCAAGAGGAAATAGTGACTTTTAACCAGAGTATAAAACCAGGGCGCTATTATGATCCTAGATCCATTGGAGGAAAGACGGGCTATCATTCTCAATCTATGGCTACCTTCGTATCGGCAGCCCATGATCAAGGGCGGAATTTGATTGCTGTCCTCTTAGGTTGTTCAAAAACGTCTCGCTATGAGGATGCAAAACGGTTGTTTGATGCAGCTTTTTCGGAAGAAAGGGTTTCTCGTTTGTTAGTTGGGGCAGAGCGGATGTTTTCTCAAAACATTGAAGGGGCTGAACGGCCGCTGATAGCTTCGTTGCAAAAGCCTCTTCAAATTTCCTATTTCCCTTCGGAAGAACCAACGTGCCGCGCATTTATTCACTGGCATAAGCCCGCCTTGCCCATTAAACAAGGGCAGATCGTCGGAGAAGTCCAAATCATTGATGAAAAGGGAAGCATTGTGATCAGAGCTCCCTTAGTCGCCAAAGAGCCTCTCCAAGGAACTTGGGCTTTTAGAGTTAAGCAGTGGTTTTCTTGTGCGATGTAAAGTTATTTATTGACGCCGCGACGTTTGATTGTTAAGATTTCTTAATAATCTTAACAAAACCTTGTTAAGATTAGAGAGTGAATTTAACAGAGAGGACAAAATCATGAGCTATTTTAAACAGATAACAATCAGTGCGGTAGCGGCGTTTTTTATTGGGATGTGGCCGCAGAGCCTGATCGCTTCCAGTTATAATGTAAACCCTTTGGTTTCAAATCAGCCGTTTCTTGCGCCTAATACAGACCCTAATCTAGTCAATGCTTGGGGACTTTTTTTTGCCCCCAATGGCAACTTCTGGGTGGCTGATAATGGCTCTAGTCTATCAACACTCTACCAACCTAATGGCACTATTGTTCCTTTCGTCATCAACGTGATGATCAATCCTACAGGAGCTGCGCGCAACCCAGGACCTAATTTTTTGGTTGGAACAATGCCGCATATGCATCCAGCTAGCTTTGTGTTTGCTTCGGAAAGTGGCAAAATCTTAGGTTTTAATAGTACCGTGGACCCTCTAAATGCCGTCGTCGCAGCAGATGCGTCTTCTTCTGGAGCGGTCTATAAGGGGTTGGATTTTGTGAAACATCGTTGCGGCGCCCAGTCTTTATGGGTAGCTGACTTTCATAATGCAGTCATCGACATTTACGGTGGTAGTTTTAACTATGTTAAATCTATTAGAGACTATTGGATACCTGATGGTTTTGCGCCATTTAATATTCGGTTTTTAAATAATTGGGTTTATGTTGCCTATGCAAAACAGCTCCCTCCTGCCAATCATGATGATGATCCTGGAGTAGGCAATGGATATGTGGATGTGTTTTCTCCATGTGGTAGCCTCATTAAGCGGCTCATCTCGGGAGGAAACTTGAACTCTCCTTGGGGATTAGCGATAGCGCCTAATACGTTTGGAGATTTTAGCGGCGCTTTGCTAGTGGGTAACTTTGGCGATGGATTTATTAATGCGTATGATTCACAAACAGGAGTTTTTCTAGGTGAGCTTACAGATCCGTCAGGAAATCCTATTCAGATTGATGGGCTTTGGGCTCTTGTGTTTGATTCTAATGGCACCCTTTATTTTTCTTCAGGCCCTAATGGCGAAACAAATGGATTAGTGGGAACTATTACCTTGGTTCCCTAAGAAACTGAAGAATTGGAATTTTGGCAGCGAGTTAATGCTGCCAAAATTCCAATTCTTTATGTGGATAATATCTGAAAAAGAGTTCGCCATTGGCCCAGAGTAAGTGTTTCTGGACGGGCCGTGATAGGTGCTTTTGCAAAGAGAAGGGCCTCTTTTATACGCTCTTGAGGAAATAGTCGTCTGAGTGATGAAGTGATCATTTTTCGCCGTTGCTGAAAAGCTGTCCGTACAAAAGTAAATAAGGACTCGGGGTCTTTTTCCTTGTGAAACTGGAGGGATAAGACAGTCGAATCAACATTTGGCTTTGGGTAAAAGCATGTGTTTGATACATGAAAAGAGCCGCTGACTAGTGCATGGGAGTGGACAAAGACAGAAATGCAGCCGCATTCTTTACTGCCGGGGGGAGCTATAATCCTTTCTGCCAGCTCTTTTTGGAGCATAAAGGTAAAAGAAACCGCTTTGTTTTGACAAACCGTTTCAATAATAGGCGTTGTGATGTGATAAGGGAGGTTTCCGATAATTTTCCAGGGGCGATCTTCAAGCATAGTCCAATCAAACGCCAAAATATCTTCTTCGATGACCGTTAAATTCCCATTTTGGAAGCGATCGAGCTCTCTTGCAAAAGAGGTGTCTTTTTCAATCGCAGTTACATAAGCTCCTCTCTTTAACAGTTCTTCTGTCAACGCTCCAGGGCCTGACCCAATTTCCAGAACATAATCGCCAGGCTCAATATGGCTCAACTCTACGATTTTACGGACGATATTTGGATCGATAAGAAAATTTTGGGATAAAGTTTTTTTAGGGCGAACACCTAGACTTTCTAGAAAAGGGAGTAATTGTGACAGCTGAGCAATCGTCATTGCAAAGAAAAGGGGGTTAGAGTCTCTGGCAGAGACTCTTGTAAATGGGCTGTGTCATAGCCATAGTGTTTTCTGAGTTTTGCAATATAGCGTTCGCTTTCAGCGATAATTGCTTTTTGGGTGAGCGTGTTTTTTAGCTCTTGAGCCAGTTCTTCAAAAGGGGGGGCTGGGAAGTCTTTTTGTTGGCTTAGATAAAAAATGCGGGCGATCGTCTTATTTTCCGCGCGACTCGTTTGTAGGGCAGGTTTACTGTATTGCCCAATAGCGAGCGAAGACAATACAGCTTTATGGGCGTCAGAGAGCTTTAAATGGTTGGCTGTGTATTCGGTAGATACGGTAATTGTGCAATTGGGATAGGCCGCCTGAAGCTCTTTTACTCGAGCCTCACAGAGCTGAGGGGCCAGGTTGCTTTCGCTGAACATTTTATAGGTAGCTTCTGCAGCAGATTGCACATCATCTGCTCGAATAGAGATCACATGATAAGAGAACTCTTGATAAGGAGGATGTTCTTTGAGATAGCGCCGATATTCTTGTCTTATATCTTGAGGAGTTACGTTTTGAAGGGCTTTGGAATGGATAAAATACCACATCATCCTCTGGACAACCATTTCGTTTCGGATCATTTTCCAAGCTTCGGCGTAGGAAATTCCGATTTTATCGAGGGTGATCATCACATTGGGGCCAAAGCGGTTTTCCAATTCCTCGCGTACTTCTCCTTCTGTTACCTTAATTTCCCGGTCTTCGGCATCCGCTAAAATCAGCTCATGGTCAATGAGCTCCATACATGCTTGGCGCCAGCTTGTTTGATAAAACTGGAAGCGGGCTTGCGTAGAATCGCTCAGTTGGGGATAGGCTTGATGAAAGGCAACGTCAAGCTTCTTTTTTACATCCATGACCGATAGAGTCGTCCCGTTGACTTGAGTCAAAATAGTATTTTGTACCCCAATTTTTTGAGGATGGTCAAAAAGAGTTGAGGGGTTTGCGTGAACCGCCAGTAAGGCAAAGCAAGGAATGAGCTGAAGAAGTTTTTTTTTCATAGGACTAATCATAGCATGAAGTTTTTATTTTTTAAATAGGTTCCTTTCGAAATGTGACAGCAAAAAAACCGTCCATTCCCCCTTCTGTTGGGAGGATAGTCAAGGGTTTTTCCTCAATAGTTAGCTGATGGCACGATTGAAAAAAGCGCATCTGCTCTTCATTTTCCTCTGGCAAAATACTGCAAGTTGCATAGACGATTCTGCCTCCTGGGCGAACGTATGGCAGCGCATTTTCGAAAATTTTTCTTTGCTCTAAAGTCAGTCTTTGTAAAAGAGCTTCATCGATGTTCCACATCATCTCTGGGTGCCTTCTTAACGTTCCGCTTCCGCTGCAGGGGACGTCAGCTAAGACCCAGTCCATTTTTCCTTTGAGCTCAGATAGTTTTGGGTGATCTGGGGGGAGAAATTGTGCGTGTTGAATGCCTGCTCGTTTGAAGCGCTGTTTTGCCTGAATCAAAGCTGCAGGGCGAATGTCGTGAAGGTAAATTTGGCCTCTGCCGCCCATAGCAGGTGCAAACGCAAGAGATTTGCCTCCTGAGCCGCTGCAATAATCAAGAATATGCTGGCCGCCTTGAGCTTGTACTAAAGAGGCTACCAACTGACTGCCTTCATCTTGCATTTCAAAGAGCCCTTCTTTAAACTCAGGAAGAGCAAATAGAGCTTCTCTTTTAGAAAAAATAATTCCATCGGGAGTGTGCTTTGAAGGAGATACTGTAAATTTTCCTTCCCATCTGGCGATTAGGTCTTCTCGGTTTGTTTTTAACTTGTTGGCTCGAATAGCGATGGGAGCTGGTGACAATAATACTTTGCAGAGTTCTCTTGCTTTAGCAAGGCCATAAGCAGTTTGCAGTTTTGTGAAGAAGAAAGGGGTGCTTCCCAGGCGGATAGCTTCGGGGATTTTGGGGTTTGCAAGAACTTTAGGCCAGTCGAGCTGTTCAAATCGTTCAAGGCGCTCTGCGGCTAAGATGCTCTGGGGATAGAGATGGTCTAATAATCCTTTCCAGCGGATAAGGCTGTAGATGGTGGCTCCGATCTGGCGCCGGTCATGGGCTCCTAGGCTTTTATGTTGGCGAAAATATTCGCTTAGAGCCAGATCTAGGGGCTTTCTCTGCGAGCAGGAGCCGTGGCGGTTTAAAAAAGTAATGATATGATGGGTGCAAAAGGGAAGTTTCATAGTGCTGCTATTGTAGAGAAGGATGGGACTTGAATCCAGTAAAATATTGTTTTATAGCGAGGAAAAGGATGTATTTATGAAAGTGCTTCGTGTTTGTTCTGTGGTGTTTGCTCGATTTAGTTTGAGCGCTGCTTTTTTGGTTTCTGCGATGACACATCTATTTCATTGGCAAGAAACAGAGAGTATATTGCTTGCAGTATTGAGCGAATGGCAAAATTATGTAAGTTTCTCTGAAAATTTTTCGTATCTTTTTGGGTCTTTAACCCCTTGGACGTCAGTGATTTTATTAGTTGGAACTCTTCTTGAGCTGTTGGGGTCTTTGTTGCTTCTTTTGGGGATACGGGAAAAGTTGGGAGCTGGGCTTTTATTTTTCTTAACGGCTTTGGTGACAGTGATTTTTCATCAATTTTGGTTTCTAGACGGTGGGGCTCGCGAAGTGCAGACCTCATTATTTTTAAAAAATTTAGCTATTATGGGCGGGCTGATGATGGTGATTCTCTATGGAGCTAAGTCGAGCTCCAGAGAAGAAAGTGGGGGCCCATCTCATTTCATGTAATATGTTTAGTATAATCATTAGTTTTTTCATTGTAGCTTTAGGCCAGCCTGCCCGCGTAATCCCTCTTGGTGTGATTGCAGGAGCTTTCGGGTTTGCTCTTTTTTGGCGCTCTATGCTGCAGCTTGAACATCGCAGACGCCGATTTTATCTAGCTTTTTTTTGGTTTGCTGGGGTGCAGCTCATTCAATTGTCGTGGATGTCGAGCACTCAGTATACAGGCCCATTGATTTTGCTTGTTTATGCAGGTCTCAGCATTGGTTTGGGGGTGCAATTTGCTCTTCTGTCGCTGCTTGTAAAGGCTCGCATGGGGCTCTTAAATCAATTAGCTCTTTCCGGTCTTTGGGTACTTTTTGAGTGGTCCAGGCTTTACTTATGTACAGGATTTACCTGGAATCCTGTTGGGTTGTTTTTGTCTTGCTCTACCTACTCTTTACAAATGGCCTCGTTGTTCGGAATTTATGGGCTTTCTTTTTTTGTCATTTGGACAAATCTTGCTGGCCTCCAAGCAATGACTCATCGCGGTATAGGAAGCTGGCTTCGCTTCCTTGTGCTATGCGTTTTCCCTTACGGGGCTGGAATGGGCTACATCCATTATCTAGAGACGAAAGATGATCCCAAGCGCTATAGAGCATTGCTTGTTCAGACAGCTCTTTTGCCCGAACAAAAAAATTATGAGCCTTTAACCCCTCAAAGATTTGTCCCTTTGCCGCAGCAGTGGAAGATGATTTTGCAAAGCATTGAAAAGGCGCTCACAGAAAATCCAGGCCAGCTTGATCTCATTGCCTTGCCGGAAGGAACTGTCTCGTACGGAGCTTACCGCTACCCTTATGATTTGCATGTGATGGAATCGATTTGGACAGCCTGTTTTGGAGTCGAGGCTATGTTGGATTTGCCTCCTTTAGAGGAGCCTCAGGCGCGCTTAGAAGCAGGACGCTGGAAGGTGACCAATGCCTATTGGGCTCAGGCTTTGGCTATGCGCTACGGAGCTGACGTTCTGATTGGCCTGGATGATGAACGGTACAATGCAGCTTTTTTATTTCGCCCTTCTATGGAGCAGCCGGAGCGCTACGAGAAGAGGGTGTTAGTTCCTATATCAGAGTATATTCCTCTAGGAGGATTGTCATTTTTGTCTGAATTTGTGGCCAGTCAGTTTGCGATTACAGATTCTTTTTTGGCAGGAGCTCAGGCGAAAATTTTTTCAGGAAAAGTGCCTTTTGCAGTATCCATTTGTTATGAAGAGACCTATGGAGAATTTTCCAGGCAAGGAAGGGCTCAAGGAGCTGAACTTTTTGTGAATATTTCCAATGATGCCTGGTATCCTTTTTCCACCTTGGCCAAGCAGCATTTTGATCATGGGATGGTTCGGGCTGTTGAAAATGGAGTTTCTGTGCTTCGAGCTTGCAATACGGGAATTACAGGAGGCGTAGATCGTTTTGGCAGGACGTTGCAGCTCCTTGATGCTGGCGAATCTAGACAAGGAGCTTTAATACTTGATCTTCCTGTACATTCTCACCGTACGCTCTACACCTTATGGGGCGATCAAGCGATCTTGTGGATAAGCATTTTCTTCTTAAGTTTAAAAGGGCAGCATCTCTTCAGAATCAGGTCTAAGAATTCCCTGAAATCCTAATGTGACATGCCTTGAGGGTTCATTCAATGGCTGTTCGAAGGAAGCGCCTTCAATAATAGTAGTAAGTCCTAAGCCAGATACTACTTGTGCGTTTTGAGGAAACGGAGGCTGCATTCCTTTTGCCGGGTGGCTAAATTCTTCGCTACTTTTAATTGCTGATACCGGAAATCCATTAATCACACCTTCTGGCGGAGGAGGCGTGTATTCTTCTGGAGGCATGTGTATTGTGTGAAAAATAATTTTCATAATTAACTCAGAAATTTATTGTTAAAATAACGTAACGACATTAGCTGTTTTAAGTTATAAAAACCAGTAAAATTCTAGACCCAACTTCTGCGCTGATGAAAAGTGCTCATTTGCGCATAAATTTGCTCAAAAAAAGAAAACATTGCTCTAAATTTGTTCGCTCGGCTACCTTTTTCTGTTAGGAGCTGTACTAGAACCGAGGTTTCGTGGGTTTTAAGGCAGTCTCTAGAAGAGAGATTGGAGATCCCTGAGTTGCAGAGGTGAAGATTGGTTGAACCTGAACTTTGTGAAAAGACGATTCAACAGCAAGTGTCCATTACAGGAATTGGGTTGTTCACGGGACAAACTGTTCAAGTCACGCTTTGCCCAGCGTCTCCCGGAACGGGGATTGTCTTTAAAAGAGTAGATTTGCCCGGCTGTCCTGAAATTCCTGCAACGCTGGATGTAGTTGTCCCTTCAACCAGATGTACGAAGTTGGCAGTGCAAAATGCGAGTGTGCAAATGGTTGAGCACCTTCTTTCGGCTCTGGCAGCATTTGAGTTGGATAATGTAGTGGTTGAAGTAAGAGGGCCTGAAATTCCTTCTGGAGATGGTAGTTCATTGGTTTTTGTTCGTGCTATTGAGCAAGCAGGCGTTGTGTCTCAACCCGCGGAGCGGCGCTGGTTGAAAATTGGAGCGCCTATCTCTTGGTCTCAGGGAGATGTACATTTAGTAGCTCTTCCTGCTCCGGAGCTCCGTATTAGTTATATGCTCCACTATCCGCAGTCGGAGCTTGTAGGTTCTCAGTTTTACTCTTTTTCTCTGACAGCTGAACGATATAAAGAAGAGATTGCTCCTTGCCGTACATTTTCTTTTTATGAAGAAATAGCTCCCCTTATTGCGCAGGGAGTGATTAAAGGTGGGGCGCTTGAGAATGCTCTTGTGATTAAAGGAGATCGAATTATGAATCCTGAAGGAGCTCGTTTCCCTGATGAAATGGTGCGTCATAAAATTCTTGATTTATTAGGGGATTTAGCTCTAATTCGTCGCCGGGTTTTGGGGCATATCATCGCTCTTCGCGCAGGCCATTCAAGTCATATAGCTTTTGCAAAGGAGTTACTTGCTGTGAGTTTGGCAGGAGAAGAGCGCAATGAAGTTTTTTCTAATTCTTACGTGTTGGAGAATTGTTGATGACAGAATCATCTGGTAGTTCCATTGTGTTAAACGCGAAGGAAATTCAAAATATTTTGCCTCATCGGTATCCGTTTTTACTTGTCGATCGCATTATTTATATGAATTTAGAGGAAAATGAGATCATTGGAGTGAAGAATGTCACTGTCAATGAGCCTTTTTTCCAAGGACATTTTCCTGGAGTTCCGATTATGCCAGGCGTGCTTTTATTAGAAGCTCTAGCTCAGACAGGTGGGGTGCTTGTGCATCAGAAAGGCTATAATCAAAAAATTGCGGTGTTGCTTAATATCTCTTCTGCTAAATTTCGTAAACCTGTTGTCCCGGGAGATGTCTTGCATCTTCATGCTAAAGGGTTGCATATTAGCAATAACGGGGGGAAAGTCCTCTCGAAGGCTGTCGTTGACGATCGAGTGGTTGTAGAGGCTGAGCTGAGTTTCGCATTAGTTAGAAAAGAACAACTTTGAATGGGATTGCATGTCTAAATCTAACATCCACCCTCTTGCCTTTGTAGAACCTGGAGCCCAAATCGGTGAAGATGTCACCGTGGAGCCGTTTGCTGTTGTAAAAAGCACTGTTACTTTAGGTCCTCGCGTAGTGGTCAAATCGCACGCTTACCTAGACGGCCATACGACTATTGGAGAAGGGACAGTGATTTATCCTGGGGCAAGTATAGGGACAAAAACACAAGATTTGAAATATCGGGGTGAGAAGACGTTTGTTACTATCGGTAAATATTGTGAGATCCGAGAATTTGTAACGATCAATTCATCTTGCCAGGAAAATTCAACAGTCCGTATTGGAGATCACTGTCTGATTATGGCCTATTGCCACGTAGCGCATAATTGTGAGATTGGCAATTTTGTCATTATGTCTAATAGCGCTATGCTTGCAGGGCATGTCCTGATTGAGGATCATGCGATTATTGGAGGAATGACTCCAATTCATCAGTTCTCCCGGATTGGCAGCTATGCGATGGTAGGGGGATTTTCTCGAGTTCCTCGAGATATTCCTCCTTATACGGTGGGAGGAGGCTTCCCTTATAAATTTGGCGGCGTAAATATTGTGGGACTCAAAAGGCATCGCTTCCCTCTGGAAGTGAGGGCCTCTTTAAGCAAAGCCTTTAAAATTACGTATCGATTAGGACTGCGTCTCGAAGAGGCAATTCGGATCATTGAACAGGAAGTGGAACCTCATAAAGAAGTGAAGCATTGGATTGAATTTTGTAGATCTTCTAAAAGAGGGTTAGTTGGACTCCAAGGCGTTACGAAGCGTTCTGCTGATTGCGATGAAGAAGGAGAAGAGGAGCTTGCTGAAGATTAGGCCTCTTTCGAAAGAGCTCTATTAAATCCATGAAAATACTTTTTTTTGGCACCCCCAATTTTGGAGCAGAAATTCTTGACTTTTTGCTTCAAAACCACATTTCTATTGCAGCTGTTGTCACTCAACCAGATCGTCCGAAAGGGCGCTCGGGACTTCCTGCTCCTTCCGCGGTCAAACAAGTGGCTCTGGAAGCTGGGCTCGCTATATTACAGCCTGAAAAAGCATCGCAAACTGATTTTTTAGCAGAGATCTCTTCCTGCGCAGCAGATCTTTACGTGGTTGTGGCCTTTGGCCAGATTTTGCCGCAAAAACTCTTAGATATTCCACCTTTAGGCTGCATTAATGTGCATGCTAGCTTGTTGCCTAAATATCGGGGAGCTGCTCCCATGCAGCGCTCCTTAATGGACGGCAGCGCGGAAACTGGCGTCTCTATCCAAAAAATGGTTAAACAGCTCGATGCTGGAGATGTGATTGCCGAGAGCAAGATCTCAGTCCCGCTCGATATGACTTTTGGGCAGTTGCAAGAAGTTCTTTGCGAAGCTTCAAAACCTCTTTTATTATCGGTTATCCATTCGTATGAGCAAGGAATTCCTTCTGCCAAAGCGCAAGATCCGGCGCAGGTGACTTTTGCTCCTAAAATTGAGCAGGAGGAGTGTCAAATTGATTGGCGAGTCAGCGCTGAAACGGTTCATAACAAGGTTCGCGGCCTTTCTCCCCGTCCTGGCGCCTGGTGCTGGACAGAAATGGGAGGCGAAAAGAGGCGATTAAAAATTTTACGCACCAAAGTTGTCTGTAAAGAAGGTCCTGCAATGCAGCTTCTCCCTTCTGAAGCGCTTATTTATTGTGGCCAAAGAGCGGTTCAGCTAGTAGAGGTTCAGCCTGAAGGGAAAAAGGCTATGTCGGCTTCTGACTGGCTTCGGGGGCTAAAAGAGCCTCCAGTCTTCCTTTCTGCAACATAATTTTTTACTCACTTCCCTAAAAATAGCCCATCTTGTATACTGCTGGCGCCTTTTAAAGGCTAAGCGAACGATACGAATGAAAGTTAAAACAATGGTGGATATATGGCAGCAATAGGATCAGCAGTACTTAACCCAAAACAATTTGATTTCGGGAAAGTGATTGGTGTTACAAGAGATGAGGGCGGCAAGAAAACTTCTGTTACTTACAATTCTTCTTCTGTAGATACAATTTCTCAGAAAGTAAATAAGTTTATTAACCAGTCTACAAATAATTTATATAATATTTGGCGGCTTACGACAGACAGTTTGTCTCTTGCGAATGAGCTATCTCCTCGAGAATCTCTTGGTAAAACCATTCAATGGCTGAAGGCTGGAAGCGCTCCTTTTATTCTCACTTACCTGGTGCATACGGTGAATGAAGTGATGTCTTTGGATAAGCCTGGATTTAATGGAAAAACATGGAAAGCATGGCTCGACTTTGCTGATGCTAGTTTATTGACTTGGGGAACAGTTTCTTCTGCTATAGATTTGCCTAAGAGATGGGCTTTAATTTCGGAGAAAACTTTTTTAGGTTTTGGCGCTGCTGTTTTAGATGCAAAAATGCAGATAAGTAGCCTTAGTGAGAAGCGAGATCTTGCGAGTAAAAGCGTTAACGATACAGATAAACAGGCTGCGGAGTCAGACAGAAATATAGCTGCCTTAAGAACAGCGGCTGCCGTTGTGTCTCTTGCGTTAGCCGTAATAGGTGTTGTTGCTTTAATTAATGGATCGGCTGCTGCTTCGATAGTTTCAGTTGTTCCGGTTTCTGTCACGTTGACCATGGCAGTTGCGGTAACTTCTCTTAAATTAAGCGCTGCATTCTATGAGCAGGTTCGAGAATACCAGAGCGCTCCTGCTGCATAAAATTTTTTACGCATTAGCTCTTTAATGATGTCAGAGCCTGTAAAATCCATCAGCTACTCAGAGTGGCTGGTGGTTTCTTTTTTTCTTATCTTAATTTCCTCCCTCGTCATGATTGCCAAGTTTTCCAGTTGGAAAGTAAATGCCTATATTTCGGAGCTCCGTCCGGAAGAAACAATCCTGGTGGAGGTTTCTGGAGAAGTAGCCCGCGCAGGAAGTTATGAGATGCCAGCTGGCAGTTTGTGCCGCGATCTTTTGCAAAAAATTTCCTTGAAACGCTTTGCGGATATCTCGCAGATTGATCCTGAGGCGAAAATCCCTTCAGCCCTCATGATCCCTCGGCTTGAGGGTGTTCGTGTCCGCGTTGAAGTGGAGGGTGTAGGCTCTCAAGAGCTCCTTCTCCCTTTGGGGACTCGTGTATCAGAGCTAAAATCTAAGGTGACGCTAGACTTAATGAGTGATCTGACTTCTTTCCGCAGCCGAAGGATGCTTCTCGATGGAGAGGTGTTACTTGTGAAAAAAAAGAAAGGGTAGAAAAGACCTCTTTCGAAATTAAGGGTTCGAGCCCGAGCCCGTGTGCGTGCCTGTGCCCGATATCTACAATCATTTCGGGCTCGGCCGCGCACACGGGCTCGGCCTTTCTGCCCGATTTTCTCTATGAAGAGCATTTAATTATTCCTCAAAAAAAGAAAAAGCATTGCACTTAAGTGTGCAGTATTTTATGATCCTCTCGGATGTATAAGAGTCCTCGTTCAAAAAGGGAAGCCTTGGAGAACGACCCCAGTTCTCGATGTCTGGTTTGAAAAAATCAATTGACAGAGAGATACGCATGCCACCCTGCAAACTTGGTAGTTTGATGGGTTAAGCGCGATAAACGGATGAATCCGGTTGAAGAGAGAAAATTCTTGAGCGAAATGCTTAAAGTTGCTATCCTCTAACCTTATGTTTTTTAGTTGACGGCTTCGTCAATTATTGCGTTTAACTACTCGGTGCATGTCGATAAGCTCGACTTTGTACATTATGAAACTGAGATGAAATAAGGAAAACCTATGTCGCTGACATTCATTGGCCAGAAAAAAGGGATGGCTCAAGTCTTCGATCAAGATGGAAAGCTTGTCGTTTGTACGGTGATTTTGGCTGAGCCAAACACTGTGGTACAAATTAAGCGCAAAGAGTCTGATGGATACAATGCGGTTAAATTGGGCGGTTTGCCTATGACAAAACCGCAGGCGAATCGAGCAAAAAAACCCCATCTGGGTCAGTTTGCCAAAGCGCAAATCGAACCTTGCCGCGTCCTTCGGGAATCGCGAATAGAAGATGTAGAACAATACCAGGTAGGCCAGCAGATTGATGCCAATTTGTTTGCCGATGTGAAATTTGTTGATGTCGAAGGTATGTCGAAAGGAAAAGGATTTCAAGGGGTGATGAAGCTGCACGGTTTTTCCGGCGGTCCAGCAGCCCACGGTTCTGGGTTCCATCGTCATGCAGGATCTACTGGAATGAGATCCACACCGGGTCGCTGCTTCCCTGGCGGGAAGAGGGCTTCTCGTATGGGTGGAGATCGCCAGACTGTCCAAAATTTAAGAGTCGTTGCTGTGAAAGGAAATCTTCTCCTTGTTGAGGGAGCTGTTCCGGGTTCACGCAGCGGTATCGTTTACATTAGCCAAGCCAAGAAGCGCGGATAAAGGAGTAGACTGTGGCAACACTTAAAAAATTTGATCTGTCGGGAAACGAAATTGGAACTGTCCAAGTGGATGATGCTCTTTTAGACGTCTCTGCTAATTCGCAAATGATCAAAGACTATATTGTAGCGATTCGTAATAATGCTAGACAGTGGTCTGCTTCTACGAAAGGTCGTAGCGAAATTAATCGAACAGGAAAAAAACCTCATCCTCAAAAAGGACAAGGCCGTTCTCGTCAAGGCTGTTTGGCTGCGCCTCAATATAAAGGGGGAGGGATTGTTTTTGGCCCAAGACCTAAATTTGATCAGCATGTTCGTATTAATAAAAAAGAGCGCAGAGCGGCTATCCGTTTTCTGATCGCTGAAAAAATTAAAGAAAATCAAGTTCAAGTTCTTTCTTGTGAAGCAATGAAAGAGCCTAAAACAAAGTTGTTGGCAACCTTTTTTGACAAATCTCAGCTTGGCAAGAGTCGGACTTTGGTCCTTGGCGAAAGCGGAAGTGCGCTTGTTCAGGAATCGTTTGTTAAAAGTTTGCGCAACATCCCTAAGAAAGAATATATGCTCGTTCCTCAGGTGAACGGATATGAATTGGCCCGTTGTCAAAAGCTCGTCGTGCTTGACTCGGCCTTAGATGAACTTCTAGCGATGTTAGGTTAGGCAAAAACATGAAGAATCCGTATCAAATTGTAAAAGGACGCCGAGTAACTGAAAAGTCTCGTGTCTTGGAAAATCTCCAGAATGCCAAGAGCAATCCATCGGTAAGCCGCTGTCAATCTCCGAAAGCGGTGTTTGACGTCCACTCTTCTGCGAATAAGACGCAGATAGCCTGGGCGATCGAGCAGATCTATGCTGCGAAAAAAGTAAAAGTGGTGTCTGTGAACACAGTCACTACTCCTCCAAAACAACGCCGAGTTAGAGGTCATTTGGGAATGACATCCGCTTTTAAGAAAGCGATTGTCACGTTCCGACCTGGCGATATGATTGATGAGGGAGTGTAAGGAATTAGCTATGCCAAAGACATTTCGACCCGTAACCCCTGGTCAGAGAAAGTTGGTTCAGCCAACTTTTTTTGAGCTTTCTCCCTCTCCGAAGCCTGTTCCTAAATCACTGATGGAGCCGAAGCCTAAAAAGAGTGGACGAAACCATAATGGCCATATTACCTGCCGTCATAAAGGCGGAGGTCATAAAAAAATGTATCGATTGATCGATTTTAAGCGGGATAAAGAAAACATCCCTGCAACTGTCGCTTCGATTGAATATGATCCAAATCGTTCTGCTCACATTGCTTTACTTAATTTTCACGATGGAGAGAAGAGATTTATTTTAGCCCCTCAAGGGTTAAAGGTAGGCGCTAAGGTATCAACAAGCGACCAGCCTCCCTTCCAAGTGGGATGTTGCATGAGGCTGAAATTCATGCCTCTCGGTTCTGTGATCCATAATGTTGAGTTAAAACCTGGTAAGGGAGGACAGCTTGTCCGCTCCGCAGGGCTCTTTGCTCAGCTGTTGGCGCGCAGTAACGGATACGCAACGATCCGTATGCCCTCTGGCGAAGTGCGGATGATCAATGAAGATTGCCGGGCTACATTTGGCGTGGTATCGAATCCAGAGCACAATCTCCGTGTGATTGGTAAAGCAGGCCGTTCTCGCTGGCTCGGAATTCGTCCGACAGTGCGAGGTATGGCGATGAACCCAGTCGATCACCCGATGGGCGGCGGCGAAGGGCGAAGCAAAGGAAATATTCCTCAATCTCCTTGGGCCCAATTTGCGAAAGGTTATCGTACTCGTTCGAATAAGAAGTCGAGAAAATGGATTGTAAAGGAGCGAAGATAATTTCATGGGAAGATCTTTAAAAAAAGGCCCTTTCGTCGACCACCATTTAATGGGAAAGATCGACAGGCAAAATAAAGAAGGCTCAAAGAAAGCCATTAAAACTTGGTCTCGCCGTTCTATGATTATACCTGATATGGTCGGACATAGTTTTGATGTTCATAATGGGAAGAAGTTTATTACAGTGTATGTTTCTGAGAATATGGTTGGACATCGTTTAGGAGAGTTTTCTCCAACAAGAACGTTCAAAGGCCATCCGAAGAAGTCGTCAGGATCTACACAAGCATCTAGTGGAGGATCATAATGGAACAAGCTAGAGCACAGACGAAATATGTAAGGATTTCTCCAAGAAAAGCTCGCTATGCGGCTGATTTGATCAGAGGTCTTTCTGTTGAAAAAGCAACTACTCAGCTGCAATATAGCAAGCTGCGCGGTGGAAGGCTTTTGAAAAAGACATTGGATAGCGCGGTAGCTAATGCAGAAACGCAGATGAATGCACGCAGAGAGTCTTTAAAAGTGCATGAGGTGCGAGTCGATGCAGGTCCTATTTTGCGAAGAGCAAAACCGAGGAGCAAAGGATCGTCAGTACCTGTGAATAAAAGGACAAGCCACTTTACGATCGTCCTAACGACTGGAGATAATTAGTATGGGACAAAAAGTTTCACCGATTGGATTTCGTTTAGTACGCCGTAAAAAATGGCTTTCCACTTGGTTTGCCAACAAACAAGAGTTTGGAACGTTAATAGGCGAAGATAAAAAAATTCGAGATTATTTAGCTACAAAACCGGCTTGTCAGGGAGCTTCTCGCTTTCAGATCAAACGGATGAGCGGAAAAATCGAAGTCACCATTCATACCTCAAGACCTGGTCTTGTTATTGGTAAGAAAGGGGCCGAAATTGACATCTTAAAAAATGAACTTCGCAAACTGACCGGTAAGGAAGTTTGGATTGAAGTGGAAGAGATTAAGCGTCCAGATTTAGACGCCAAGTTGGTCGCCGACGCCATTGCAAAGCAGCTTGAACGTCGGGTTCCTTTCCGAAGGATCTTGAAAAAAGCAATGCAAACTTCGATGGATGCTGGTGCAGCTGGTATTAAAGTGCAAGTTTCTGGCCGTATCGGCGGAGCTGAAATTGCGCGAGTAGAATGGTATAAAGAAGGGCGCATTCCTCTTCATACTCTTCGAGCTGATATCGATTGGGCTTACGGACGCGCAGAGACTACCTATGGTTCTATTGGCGTAAAAGTGTGGATCAACCGCGGCGAAGACGTTATTGCACCCCCTAAAACTGCGGCTGGAGGTTAAACACTATGGCATTAAGTCCAAAGCGTACAAAGTTTAGAAAACAGCAAAAAGGAAAGATGACAGGCTTATCTAAAGCAGGTCACTTTGTGGAATTTGGCGAATATGGAATGCAAACATTAGACCGCGGATGGATAACAGCGCAGCAGATTGAAGCTTGCCGTGTTACTATTAGCCGCCATTTCAGTAGAAAGGGTCAAGTGTGGATTCGTATTTTCCCAGATAAACCAGTCTCCAAGAAACCTGCCGAGACTCGAATGGGTAAAGGAAAAGGCGCTCCGGATCATTTTGTGGCTGTGCTTAGACCGGGCCGTATCCTATTTGAGGTAGGAGGAGTGACTCGTGAAGAAGCTCAGCAGGCACTGCGTCTTGCTGCGGCGAAATTGCCGGTTAAAACAAAGTTTGTAGATCGAGTGGAGAAAGTATAACTATGGCAAAACAAGAGAAAATCAGCAACTTATCTCTCGATGAGTTAAAAACGAAGGCAACTGAGTTAGATCGAGAGATTTTTGAGCTCCGCAATCAGCTAGCTTTTCATCGACGGTTGGAAAAACCTCATTTGATGAAAGCAAAAAAGAAAGAGAGAGCTCGTATATTAACTGTTTTGACCCAAAAACAAGCGGTGGTCGCATGAGCAATGCATTAAGAGGAAAGCGCAAAGAAAATATTGGCATTGTCATCTCCAATAAAATGGACAAGACAGTCACAGTGCGCGTAACACGTAAAATGAGACATCCAGTTTATGGAAAAGTTATCGAGCGTGCGCAAAAGTTTTACGCTCATGATGATCAAAATGCAGCACAAGTAGGACAAACGGTGCGCATTGTTGAAACAAGACCTATTTCTAAACTGAAAAGATGGCGTGTAGTCGAGGTACTGTAATATGATTCAACAGGAAACTGATTTAGAAGTAGCCGATAATACTGGCGCGAAGCGAGTACGCTGCTTCAAAGTGTTAGGCGGAAGCCGTAAGCGGTATGCTAAAGTCGGAGACATTATTGTCTGTTCGATTAAAGAGGCAGATCCGAAGGGCGCTGTGAAAAAAGGGGATGTCGTAAAGGCAGTTGTTGTTCGAACAAAAAGTTATATTCGTCGTCATGATGGATCGATGCTCCGTTTTTATGATAATAGCTGCGTCATTATTGATGATAAAAATAACCCTCGAGGAACGCGTATTTTTGGACCCATCGCTCGTGAAGTGCGAGATGGCGGGTTTGTAAAAATTAGCTCACTCGCACCTGAAGTCATATAAGAAGAGGGAACAATGAGTAAATGGATTCGTAAGGGCGATCGTATAATAGTGATCGCTGGCAACGATAAAGGAAAGACTGGAGAAGTCTTGGGACGGATTGGAGATCGCGTCTTGGTTCAAGGTATCAATGTGAGAAAAAAGCATTTGCGCCGGACTCAAGAAACGCAAGGCGGACGGATTGTGGATATGGAAGTTCCTATTCATATTTCAAATGTCAGCCTATGCACAAAAGATGCAACTCCGTTTAGGCCTAAAGTAAAAATTCAGGCGGATGGCTCTCGAGATCTAGTGTATCATGAAGCAGGTAAAGAGATTGTCTATCGTTCGGTCAAAAAACCGGCTTAGAATAGAGGAAAAACATGTCGAGATTAAAGCAAAAGTTTACAGAAGTCGTCGTTCCTGCGATCTTGGAGAAGCATCCTGATAGAAATGCAATGCAGACGCCGGCGCTAAAAAAAATTGTCATTAGCATGGGTCTGGCTGATGCGTTAAAAGATAAAAATGCTTTGCAAGAGCATAGCGATGAATTGGCGCTGATTAGCGGCCAAAAACCTATTGTTACGCGATCGAAAAAAGCGATTTCCAATTTTAAACTTCGCGAGAACCAACCTATTGGTCTTATGGTTACTCTGCGTGGGAAAAAAATGTATGACTTTTTAGATCGTTTTGTGCATATCGCCTCTCCCCGAATTCGAGACTTTCGTGGATTTCCTAAGAAAGGGGATGGACGCGGTAATTATAATTTTGGGATTTCTGATCAACAGATTTTCCCCGAAGTGAACCTAGACAAAGTGAAGCGAACGCAAGGAATGAATATTACGATTGTCACCTCTGCTGAGACGGATGAACATTGTATGGAAGTATTAACCTTGCTGGGCTTCCCCTTTAAGTAGTAAGACGGAGAAAAAACATGGCATTTAATGATCCCATTGCAGAACTTTTGACAAAGATCCGCAATGCTAAAGGCGCGCAGCACCGCTACGTTGATCTAAGCTTTAGTAAGATGAAAGTGAGATTGCTTGAAATCATGAAAGATTATGGTTTCATCGAGAATTTTTTGGTCAATGAAGAGTTGCATAAAATGAGAGTCTTTTTGCGCTATACTCGCAACCGCGAGTCTGTGCTAAAAGGATTGCGCAGAGAGTCAACTTGTGGATTAAGACGTTATGTAAATTATCGTGAGATCCCTCGTGTATTTAATGGGATGGGGCTTGCGATTGTGTCTACATCTAAAGGGGTAGTCGATGGAGAAACAGCCCGCAACTTAAAAGTTGGCGGCGAGCTTATCTGTACGATTTGGTAGGAATAGAGGAAAAAGACTATGTCAAGATTCGGAAAAATACCTATTGCCATTCCAAAGGGCGTTGAATTGAAAGTGAGCTCGGAAGGGTATCTTCATATTAAAGGACCAAAAGGAGCCTTTGAGATAAAATTGCCGTTAGGGATCACGTTGAACGTCTCTGGAGAAGAAGTCCTTTTGGAAAGAAATGAGACTTTGCAGCCGGATAAAGCGGTTCACGGATTGTATCGTTCTTTAGTGCAGAACTATATTATTGGTGTCTCAAAAGGATTTGAAGTAGAACTCACTTTGATCGGCGTTGGGTATCGAGCAGCCGTTCAGGGAAGTACATTAGACCTCTCTTTGGGTTATTCCCATCCGACGAACATAGCCATTCCTACAACCATTCAGGTAGTGGTTGAAAAGGGAACGACGATCTTCGTTAAAGGGATAGATAAGAGGGAAGTAGGACAATTTGCTGCTTCTGTACGAGCGATGAAAAAGCCAGAGCCTTATAAAGGCAAGGGTATTCGTTATAAAAACGAATTTGTTCGTAAGAAAGAAGGTAAAGCTGCTAAAGGAAAAGCTTAATAAAAAAGGTTAGCAATGGACAACTCACTGAAAAGGCGTAAAAAGGCTCGCGACTCACGTGTTATGCGTGTTCGAAAAACACTGAGAGGAAATTCGGAAAAACCACGTCTCTCTGTATTCAAGAGCAACCAACATATTTATGCCCAGCTCATCGATGATGAGAACGGGATTACTTTGGGAGGAGCAGGTACTCTTTCTAAGGGAAATCAAGGGACTTCTTTTGCTCGCAAATCGAAAGAGGCTGCTCGTCAAATCGGCGTGCAAATCGCGGAGATGGCTAAGCGCAAACAAGTGACAACTGTTGTCTTTGATCGTGGCAGAGCAAAATTTCACGGGCTCGTTGCTGAGTTAGCTCAGGCTGCTCGCGAAGCCGGATTGCAATTTTAAAGGTAGGAACTAAACATGGCAAAGCAAGCAGAGAAAAAGCGCCAGGAAGATTTCGGCACTGAGTTTGAAGAGAAAGTTTTATACATTAATCGTTGCTCAAAAGTGGTGAAGGGTGGGCGGAAGTTTAGTTTTTCTGCGCTAATTCTAGTGGGCGATGGGCAAGGACACGTAGGCTATGGTTTTGCAAAAGCGAATGAAGTATCTGATGCAATCCGCAAAGGATCAGAAGCTGCCCGTAAGAATATTGTGACGATTGAGATGGAAGGAGAAACCATTCCTCATGAAATTTATGTTGAGTGGGATGGAGCTAAGCTCTTGTTAAAACCTGCTCCTGATGGAACAGGCGTTGTAGCAGGATCAAAAGTGCGTTCAGTATTAGTGTTGGGCGGTGTAAAAAACGTCATTGCTAAAAGTTTGGGTTCTAGTAATCCATTGAACCAGGTAAAAGCTACGTTTAAAGCCATCGATGAATTGAGAAATAGAGAACAAGTTCTCGCAGAGCGTAGAGGGGTTTAAAGGAAATTATGATTACGTTATCGCAATTACAAAACACTTCTCGTCCTAAGAAGAAAGTGCAGCGCGTTGGTCGAGGCATTGGTTCAGGACGTGGAAAAACTTCTGGTCGAGGAGAAAAGGGAGATGGATCCCGCTCTGGATATAAGCGCCGTTATGGATATGAAGGGGGACAAGTACCTCTTTATCGCAAATTGCCTATTCGAGGTTTTACCAGAGGCCGATTTGAGAAACCTTCTCAGGCTATTTCTTTTGCCTTGATTGAGGAGTTCTTTCAAGATGGAGATGTGGTGAACATGGAAACTTTGCGAGAAAAAGGACTCATTCATCGACGTCTTCCAGCTGGCATTAAACTGCTCGCTAGCGGAGAGCTGACAAAGAAAGTAAAGATTGAGCTGCATGCGATCTCAGCGGCAGCTAAACAAAAATTGGAAGAAAAACAGATCTCCTTTACCCTAGTAGAATAGGAAGGATATTCATGATCGAACCGATCAAACGTGTATTTGGTATCCCTGAGTTAAAAGCAAAAATCTTTGTTACATTGATTTTGCTGGCTGTCTGCCGAATCGGCGCTTACATCCCGGTTCCAGGGATTCATGCAGATGCAGTGATCAACCTGTTTAAATTTGCTACTGGGGGAGGACAAAACCTTTTCCAGTTGGTAGATATATTTTCAGGGGGAGCATTTGCAAAAATGACCGTATTGGCTCTCGGAGTCATGCCTTATATTACGGCTTCGATCGTGATGCAAGTGTTGATTGCTCTGATCCCTTCTTTGCAAAGAGAAGTCAGAGAGAGCCCTGACCAAGGAAAACGAAAACTTTCTAAATGGACCCGGTTGGCAACGTTGCTTTTAGCTCTTTTTCAGTCGGGCTTCCTTGCAAACCATGCTCTTTCTGTCAATAAGATGAGCCCGGGCATTGTTGTTTCTGAACTCTTGGACGTACAAGTTTTTGGAATTTCTTGGCTCTTTTATTTGACTGTGATGTTTGCGATGACGAGCGGAACATTATTTTTGATGTGGATTGGAGAGCAGATTTCTGAAAAAGGAATTGGCAACGGGATTAGTTTAATTATTGCTGTTGGCATTGTCTCTTCTTTCCCAAGCACTGTCGGAACGATTATTCAACAACTGAATTTGGGATCTCAAGATCCAGGGCAGTTAAACTTTGTGACCTTATTAGTTTTGTGCGCTTTATTTGTCCTCATTACTATTGGGACCATTTTGGTGATCCAAGGTCAAAGAAAAATTCCTTTGCAATATGCGCGTCGAATCGTAGGACGCCATGAAGTACAAGGAGGAACCTCCCATATTCCTTTGAAGATCAATTATGCAGGCGTAATTCCTGTAATTTTTGCAAGTACTTTTTTGATGTTTCCTGCGACAATTGGGCAGTTTCTTGGAAAAAATACATGGCTTGGTCAATTTTCCGCCTATATTCTTCCAGGGACATGGGTTCATACGTTTACCTATGTAGTTCTTATCCTCTTTTTTACCTACTTTTGGACGGCCACTCAATTTAAACCTGAGCAGATCGCTTCCGATATGAAGAAAAATGGAGCCTTTATTCCAGGGATAAGACAAGGAAGACCTACTCAAGATTATCTTGAATCGACTATGAGCCGGATTACTTTGGCGGGTGCTATTTTCTTAGCAATCATCGCCATTTTGCCGACGCTTGTGGGTCGTTTGATGGGAGTAGATGCGAATATTAGCCAATTTTTTGGAGGAACCTCCCTCTTGATTTTGGTTGGGGTGATTTTGGATACAACCAAACAAGTTGAGTCTCATTTGCTTATGAAAAGATATGATGGTTTTATGGCAAAAGGCAGACTTAGAGGGCGCTAAGCTTGCAGACTTAAGGGTTTGTGTGGTATTTTATAGACTGTTAAAAATGAAAAGGATGAAATCATGGCTAGAGTCATAGGGATAGATATTCCGGACAATAAGCGATTAGAAGTAAGCTTGACTTATATTTATGGAGTTGGCCGAAAGCTATCAAATGAAATTATTGATAAGTTAGGATTGAACAAGAACATGCGCGCTCGCGAGCTCAATGAAGAGCAAATTGCGAAGTTGAATGCAGTATTGCAATCTGAGTATACGGTAGAGGGTGATCTTCGCCGTCAAGTTCAAAATAACATTAAACGGTTGATTGGCATTCATTGTTATCGCGGTCAGCGTCATCGTTTGGGACTGCCAGTTCGCGGTCAAAGAACGAAAACGAATTCTCGTACGCGTAAAGGCAAGAGAAAAACCGTTGCTAACAAGAAAATCTAAAGGATAGAGGAGAATTGACCCTTGGCTAAGCAAGAACAAAAAGCGCCTCCCAAAAAAGCAGGCGTGCGCGTAAAGAAAAAAATGCAACGTACAGTTCCAACAGGAATTGTTTACGTAAAGGCTACATTTAATAATACGATCATCTCTATTACAGATCTTGCAGGAAATGTGATCTCATGGTCCTCAGCAGGAAAGGCGAATTTTTCAGGTTCTCGTAAGTCTTCCGCGTTCGCAGCAACAGTGGCTGCACAGAATGCCGCGAAAGAGGCGATGTCTGTCGGGATGAGAGAGTGCGAAGTGAATTTAAATGGTCCTGGTGCTGGTCGCGAATCAGCTGTTCGAGGACTGCAAAGTGCAGGGATGGCAATTACTGTGATCCACGATAGAACTCCTGTGCCGCACAATGGCTGCAGGCCGCGTAAGAGAAGACGAGTATAAACAACGTTTGATGAGAGGAGTGCTAACATGCCTGTGAAGTATGGCAAGTTTGAAATGCCAGATAAAATCAAGTTAGATGAAGCGAGCCAAACAAGCACGTTTGCCCGTTTTGTGATAGAGCCGTTCGAGCGGGGATTTGGCCATACTATTGGCAATGCATTGCGAAGGATCATGTTAGCTTCTTTAGAGGCTCCAGCTATTCTTTCCATTCGCATTGAAGGCGTTCCCCATGAGTATATGGCAGTAGAGGGAGTCATTCAAGATATGACTCATATTATCTTGAATTTGAAAGGAGCTTTGCTCCGTAAGGTAGTTTTAAGCGATGATGCTCACCCTCGAGATATTAAGACGGTGACAAAGATGCTTGAAGTGACAGATGAGATGTTGGAAAAAGCAGGTGGCGCTTATAAAGTGACTTTGAAGGATTTGCTTGCCCAGTCTGAGTTCGAGATGGTAAATCCTGATCATCATTTGTTCACTGTGACCAAACCAATGATTAAGCGAGTGGATTTGCGCATTGGTTCAGATCGCGGTTATGTGCCTTCTGAGCGTCATGTGTTCGAGCGTCAAGTAGATGAAATTGTCATTGATTCTTGTTTTTCCCCTGTCCGCTTAGTGAATTACTATGTAGAAAATACCCGTGTAGGACAAGATACCGATTTTGATCGTTTGATCCTTGAGATCACGACCGATGGCAGGGTTTCTCCTGTTGAAGCGCTGACATTTGCAGCACAGATCGGCATTTTACATTTCCAAGTCTTTGATCTTGTGAAGACTCACATGGTATATTTTGATAAAGGTGAAGCGCAAAGCAATCGGGATCGCGATGAGATTCTTCAAAAATTAGCGCTTCGCATCAATGAAATTGAACTTTCGGTTCGTTCGACGAATTGTTTAGTCAATGCAAGTATTGAGACGATTGGCGAATTAGTTGTGATGTCTGAAACAGAAATGTTGAAATATCGTAACTTTGGCAAAAAATCCTTGACGGAGATTAAGCAAAAACTCGATGAGTTAAGCTTGTCTTTGGGTATGGATTTAGCGCGATTTGGAATTAATCGAGACAATATTAAAACAGTTATTCAAAATTACAATTTAGAAAAATTAGGCAACGTAGAAGTATGAGACACGGAAAGCATACATTTAAAGTTGGTCGGACAGGCTCTCATCGCCGTTGTATGCTGGCCAATATGTTAAAATCTTTAATTGAGAACGATCGAATTATGACGACGGTTGTGAAAGCGAAAGAACTTCGCCGTCATGCAGATCGTTTGATTACGATGGCTAAGAAAGGGACATTGGCGGCTCGAAGAAACGCAATTGCGGATCTAATGGTCTCTTTTAATCCTTTGACACCGAAAGAAGCCAGAGAGGCAAAAAAAGGTGATACAAGTAGTTATTCAAGAGATCGTCTTGTCATCCAGAAATTGTTTGGTGAGCTCAAAGATCGCTTTACTACACGTCAAGGTGGCTATACCCGTATTATTCGTGCGGGGGATCGTGTAGGTGATAGCGCTCCTACTTGTTATATTGAGTATCTGCAATAGTTTGTAGAAAATTCACCACAAGGTACACAAGAGCCCACAGAGAGATTTTCTTTGTGAGCTCTTGTAGCCTATCTTAGATTTAATTTTCATCGATTTTAGGGCTTTACACTCGTTAAAGATTTGGATATACTCCTCTTCTTTTGGGGAGTGGGTTATGGTCAAACGAATCGCGATCAATGGGTTCGGTCGAATAGGCCGTCTGGTTTTGCGCAGATCTTTTAAACATACAAATATCCAAGTCGTAGCCGTTAACGATTTAGTTCCCGCAGATAATTTAGCCTATTTGTTTAAGTATGATACGGTTCATGGGAAATTCCCTCATGCTGTTCATGCAGAAGAGGGGAAGCTGATTATTGAAGGTAGAGAGATCGTTGTAACAGCAGAAAAAGATCCTACTCAGCTTCCATGGAAAGATTTAAATATTGATTATGTGGTAGAAGCCACAGGCCGCTACACCCAGAAGCAAGAAGCGGCGAAGCATATCACTGCGGGCGCCAAGAGGGTTTTGATTTCAGCCCCTGGGAAAGATGATGTTCCTACGTATGTGATGGGAGTAAACCATACGAAATACAATCCAGAGTCAGATGTAGTTTTATGCAATGCATCTTGTACTACGAATTGTTTAGCTCCTTTATGTAAAGTTCTTTTGGACTCTTTTGGTATTGAAGAAGGTTTGATGACTACGGTCCATTCTTTGACTGCAAGTCAACCTTCTGTTGACGGGCCATCCCATAAAGATTGGCGTGGGGGAAGGGCTGCAAGTCTCAATATTATCCCTGCGTCTACAGGAGCTGCGAAAGCGGTCTCTTTGTGTCTGCCTGAGTTAAAAGGAAAGCTGACAGGAATGGCTTTTCGAGTCCCTACTCCGGATGTATCAGTTGTTGATTTGACTGTTAGATTGTCTCGCGATACATCTTATGAAGAAATTAGTCATGCCATGGATGCGGCAGCGAATACTCATTTGAAAGGCATCTTGGCGACGACGAGTGAACAGTTAGTTTCGTCTGATTTTATTGGCAGCACCTATTCTTGTGTGTTCGATAAATTAGCGGGAATAGCGTTGAATCGTCGATTTTTTAAATTAATTGCATGGTATGACAATGAGCTGGGGTATTCGCAGCGTGTTGTCGACCTGTTAGAGTACATGGCCTCGCAAGAGAAAACCTGAGTTTTATGTGCCATGTGCTTATTATGAACCTTTAAAATAATGGAAAATATAGTGAATTTTACTCGAGAACCTATTGTTGAAACGGTGATTACTCCTCGCGACGGATGCAAGCTTGTTATTCGTAGCAGCAAGAGTAATGGCCAAGAAGATTATTTTGTTGATGCTGTGGAAGTTGTCTCTTTTGGACATTCTTTCTTTTTTCGTTCTTTAGAGCGGCCGAAGGCTTTTTTGGTGCCGATGAGCGATTATGAAGTATTAGAGCTTAAAGAAACTAGAATGGTGCTGAAGAACGCATCGCCGGAGAAGGCGATCAAAATTGGTGGAGGCCGCGAGGCTGCGCCAGCTCGTCATCACCGAGAAGCTCCAGAAGAAAAGAAGGAAGAAAAGAAAGAAGAAGTTGAGGCTACTGGAGTCTTACCGGTAGCTCCTGGAGATCGCAAACGTGATAAAAGGCGACGTGGGCGTAGATCTGGCCGTGATCGTCATGAGTTGATGCATGAAGCGCGTCCGAAGGGCGAAGAGGCTCCAGAGGGCAAGGAGATTGATGAGACGGAGCAGGTTCGAGAAGAGCCAGGGGCGCCTTCATTTATCTCCAAGTTATTTCCTCCTCCTCCGACGCTTATTAAAGAAACTTTGAGTCGCTATAAGACTGCTGAGATTGTGGAGCAAGACATTTTTGTGCCGCCTCCTGTAGAAGAAAAAGCTCCGCATCATTATGACGAGTCTATTTTCGATCATCCTGTTTCAGGAGAAGAGTCTCAAACAGAAGAAGAATAAAAAAAGATTTTTAAGGGAACTCGTTAAGTTCCCTTTTTCACTCTTGTCTATTTTAGAGTAGTTGGCTATAATCTTTTTCTTTCTGCTTGGATGGTGGAACGGTAGACACTGGGGACTTAAAATCCCCTGGGAGCAATCCCGTGAGAGTTCGAATCTCTCTCCGAGCATGCCAAACCGCGAGAAGGTGAGCCCTTGAACAAGGCTTAGTTACCTTCTCTTTTAAAGAGCTTAAGCCAGCAATGGCTTAAGCTGCTTTACTATGTTTCTTTTTGCTGGAAACTTTATGCTTAACCTTGTTCATAAAAAACCTTATCTTTTTCTTTGGATTCTGTGCGTTTTGGGATCCCTCGCTACGATTCCTTATCTTTTTTTCGCTGGCTTAATTCGTGTAGGTATGCCTATTTGGAAGATAGCTTTTCTCACAGCATTGAATTCCTCAGTATTATTTGGGTTAGTGTGTTGGCTTAGTTCTAAAATTTTGCCCAAAACCGATCTGACTCCTTTTAAGTCAGAAAATCCGATCCAGCGAATCGTTTGTCCTGGCATTTTTTCTGGCATTTTTGTTGGTTTGGTTCTTTTTATTTTTGATAAAGTTTTTTTTTCTAGTTCTCTTCTTTCTGCTCAGCATCCTCCTTTTTGGGCTGGAGCAATTGCTTCAATCTATGGAGCTATCAATGAAGAAGTGTTTACCAGACTGTTTTTGCTTACATTGATTTATTTATTCTTAGGCAAGTGGTTTACAACTCGCAGAAGAGTTTTCCTTCTTTGGATTTCAACTTTTTTAGCTTCTTTACTCTTTGGGGCAGGCCATTTACCTGCTTTATTTAAACTCGCTCCTCCTTCGAGTTTTGAGATAGTTCGCGTTCTTTTTCTTAATGGAATTGCAGGAATCGTCTTTGGATGGCTTTATTGGTCTAGAGGGCTTTGGACGGCTATTTTAGCGCATTTTGTCACCGATCTAATGATCCATGTGATTTTGATCTAGAAGTATGTTTTTTACTTACCAAGAATAACAATTCTAGCGTTGGAAGGGGAGTCGCTAATCATTGTGCTGCCTTGTCTTGAGTGTGAAGAAAGTATGAACTACCTAGAAATCACTGGGTAAGGATAAGGCTATGAATGGCCTAGAGAGGGCGAATAAAATTTGTGCGCCTCCTAGCCATATCTGCAAATCTAAATTTAAAGGACTATATTTTTAAGTTCCCTTCCTTCTCTCTCGTATGTAATAAAGGTGCTCATTGACTTTTAGTGAGTGCTTGTATTACATATACGAATATGAAAAGATCTAAGTATCAGTGTCTTATTGACAGCTTCTTAAAGAACCTATATTCAAGGCTAGTGAGGCCCGTTCTAGGGGGATTCCTCCTCGAATGCTGGCGTATCTCTGCAAAATGAGGAATGCAAGATGACAAGTCTAAGCCATCCATCTTTCAGATGCGTCGCCTACTCCATCCCAGGCCCTTTCTAAATACTGCTTTCGCAAGCGACCATCAGGCGTTTGTGTGACCATTGAATCGCAAATGCGTTGTAAGGATTTTTTTGCAAAATGGCTATTGGTATCTTGTTTGAATTGATCGAACATTTGTTGAGCGAGCTCTTTACACTCTTGTTCCCGATTACCTAGGATCGATTCGAGAGAGAAGGTGTGAAATTGCTGTGCACAGCTCTCTTCTTCTTGCGAGAGATCAATGGGAGAAGTGGGCATAGAGGTAAAGAAATACATTCGACGTGCTCGCGGCGGCTCTTGAGGGAGGACCAAATGGGTCACCATCTCTTGAAATCGTTTCATAGAGACTACATAAATCTTTTCGTCGGTAGGAGATCTGCGAAATATGCGGCCTGCATCAACACCTGAAGAGGCATAATCAGCGGGAGTATAATAGACAAACTTTTTGCCTTCTCGATCTTCAGCTCCCAGGACCAGAAAACATTTGGGTTCAAGGTCTTTGCGGACTGCATTAGGCGCCCAACCAAAGACAACTTGACCGGCTACCTTATTTTTTAACTGAAAAGGAGCTTCAGAATAGAATTGAGGCCCCAATTTTGCAAAAACTACAAAAGGAGATGGTTCCAATTGATCTATAAGAGTCTGTATGGAATTCAAGCTAGAGTGAGATGTGATCGGAAAAGCATCCGAAACAAATAGCTGAACGTTTGAATGGAAAACGAAATGTGAAGGTGCTGTCATATTCAATGTCCTTAATGATAAAAGGAAATATTTTAGCATGCTTGGGAAAATTCGACAATAATAAAGCTGTTCATTAATCTAGAGGGGAAAAAAATGCGATAGCCTCATAGGATGTGAATTCATGAACAAAGTTAATGTGAAGGAAAAGTTTAAATTATTTGACGAGTATTGGAGTCCCAGAATTCTTGGAGAATTGAATGGGAATTATGTCAAAATCTTTAAAGCTAAAGGTGAATTTGTTTGGCATCAACACGAACATGAGGATGAATTTTTTCTTGTCATTCAAGGTCAGTTGAAAATTAAGCTAAAGGATCGAGAAATTGTACTTAATGAAGGAGAATTTTTCATTGTTCCAAAAGGCACAGATCATCTCCCTTATTCTGACAGTGAAGCATATGTTCTCCTTTTTGAACCTAAGCAAGTGCTTAATACTGGAAATGTCATTTCCGAAAAAACAGTGAAAAACCTTGAATCGCTGTAAAAGCTTCATTAGACTTCAGCGTATCGCAGGGTTGACTGATCTCGACACGACTGAGACAACAAAATCGAATGTCTGATAGACTAGAATCGTCTTAAGTATCAACAAATTTAGGTTATGACAGAAGAATGTTTTCATTTAGGTGCTAAGGTCTTTCTTTGTAATCAGGAGAATGAAATTCTTCTCTTGGAAAAGCAGCATCGAATCAGAGGCATCTATTGGGATCTTCCAGGAGGTCGTCTTCAAAAAGGAGAAACTATCCTAGAAACTCTACGGAGGGAGGTCGAAGAGGAGACTGGGTTTGCGGGTCTTGTTGATGTAGTGCCTTTCGATATGATCCTGTCAAATATTCGTATTTCGACGAATATAGGTGAAGTTGGATTAATCTTATCGATGTACCGCTGTCATATCGGCTCATCTTTCACCCCTCGATTAAGTCAGGAGCACACAAGCTTTGGGTGGTTTAAGTTTTCTGAAGCGACTGAATTGTTGAAAAACCAGTACCCAATATCTTTAGTAGAAAAAATTCTTCTGAGTGAAAAAACAATCAATATATTGTAAAGGCGGTTTTTTGTGACTAATCATACATTAAGACCTCGAGTTGGTGTGGGAGTGACTGTTATTCAAGACAACAAGATACTTCTAGGTAAAAGAAAAGGGGGCGCATGGAGCTGGCTTATGGGCATTTCCTGGAGGACATTTAGAATTTGGCGAAAGCGTAGAAGAATGTGCGAAAAGAGAGCTGCTTGAAGAAGCGGGATTAAAAGCTCTTTCTCTAGAATTAGGTCCTTGGGTAAACGATGTCATTGATGGCGATAAGCATTACATTACCTTGTTTGTGTTTGTGAATGAATTCGAAGGAATGCTGCAACTCTTGGAACCTCATAAATGTGAGGGATGGCAATGGTTTGCCTCTAACGCTCTTCCTGCTCCTCTTTTCCCGTCTATCGAGTCTCTGATCAAGAAGATTGGTCTTGAGAAATTGATGTGGATGGGATGCAAGGAAAAATCTTTACAGTTAGATGTTTAAAAAGCATTAGATTTTATTTTAGACAGAGCGTATAAGATATGACTTTTTAACAGGAGGTCATATGGTAGCAGAAGCATATCAAAGTATAGCAAGTAGTAGTTTTCCTTATTTGCCAAAATTAACCGATCTTACGCCACAATGTGAGTGTTTATCATGGATTGTTAATGCAAAAGTTATTTCCATCCTTGTTTTAGGGGTCTTGTTTTCTATTGGATCATATTATTTTGGCTTTATCTATTGTTTGTCTTTGCTAGGCAAAGCTTCTCTTCTTCTTTTCGCCTTTTCTATCATGTTATTGGAAGAGAACTTCAAAGCGAACCAGCGCTCTGCTCAGGCATTACAAGATCAAATAATAAGCGGGAGGGATTGTCAAAGATTAAAAAATCGAGTTACAAAACTTGAGGCGGAGACAGAATCTTTAAAGGATCCCAGAGAACGGTATCGGAGTGGCTCCTCAAAAAAGGCATTTAAAACGTGGAGATAAGAGCGCCTTGGTAACGCTTGAGAATGAACTGTTTCATAAGCTTGCTTTTTCTAGCAAGGTCTAAGAGACTATCCGCAAACTTAGTTTCAGTCGATTTTCATGTTTTTCTCCTCGGAAATATTTAAAAATATTCCCTTGTCGAAAATCACAAAAATTGCCTCAAAATCTTCTCCCATCTTTTTTCTTCTAGATTACGGATAGGCTCAAGGAAACGTTGAAATTTTTTCTATCAATGCAGTAAGCTACCTCCAACTTTTCGATTTGGAGTAGAAACATGACAGCGGTAGGAGGCGAACGGCCTGTAAGTCCAGAGACATTATTAACCTTAGGTTCTTTTGTTGAGTTTAAAGACCCTTCTCGAACTTCTCAATTATGGCTGATTATTGCTGAAGATGCGGTGAATTGTGAAGAACCCGGTTCTCTTCTTGCTAAAGTCATCAAAAACTCTTCTTCTGATTCTGAAACTTGTCAAAAAATCATCGCTATCGCAACAAAGATTTTTTTTCCAAATAAGCCGGAGGAAAAAAAATATTCCATTGGGCAGGCTGCGCAGGAATTTGTGGATCAAATGAAAGGCGATCGTACAAAACCTCCTCTAAGCAGTTATCCTAGTTTATTTCAGCTTCTCGGTAAGCTCTACGCGCTTTTAAATGATCCTACAAGCTCTCAAATGATGCATAGTGCTGCAGCTTCTCTTTGGTCGGACAAAGAAAATTTCTCTTTTGCAGCAGAGTCGTTTATTGAGATGGCAAAGCAAGTGCTTCTGATGAACTCAAACAAGCAAGAAGAAGCGGCAGGACTATTTATTCACGCTGGGGATTTGCATAGGAAACATCGATCAGAATTGAATTCGATTGTTTCTTGTTATCATTTAGCAAGGGAACAATATGAAATAATGGGAGAATTTGTGAGAGCTGCTGAGGTCATGGAAAAAATAGCAGAGGTTTATCACTCTACCCATCCGGAAATGGTGATTCTTTCCTTTGAACGGGCTGCTTCTTATTATCAGTGGGCTGGTGATCTGAAAAAAGAAGCCATCTCTTTAGAGAAAGCTGCGATTTATGCAAGAGCAAACAAATGCTTTCGCGATGCAGATTTTTATAATCAGGCGGCTTTTCTTTTTAAGAAAACAGAGGATCTCCAAGATGCGGTCCGGTGTTTTGTAGGGGCGGCGCGAGCCTATAGAGCTTATGAAAGAGATGGGTGGAAAGATGCCTATAAGGAAGCTATAAATTGCGTTGAAAAACTGCAAGATTACATTGTGGCAGCAAGTCTTTATGCCGAATCATCTGCTCCAGTTAACGACATTTATATAGGGTATGTAGTGAAGGCAGCAGGTCAATCCCTTGAAAAGGGGTGGGACAAGGAGGCGACAGAATATTTTAGAGAAGCTGCGATTTATTATGAAGAAAAAGGGGAGTTTTGTCTTGCGGCAGAGTATTTTGAGAAGGTCTTAGATCTGATACAAGGCACTAGTGTTCATGATATTGAAATGTTGGGCAAGGTAGCTGAGTTATATAAACAAGGAAAAAACCTTGTTAAGGCCCTCGGTTGCTGCGCAAGGGGCATTCGAGAAGATGGTGCGCCGTTTGTCAATTGGAATCAGATCATTGAAGAGTGTTTGGATCTTTTTATTCAGCTCCCCTTGTCTAGCTTGCCTGAGGAGCGTTCAACTGGAGCTTTATGTCTTACTGAAATAGCGAATCTTTTGAAAAAACGATCGAATGGTGAACTGGCTGCAAAGGCTTATCAATTAGTTGCTCTATGGGAAGAAAGAGATGTAGAGGCAGCGCATTTATTTATCGAGGTGGGTAAATGGTTTGACTACTCTCTTGCAAATTATGACTTTGCCCTATTTTGTTATGAGCAAGCAGTGAGCCGCTTTCTTCTTTTGGGGAAGAAAACAGATGCGGCAAAAGTATTTCGCGATATGGGCTATCTCTACAAAAAAAATAAAGAATTCCAAAAAGCTGCGAAAGCTTACATCACTGCAGCAGAGCATAGCGAAACTTTTGAATTTGCTGAGGTCGATTATGCTAAAGCGGCTAAGTTGTATGTAAAAGCAGCTTTTTCAAAAGAGGCCATCAACTCTTATATACAATCTGCCACATTCAATCGGACTCTTTCCGATTTTGAGAGAGCTGGTCGATTTTTTGAACAAGCAGCAGATCTTTATGACAAAGGAGAACAGTGGTCTTTGGCAGCTAAATATTGGAAAGAGGCTGCACATTGTTTTGCTACAAAATCTACCACGGTTACAAAAGCTTCACAGCTATTTCATCAATCAGCTGAGGCATATCGCAAAGCGGCTTGCTATGTAGAAGCAGCTGATACATATGTCTTGGCGATGAACCATTTTTCGGAACCTCCTGATCAAGCCATTTGCTGTCTTGAGGCGGCTAAATGTTATGCAACGATGAATTCTTCTGCTTATTTTGAGTTGCAGACTCGTCTTTTTTTTAGGGCAGCAGAGCTGTATGCGCCGATCGATTCAGGTTTGGCCATCGATTCTTTAAATCAAGCGATAGGATACTCCTCTGATAGGGTGCCAATCCGTTCTGATTGGGATCTATTATGTACTAAGCCCCCCCATTTTATTTTCAAAGCCATGGGCATTTATGGAAAAATCCTTAGTTTCCCAGGTCAACCAGCTGCTGTCGTTCAAAATTTAGAGCGATGTTTGCTGTGGTGCGAAAGTGTTGTCGGTCCAAGAGTTGAAGAGGAGGTTGTTCGAGAAAGGGTAGAGATGCTGATTTGTGCAGCAAAAGGGTTTGAAATAGCGGGCAAGAAAGCGATGGCTGTAAAGGCTTGCTTGCTTGCAGCTAAATGGGCTGCTCTAGAGGAAGATAGTGCGAGATATCTTCAGATGGCTTTGGATCTGAAAGGTCCTGCATCTATCATTGAAGCGTCTGAAAAACTGGCTCCTTATTATCTGCGGGTAGGAAAAAAAGGGGAGGCTGCTAAAGTTTTTCATGTCAAAGGAGAGCATTTCGAACGCTTCCAGCTTTATGAACAAGCTGCTGTCTCTTTTGAACAGGCGGGATCAACTTTTCATGAAGATAAACAAAATCCTGAGGCAGCTTTTAGTTATAGAAAAGCTGCAGATAATTGGAAAAAAACGCGCAATGTGAGTAGCTCTGGAAGCTGCTATGATTGGGCAGGCCGTCTATTTTTTGCTGCTGGTAGCATTGATCAGGCAACCTCTTGTTTTGATCAAGCTCTGATCGAGTTTGAGAAAGATCTGATCAAAAAGGATCAATGTTGTACAAGGGCTGCTAGCGAATTTTCTCGCAGAGGCTATGGAAAGTTAGCAGTTTCTTACTATAAACAGGTTTCTTCTTCGGATATGAACACCAGCATTTTATATTTAGAACAGGCTGCATCTTGCAGCCGAGACCAACCGGCTGAGGAGGCTCTCTTTTGGGAAGCTGCTGGCTGCAAACGGGCCATCATGGAAATGGACCGCAAAGCCGCTGAAGATTATTATTTAGCTGCTGTCGCTTATGATAAAAGCTCTCAGCCTTTAAAAGCTGCGCAAGCGTATTTTTATGCAAAAGATTATTATCACAAAATTCAAGGCTCTCAAGAATTAGAAGCTCAATGCTGTTGTAAATTAGCCGATTGTTTAATGAAAACGGATCTGCCAAATGATTTTAAAGACCCCCTATTCTATTACGAACTGGCAGGAAAGTTATATCTTTGGATAAACACCTCTTTAGCTATTAAATGTTTTGAGCGTGCTAAAGGTTCTAGATCTATTATCGACTATTTTTCGAAGATGAATACGAATTCATCGAGCCAGCCGATGTTCTTGAAAAAAGCAGCAGAGTGGTTTGCCTCTAGCGGCTCTTTCATCGAGGCGATGGGTGTTTATGGGCTGATTCTGAACAAATATCAGCAGAAAATACATTCTGACTTAGTGCAAGAGTGTTATCAGGCAATGGAGATATCTCTACAAGAATGTGAACAAATCAAGGAGTCTCCGTTAATAGAAGCGGCAGTTTACGCAGGAAAAGCATTTGAGAAAATAAGTCCTTTATCTGCAGCAAGATCTTACAAGTTGGCGGGAATTTGGGCGATGAAGCAAAAAGGTCGAGAAGGTAGTTCTGTCCGATATCTTATGAAAGCCAAACAACTTCATGAAACGCAGCCGTTTATCCCTTCTCAGTTAGAGGTGTCTAAGCTGCTAGCTAACCTGTATAAACGGTTAGGCGACCATCTTGCAGCTGCTAAGTTGTTGCAATCCATGGGCGCTACTTGTCACAAACATACAATCTATAAGGAATCTGCCACTTTTTTTGATCAGGCAGCGGATTGCTATAAATTACATGAGCTGATCTCGGAAGCTGTTAGTTGTTACATCAGCGCAGCGCTAAACTGGTCTCTGCTTTCTTGTTACGACGATGTTGCGCACTCTCTTGAACAGGCGGGGGATTGTCTTTTTTCAGTATCGGGCAAAGAAGAAGAGGCTCTTGATTATTTTTTGAAAGCGGGAGCTCTTTTCGAAAAAAATGGTAAAACAAAAGGGAAATCGAGATGTTTTTTACGGGCGGCTCAATTATCTTCGAATAGACGAAGGTATAGAGAAGCGCTTCATTATTATTCGAAGATTGATCCTGTTACTTTCTCTTATCAAGATCAGGTTCATATCGACTATTTATATCAGGCAGCTTTGGAGGCAACTTCTTTAGGGGACATTCTTTCAGCATCGAGTTATTATGAAAAAATAGGCGCTATCCATCAACAATCTGGCATGGGAGATCTTGCAGAGCCATTCTTGAAGAAAAGTGCTCAATGCAAAGCTGCGTGGCTCCAACCAAAAACAGATCAATTATGGAAACTCTTGCAAGATGCTCTTGAGCATCAAAGGGGATATGCGAAGGTTCGTAGTTGGGTTCAGGAGTTAGTTATAGATCGGATGATCGATGCTGCAATAGAACATCTCAAACAATGTTCTTTTGAAGAAACAACCCAGCAGCAATTAAGGCATCTTACGGCTCATTGCCACCAAGAGAGGATTGAGAGATTCTTAAACGAGCCACTTCATAAAGACACGATTATCCAGGTTCTTGCAGTAGTAAGAGAAAGAATTCAAGAATTGAAACGGACGCCTGCTATATCGACCCAACAATCTCTCACATTCATTCAAACGCAGGAATAATGGCACCTTGGTAACGTTCTAGGATAAATTGTCTCATTTTTTCTGAGGTCATAGCAGTTTTTAGAGCGATGATTTCAGGTCTGTCTTCTTCGCCGGTTCGTATGACAAGGACATTTGCATAAGGAGAATGTTTGCTTTCCAAAGCAAGGGCGTCTTTGAGAGGGGAGAGCTTAGCTTCCAGGGCATAGTTTGTATTGATGACAGCAGCATCGACATCTTCGAGAGTTCTTGGAATCATAGCGGCATCAATTTCAATAAATTGGAGCTTTTTTGGATTTGCCCGAATATTCAGAACAGTTGCTTGTAAGTGATTAGGTGAATCAAGTTGGATGAGTTTTTGTTCTTGAAGGAGAAGAAGAGCTCTCCCTTCATTGGTAGGATCATTGGGAAGAGCGATTTTGGCGCCGTCTCTGAGCTCTGTAAGGGAGCCGATTTTTTTTGAGTAGATGCCCATGGGCTCGAGCTCTATCTTTGCAATGCTTTCGATGGGATAGTGGAATTGTTTGATTTGTTCTTCCATAAAGGGAATATGCTGAAAGAAATTCGCATCCACTTCATGCTCGGCCAAAGCTCGGTTTGGCATGTTGTAATCGTTGGTGATGATTATTTTGAAAGGGATGCCTTGAGCTTTGAGATCTGGTTGAATAAACTCTAATATTTGTGCATGTGGCGCTGCGCTTGCTGCAACTTTAAACTCTTGTTGAGAAGAGCAACCTGAAAGGAAGGAAAGCAAGAGGGCTGCAAAAAGAAAAAAAGAGTTATTCACGGATGTTCTCCTCGTTTTTTTAGGATGGAATGTATGATAGCATTGCCTATCCATTGGACGCTTTGTACAAGAAAAATAAGCAAGGTAACAGTGCTGATCATGATGAGCGTATTAAATCGATGATAGCCGTATTGAATAGCCACTTGACCTAAGCCTCCTCCCCCGACGAGCCCTGCCATGGCACTAAGCCCAATCAGATTGACAATCGTCAATGTGATCGCAGAGATGATGGGGACGAGCGCTTCTGGAAGAAGGACTTTGTAGATGATCTGCCATGTGCTCGAACCCATGATGAGAGAGGCTTCAAGCATAGGACGGCCTACTTCTTTAAGACTTGTTTCAATCAGCTTGGCGATGAAGGGAGCCGCTGCAATTGTCAGAGGAACAATTGAGGCGCTTGTTCCGAGACTGGTTCCAAGAAGCCATCTTGTAAAGGGGATGAGAGCGACCATTAAAATGGCAAAAGGGAAAGATCTTCCTACGTTGACGAGCAGTTCAAGCGCTTTGTAAATCGCTCTTTTTTCGTAGAGATGTCCTTTGCTGGTGATAGTCAAGAGGATGCCGAGAGGGAGTCCTATGAGAAGTGCAAAGAAGGTAGAGGCAAAGACCATGTATAGAGTGTTCCATAGTTCGAGGGGAAGAATTTTGAGAGCTAAATCAAGATCAGACATCATTTTTTTGAAGTACCTCGTAATGGACAGATTGCTCTGAGAGATAGGTTAAGGCTTTCGCAATGGATTCCGCAGGTCCACTAAGCTCTATAATCAACGTGCCGACTGTAGTTGTTTGCAGCCGATCGATCCAGCCGAGTAAGATATTTGCATCGACATGGTACTGTTTAACGATTTGTGCAATAAAAGGCTCTCCGGCAGCTTTCCCGGTAAAGCGGAGTCTAAGAAGCTTTCGATTAGGCGAGGGAGGTTGAAAAAATTCCTCGGGGATTTCATGGGAAGAGCCCTGAATAAAATGTTTGGTCGTGGGATGCTCGGGATCAGAAAAGACCTTAGCTACACTACCTTGTTCTACAATCCTTCCTCCTTCAAGAATGGCGACTTTATGGCAAATTCTCTTAATCACTTCCATGTCGTGGGTAATGAGGATGATCGTAACTCCCAACTTTTGATTGACAGTTTTGAGAAGATCTAAAATTTCTCTTGTTGTTTTAGGATCCAAGGCAGAAGTAGCCTCATCGCAAAAAAGAATGTCGGGCTTGTTCGCAAGAGCGCGAGCAATTCCTACTCGTTGCTTTTCTCCGCCACTAAGCGATGAAGGGTAGGTGTTTTTTTTAGCTGTAAGTCCGACCAGATGCAAAAGCTCATCGATCCGCTTTTCTCGTTCGTCGCTTGAAACGCCCGCGATTTCCAGGGGATAGGCAATATTGTCAGCTACTGTTCGGCTGCTAAGCAAATTGAAATGTTGGAAAATCATTCCCATCCGAAGGCGCAAACGACGGATCGAGGATTTTTTTAACTGTGAAAACTCATCGTTTTGAAAAAACACCTGGCCGCTAGAGGGGGGAATAAGTCCGGCTAGACAGCGGAGCAGGGTAGATTTTCCAGCGCCACTCAGTCCGATGATTCCATAAATGTCTTGTTTTTCGATCGAAAAACTAACTTCTTTAAGAGCTACTAGGGAGCCATAAGTTTTGGAAAGGGCGATTGTTTTAAGAATGGGCATAAGAAAGCTCTCAATGAGCACTTATTGTAAGAGACTAGGCTTTAAAGATCAAGATGTTGTAAGTCTCTTATTTTTAATGTTTTGCAATTTTAACCTAGATTTTTCGAAATGGTCTAAAAATTGGCAACATGGGGTGAATTTTTATATTATTAGTTTTTTCTCATTTATTTTCTGTTATGACATGCGTTTCTTTTTCATTTAATAGATGTGATTAAAGGTTTGTTGTTAAATAATAAAAAACCTCAAGAGATGATTGAATCTTTCATTCAATTTGAACGGTATGAGGAATCTTTTTCTCTGTGTTGCGAAGTTGTGAGAAAAACACCCGAGCAGGTAATAGGTTGGCGCTATATTGTAAAAAATATTTTCTGCAAAAGGGGTTGTTCTAAATGAGGATTGCCCGGTAAACTCGTCACTTCAGTTTGTTAGTTGTTTGATTGTTTAAAAGATTTATTATTTACGGGCCCGGATGAAACTTTTAGAAGTATGCGCAAATTATTTTTATGCTTTTCAAGATATTTCGGATTACAAACGAAATACTACTAAAACAAATGCTTTAGCATTGTTAGCTATAGCATCCTATTTTACAGTGGTAATCCCTGTATGCTTTGCCGTTTTATTTACGGCCGGTTCTCTTTGTGGACGTGCTAATAAAATAGAATTTCTTTCCTCGCAAGATTTAAAGATTAGCGACCAAGCAAAAAAAATCATCGGCAATAACGATAAGCCAAAGGCAACGCTAGGGGAAATTCGAAATGCTGCGAAAAGCGCCGCTGGAGGAGAATTTATTCATACTGCCGGTCCAGTTGGATATTCATATGAAAAGCTTCTTGATATGGTAAGTAAGGCTTCAACCGAAGAAATTCCTTTTATTATCGAAGGAGCGCTAAGTTATCAATATTCTACAGGTCTTGAGCTGGTTTTAGGGGCTCTTCTGCGAAGTAGAGACCTCAGCGGAACTAGTGATGATAAAGAAAAACTCAAACTGGCTATCCAGACAATTACTGAAGAAAAATTACTTGAACTAATCGATAAAAGTGAACTTCTATCTCTTGATAAGCCAATTGAACATCGGATTGATTTTGACTCCTTTAACAATCTAGAGCTAAAGCTTCTTCAAAAATATGGAAAAGAACTTTCTTTGTCCGATAGAGGTATAAAACTAATCGGAGAATACATAGAGCATGTAATCGCTTTGTGTGAAAAAACAAAAGACAACCCTCAGTTTATGTACGAGTAAAAAGAGGCCAAGCTCTAATTATAAGAGTGGCAGTAACGGGCGAGCGTTGGTTTTTGCAACTTTTTCACTTTAGAGGGAGTTTTTGAGAGCTTCCTCTATAGGTGAAAATGATTCATGTTAGAAGAAAGCTCTTTCTTCCAGCCATTGATTCACGATCGAAACAACTTCCTCTATAGATTCAGGTAGCTTGAATATCTCTTTCTTCAATTTGATTTTTTTGCGGTAGGCTCCCCAATTTTTTTCCATGATTTCAAAAGCGTCTTTTCCAAATGAGGCAGGTAGCTTCTTGAGAGAAGTCTTCCTATGATGGAAAACAAGCTCTACAGCTTTTTTCGCTAAAGAGCTATCTAAAACATCTTGCTGGATCAGAGAGTAGAGGTCCTGAAAGTCTTTCATTCTAGTATTGCCTTCTCCTCGGAAAACAATTGTTTCCAACTTCTCTGCGAAAATGAATTCCTTTGGATAGCAATGTAGACAAATTCTGCTTTCAAAGAGAGGGCCTTTCGATGTGGTGGTCAAATCTATTGAATGTTCAATCGGTTCGACGCGGTCGCCGAATCCTAAATCCATGCGTATGACTGTTTTTGTAGCGCCGAATAATGCTTGCAAGGAGACTTCAGTTCCTGTGTATGCGAGCTGCGAATGGTCGAGGATTTTGATTTTAGTGACTTCGAAGGAAAAACTATCGTCGGCGTCGACATTGCAAATTGCTTGCAAAGCAGTTCTCAATGAGTGCTCTGTATTTGATAGCTTTTGAATTAAAAAATCGAGATCCTGTGTTTCTCTGCCAAGATGTATGTACTTCGCAAGGAGAGATCCTCCTTTCAGAATGAATTTTTCTTTGAAGGGAGACTTGGCTAAGCGTGTAAGAAATCTCTCCAGGATCAAATTCCTCCATAGTTCAGCGAAAGTCGACTCTCTTTCTTTAGCAAGGACTTTGATTTTCTCTTTGATTGATTGTTCTATTGCAGATTTCATAACATAAATGCCGAAATGTAAGGGTTTAAATTAGTTCTAAGCTTTTTTGCGTATCTTTGAAGCTTGTCGATGTCGGGTTTTTCTTTTTTATCTGCTTTCAAATAGGTTTGAAGGGCTTTTAAAGCGGTTTCTTTATCCAGATAACGAAATGCATCAACGATGGTTCGCTCTCTGTCAAAGATTTTAATTTTTCGACTTCCAATTTTGACGGTTGTCTGGCCAAGGGAAGTATTGCGCATCCGGATAATGTGGGCATTTTCCCTTGAAGGAGAAGTAGTAGCATGGGGAACGGCGATCCAAAATTCCCTCATGATTTCGTCTGTCAAACCATAATAGCATAGAGCTGAAATGAGACAGATGACGCCGTTTCGGATGCCTAAAGCGGTTAGTGCCAAGTCTTCCCATTCAAATGCCGAATCAAAATCAAGGTTTTTGATCTTATACATTCCGCGTCGGATCTTCTCTATCTGCCCTTTTTCGCAGAAATAAGCCAACATGCGAGGAGGAATTCCCTCCTCTCTGCCCTCCGCGGAGGAGAAAACCCCTTTCTTGGAAAGGGCCCTGAAAGCCTCTGAATATTTCGATCTTATCATATCAGAAATGTAACAGAAACGCCCGCTAATCGCAACTGGGTTTTTCTGTTACATTTTTAGTTCTTTTTAATAAGTTATTTAATGTTAGAGTCTTGTGTTGATAATTTATCCAACTTTAGCTGTTTTGGTGGATGTATATCTTGTTGAAAATCAGGTTTTAGGAAAATTTTAACTTTTCTTCCAAGGGCCCACTGGGAAGCCATATGTGATACTGATGATGGTGGAGATGAAATTGGTGCTATTGCGGCCGTAGACAGAGAATTGGACGCCGGCTAGCATACCGAAGTTGCCGCTCCAGTTGTATTCAATGGCTGGAGCTAAGCTAAAAGTATCGCTAAATCCTGAGCCCACTGTTGCTGGAGTTCCTGTGGAGGTGACTCCTGGATACCCGTGGAACTTGGTCTTATTGGTGGCTACGTAGACAAAGTCATTGGCTAGAACCCAGTGTTGATCAAAACTAACCTCTATCCCTAAGTCAGCCGTAAATTGGTTCCCTGGGTGGACGGTCCCATGCGTTCCATAGCCGCCGCCGTAGGAGTTAAATCCGTGAACTTTAACGGGAGTAGAAATTTTGTAGGCCATGGCTAGTCTTGTGTTCATTGGGTGAGGCGTAGACCAGAACATAATTTTTGTCATGGCAAAAGAAAACGAGGTGGTGTAGGCGCCTTTTCCTGCTGCATCGAGACCATCTGGGCGGAGATGTTGGTAGGTTCCCGTGGGAAAAGTTTCCTGGATGGTGAATTTCATTTTGGGAACATAGAGCGTTTCACCTTGGATTTTAAAGCCGATATTCGCTTGTAAATCTCCAAATCCTCCTGCAGAGTCTCCTTTGAACCAGTTTGTTTGCGTTTGTAACACAAGGTTTGTATCGACCGAATCGGTGACGCCGATTTGTAAACTGTTATAAGGATTTAAATTATAGCTGTCATTAGCAAAAGAGACTGACTTTCGATCTTCATTGAATGCTGCGTAGTCTTGTGTGAAGAAGAGATATCCTTGGGTGTTCGCGTAACCTGGGGGCATCATGGAGGCAGAAGGGGTTACTAGAGGACCTGTATACCAGGGATCGAACATCTCTTCAGCTCGCCTAAGCTGCTCTTCTGCTTCATCTAGTTCTTGTTGGATCTCTTCGGGAGATTTATGAACAGTTTGTCCCCATATACTTATACAACCTAATAGGCCAAATAAGATCCATGGTGTTTTCATTACAGCCTTAAACATTCTTTTTTCTCTGTTTACCTTTTTTTTGGTTTTGGGCAAAGAGAAAAATAGGAATGTAGTTGAGAGGAAACAATGGTAGATCAAATATCAGGAGGGGTTGGGCCTTTATCTCCCAAAGATAAAAAAGCCTATGAGGCAGAGTATAAGCAAGGAGTCGATCTGTTTTCTCGCGCGCTTGATGATTATTCTCATTCGAAGTTGAAGAGCATGGAGATGTTTCAAAAAGCTGAGTTTAAAAAAGTCATGGAAAAAGCGATGCAGGTGTTGCAAGAGACTGCCAGCGAGCTGCAGAAGAAAGAACTATTAAAGCATAATGAAACGCTTGCAAAGGATCTTGCCGCTTTTGAAGAGAATGATAATGCAACAAATTTCAGTCAGTTGAAAAAAGATCTCGATTCTTTAAAAAAAATCGTCTAGCAGGAAGCCTGCAAAGTCTTTTAAGACAAAAGACTTTGCAGGTTCATTTTTTACACTTAACTCGCAAAACAGTCTTTAATCTTGTCAAAGAAAGTGCGTTTGCTTGGTTGATTTTGAGGAGCCTCTAACTCTTCAAACGATCTGAGAAGCTCTTTTTGTTTCTCAGAGAGTTTAACAGGTGTTTCTACGAGGATGCGGACAATCAGATCTCCGCTGCCTTTGCCATGAACGTTGGGAAACCCTTTGCCGCCAACGCGCAGGAGTTTGCCCGTCTGTGTTCCTTCAGCAATGGTGACCTTGCATCTTTCTCCTAAAGGAGTGGGTACTTCTTTTTTGCATCCGAGGGCCGCTTCTGGGAAAGTGAGAGGCAGTTCGATATAGACATCATCTCCTTCTCTCTTGAACGTAGCGTGAGATTGCACTTCGATATCCACGTAGAGATCTCCAGGAGGACATCCAGGAGGTCCTGCGTCTCCATATCCATTCATTTTCAGTCTCATTCCTGTATCAACGCCAGCAGGGATGCGAATGGTTATGCGCTGTTTATCTTTAACCCTGCCAGAGCCGCCACATCCACGGCAGGGATCGGTGATGACTTGTCCGGCTCCACCGCAGTTGGGACAGGGGCTTGTCATGCTAAAAAAGCCGCGATTTTGAAATACTTGCCCGCGCCCTTGGCAGGTAGAGCATGTTTTTATGCTATTTTTTGATTTAGCGCCACTGCCTTGACAGTCTTTACAGTTGATTTGATTGACAATCGACAGCTCTTTTTCTGTTCCTTTGGCCGCTTCTTCAAAGCTAATGCTGACAGATGTTCTCTTGCTGGCTCCTTGATGCTGTGCGTGGGGATCTCCACCTTGGCCTCCAAAGAAAGCTTCAAAAATAGAACCACCGCCGCCCCCTTGGCCTCCAAATGCTCCCATAAAGGTTCGCATCGCCTCTTCCATAGAGGAAAAACCACCTGAAAAACCGCCTCCTCCCGCGCCCTGACGGAGGCCGTCTTCTCCGTACTGGTCATAAATACGTCGTTTATTCTCATCGCTCAGCACCTCATAGGCCTCTGAAACTAGCTTGAAGGTAGCTTCTGCATTCGGGTTGTCAGCATTGCGGTCTGGATGGCACTCTAGAGCCTTTTTGCGATAAGCTTTTTTTATGTCCTCAGGCGAAGCATCGCGGGCAATGCCTAAAGTTGCGTAATAGTCTTTCATAAGTTTATTAACTCGTTATAACAGGTTCACCCTTATCGTAGCATAAAGGGGAATTCTTATAAAGGAATTTGGCAGTTTTTGGAAATGACTGCTAAGTAGATATACCCCCCTATACGAGAAGGGGGATAAGAGATCTTAGAATTCTTAATATCCGCGTCTGAGAGCAGTTTTTGTCCGCTTTGTGGCGGCTTTGGACTTTGCGCGGCTTTTTACTGAGGGTTTATCATAGAAACGATGAGCCTTCGCTGACTTCATGATTCCTTCTTTATCAAGTTTTTTCTTTAGAGCGCGAAGAGCTTTATCAATAGGCTCGCCGATTCTTACTTTTACGCTTGGCATCTGTGATTACCTAAAAGGGTTGGTTTAAAATACTGGTGTTCATCTTAAGAGATTGGCTGCTTAATTTCAACTCTAATCTGAGAACCTGTTCGTAATCTAAGCTTCCGTTGATTGCGAATAGCTTCTGAAGGCAAGTTCGCTGATTTGCAGGGAAGCTTCCTGGATATTTAGGGGGGTGCCCCTTTTTTCCAGCTCTTTAGGAAGGGGGGAAACAATACAAGAGATTCCGGAAAGGAGAGAAGTGAGCTCGTCTGGATTGACAAGTAGAGGCTCTTCTGAGTGAAGATGGTCCGCTGTTCGATGGCCGAGCAGCACATGAACGCCCCCCATTCGGGCATCTAGAAGGACGGCAAAAGGGCCGAGACATTGGGGAATAAAGGCTTTTAGACTGCAAAATCCGTAGAGGGGAATATTCCAGCCAAAAGAAAGTCCTTTAGCTAGCGCCATTCCTACGCGCACGCCTGTATGCGATCCCGGCCCTTCTCCGACAAAAATAGCTTCTATCGGAGTTTGTTCCTCAGCGAGGAGAATTTTCAGCTCTTTTGCAATAGAGGTTGAAAGATTTGGGCCTCCTTGCAAAAAAATATTTTTTTTTATAATCCCGTTTTCTGCGAGGAGAATACAGCTTTTTTCTGTGCTTGTTTCTAAAATAAGCGTTTTCATGACACAAGTATACAGATTGCGCGTTTTTAGAGAGAATGTTAAAGTGAATCTCTTATATTTAGAGGTGCCTTTGGAGTTAGTTAACGAACCGGAAAATTTGCCAGTAAAAAATGAAGAGGTTTCTGAAAAACAGGCAGATCAAAAATCGACTCGCCCTTCAGTCTCTTTGCTTTATCCCAGTCAGCTATTTGTACTGCCTTTGAATCGGAGGCCTTTTTTCCCTGGAATGGCAGCGCCTGTTGTCATTGAACCCGGCTGTTTTTATGAAGTATTAAAAATTGTTGCGAAAACAGACCATAAATGCCTTGGGTTATTTTTGACGGACAAGGAAGATGCGAACATTTATAAAATTGGTTTGAGCGATTTGTATCGAGTCGGCGTGCTTGCTAGAATTTTGCGCATTATTCCGATGGAGGGGGGAGGAGCTCAAGTTGTTTTGAATATGGAGAAAAGGGTCACCATTGAAAAAACAGTAAAAGCCAAATACCTTTGCGCCCAAGTGAAATATCACGAAGACACCCCTCTAGAAAACCTGTCTCGGGAATTGAAGGCCTATTCAATTAGCATTATTACGACGATTAAAGAGCTTTTGAAATTAAATCCTTTGTTTAAAGAAGAGCTCCAAATTTTCCTTGGCCATTCAGATTTTACAGAGCCGGGTCGATTGGCTGACTTTGCAGTCGCTTTGACGACAGCTAGCCGAGACGAGCTTCAAGAAGTGCTGCAAACGTTCGACATTGAAAAGAGGATCGATAAGGCTCTTCTTCTTTTGAAAAAAGAACTCGATATTAGTAGGCTGCAAAGTACTATCAATCAGCGGATAGAAGCGACGATTTCCAAAACGCAGCGGGAGTTTTTCCTTCGAGAGCAATTGAAGGCGATTAAAAAAGAGCTGGGCGTCGAAAAAGACGATAAAACTATGGACGCTGAGAAGTTTGAGGAGCGTTTAAAGAAAAGAGTTGTCCCAGATGAGGTCATGAAAGTGATCCGCGAAGAGATGGACAAGTTGAGCGCTCTTGAAGTTCAATCAGCTGAGTATGGCGTATGTAGGAACTATCTTGATTGGCTGACCTCAGTTCCCTGGGGCATTTATAGCAAAGAGACGCACGATTTGGAAAAAGCGGAAAAAATTTTAGAGCACGACCATTATGGCCTCAAAGATATTAAAGAGAGGATTCTAGAATTTATTGGCGTAGGTAAATTGACAGGTGGAGTGAAGGGAAGCATTGTTTGTCTTGTAGGCCCTCCGGGCGTTGGGAAAACAAGTATTGGTAAGAGTGTTGCTAGAGCTCTGAACCGAAAGTTTTATCGATTCTCCGTGGGAGGCATGCGCGATGAGGCGGAGATCAAAGGACACCGTCGTACATATATTGGAGCTATGCCGGGGAAGATGATCCAGGCCTTTAAATATACGCAGACGATGAACCCTGTGATCATGCTCGACGAGGTTGATAAAATGGGGGCAAGTTATCATGGAGATCCCGCCTCAGCTCTTTTAGAAGTATTGGATCCTGAGCAAAATCGGGATTTTTTAGATCATTATCTCGATGTGCCCTGCGATCTTTCAAACGTTCTCTTTATTGTTACGGCGAATATTTTGGATACGATCCCTGAGCCTTTGAAAGATCGAATGGAGATATTGCGTCTTTCTGGCTATATTCAAGCAGAGAAAATTGAAATTGCTCGCAAATATTTAATCCCTCGCAATCGGAAAACGATGGGACTTAAGGCTGGCGATGTCTTGTTTACGAAAGGGGCTGTCGCTCAAATTATTAATGGATATGCAAGAGAGTCTGGAGTTCGCAGTCTGGAGAATAATTTGAAAAAGATTTTACGCAAAGTGGCTGTTAAGATTGCTAAAAATCAGGAGCAAAAACCAAAGAAAACTTTGCCAAAGACGATCATCAGTGAGTCGAATTTATCGACTTATTTAGGTAAGCCGATATTTACGAGCGATCGTTATTACAAAGTCAATCCTGTTGGAGTGGCAACCGGGCTTGCCTGGACGTCGATGGGAGGCGCTACCTTATACATCGAAACGGTCAAGTATCCAGCAGAAAAAACGGAGATGAAGCTTACGGGGCAAGCTGGCGATGTGATGAAAGAATCGGCGCAAATTGCTTGGACCTATGTGCAAAGCCATCTGGGACAGCATGCTCCAGGGACTCCGTTTTTTGAAAAGTCCCAGGTCCATATTCATATTCCAGAAGGTGCGACGCCAAAAGACGGACCTTCTGCAGGGATTACCATGGTGACAGCTCTTTTTTCTTTGCTCATGAACCGACCTCTCAAAGAGAATTTGGGAATGACGGGAGAGATCACGCTGACCGGAAAGGTACTTCCTATCGGGGGATTGAAAGAAAAATTGATTGCTGCGCGTAGGTCGCAACTTGATGTTCTGATTTTCCCTAAGGAAAACCTGAGAGATTATGATGAGCTGCCCGAGTATTTAAAAAAGGGTCTCGAGGTCCATTTTGTGGACTATTATGATGAAGTATTTAAGATAGCATTCTCGGAGGGGAAGTCTCATGAGGCCCGCGTGGTTAGAAAAAAAACTCATCGAGCCAAAGGAGCTTGAGCAGGCCGTCTCTCGTTTGAAGGGCAGGCATTTGAGGGTTGCTACATTAAACGGCTCGTTTGATCTGCTTCATGCTGGCCATTTGTACATGATTAGTCAGGCAAAGCTTCAAGCTGATTGTTTGATTGTCGGCTTGAATTCAGACGCTTCGATTCAAGTCTATAAAAGCTCTACAAGGCCGATCGTGCCGCTTAAGTATCGTCTTGAGATGATGGCGGCTTTGGAATTTGTGGATTATGTCACGTGGTTTGAAGAGACCGATCCGTGCCGTTTTATTGAGACAGTTCGGCCTGATGTTCATGTAAATGGAATAGAGTATGGCAAAAATTGTATCGAAGCTGCTACGGTAAGGACTTGTGGGGCGAGACTACATTTAGTAGATCGGATCCCTTCTTTATCCACATCTGAACTTATCAAGAAGATTCGAGACTTATGCGAAGTATAGGAACTATTTTATCTGAGCAAGAAGCCTTGCGTTTTACAGGTTATTTAAAGAAATTGGGGATCGCCCATACTTGCGAGCCCTCTTTAGAGGCGTCGAGAGGTTTTATCTCTTATCAAGTATGGGTTCATGATGAAGATCGATTAGATGAAGCAAAGCTTGGATTTGAGCAGTTTTTGCAAAATCCCGCTGACTCAGCGTTTGATATTCCATTGACTCAGCAAGTAGTTGAAGAGCCCCCTCTCCCGATAGAGCCAGAAGAGAGAGCTCCTGTGGTGCAAAAAGTCTCTAGCTATTTGACGAGTTTGATCATTGCCTTATGTACGCTTGTATTTTTTGTGAATACCTATCAAGAACTTCCTCTCTTGGAAGAGGGCGTCCCTGAGGCGATATTTTCTTTTACACCGATCCAGACGACCCTTCTCTATGATCTGCCTCCTTTTTTTGAAAAGCTCACTGAGCTTATGCAAAAGCATCCGGCTCCAGCTTCCCAACCTCTTTCTCCGGAGCTGCAGGCCGATATCGCCTCTCTTCCCTCTGCAGCCTACTGGCGAGGGGTTTATGATTGGGTAGTACTCCGTTGGAAAACAGGAGACAGTTCGTCCGCAGAAGGTCCTTTATGGGTGAAAATTCGACAGGGGGAGATTTGGCGGCTTATTTCGCCTTGTGTGTTGCATGCAGGGATTCTTCATATTCTTTTCAACATGTTATGGGTATGGGTCCTTTGCAGGCCTGTAGAAGAGAGACTTGGGATTTGGAAGACTCTTGTTTTCATGGCGATCGTTGCTATAGGATCGAATACTTTTCAGTATTTGATGGGGGGACCATTTTTTTTAGGCTATTCGGGAGTTGTCATGGGGCTTGCAGGTTTTATCTGGAGCCGTCAGAAAGTCGCTCCCTGGGAAGGATATCCGATTCATCCATCAACCCTTTTCTTTTTGCTTCTTTTCGTGCTTGCGATGTTTACTCTTCAACTGGTCTCTTTTATCCTTCAGATGTTTAGCAGTGTGCAATTTCCTCTCAATATTGCCAATACAGCCCATATTAGCGGGGCCCTATTAGGGGTTTTTCTGGGAAGGCTTCGGTTTTTTTCTTGGAGAGTCGCCCGATGAGTGTTAGAGATTTAACGATTCTTGGTTGTTCGAGTCAGCAACCGACCCGCTTTCGCAACCACGGCGCTTACTTGCTTCGTTGGAATGATGAAGGGCTTCTTTTCGATCCTGGAGAAGGGACGCAGCGGCAGTTTATTTTTGCCGAGATCGCTCCTCCTGTCGTCAAGCGGATCTTTATTAGTCATTTTCATGGAGATCATTGTTTAGGACTCGGCTCGATGCTGATGCGTTTGAACCTTGATAAAGTCTCCCATCCTATTCATTGCTACTATCCTGCGGCTGGTAAAAAATATTTCGACCGGCTCCGTTATTGCTGCATGTATAAAGAGCAGATTGAAGTGATCGAGCATCCGGTGAAATCCGCAGGTTTAGTTGAAGATGATGGAAAGTTCCGTATTGAAGCTGCTTTTCTGGAGCATGGAGTGGAAAATATAGGCTGGCGCATTACAGAGCCAGATACGATCAAATTTAACAAAGAAGATCTAAAAGCGCTTGGCATTGATGGACCGTCTGTGAGGATTCTAGAAAAAGAGGGGAGTATTCATATTAATGGTCGCACTGTTTTATTGGAGCAGGTAAGCCGCATTCGCAAGGGAGATGCTTTTGCTTATGTGATCGATACTCGTCCTTGCTCTGCCGCCCTTGAGCTGGCGCGTGGAGCTAAAATGCTTCTTTGTGAGAGTACCTATGCAGATAAAGAGCGCTCTCTGGCTCATGAGTATATGCATATGACGGCCCTACAGGCTGCAAAGCTGGCTGCGGATGCTGGTGTAGAAACTCTTATTTTAAGCCACTTTTCTGCTCGCTATAGAGAGGCTGAAGAGCTGGCTGCTGAGGCCCGTACGATTTTCCCCAATACCTTTGCTGCAGAAGATTTAAAACGCTTCCCTTTTGAGAGATAATAAGTTCCGACCGCGGTATATCTAAAAATCAGTGGAACTTCTAGGAAAGAGTAACAAACTCAGTTTGTCTAAGCGCTTCAAAGAGCACAATCGCTGCGCTGTTTGCCAGGTTAAGGCAGCGAGCGTCTTTCGCCATAGGAATAGTATAAAAATGCTCTGGCCATCTCTCCTTAAAAACAGGGGGAAGGCCGCTGGTTTCTGAGCCAAAGATCAGAAGAGAATCTGACGTATAGGAAGCTTTCGTATAAGGAGTTTCGCTTTTGCTCGAGAGGAAGAAAAAAGGAGCGGAAGTTTGTTCTAAATAAGAGTTAAGATCATCGATTTCTTCGATCTGCACGTTCGCCCAGTAGTCGAGACCTGCTCGTTTCAACCATCGATTGTTCGTGCTAAATCCAAGGGGACGAACTAAAAGCAGCGAGGAGTTGGTGGCTGCGCAAGTTCTTACAATATTGCCTGTATTTTGAGGGATTTGGGGCTGGAAGAGAACGATTTTCACTAGACCTCTTTCGGAACTAAGGGTTCGTCGATTTTAGGGATTATTTTGGCCTATTTTCGATTTTTTTGGCAGGGGTAATATACGAAGTTGATATAATCCCTGTCAAAAAAATCGAAAATAGGCCAAAATAATCCCTAAAATCGACAGAACCTTAGTTTCGAAAGAGGTCTACTGGATTGACGTCTCTTCAGCATCGACCTGCTGCCATCTTTGGGGAAGGCCTTCACTATCGGATAAGGCTTGTGCATCGGCAGACCCATCGGCTTTAATGAGCTCTACTTCGAAAATCATCAGAGCGTCAGGAGGAAAATGGGATTGTTTTCCGAAGCTTTGGTCTGGGTGCAAATATAATGTCCGGAGCTCTCCTTCTTTCATCCCTATAATTCCTTTGCTAAAACCAGGAATCGTTTCATCGAGAGAAATAAGCTCTTCTTCGGCAATGGTTTCTAGGGCCTCTCCATCTAGATAACGAGCGGAGTAGCGGACAATCGGAGAGTTATAAGGTTCGAGAGCTTGTCCTGCCCCTTCTTTAAGGATTTTGTATTGAATTTTATTATTTTCTAAGCTGACGACCCCTTCAGTTTTTTGATTGGTCTCTAAAAAAATCTCTGCTGCCTGTCGATTTTTTTCAGCGAGTATTTCCAAATGTTCTTCTTGTAAAACAGCAATCGCTTGGACGCACTCTTCTTCTTTCATAGGAGAGCTTTTCCCTTCAGAAGCGTCTTGTAATCCTTTGACAATGGCTTCAATATCGAGCTCGAGTCCCAACGCTTCAAGATTTTTGCCAATAAGATGTCCCATCGCTTCGGAAATTTTGGCAATATTTTGTTCTGCTGGCACATCGGCATACAGAGAAAGAGCTGCGCAAAGGGAAAGCAAAAGAGATTTTTTCATAAAATCCTTCCTTGAAGGTGGTCTATTAAGTGATCTAAGGAAATCTCGACTGTCTGCCGAGTTTCCAGATGTTTTAAGCTAATGCGGTTCGAACTCAATTCCTCAGAGCCGATGATGGCGGCGTACATAGCAGCCGATCGAACGGCATTTTGCAGGGCATTTTGCATTTTTTTTGCATGAAGCTCAATCTCTGCAAAGAGATGCTGACGGCGGCATAAAGCGGTTAGAGCAAAACATTTTGCTTTTGCCTCTTCTCCTAAAGGAATAAAATAGATGAGAGGTCCTCTTCTTTTTGGCTGAGCTACTCCTTGAGCGATCATGGTCTGCAAGATCCTCTCAATTCCCGTCGCAAAACCTACTCCCGGGAGATTAGGTCCGCCGAGAGAGCCTAAGAGCCCATCATATCTGCCGCCTCCGCCAAGCGCATTTTGCGCTCCTAAATCCTCGCTCGTGATTTCAAAGACGGTTTTTACGTAATAATCCAGACCTCTCACAATACGATCGTCAATTTCATAAGGGATATTGATCAAATCCAGCAAACGGCATACTTCTTGAAAATGTTGTTTGGCAGGCAGAGAAAGATGGGTAAGAATCGAAGGCGCATGTTGAATGAGTTTTTTATCTCCAGGATCTTTTGAGTCGAGGATGCGAAGAGGATTTTTTTCGAAGCGCACTTTGCTGTCTGCGGATAGCTGCTCTAAGTGAGGTCTGAAATAGTTTACAAGCGCCTCGCGGTAAGCCCCTCTGGACTCTACATCTCCCACACTATTGAGCTTCACTTTTAAATTTTTAAGCCCCAGTCTTGCATAGATCTGATATGATAAATCGATGACTTCAGCATCTTGCGCCGGATCTTCGATCCCAATGGCCTCTACGCCAAATTGATGGAATTGGCGATACCTTCCTGATTGAGGTCTTTCATAGCGGAACATTGGCCCCATATAATAGAGTTTATGACCCGCTCTCGCCTGGGATAAATGATGTTCAATGAAGGCTCTCATGGTCGATGCGGTCCCTTCAGGTCTTAAAGAAAGATCTCTTCCCCCTCGATCCTTAAAGCTAAACATCTCTTTTCCAATAACGTCAGTTTCTTCTCCTACACCCTTAGCAAAAAGTTCTGTCTGCTCATACATAGGCGTTCGGATCTCCGAATAGCCATACTCCGCAGCCATCGAGGCAATCACAGCCTCCAGACTGTGCCAAAGGGCAGTCTCTTGCCATGGCTCTTTTGCCTGATAAGGCAATATATCAAAGGTCCCTTTAGGAAGCTGAAACTTCATTTTTGAACACACTTTTTGTCCCCATTATAAACCGGGTCTGAAAATAATACCATGTTTTTGAGATGGGGCTCCGCCCCAAACCCCGCCAAAAGGCTGGCGCCCTTTGGAAACCCCCTTTTTTTTATTTTTCCGAGACAAAGCTCAACGATAAAAACGATGTAACGATAAAAAATATATCGTTATATCGTTATATCGTTTTTATCGTTGAGCTTTGTCTTAGAAAAAAAGAAAATAGGATTCCATAAGGACGAAGTCCTTTGGTGGGGTTTGGGGCGGAGCCCCAAGATGAAGGAGCCCCGAGAAAAAAATGCTGTATAAAAAAACGGCGTTGACATATACCGAAAATGATTCAAAACTGTTGATTTTGAATAGTAGAAATTAATAATTAATAGCTTTCTGGGATAGGCTTTCTAAAAGCATTGACATAAGTCTCAAGGAGCTTTAGGCTTGTCCCGTTTGCCTGTAATGGAGAGACATTCGGTGAGTGTTCTTAATTTTTTGAGGCCAGCTCCCTACATTGAGGAGATTCAAGACGAAGAAGTAGTAAAAAAAAACTACAAGTACTGGCGTCTTCGCACATTTTATGCAATGTACGTGGGCTATGCTTTTTATTACTTGACGCGCAAGAGTTTTACTTTTGCTCTGCCAGCTTTGCAAAATGATTTGGGGCTAGATAAATTTGAGCTCGGGCTCTTGGGGACGATTTTGAGTCTTTCCTATGGAGCCAGTAAATTTTTAAGCGGCATTTTAGGAGATAAGTCCAATCCACGATATTTCATGTCCATAGGTCTTATCTTGACGGGGGTTTTCAACATTTTGTTTGGAAGTTCCTCTTTTTGGTGGGCCTTTGCTATTTTTTGGGGCTTAAATGGATGGTTTCAAGGGTGGGGATGGCCTGGCTGTGCTAAACTACTTACCCATTGGTATTCCCATTCTGAAAGGGGACGGTGGTGGGCTGTGTGGAACACGTCCCACAATTTAGGCGGCGCCCTGATTCCTCTTGTTGCTGCTGGATGTGCTGCACAATTTGGATGGCGCTTTGCTTTGTATGTGCCAGGGGTTTTATGCATTTTAGGGGGAGTCTTTTTAATCAATCGATTAAGAGATACTCCTCAATCACTAGGTTTGCCTCCTATAGAAAAATTTCGAAACGATTATCCGGACAACGGAAGACAGCAAAAAGAAAAAGTGCAATTTACCGCTAAAGAAATTTTATGGGAATACGTATTGACCAACAAGTACATTTGGGTGTTGGCTTTTGCCTACTTTTTTGTGGGGTTGATCCGTACGGCCATTAATGATTGGAGCATGTTCTATTTAGTGGAATTTAAGCACTATCCTCTCTTGGAATCTGGGGCATGCGTAAGCTGTTTTGAGATTGGAGGATTTGTAGGAAGCCTTGCGGCAGGGTGGTCCTCTGATATTTTGTTTAAAGGCAAAAGAATTCCTGTTATTGTCTTGTGTGGATTGCTTACACTAGGTTCTATGGCTTGTTATCAGATGTTTCCGGTCTCTTGGATTGCCGTCGATAGCTTTTTCTTGTTTCTTTTTGGCTTTTTTATCTTTGGTCCTCAAATGCTGATCGGCATGGTCCCTGCAGAGTTATCTCATAAAAAAGCCGCAGCTACAGCTACGGGCTTTGTAGGATGTTTTGCTTACCTAGGAGCTGCTTTTGCAGGAGGTCCTCTGGGAGCCATTACAAAAGAGTGGGGATGGAATATGTTTTTTATGATTTTGATGGTTAGTGCTTTTCTATCCATCCTTTTGATGTTCCCTCTTTGGTCTTTAAAATCGAGTCCTCGCCAGAAAACATGTGAGGAGCAATAAATTTATGGGATCGCCCAAGCATAACTTTTACCCTACTCGAGGGAACTATATTATTGGACGATCCCTATGACCTGGACCCCACTCAACGTCCACTCGCAATTTTCCATTTTAGATTCGACAGCATCTGTAACCGCTTTGGTTGATAAGGCAAAACGCTATGGGATGTCAGCCCTTGGCTTAACGGATATGGGGAATCTCTATGGAGCGATTGATTTTTACAAAGCCTGTAAGTCTGCGAAAATAAAGCCTATTTTAGGTTGTGAGATTTGGATAGCGCCGGGTTCAAGACATGAAAAAAAACGGATCCCTGGACAGCCCAATGGGTTTCCTCTGATCCTTTTGGCGAAAAATAATCAAGGATATCAACATCTTTGTAAACTCTCCTCAATAGGGTTTTTAGAAGGATTTTATTATCAGCCCCGCATTGATAAAGAAACGCTCGCTCTTTATCGAGAGGGGCTGATTTGCCTTTCTGGCCCCATGCAGGGGCATGTTCCTTATTTGATTTTGCAAGATCTTGAAGAGCAACTCTTCACTGAAGTGAAGTGGTATCAAAACCTTTTTGGCGAAGATTTTTATTTTGAGTTGCAGCGCCATCAGATGACAGAAGAGCAGATCGTTGCAGATGGAATGGAAAAAGAGCATTGGCTTTTCCAAAAGTACCAAGATTATAGCGTCGCTCAAAAGAAAGTAAATCAGAAGCTTCTCTCTTTAGCTTCGGAATTTGGGATCAAATATGTAGCGACTAACGACATCCATTATCTGGAGAGAGATGATTGGCGCGCTCATGAGATCTTATTGAACGTTCAATCGGGAGAGCCTTGTGAAATTTGGGAGCGCGACTCTAGAGGTGTCCCCAAAAATAAAGCGCCGAATCCGAAACGCGAGACAATGGCAAGCCATGAGCTGTATTTTAAATCGCCTGAGCAAATGCAGGCCCTTTTTGCAGATATTCCTCTAGCTTTGGAAGAGACGCAGCATATTGCAGCCAAATGCCATGTAGAGCTTGATTTTACAATGAAGCACTATCCCGTATTTATTGCCCCAGCTTTGGAGGGGAAATCTTATACAGTAGACGAGAGGCTGCGCGCGGCGGAACAATTTTTATATGACTTAGGACAAGCTGGGATTAAAACTCGCTATACGCCTCAGCACTTGGTAGAAGTGCAAAAGATCTATCCGGGAAAAGATCCTCTCGAAGTGGTAAAAGCCAGATTTGAATACGAGTTTCAGCTGCTCGCTTCCAAGGGGATGTGCGATTACATGCTGATTGTCTACGATTTTATTGCGTGGGCTAAACAAAGAAAAATCCCTATGGGGCCAGGAAGAGGATCGGCAGCTGGGTCCATCATTGCCTATTTAATCGGCATTACTGACATTGAGCCGCTTCGTTTTCATCTGTTCTTTGAGCGTTTTATTAATCCTGAAAGGGTGTCCTATCCTGATATTGACGTAGACATTTGCATGGAAAGGCGTCAAGAGGTGATCGATTACACGGTCGCTAAGTATGGGAAAGATCGAGTCGCGCAGATCATTACTTTTGGCACGATGAAAGCAAAAATGGCGATCAAAGATGTGGGACGCGTGTTGAATGTGCCACTATCTAAGGTCAATGAGATTGCAGCATTGGTTCCTGAAGATCCCACCATGACGTTGGAGAAGGCTTTTGAGATAGATCCAGCCTTAAGCCAATTTATGGAGCAAGATATTGAAGTGCGCCGCGTGCTCGAGATGGCAAAAAGGACAGAAGGGTCGATCCGCAATACGAGCACTCACGCAGCCGGCCTGATTATCTCAGGAGGTCCGATTACCGATTATATTCCTGTGTGTACGGCAAAAGATTCTGAGATGGTCGTGACACAATTTGCCATGAAGCCAGTAGAAAGCGCGGGGATGCTGAAGATCGACTTTTTAGGGCTAAAGACGCTGACCTCTATCCAAAAATGTGTTGATGCGATTGCAAAATCGAAGGGGAAAGAGATCGATTGGACGAACTTGCCATTGAATGATCGTCCGACGTTTGATCTTCTTACGCAAGGCAAAACCATGGGAGTGTTCCAGCTAGAATCTGGCGGAATGCAAGATCTGGTAAAACAGCTCCATATTGATGTCTTTGAAGAGATTATTGCCGTCGGCGCTCTGTATCGTCCAGGTCCAATGGATATGATCCCCTCTTTTATTCAACGAAAACATGGTAGGGAAGAGATTGAGATTGACCATCCGCTCATGAAAGATATTTTATCTGAGACGTATGGCGTCATGGTCTATCAAGAGCAGGTGATGCAGATTGCAAGCGCTCTGGCTGGGTATTCTTTAGGAGAAGGCGACGTCCTTCGCCGTGCGATGGGCAAAAAAGATAAAGAGGAGATGTCTCGCCAAAGAGAGAAGTTTTCAACGGGAGCTTTGGAAAAGGGGATCGATGCAGAAACGTCGAGCCGGATTTTTGACAAGATTGAAAAGTTTGCCTCCTATGGCTTTAATAAATCCCATGCAGCGGCGTACGCTTATTTAACTTATACGACTGCTTATTTGAAGGCCAATTATCCCAAAGAGTGGATGGCGGCTTTAATGACGTGCGACCAGGACGATACGACGAAAGTGGCTAAATTTATTCGTGAGGCCTGTTCTATGCATATCCCAACGCTGTCTCCGGATATTAATCAGGCAGATAGCGAATTTGTTGCTACAGAAGATGGGATTCGTTTTGCCATGTCGGGGATTAAGGGAGTTGGAGAAGCCGTCGTCGATATGATTCTGGAAGAGAGAAAGCAAAGAGGGGCTTTTTCGAGCCTGTATGATTTTATTCAGCGGGTCGATAAAACGAGGATTGGAAAAAAAACAATCGAGATTCTTGTCGATGCAGGCGCGTTTGACTTTACTGGCTGGAGCCGCGATAGCATGAGAGAGAGCGTTGAGCCGATGTTTGAGATGGCCTCTGCAGAGCAAAAAGAATCTTCTCGCGGAGTAATTAGCCTTTTTTCTTTGATCGAAGAGGAGGAAAAACCTTTTTCTTCGCCTCCAACAGTTTTACGTCCTACAGATCCTATGGAAGCGCTCCAGAGAGAAAAAGAGCTCCTTGGCTTTTATTTGACAGGTCATCCAATGGATCGCTACCGGCCAATGCTCTCTCGTCTCTCTTGTACGCTCTTTAAAGATATTGAAACCCTGGCTGATGGAGCTTTATTTCGTGCAGCCTTTGTTGTAGAAACGGTAGCGATTAAAATCTCATCGAAAACGCAGAAGAAATTTGCAATTTTGACTATTGGAGATGGGTTTGAAAGGTTTGAGCTTCCCGTCTGGCCTGAGATGTTTGAGCAAAAAGGGCCGCTCATTCGAGAAAACCAGCTCCTTTATGCCCTTTTACAAGTAGAGAGAAAAGGGGAGAGTCTTCATTTGCAGTGCCGTTTTCTGGATGATTTGACCGCGCTGGATGAATCCAAATGCAAAGAGTGCGATGATCTTTATGATCGACTCAAAGCGCAATCCAAGGGAGGGGAGCCCAAATGGAAAACTGCGAAAGCAAATGCCTCTGCCTCTGCCGCTCCCGCGCCAAGTCAGAAAGAAGAGAATCTCATTCGTTTGAAGCTCAATGCGGATCAAATCCGTTTTAGTGGAATCTTGGCTCTCAAAAACCTCTTTCGCCAACATCCCGGAAAGTCTCCTTTAGAGATCCATTTTGTTGGGTCTGCTAAGCATTGGGGAACAATCCAGATCAACTCTCAATGGGGTGTAAAAGCAGATACGCTGTTCCGAGAAAAGATTCACCACTTATCCGAGCAGTTA
>JAUXXF010000024.1 GCA_030681135.1 Chlamydiales bacterium
AGTTTAGTTGCTGGATCTGCAGTTTGTTCTCCATGCCCAACCTCTACGGTGGATACTGAAATTACATCGTTATCAAATTGTGTGAATTCTGACATTTCATTTCGAAGCTCAATGCTTGAATCCAATAAGGGTAATGTGTCTAAAATTTGTACAACGTGCGAGATACTTAAGCTTTCCCTTGAAGAGTGTTCTTCCGTTTTGGAAGGTAATACTTTTATCCTAAAGGTTTCCGCAGGATATTGGCCTGTTCCAACTACATCTGGTTTTATGAATCCAACAGCACTAATTGCATGTGAATCATGCCAGCCATTCTATTGCACCATGGCTTTTGATGATAGCCTTTTACAATGGGTAGTAAACTGTAGTTACTGCGCAGTCGATCCTAATGAAGAACAGTCAGATAGTGAAGGAAAACAATGTGCGATTAACGATTTTGATTGCCGATGCTGCTCTGGCTATACAAACCGAGCTTGTTCGCAATGTATCACACCTGGTTATTACTCACATGGAGAAAAGTGTGTTCAATGTGCTGATGAATGGTACTCTCAAATTTGGATGTCTATTGTTAGCTTTGTTATTGTGGCAGTACTGATTATTGTTGCTCTGCTTATTCGTAACAATCTCTTGGCCCTGTCTTTAGAGGTTATGGTAGTTGTCGTATTGTTCTTTTTAGGTATTGGATCCACTTGGTTTTTGATAGTGATGCTACTAGTTTTGACAGTATTGTTTTTTACCAATTCCGATATACAAGAAGGAGTTCTGAAATGCTTGATTTTCTTTGTGCAAACTTCTTCATTAGTAACCGCTAATCTTTATGATTGGGGATCCATTTACGCAAAAGATTCTTTTCTAGTTAATAGAAATGGTTTGGAATGTCTATTTCCTTGGTACAACATGGTAATTCGATTCTGGATGTTAATGGTACTACCGATCTGTATTGTCCTGTTGTGCATTATTGTCTACTACATTGGCAATATTATTTTGAGCACCCGGCAACAACTTCACCAAAACGATCTGAATGACTCTGATTCAATGGAACAGATCCATTCTGATGAGTCTGTGCCCCAAACTAGCCAATTAATTGATGATGAAGCACATTCATCACACAACTGGATATATCGGTGTTTCAGTTTTTGTTTATTTCTTTGGTATATAATTTACTATGAAATTGCTGCATCGGTATGTAATTTCACACTTTTTCACTCTGAAGCTAGAGTTACTAAAAATCAATCATTGTTATTTTTCTTTTTATATTTACAAAATAGATTCTTGACAACTTTCGTTGTATTCCTGAGCTTGATGATGATAGTAGTTCAGCATTGTACTTGGAAGCAGCTCCTTGGATTGAATGTTCATTGGACTCGTCCAGATCCGTATATTGTCTGCAACTGTTTATTCCTTCAGTGATTTTTGGTTTGGCTTATATTATCGGCTTTCCTTTATTGATTTTGCGACTATTACATCGAAACAGGTACCATTTAAAGAGCCATAAAGTGGAGACTATGATGGGCTTTCTCTATGAAAACTATAAACCAGAACTCTGGTGGGCCGAAGTTCTACTTTTGCTCCGTAGGATTTCCATTGCAGCTGTCGTGAGTCTGATCCCTGAGGGCCGACCACTTTCACAGGAATTAGTTTTGGTGATTCTCGTGTCCTTTTTGTTTTTGTTTCAGTTTTTGCAGCCTTATCGTCATCGAACTGATGTAAATTGTGAGATCATCAGCATTGTGTCTCTATTGATTTTGATCAATACTGGCGCTAACTATCAGAAGTATGATACGAAATCGTGGTTGAATATTCTTGGATTGGTTATCTATTTAGGAACACTCATAATGCTAGTAGCCGTGATGATTTATCCACAGCTAAAGAAACATGTACTCCGTTATAGAAGAAATGACGACGAGAATTCAAGTCTTTTATCGGGAGCAGAAGATAATGAAAGTTCAGTGAATGAAGTTAGAGGAGATGATAATAATGAAAGTAACAGTTATGCGGATGAAATGGAGGAAGCTGCATTCAACAATCCTCTTAGCTTATCCTCATCGCACAA
>JAUXXF010000004.1 GCA_030681135.1 Chlamydiales bacterium
ATATCAGGACTTTGATAGATAGGGAAAAAACTAAGCTTGAAGAGAGGATTAAAACAGACCTATCTGGGATTAAGGATTAAGGTTCTTTTGAGCGTTGTTGTCATTTACATAACGATTCGCTCGCCAGATGTGAGGCTTGAAGTTAATTGTGAGATTTGTCTACAATTTATTCTCGTTAAGAATTTTGTAACAGGAATTTATGCTAATACGTTCAGCAGGTCGTAATTCACGTTCTTTTGAGTCGCCAGTTACTGATGAAAATATTGTAAGCAAAGTCCATGCTCAATCAAATTTATATGTGAACACAATATCTTTTAATGTGTCTTCAGATCACAAGGAAATCATGGGAATTGCTTTAGGCGAAATTGGTGTTCTAGCTAGGCAAATTGATACGGAGTTTCATGGAATCTTATTTAAGGTAACCGGGATAACAGGGATTAAAAAATCCTTAAATCATTTGCGCGAAAGGAATTTAATTGCAGATCAATTCTATCAAAAGATAGTAGAACAGTTTCCTAAAGCTTATGAAGGAAACTTAGATCTCTTGTCTGTGGATGATAATATTTCAGATTTGGATTTTTTTCAGAATACGTTAGGACTTTCCGAACAAAGCTCTCTATCTGTATTAGAACCTCTTTTAAATCAACCGGTAGAGCAACGTCAAGAAGCAATTAATGGCACCCAGAAAAGTTTTATTGAAGGGACCTTAATAGATATCTTCGATTTCGAGGAAGTGGTTTTTCGCCCTACGGAATATTTTTGTTCTCGATACTCCTGCATGGACAGATCAGGCGATGATTAAAGATTAAGTTTTTTGAGCGTTGTTGCATGATTAAAAAAAATTACCATGGAGATGGTTCACCACAGTGGCGGGGCCGCACCCCATTTGATTTTATTCAAATATGGGGCGCGGGGCCTGGATTCCTTAAGGTACTTTTTGAATAAAGTTATGCTGGGAAAAAATTGCTACGTTTGAGTGCAAAGCAAAGTAGAGCCAAAGCGCCAATTGCTATAGTTACAGCCCCAATGGTTATAGCAGCAGGAGTTCCTGCAACAATGGTTGATGTCAAGGCGCTAGCCCCTAGGATGTTGGCAACGGAATTAGCCAGAATCGCTAAGGCAATAGCTGCGGTAGCCACTACTATCGCGTTTGCAGCGATGTTGGCAAGGGGAGAAAGTACATCATAAGGTTTTTGTTCAAAAAATTTAATAGGAAAAGACATGCTCAAACTCCGTTTTGGTTTTTTTGTTGCATGATCTTATAGTTAACTTTCAAAAAAAGCAACTCTCTAAAATTTTTTCGTGTATCGATGACAATAAGGCTCTTCGCCATTTTTTCTATAATGCTGCTGATGATATTCTTCGGCTGGATAAAAAATGGTGGCAGGCTTAAGCTCTGTAGCTACACGAAAGCCCTGCTTTTCAAGGAGTCTGATGAGATCCTCAGCAATGTGCTTTTGTTCTAGAGTGAGGGTAAAAATAGCAGAGCGGTATTGCGGGCCAATATCTGGACCTTGACCATTCGTTTGCGTAGGATCATGAATTTCAAAAAACCGTTTCGCAACGGTTTCGTAATTGATTTTGGAAGGATCAAAAACGACTTCGACGGCTTCAGCATGTCCTGTTTTCCCAGAGCAAACTTCTTCATACGTGGGACCTGCGACAGTGCCTCCAATATACCCTGAGGTGACTCGAATGACTCCTGGAAGCTTTTGCAGATAATATTCGACTCCCCAAAAACATCCTCCGGCAAAAATCGCCCGCTCGTAGCCTTCTTCTGTGAGCGCTTGTACAAAGAGCATGGAAAGGCTGTTTACACAATGCCTTTCATTTTTGGGAGTGAAGCTCTCTCCTAGAAATACATGGCCAAGATGCGCGCCGCAAGAGTGGCATAGGATTTCAGTTCTTTGGCCATCTGCGTCAGGCCGCCGGTCGATAGCATCGGGGAGTTCGTCATCGAAACTAGGCCAGCCGCAATGAGAAGAAAATTTGGCAGAAGAAAGGTAAAGAGGCGATCCACATTGCTTGCACACATACACGCCCGGGCTAGTTACGTCGCAATACTCTCCGCTATGAGGAGGTTCAGTTCCTCTATGGTGAATGATTAAGTCTTCTTCCGCGGTAAGTCTTCGGTATCGCTTCATAGTTTTTTCTCTATCAAATCTAAAAATGTCTCTTTTTCCATGTGATGAATCATGAGCCGCTTATGTCTACTAGTAGAGCCTGAGACTAGTATAATTTGAGACTTTGCAATGTGCAGGGTTTTCGCTAAAAATTCAATCAGCAGTTCATTGGCTTTGCCTTTTTCAGGGACTGCTCTTAACCGAATTTTCAGCTCATCATTTTCCCAGCCTACAATCTCATTTTTTGAGGATTTCGGAGTTACTTTAACAGATAGTTCAAAGGTCATTTTTTGGATCTTGATTTTAGGGATCGTAAAACAATAACTTTTACACTTCTCGAGGGAAAATTCGATTCATCTCTCGACGATTGTCTCTCATAGGTATTGATGCAATATCTACTTCGAGAAAATTCTCAAGATCTGAATCGTTTTTCTCCTCGATAAGCATAAAATTTATTATTTCACGATCCCTTATTCTTCCGGCTCCCGGCAAAGGTGGCCATCATTATCACAACGTGTAATGGTTAGACTTCTTCCTGGTTCAAGTTTTATCAGAAATTCACCTTTGCCATCGATCCTATAAGTCCTGTGGTTAGGAAATTTTATGATAAGCCCCCAGTTTGTGGACATGAATCCTTGAAAGGGATTTGGAAACATGCAGTCAGCTACTTGAGATGTATCTGGCCTAAAATTTACCTGCAACTCTTTTCCCTCGATAGAGATTCCACAGTCATCGCAGTTTGAATATCTATATTGATAAACAGCGCCCCATTCTATTGTCATAAATATCTCCTTTTAGGTGTTAATGGGTTTTCCTAGTCTCGCCAAAAGAAACCGGATGACTAGGATGGGGTGAGAGACTAAATACCAAACGAACCTTGCATAGTTCACTTGAGAGAGTTTTTTGGAGACTGGAGGTCTTTGTTCATACGCGTCGGCAACCCAGTCTCTGTAAGGGGGAGGAATATGCTTAGGAAGTTTGTTTAAGGGGAAAAATTGCAAAGCTCTACACTCTGGATTGTCCAATAGATTTTCTTGGGATTTGATGGTGCATTCAAAGAGCTGAGTTTGTTTTGCAAGGCGATTGATGGGTGAATAGTCTCCCACTAAGCGATCAGCGCTAACAATAAAGCCGGTCTCTTCGTACATTTCTCTTTCTATGGCCTTTATTGGATCTTCTCCTGCTTCTACGCCGCCTCCGGGGAGAACCCAAACAGGGACGTCCCTTCTTTGAATAAGAAGAACTGAGGAGCGATCTTCAGAAAATAAAACTCCGGCAACACTGACTGTAGGCAGCCTGGTCATAACTGAAAATTCCTTGTGTAATCTGCAAAGAGCTTTGTTCTCGTTTTCTAAAGCCATGCGTCCCTATTCCTAGTTCTAAATGGATCGATAGGCGATGAGCCATTGAGGCAATGTGGGTGAGGCCGATATCGCTCTCAAAGCTGCTGCTTAAGATACATTGGATACGATTTTGCTCCAGCCACTGCTTTATACACAAACAAAAAGTTGTCATACCTCCCTGGATGGTCGGTTTATAAATCAGAGCTTTTAGAGTAGGGAGTGTCTCAAGTTGCTTTAAGGAGAGGTTGCCTGGGAAAGACTCATCGATGGCCAAAGGATGAGGAAATAAAGCTAGCTCTTCAGGGTTTTGAAAAGGCTCTTCGACATAATCAAAAGCATCTAGAGGGAACTGGGAGAAAAATCGAAGAGATTCTTGTGTGCTCCAGGCGCGATTGACATCGATGCGTAAGCGAAATGTATCTTTGAGCTCCATGATGATAGCTTTTGCAATATCTAAGGGGAGATGACCCACTTTTAACTTCGCTGATGTATACCCTTCAGCATAGCTTTTTTCAGCTTGGCTTAAGATCTCACGAGGTGTTCCCAGTAGAAGGGCGCTAACGGCTGCTTGATAGCCTGTCAACGGAGAAAGAAGGGAGAGGATCCCAGATTCTATGCCAAAGAGGACGGAGGGGAGTAATTGTAAGGCATGCAAGTTGTGTAAACAATTTTCCTCAGACCAGTTGATCGAACAGATTTCTTCTTTTTTTTGTTCAAGTTGCGCTTTAGCCTCTTCCAAGGTTTCTTTGCTCCAGTGTAGGAGGGGAGAGGCTTCACTCCAGGCTGTTTGACCTTCTCCATTGACCATTGTTAAAATGAGTCCTGAGCGAGTGAGACCATGGGTAAAATCGATTTGGTAGGGAGAAATAGTAAAATCAGAAATTTTCATAATACTGTTTTCAACCAATGATGGACTTTTTCTTGGAACAGCTTTGGCTGATCCCAAGGAACCCGATGACCGCTTTGAGCTATGCATTCAAGTGAGGATAAAGGATGGGCAAAAGAAAGAGAGTGAGCGAGAGAGTTATAGGGTTCGTCTTTTTCTCCGTAAATCCACAAAATCGGAAAAGGCAAACGCGCAATTTCCTCTCTTAGATCTTGTCCTAGACCTAATGACCAAGCTCGTAAGACGTAAGCTAGAGTGTTTCTGTCGTAAGCCATTTCATGGCGGTTGATCGGTCTGCTAGTTACTAATACTTTTTGGTGGTTCCACTCCTCCAATAAATCATTCCAAGGCTTCGATAAAAACTTTTCTGCCCAAACTTGATCGTGCTCTATTCTTTTGAGCCTCTCTTGCTCGGAGCGAAGTCCAGGATGGCAAGAGATGAGGATGGCAGCTTTCCATCTTGTCGGTTGTAAAAGAAGCGCATGCAAAGCTGCCCTTGCTCCTAAGGAATATCCCATAAGAAGAGAAGGATCAAAATGGTTAATAAATTGCATGGCCCAAGTTGTAAGAGAGCTGCCATGGCAGCTGGTAAATAGATCGACAGGGATGAGTGTATTTACGCCAAAATGCTCAGCTTTGAAAAAATCCCAGTCTGACGTAGAGCCTAAAAACCCATGTAAAGCATATAATGTTGGCAAGTAGTTGCAAGTCTGGCTATTCATGAGAGCTAAAATATCCTTTTTTTCAATCCTTATCAAGATTGTCGTCTGTCTGTGTGTTGCCGGTTGCTACAAAAATCATCTCTACGTCCAGCAAGAGAAAGTAGATGTCAATTTTTTAGCGAGCTCTCATATAAAAACTCCCGATCCAAGGTTGGCTCATCCTCCAGAAGGAAGTCGTCTTTTGATCAGTTGGAATTTTCCTAGATGTCTGTTTGGCGAGCAACTCACGTTTTTGGTTACTGTCCGTTTTTGGGACAATACGGAAAAAATATTGGTAAAAACGATTCATCGAAGAAGAGGATCGACTGCTTTTGATTTTTCTTATCCAAGTGACTGTTTGCCTTTGCAAATCTTAACGTATAAAATTGATGTATTTACTGAAGAGGGAACTCTTATAGAAACGTGGAAACATCATTTTTGGGTAGAACTCATTGATTTACATCCAGACAAAACCGTCTCTGCCCAGCGAAGCCAATGTTCAGTTTCTTCCCAGCCTAAACAAGAATCTGTAATAGAGATGCCGTAGCGAAGGTTTTTTGGGTTTTTTGTGATTTGCTGTTTTCCCGCAAAGAGGTGGCTTTCAATCATGGTTCCTACAATAGGGCTATTTGGAGCTGCCGCTTGGAGAACAGCTGAAGTAAAAGCTATTTTTTGACATAGGGGTTGTTTTTTGCTATTACCATGTCCGCAGTCGATGAGGATGAGAGGGTTTAGCTCATGTTGTTGAAGCGCCTCTTTAGCAATACCTACTGAAGAGGGGTGGAAATTAGAGCCTTTGGTAGAGCCCCTTAAGACAATATGCGTCCAAGGGTTACCGCTTGTTTCCGCAGCGGAAATTTTTCCTTGAGCATCGATGCCTATATGACAGTGGGGATGTTTTGCGCTGAAAGCACCTGCAACAGCCGTATCGATATCGCCATGTACGCTATTTTTAAACCCTACAGGGAAGGGAACTCCTGATGCTAGTTGCCTGTGTATGGGAGAGGCTGAGGTGCGAGCTCCTATGAATCCCCATGAAATCAGATCTTCAAAATAGTTAAACACAAGAGGATCTAATAGCTCACAGGCGCAAGGCACTCCCAGCTCAGCCATATAGACAAGGAGTTTTCGAGAGCGTTTAATTCCTTCGATCATATCATAAGATCCATCTAAATGAGGATCGTAAAGCATCCCTTTCCAACCCAGTTTTGTTCTTGGTTTTTCAAGAAAAAAACGCATAACTAGAAATAAGGAGTGAGAAAGTTCGCAAGAGAGTTTTTGCAGGCGAAGAGCGTATTCGATTGCGGATGTTGGATCATGAATGGAACAAGGGCCTACAACGACAGCAAATAAAGGAAGTTTTCTTTCCAAAATAAGAGAGCTTTGTAACCTAGCATAAGTCAGGAAAGCTTCTCCCTTTGCGCTTAAGGGTATTTCTTCTCGTATAGCTTGAGGAGAGGGAAGAGGGGTGTTTTTTATAAGCATTATGCAGTTGATCGTAAAAAAATAGGAGATTCAAGACAACAAATGCTTTTTCTAGAATGTGAAAAACCTCATGCAATCAAACATGAGAATGATTGCATGAGGTACAGAACTAGATTAAGGTGTAGGAGCTGCACAAGGGGCTGCGCATAGAATCATGCACAGAGGGATCCCTCCATAAGTTCCGGCAGCACACATTCCTAAACAGGCTGCACAAGCTATTGGACCTGCTTCTGCAAACGACATTTGACTGCTAGCGACCAATGCTATAGTAGGTAGAGCTACTAGAGCAATATTTCTCGCCATTTGACCTGGTGAAGCAAGTTGCAAACTAGGCATGTTGTTCGATACAAAATTATAAGTAGTTGTGATAGATGAGAACATCTGAAAACCTCCTTGTATTTTAGGTTAACAAAGGATACTAAAGAATTTACATAAATATTGCAAAGTGAAAATTTTGCTCGTTGAAAAAATGTTCATTTGAGATATCGTTTCGGGTATATAACCTTTTCTTAGGAGCCCAGAAACAATGCATCTTGAATTGTTGCCTCTAGTCACTAAAGCGAAAGCAATATGTTTTGATCATAATGACACGCTTGTAGAGGCTGTGAAAGCTGAGTGGGCTCAGCATAAGTACATCGCCCGTAAATTTTATGGAAAAAAGCTAACTGATGTAGAGTTGCGCTTTCATTGGGGAAAACCTTTTACTTCGTTACTGACTTTTTTATATGAAACGACTCATATTGATATGGCTATGTCTTACAATATTGCGACGAAAAATCGATTCCCTAAAACCATTTTTCGCGATACGTTGGCTACATTGAAGTTTTTTCGGAAAGAGAAAAAAAAGATAGGGCTTGTCACTGCTACTTCTCTTCATGGCTTGCGATGTGATTTTCAGCAATGCGGTATTCCAGAAAATTATTTCGACTATATACAAACAGAAGATGACACTGTATTTCATAAGCCAGATCCTCGTGTTTTTGAGCCTACTCTAAAGTGGCTTGCAGAAAATCATATAGAGCCTTTTGAAGTTGTCTATGTAGGAGATCATCTGAAAGACGCAGAGGCTGCAATAACGGCGGGATTTCAGTTTGTAGGAGTGACCACTGGCATTACTCCAGCAGAAGAGTTCTCCAAGAGAGGAATTCCGTGTGTTCCTCAATTATCTGATTTATATTCACAATAGAGCAGACAGTTTGCTCTGGATTTCTTGCAGCTGTTTTTCTGTCTGTAAGAGAGCTTGTTGCATTTTTTCAACGACTTCTTGAGGCGCTTTAGAGCAAAATTCTCGGTTTGCTAATCTAGTCTGAGTCGTTTCAATGAGCTTAAGACATCTTTCTTGTTCTTTTTCTAGTCGGATTTTTTCTTTTTGTTTTAAGGACTCTGGCATAGGGATAAATAGCTTGATCTCTTCAAAGATGGCAGTGGCTCCAAAGATAGATGGTTCTTGCTCAATAAACTCGATTGATTGAGTGGGAGTGAGGGCTTGAATAATGGCAGCGTGCTTTTTGATTACCTCTATTTTTTCTCCTCGGTTAATGAAAAATAAAGAGGTCTTTTCTGAAGGGGGGATTTGCATCTCAGCGCGAATATTGCGGACCGAGCGGACAATTTCTTGCATATAGGCAAACGTTTTTTCTACCTCTGGGCTAATATCTGTTTCTACAAGCTGTTTGGGGTAGGGCGCTTTGATGCAGGCTTGAGCTTGCAGAGCATGGATCGCTTCAGCTGTATAAGGATCTAGAGTGTTTGAAGGTTTGATCTCTTTAAAATGCTGCTGCAAGCGAGTAAATAGCTCTTCAGTAATAAAAGGGGTGATAGGATGGAGTAGCCTAATAGCCTGAGAGAGAAGGATCGCCAGGATTTTTTGCTTATTTGTTCTTAATTCAGAAGAGCCCGATTTTCCGAATAAAACAGGTTTAGCAAGTTCCACGTAGATAGCGCAAAAATCGTTCCAGAAAAATTCATAGGCCCGTATAGCTGCTTTATCAAAGGTATATTCTTCGAGGTGAGAGTTAATTTCTGCAATGGTGCGGTTTAACGTGGAAAAAATCCAACGGTCTTCAAGTGTGAATAAGTGAGTTTGGAGTCCTTCTGCGAACGTTTCATTTGTTAGATCTTCTATATTCATGAAGACAAAACGGGCGCCATTCCACAATTTGTTCGCAAAATTTTTAAATTCTTCAAACCGGCGACGGTCTAAATCAATTTGACGTGCATGAGTGACGCTAGAGCAAAGAGCCATTCGAACGGCATCACAGCCATATTCTTCGATCAGCTCAATGGGATCGATAATGTTCCCTTTCGACTTGGACATTTTTTCCCATTTTGAGTGGACCTCTTTAGGGGGTTCGGCTCCTAAGTCATATTTCTTTTTTTCCTCTCCACCTATGTACGTAATGGAGCCGTCTTCTTGCTCGCGCCAATACGATTTGCCATAAATTAACCCGTGGAGGAACACTTCATGGAAAGGAGGGGTGTTTTGCGTGTATTCTCCCATGAGGATCATTCGGGCTACCCAGAAGAATAAAATGTCATGTCCTGTGATCAATACGGAGGTAGGATAAAACTTTTTTAGATCTTCTGTTTTTTCAGGCCAGCCCATGACGCTAAATGGCCAAAGAGCGGAGGAAAACCAGGTGTCAAGCACGTCTGAATCTTGAACCCATTCAGCAGGATTCTTTGCGACCTCTTCAGGAACGCCTTCGCCATCATAGCAGAGGATTTCTTCGTTGCGGTACCAAATAGGAATCTGATGTCCCCACCATAGCTGTCTGGAGATGCACCAATCGCGAAGGTTTTCAATCCAATGATAGTAGGTAGCCTCCCAATGTGGAGGGATCAGTTTGACTCTTTGATCTCGAACAGCGGAAATTAACTGTTCTTTGAAAAAAGACATGTTGATAAACCACTGCTTAGAAAGGTAGGGCTGCAAGACAGCTTTTGAGCGGTAAGAGACTCCGACGCGCAGTTGATGCGGCTCTGTTTTCTCTAAAACGCCTTCTTCTTTCAGTGCGGCTACAATGTGTTTGCGAGCTGTCTCTACATCTAGGCCAGCGTAAGGGCCTGCTTGCTCATTTAAACGGGCATCAGGAGTTAAAATATTGATTCTTGGCAAGCCATGTCGATTGCCCATCTCAAAGTCGTTAAAATCGTGAGCAGGAGTGATTTTGACAGCTCCTGAGCCAAAAGCTGGATCGACGAAAGGATCGGCGATGATGGGGATTTTTCGGTGGATTAAAGGGATGATTGCCTGTTTGCCAATAAGATGGCGATAGCGGGGATCTTCAGGATGGACAGCAATAGCTGTATCGCCAAGCATTGTCTCAGGGCGAGTCGTCGCGATGGTGATTGATTCTTTGCCGTCTTCCAAAGGATAGCGAATATGCCATAAAAACGAGGATCGCTCTTCATGCTCCACTTCGTCATCGGAAAGAGCTGTCTGGGCGACTGGATCCCAATTGACGAGATAGTCTCCTCGGTAGATGAGTCCATCGTCGAACATTTTTTTAAAGCAGGCGCGGACGGCTCGATTGCTTTGCGCATCCATGGTAAAGCGGAGCCTCGACCAATCGCAAGAGCAACCCAGTTTGCGTAGTTGATGCAAAATGGAGCCTTCGCTTTTGGCTTTCCAATCCCATATGTGCCCCAAAAACTCTTCTCTCGAAAAGTCTTTACGCCTTTTTCCTGTCTGGGCAAAAAGGTGTCTTTCTACGACCGTTTGAGTGGCAATTCCTGCATGATCGGTTCCCGGAACCCAAAGAGCTTCAAATCCCAGCATCCGCTTCCAGCGAATTAAAATATCTTCAAGCGTGTCGACCAGAGCATGACCCATATGGAGCACACCGGTTACATTAGGGGGGGGGATAACGATCGTAAAGGCTGGTTTTTCTGAGAGGGCGTCTGCTTTAAAATAGCCGCTTTCTTCCCAGAAAGTATACCACTTTCCTTCTACATCTTTTGGATCATATGCTTTAGGCCAGCTGCTCATAGGGGGACAACAAAATTAAACAGGGGAGATCATACCAGAAGGTAGATTTATCTCTCAAATGATTCAAGAAAGTGTGGTAGGAGCCTTAGAGTGTGTCTACAAAGTAATACCATTTATGATAAATGGTATAAGGTTCTATTGATTTACTTATATTTGCGATAATATGTAATAAATAATTTAAAAAATCAATAAAATTATACAAAATTATTGACTGTATTGTGAATATTTGTAAAATATTTGCGTGTAATAAAAAGGTGTGGTTATGATTAATAGTGTGTCTTCTAATCATTCAGCAAATACGCGGATTGGTTTGAATTCGTCAAGTTCATCTATTCATTCTCGAGAGGAAGTTGATGAGAGAATATCCTCTCAATTAAAAATTTTGCGCTCTCAGATTCTTACAAAAGAAGACAAACTGGAATTGGCTGTTTGCGTTATCCGCCGTGAAAATTTCTCAGAAGAAGAACTGCGTCCAATTCTATTACAAGAAAGACTCCAATCTCTGATGCCTCCTGGTTTTCGCGGGGGGAGGTTTTGTTTCGAAGTTTCTTGCCTAGTACAGTCAAAGATAGGCTACAACGAATTAAATGATGATGGGAAAGAAAAAATCGAACAAGAAATTAAAAAATTACAGGCAAAGGTAAGCGATGAGAAGGAAAGACAAAAGATACAGCAGGTAGAGCGCTTGAGGAGAGAACCAACGTTTGAAAGAACTCCTAAAAAACGAAAATTAGACAATCCTAATTTGGACGAACGTTGCAAGAAAATATCCCTGAATCTCAGATTTTTGGGCTCGAAGTTTCTCTCGCAACCTGAAAAACTGGAGTTAGCTAAGATTGTCATCTGGCGCGAAAATTTCTCCATAGAAGAACTAATTGAATTACAAAAAACAGCATGTTTGTTAATGCCATGTTTTGTCGGTCGTACTCAAGAATTTTGTTCGAAGGTTTTCGAATCCATACGCTTAGAGAAAAGCTACGACAAATTAAGTTTTAGCGACAAGCAAAAAATTGAATTAAGGATTGCTCAATTACGAGGAAAGATCTTCGACGGGAAACAAAAAGGATGTCAAAAACAATGGGAGACAAGAAAGACGCGGGAGATGCAGTGCGCGCAAAACCAATTAATTCGGGAAAAGCCGCAAAAGGAGGAGATTCCAGATTCGCCCGCTCTTATTCACGAAGAAACTTCTGATGGTTGGGTAAGCGATCATGTGCTTCTGTATGATGAATGGTTAGAAAGAGCATTTAGTCCAAAGTTCGATGATGAAGAAACTTCTGATGGTTGGATAAGCAATGATGTGCCTCTGGATGATGAATTATTGGAAGGAGCTCTTAAGTCCGATCATGAAGAAAATTCTGATCAGTGGATAGGTGGTGTGTTTCTGGATGATGAATTATTAGAAAGAGCGCGTAGTCCAAAGTCCGATGATCAATGTTTTTTCATTGATCAAGAGGAAAAGCAGCAGGTGTTTGCAAGCGAGAGTCGAAATGGCGAAAAAATCGAAGCGGGAAATAGCCCTGGGCTAGATGCGCTGTCCTACGCATCTATGATTTCAGGTGCAAACGAGAGATTAAATGCAGCATCCAGAAAGTTACGCCAAAAGGTAACCGAAATATGAATTATCTAAATAATCATTTAAGCTCATCTGCAGTAAATTACAATTTATATAATTTAGCAAATCAGGAATTTGGTTTATCGGAAGAAGAGGCTGATTTCCTGGCTTTAGTTCGACTATACCCTTTAAAACTTCGGGTAGCGCCAGGGAGCTTTAAAAATCATCCAGCGATCGTATTGGCTGCAGTCCAAAAAAATGGCAGAACGCTTCGTTTTGCGTCAGATGCAATGCAGGATCATGAAGCTATTGTCTTTGCTGCGGTCCAGCAAAATGGCGAAGCGCTTTGTTTCGCATCAGAGAGATTACAAAATGATGAGGATTTTCAAGCGATTGCTCAAGATCCAGCTGGATCAAATTTACTTCCTATACAGTTTATCCAGTTCGATGACTTTAACAGGGATCCTTTGAGTGTTTTATTAGCGCTTGAGGAAAAAATCATCAGTTGTCATACATTTCCGAAAATTCGTTACTTCAATTCTCCAGGTTTGGATCATGGGGGGCTTTCAAAAGATTGCATCACCAGACTATTTGCAGAGATGTTTGATTCTCAAAATACACGCTTGCCTGTAAAGACAAAATTAAACAAAGAAAGATTCACGCCTATTATCAAGAACTCGTTGTCTGCCGACTGTTACAGAGCGATTGGAACGGTTTTTGCAGTTGTCCTTTGCTATGAGGGAATGCTGACTACAGGGTCATATTTACATCCTGTTGTCTTTGAGATGATTCATGCACTATCTCATCAAGATATCTTAAGTCTTCCCTTTGATCTTGCAGCCTATAATCAGATCCCCAAAGAAATCATTAGTAAAATCTTGCCAATCTATGCGAAAAATGCCATTGGCATTTCAGAAGAGTGGATTCAAAATATCTTAAATGGCGAATTTAACGAGGGCCTACAAAGCTGTGGCGTTACATCTATGGATGATTTTAACCTCCAATATAGTTTTGATCAGGTGCTTTTGGCGATTCTCATGATTGCAAAATCGATGCATAATTCCACGCCTGTGGATCAAACGTGGGATGTTTGGAAAACTGCCTCTGCAAAAGATTTATCCTTAAATATCGAAGGCTCTCTCTCGTGTGGAGCTGTATTGAATGCTATACGATTGCAAAATGGGCATTCACAGACTCAGGGGTTTTTACTAGAATGGATCATAAATGCTTTAAGAAAGGAGCTAGAAGAGTTTGTATGGGCCATGTCTGGATCAAAAACCATAACACCAGGCGACCATTTGATCATTTCATTTTATGAAGAAAGCAATGCTCTGCCTACTTTTCATGCCTGCAAACCCTCTACAATGAATTTGCCTAATGGATATGGCCGTTATCGGGTTTTTAAAGACAAGTTAGAGAGGGGCATTAAAGAAGCTCTCCTTGCTGGATTTGGGTTTATTTAACAAGATCAGAGGCTCTGCGCGATTTCCATAGCCAAAGAGCTGTAAAGAGAGAGGCGTCTACGGGGATGGAGGAGCGAAGAGCGTTCTCTAAATCTTGCTCCGACATGAGGCACGGCTCGATGTATTCAAGAGGATCGAGTTGTTGGCCTCCTTTGGGTTTCGCTTTTGCAGCAAAGTAATAAAAAATGATCTGATCGGTGATCGCGGGACACTGGTAACATTCTCCGAGAAGCTCGATATGATCCGACCAGTATCCGGTCTCTTCAAAAAGTTCTCTTTGCGCTCCTTGGACAGGGTCTTCTCCAGGCTCAAGTCTGCCGCCGCAGCAGCCTAAAACAATTTGTCCTGTGGGATGTCGGTATTCTTTGTTAATAATCCAAAATCCTTGTTCATCTTGCGCGAGAATAATTGCAGCTGGAGTGGGCATGATGAGAGAAGTATAGGGGCCTGTGCAACCATCATGACGTTCTAAAATATCTTGTTTCACGTTGAAAAAACCATTGTAGACAATGGTGCTAGATTTAACTTTTGGGGGTTGTTGAGCCATGTTTTTTCCCTACGCATTGGTAAAATAAATCGATTTGTCGATGTAATTCTTTCTTTTCCCACCAAAAGGCCTCTTTCATCCAATTGTCGCTGATCCGATCGGCTAGAAAATAGCTAGGAAGAATAGTTGTGGGAGGATGAGGTGTTTCCAGCGTACTATTAAAATAGATAGAAGCCGCCTGAGGTCCTTTCGTCATATAAAGCCAGGTTCCGTAAGCAAAATGAAGGGGGGAATCTTCTAAGTTAAAAGAAGCTCTGGAAAATTTTTTGAATACTGCTGCTGCTTCCGCTGTTTTTTTTGTCAGCAAGTAACACCAAATTTCTAGGGCATCGAAGGGGAGCATGGCTTGTTTGGAGAGTTTATATTTTTTATATTGAGCAATTGTTTGTAACACTTTGGCAACCACTCCTCTGCAAAGAAGCTTTTGTAAAAGCAAGCTCATAGCGCGCAGATTTTCTGGCGACGGATCGACAGAGATCTCTTCATGGATCAGATGTTCAATGGCCTTTTTTCTTGGGGCAGATAATTTATCGAGAGGAAGCGAGCCTACTTCTTCTATCCCTTCTAGTTCGATGAGAGCGTAGATCGCACTGCAGCAGAGCTCCTCCGGGACAGGAGATTCTTGAAAACACATTTTGGCAATCTCTAGTAAAATTGTTTTTTTTGCTAACCAAAATGCCAATTGAATGGCGATTTGTTTGAGCGTATCCGAGCTCTCTTCCATAAAGGGGAGTGTTTGCCAATTTTTTTGTAAACTTTCGATTAGAGCCGTTGTATCTGGATGTTTCAGTAGCTCAGGAATGTGGCGGACGGCGAGTAGGATGATTCGATAAGCGGCTTCTCGATGGTTCAAAGAGCTTTCGTGCATCCGGTAAATAATGTGTTCTTTTAAAATTCCTAAAAGAGGATGTTTGGGGAATTTCCTTAAAGCCAGTTCCAGGCATTTCGCTTCCTCTTCAAAATCGCCAAGAGCTGCATAAACGAGCGATTTGCCCAAGTATTCTAAGGGAGCGCCTGGAGTTCGATAGAGTTTTTCAAATTCTTTTAAGGTAAGATGAAAGAGCTTTTCTTTGGCTGTTTTTTGCGGTTCTGCTTTTGCTTTTTCCAGAAGAGTAAGTCCCGCTCGAAAGAGAGCTTCTCTTCCCTCCATGCGCCCAGGGAAACATTGGCCAATACGACGATACTCTTGAAGAGCCCAATCATAGAGTTTGCGGCCTAAAAAAGCGTCAGGAACTGCCAGACAGCCCACCATGACGTTGTGGCTGCCATCAAACACCTTCCAGTCTTTGACTTCGAACTCTCCGTCTTTATGCAAAAAACCTAAATAACGGCCAGCTGGAGGTAGGTAGCTGAGAAAAGAGAGTTTAAGCCGGCCATCTAGATAAAATTTTACATAGTCATCGACTTTTTCAATAGCAATATGGTGCCAGTGATTCGGCATCAGATAAAGATCGGGGACAGACATGACCTGTACATTATTGCGGAAAAGCTGACAGGTAGCTCCCAACCAAAGGCAATATCCTTCTTCGAGGGTTTTTCTTTCCTGAGCATCTGGAACGCAGAGCAAAAAACCTACCCCGTGACTTTTTTCAGTCACTTTGATCTGAGCTTCTAAACGGACGTTATGGGCAAAAGAGGTTTGAGAGATCATTAATTCTGCCCACTCGGTCATGTCTAAATTGCGAGTAATGGCAATGTGCTTTGCGAGTAGGATGTTTTCTTGGAATTGCCAGTCAGATTTTCTTTTTAGATCGAGTTGGGTTGTTTCGATCCATTCTGGTCTTCCTTCAATATAATTCTTAATCTCTGCAACGAGCTCTGAGGCAGTTTTAAACCGTTCACTGACGTTTTTAAGAAGACATTTTTTGCAAATGTAAGCCAGTTGATGAGGGATGTCTCGATAGGGAGCCATTTCAATAGGGTCGATGAGCTCTTCAGAATCGGCCATTTTTCGGAAAGCAGCGATCGTTTTTCTCTGGAAAGGCAACTGCAAGGTGAGCATTTGGTATAAGATGACGCCTAGAGCATACAGATCTGTTTGGACGGAAGAAGACTTGTTTTTTAGCCTTTCTGGGGCCATATAAGCCAATGTGCCGGTTACTTTTCCGGGCCTTGTAAGATCTTCTTCTATAGAAATAGATTCTTTGACAGAGAGAGGTTTTTCTTTTTCCAGCTGATCGATAAAATCGGCAATTCCCCAATCTAAGATCATCACTTCGCCGTATTTTCCAACGATGATATTTTCAGGTTTCAGGTCCCTATGAAGAATGCCTTTGGAATGGGTGTAGTCGATTGCTTCGCATACCTGCAAAAAAATACGGATAAGAGAAGGGATTGAACGGCCGATTGGATGCAGAGGATCGCCTTGTTTTTCTTGTTCTCTTGAATGTTTGAGAATGTGGCGGAGCGTCTCCCCTTCAATGTAGGGCATTGTGTAATAGACATCAGGCAACGTAGTATGGATCGTTAAAATAGGGACGATCGAAGGGTGGGTCAGAGCAGAAGCTACCTGGGCCTCGCGTAGAAACCGATAGAGAATTGTCTTGTTTTTTTGCAGTTCAGGACGGATTCTTTTCAAAGCAATCTTACGTCCAATGACAGGGTCTTGGACTAGATAGACCTCTCCCATGCCTCCTCGTCCAAGCGACTGCAAGACGATATAAGGTCCAATTGAATGAGGTTGTGAAATAGATTGCTGCTTTATTTCCATGGTGCAAACAGTCATCCCATATTCGACGTTATCCTGCAAGCCATTTTTTTGATGCAAGATATTTTTTTGATGAAATTGACGTTAAAAAGTATTCAATTAAGCTTAATCGAACAGCTCAAGTTCGAGTAAAGATTAGACCTCTTTCGAAAGAGGTCTTACTGTTTGCACCAACAATCAATGAGGTGATCATCGACTAGGCCAACTGCTTGCATGAAAGAATAGATGATCTTGGAGCCAACAAAAGTCATGCCTCGTTTCTTGAGGTCTTGTGAAAGAAGATCGCTTATAGGACTAAAGCAGGGGATTTCTTTGAAGTGTTTACGGCGATTTACGATTGGTTTTCCGTCCACAAAATCCCAAACATACTTATCAAATGATCCAAATTCTTTCTGGATTTGCAAAAATACTTCAGCGTTTCGGCGTGCAGCATAGATTTTTAGTCGATTGCGAATGATCCCTTTATTTTCGAGAAGAGCATTTAACTCATCGTCTGTCATTTTAGCTACTTTGGAGGGATCAAAATGATAAAATACTTTTCGATATTCTTCACGTTTTTTGAGGATCGTTTCCCAGCTTAGCCCAGCTTGAGCTCCCTCGAGAATCAACATTTCGAATAAACGTCTATCATCATGAACTGGAACGCCCCATTCTTTGTCGTGATATTCTGCATAGAATTCTTTGCCAGGAAGAGAGCCGAAACAGCGGGTTTTCTTCGTTTTCATTTAAATACCAAGCCTTTCTTTAATAAATTGGGCTGCTAAATTTCGTGCAACGTTGCCTTCTGGAATGTTTTCAGATTGTTCTACAATGCCATGAGGGACTTCCGAAAGAGATACACATGTTGCTGATCCTCCAACTCTGGTTATTTCTGAGACAAGGCAAAGGCTATCGCTTTCCAACGCATCTCTGGTTCCTGTTTGAGTAAACAGAGGAGGAAGTCCGCTGAGGTCGGCATTTAATATGGTAAACAAAGGATGGTCTTTTTCTTGTGTATAATCTGCGAAAGCGGGTTCAATGGTCTCTTCGTAGGTAATGCGTGGGTCTTTATTTTTATCATAACTCTCTCCTTTATAAGCGCTCGTTACAGGAGAAAACAGAGCTAAAGCTCCAGGGACTTGAATTCCTTCCATTTTTGCTTTTAAAGCCGTTGCAATACATAGATTTCCTCCAGCAGAATCTCCTAGAAAAACAATATTTTCTGGTTGATATGTTTTGAGGAGCTCCTGATAAACAGCAAAGCATTGATCGAGACCTTTAGGAAAAGGAGCTTCTGGAGCGAGAGGATAATCAATGGCAATTGTTTTAAGTCCTGTCTCAAAAGCGACTTGAGCGAATACCTGATATAAATGCTTAGCTGAACCAATTACAAACGCTCCTCCGTGGATGTAGACAATGACTTTATTTTCATGAAGGGGAGCAAAACTCTTTGGTGTAACTAAAAGGGCAGCGGTTCCAGCAATTTCTGTCTCTTCAGAGCTCTCAATGTATTTGTCTTTGGCAACAAGGCTTATCTCTGTTGTCGCTTCTGCATAAAACCCTCGAACCATTTGCCAAAAACCTTCGGGTTTGACGCCTCTTTCTCCAACAACTGTGGATTCGTGGAGAAATTTTTTTAACCCTGGGCTGGGATCAGAGAAAGTGGCTACTGAACCATATGAAGAAGTCAATGAAACGGGAGTTGTCATGTTTATGATCCATTAGATTGTAGAATAGAAGCGAGTACACTCTCATGATCATTGAGCGCGCGAGTGATAATTTTATCGCATTTCGATGAACTTATGATTGCAGAAAGGCGATTGGCGGCTAGGAATTCAACCACCTTCCATTGATGAATTTTTGATGCTTCTTTTGCTACTCGAGCAATTTCTTTATCGGAACTTTCTTGTATGACACGAGACAAAAAGGTATTGCCATCAGCGCATAACAAAGCTGAACGAATACGGTCGCACGTTATAAAAAAACTGTTGTCTGATAATTCGAAGAAACTAATGTCTATATCCTCAAAATCAGATGTTGGCGTATTTGCTTGAGGTGAAGATAGCCCGGAAATTTTCATGAATTAACCTTGTTATGTAAGATTTGCAAAAAATGAGTATCCATAAGACCATATTATCGGTTTTTTTGCAATAGCTTTAAGAACCTGTCTTGCCTCATAATCCCGTTGGATTTATACTTTTTACAGATATTACAGTAAGAGAGTTCATGAAAAAAAATATCATTTTGACGGGAGATCGACCAACGGGGAAGCTTCATTTGGGCCATTATATAGGTTCTTTAGCTTCAAGAGTAAAATTGCAAGAGGAGCATCGGCAGTTTGTCATGTTGGCCGATACGCAAGCCCTTACTGATAATGCGGAGCATCCGGAGAAGGTAAGAGAAAATATTTTAGAAGTGGCTTTAGATTACTTAGCAGTTGGCATCGATCCGAAGAAGACAACGATTTTTATTCAATCGCTGGTCCAGGAAATTCCTGAGCTTACCATGTATTTTTTAAATCTGGTCACTTGGAATAGGCTAAAGCATAACCCTACGATTAAGCTAGAGATTCAGCAAAAGGGTTATGGCGAGGAGATCCCCGCCGGTTTCATGATTTATCCTGTAAATCAGGCAGCTGATATTACGATGTTTAAAGCAGATCTTGTGCCTGTTGGAGAGGATCAATTGCCCATTTTGGAGCAGACAGTTGAGTTGGTGCGTAAATTCAATCGAACGTATAAATCTGAAGTGCTTGTAGAGCCAAAGGCTCTTCTTTCTCCAGTTCCTCGTTTGCCTGGCATTGACGGCAAAGCAAAGATGAGCAAGAGCTTGCAGAATACGATTAATCTTTCAGATAGCGTCGATGAGATCACAAAAAAGGTCAAAAGTATGTACACAGATCCAGGTCACCTTCGAGTGGAAGATCCTGGAAAAGTAGAAGGCAATCCCGTTTTCCTCTACTTGGATGCGTTTGCTTCCGATAAGTCCAAAGTAGCTGATATGAAAGAGCATTATCAGCGAGGCGGGCTTGGAGATTCTGTAGTGAAAAAATATCTCCTTGAAGTGCTTTTGGCTTTATTAGACCCTATTCGAAAGAGAAGGGAAGAATTCGCAAGGGAGCCTGAGGAAGTGATGAAGATGTTGCATAAAGGGACGGAAGTCGCTCGAGAAGTAGCTCATCAAACGCTGGCAGAAGTGCGTAAAGTGATGAAAATCGATTATTTTTCTTAAGGCTTTTTTTTCTTATGTTCTTCCAGCTCGTGGTTAATATCTTCTTCTTTTTCATCTTCAGGTTCGGCTTTAGACTCTAAAAATTCACGGCAGAGGATATAAATGGCCCCTACGGTGAAAATAGTGGGGAGGAAGATTTTCCAGGAAATATCGAAGGCTACTAATACAAAAGTGCCTACAAAGAGAAAAAGTGATACCACCATGTCGTAGGTTCGGTCGAGTAAGTATTGTCTTAAAGCGAGGGGAAGACCTATGACCAGCATGATTCCAGGCCACCAGAATTCTGTAATCGCTAACGCTGCAAGACCTAATAAAAATAATGCGGCGCTAAGCGCTCCCGCTCTTTTCTTTGAAACTAGAATCATACAATTCCTTAAGCTGGATTTATTTTTATCATATAGAAGAAGCCAAATGTTTGGCTAGAGCTTCTCGTAAAAAGGGAGCTGTTTTAGATGTTTTTGACTTAGCTACCTCTTCAGGTGTTCCTTGAGCCACAATAAAGCCTCCAGAGTCTCCAGCTTCGGGTCCAAGGTCGATGAGATAATCGGCATTAAGGAGCACATCAATGTTATGTTCGATGATGACAAGGGTGTTTTTTTTCTCAGCAAGACGTTGGAAAATAGAAAGGATTTTCACAATGTCTTCACTATGGAGCCCTACGGTTGGTTCATCAATCAGATAAAGGGTTTTCCCGATTTCTCGTTTTGATAGTTCGCGCGAAAGGCGTAGTCTTTGCGCTTCTCCTCCAGATAGAGAGGCTAAAGGTTGTCCTAACGAGAGATAATCAAGCCCCACAGCAATGAGCGTGTCGAGCCGTTTAGCAAGGCGAGGAATGACAGAAAAGAAAGACGCTGCTTCTGCAACGGTCATTTCGAGGATTTGTCCAAAGTGTTTTCCTTTGTAGAGTACTTCGAGAGAAATAGGGTTTAATCTTGCCCCTTTGCAAGACTCACAAGGGATCTGGACAGAAGGCAAGAATTGTAAATTGACCATTTTGTAGCCAAGACCCCAGCAGGTTCGACACATGCCGCGTAGGTGGTTTGGGCTGAAATGACGGGGCTGCAATCCTTTGCTTTGAGCTAAAGGAAGCGCTGCATAGTGAGCGCGGATCAGAGGCTGGATTTCTGTATAGGTGCTGACATCAGCGCGAGCAGTCATACCAATAGGGCTTTGATCGACGCAGACTACTTGTTCAAAAGAGTGGAGTCCATAAAATAAGGTCCCTTGAACTTCAAGGGGTTCTTGTTTTGAAGAGGTATTGATGGCGAGCTGAGCAGCAGGTTTAAGCAGATGTCTCATAAGAGTGGATTTGCCCGAGCCAGAGACTCCTGAAAGACAGGTAATCGCCCCTTTGGGTAGAGCGAGCGACAAGTTTTTTAAATTATGCTTCGATGCGCCCTCGATCCGAATATCGGGAGTGAAGGGGCGTCTTTTTTTAGGGAGTGTAATTTGCTTTCTCCCGCTCAAATAAGCGCCTGTTAACGAATTTGGGTCGCTTTTTATTTGCTCGGGCGTTCCCTGGGCTGTAATACGTCCTCCTTCCCGGCCAGCTTTAGGACCAAAGTCAAAGAGATAATCTGCTTGTTGGATGATGAGAGGATCGTGTTCGACAATAATAAGCGTGTTGCCCAGATCCCGAAGAGATTTGAGTGCAATATTTAGCTGCTGGCTATTTGCAGGATGGAGACCAATGGTAGGTTCATCTAAGACGTAAAGACAAGAGACTAATCCAGAGCCGAGTTGTCTTGCTAGGCGGAGCCTCTGCAACTCTCCGCCGCTTAAAGTGGGCGCTGAACGATCTAAAGAGAGATAATGAAGATCGATTTGTAAAAGAAAATCGAGATATTTGAGGAGCTGTTTATGCGCTTCCTCTAAAAAAGAAGGGGGGTTCACGGTTTGTAAAAAGGCGTTGGCTGAGGCAAGGTTTAAAGCGCAGAGATCTGTAATCGAGTAAGAACCGATTCGGACGTTTCGAGCGAGGGGATTTAAGCGAGTGCCTTCACAACTAGGACAAGGGTGTAAAGAGAGGTAAGGGAGAAGCGTTTCTTTAAACTCTCCATGAGAAATTCTCGCAAGTAGGCTAAATAAAGGCTGAAGTCCTATCCATCGGAGAGTCGCAAAATGTTTGATCACCTGCTCCGGGCCGCCTTGCAAAAAGATCATCAGATGTTTGGCTGGAAGGTTTTTAAGGGGAGTGTCGCAGTCGATATCTAATGCACGGAAATAAGATTCGAGCAATTTATAAGCTTTCGAAGAGCCATATTCTTTAAACAGCCGATCCATGATTTGTAAAATGGAGAGTTTCATGAACCCTTTTTTGTCTGCGAAACTGGCTCCATAAAGAGACCCTAGTCCCTGACACTCTAGGCACATGCCAGACTCTGCATTGAAAGAAAATGTGTTTGGCGTAATAGGAGGATACGATTTTCCTGTTTTTTCTACGGCGAAGGTTAGATTAAAAAACAGATCCTCTTTTTCTGTAGCAATCACACAAATGCCGTCAGAAATTTGTGTTGCTTTTTCAACGGCTTCAAAAAGACGTTTTTTAGAGCGAGGATCAATGCTCATCCGATCAATGACTAGATACAGCTCATTTTTCCTAAACGATTCAAAAGGAATCTTTTCATCTAGCTCATAGATTTTTCCATTGAGACGGATACGTAGATAGCCATCTCGATTGAGCGATTCCATCTTCTCTTCAAACGTCTCTTTTTTAAGCAGCTGGATAGGCGTCAGGATCAATATTTTTTCTCCCTGAGAAAGCGCCAAGATTTTATCTACGATGAGCTCTTTGCTAATATGCTCGATTCGTTCCCCAGTTTCTGGGCAGTAAGGAGTGCCGAGGTGGGCATAGAGGATTCTTAGCAGATCGTAAACTTCTGTAAGAGTCCCTACTGTACTTCGAGGATTTAGTCCCCCTGTTTTTTGCTCAAGAGCAATCGAAGGAGAGAGTCCTTCAATTTTATCTGCTTTGGGTTTGGGAAGCTGGTTCACATACTGTCTTGCATAGGCTGGGAGCGTTTCCGTATAGCGCCTTTGTCCTTCTGCATAAATCGTCTCAAAAGCTAAAGACGATTTTCCCGATCCGGAGGGGCCGGCAAATACAGAAATTTGTCCGCGTGGAATTTGGACATTGATCCCTTGCAAATAATTTTGTGTAGCATTTTCTATAGTAATAAAACCAAGAGCTGCCTCTTTTCTTTTCGACTGCTCTGAAGATACTTTTGGCGCTGAGGTTTTACACAAGATCTCTTTTAGAGCCTCACCTGTCGGTGTTTGTTTCTTTGCGACCTTTTCAGGAGGCCCTTCTGCAATGAGCTCTCCTCCATAGATACCAGCTTGAGGTCCTAGATCGATCACCCAATCAGCAGTTTTGATGAGGTCCATGTTATGTTCGATGACGAGAACTGTGTGCCCTTTGTCTACAAGCTCTTGTAAGACGTTGATGAGTCTTTGAATATCTTGGAAGTGAAGACCTGTAGTTGGTTCATCGAAAATATAGATTGTTTTTGCACTCGCTGGGCGGACAAGCTCTTTGGCAAGTTTGATTCGTTGCGCCTCTCCTCCAGAAAGAGTGGTTGAGGGCTGTCCTAGAGTCAGATAATTGAGACCAACTTGACTGAGCGTTTCTAATTTGCGGCGAAGGCTCGGTAAAGAGTCGAATAGTTCAAGAGCGTGTTCTACATCCATTTCCAAAATGTCATAGATACTTTTCCCCTTAAAACTTACAGCTAAGATTTCTGGCTCGAATCGTTTCCCTTTGCATTGAGGACAGCGGACCCAGGCATCTTCCATAAAATCCATGTCGATGGATACCTGTCCTATCCCTTGGCAATAAGGACACGAGCCTTCTTTTACATTGAAGCTAAAATGGCCAGCCGTAAATCCTCTTAATTTGCTCTCTGGCAATTCAGCAAAAAGGTCGCGGATTTGATCGAATAGTTTGATGTACGTAGCGGGATTTGAGCGGGCTGTTCTGCCAATGGGGGACTGATCGACAGCGATGATTTTTTCAATTTGTTCTATCCCTTCGATGCGCGTGTGGGCGCCTACTCGGATTTTTGCTCGGTGGAGAGCGTTTGCTAAAGAGGGATATAAAATATCTTGGATAAGAGAAGATTTTCCAGAGCCTGAGACTCCCGTTACACAGACAAAAAGACCTAAAGGGATAGAAACATCGATATTCTTTAAGTTATGATGGGACGCTCCATAGATCCGTAAAAACTCCTTTCCCGGTTTTCTCCGTTCACTTGGAATCTTAATGGCCAGTTTTCCTGAAAGGTACTGTCCTGTAATGGACTTAGGGTTTTTGAGTAGATCAGCGTAAGAGCTGTTTGCTAAAATGTATCCTCCATGCTGACCTGCTCCTGGACCTACATCTACGATTCGATCTGCTGCGCGCATGGTATCCGCATCGTGTTCTACGACAAGGACGGTATTGCCCAAATTGCGTAAATGGAGCAAGGTTTCGATTAAGCGGTGGTGGTCAGTGGGATGAAGTCCAATAGAGGGTTCATCGAGCACATAGATCGCACCAACAAGACCTGCTCCAACTTGCGAAGAAAGGCGAACCCGTTGCGACTCTCCGCCGCTTAAAGTAGGAGAGCTTCGATCTAAAGAGAGATAGTGAACACCTACATTGATGAGAAATTGGAGACGCAAAACGATCTCTTTCACGAGCTCTTCTGCGATGCTCCATTCCAATTCGGATAGTGAGATCCTTTGAAAAAAATGGAGCGCATCACTAAGGGGCATAGCCGTCAGTTCTGCAATTGTTTTTCCTTGGATTTTTGCTGCTGCGGGATAAGGTTTGATTCTGGCGCCCTGACAGTCTGGACAAGTCATTTCGATCATGAGCTCGCCCATTTTTTTTCGATAGGCATCACTTTTTGCAGCGATTAGCCTTTCTCTCGCTTCGTGGATAACCCCTTTCCAAGAAACGAACTCTGTCCAGCTCGTCTTTTTCTCCGGATGAGTGAAGGTCATCCGAGTCCATTTTTTTTGATTGCCGTACAAAAACACCTCACGCGCTTTTTCTGGCAAATCTTTCCAAGGAGTATTGATCTTGAATTTGTATTCTTTTGCTAAATGTCGATAAATATTTCCAAAGCGAACCGTCTCATAGGAGCTGGCGATCGAGCAGCAATCTTCGCTGATGCTCAAATTGGGATCGATAATGCGCTCGAGATCGAAGTCTGCATAGACGCCTAAGCCATGACAGGTAGGGCACATTCCTGCCGGGTGGTTAAAAGAAAAGTCTTGAGGCTCCAAAGGACCGTAAGATAAGCCAGACTTTTCCGAATAGGCGTGCTGAGAAAAACTCTTTTCTTCCTCTGTGTCAAAAAGGAAAATGCTAAAAAATCCTTTGCCGAGTTCCAGAGCCTGGCTGGCAGCTTCGGCAAGTCTTCCATAATTGGCAGGTTCTAGAGCGAGTCTGTCGATGACAAGATCGATATCATGAGCTTTACTTCCATCCAGCTGATCGATTTCACCCAGTTCGACCCAATGCCCATCAATCCTTAAGCGAGTGTATCCTTTACTTAATAGCTCGACGAAATCTTCTTTAAACTCTGCCTTTTTGCCCCTTGCATAAGGGCTTAAAATCGCCATTTTGCTCTTTTCTGGCAGCTGTTTTAAAGAGGCGATGATTTTTTCTCTGCTCTGCGCAGCTACTGGTTCTTTGCTAATGGGGCAAAACGGAGTGGCAACTCTGGCAAACAAAACTCTTAAAAAGTCGTAGATGCCTGTCATGGTCCCCACAGTAGAGCGAGGTGTCCTTCCGGCCAATTTCTGTTCAATGGCAATCGTAGGAGCGATCCCCTCTATGGCATCGGCTTCTGGCTTGGTAAATTCACCCAAAAACCGACGAGCCTGATGGGAGAGCGATTCAATATAGCGCCTTTGTCCTTCGACATAAATCGTATCAAAGGCTAAAGAGGATTTTCCAGATCCTGAGACGCCGCTAAAGACAACGAGCTCTCCAGGTTCTAGACGTAAATCCACGCCTTTTAAATTGTGGACACGGACATTTTTTAAAATGATGGGTTGGGTATTCATAGCATCTTAGCAAATCATATCATGGCCGTTAAAAAAAGGGGAACTCGCAAAATTTTTACTAAAAAATATCCTGTATTGTAAACTCTCTTTCTCTTTTAAGGAGAGTAGGATGAAAGTTGTTGCTATTCGTGCATTAGGTCTCTCTGGAGGAGAGAGTATAGTTTTTTTGTTGGAGCGAAAAAAAACTTTAACCGCAGAAATAGCGCGTGTCAAAGAGTTGATACAAGTTTTGAGAGATGAGCATGAAAAAACAGTGGCTTATTTACAAAAGCAGCAGAACGAATGGGATGAAAAAAATGGAGCGCTTCAAACAAGAAACAAAGTTTCACAAATACGTAATCATGCTTTAAAGGAGAGAGTGACTTACTTCTCTAGGGGTTTTAATGCACATGCATGTCCTCCTTTTACTCCTATGGGCGTGGCGTGGAGGGTGGTTGTTAATTCGGTGCGCGAAGATTATAGAAAAAATTATCCCAGAGCTTCTACAGGAGAATTTCTTTACTTTTTGAGTCTTAAATAAAGATTTACTTATTTAAGTATTGTTTGGTAAAAGCCTTACCGATTTTTATCACCTAAGAGGAGATATTTTATGAAAATTACTAATACCGACCCTACCTCAAATCCTGTTGCGCCAGTAAGGTCTGAAAAAGAAGATTTGATGAAAGAATCGAATGAGATTCATAAAAAATTAGGACAGCAATTTCAGAGAGTTAATCGAACAGCTCCTCAGTGTTTAGGGAATTTTTCTCAGATACTAGGATCAACATCAAGAGATATGCTAAAACTTTCTAATATGTCTCTACAAGGAGAGAGTAAACAAAATTTGCAAATCATCTCAGCCGGCGTGCAAAAACGAATAGAAAGAGGAACTGAAGACATTTTAATGAAGACAGAAGAATGTAAAATGAGCAGAGCAGAGTCAAACCTTCTGTCTAGGGAATTAAGCAAGATGTTAGACGTGCCTTTCGAAGGGGCATTCAAAGAATAGTTTAGTGAAAAAACGTCTCTTTCTGTAAAATATTCTTTTTTAATGGGAGTTGTCTATGGCCTTATCACGTTTTCGGAGTAATTTTCGTTTTGCTCTTCATAAGGAAGCCTCCAACGCAAGGGACGATATTCCCTTGAACCAGTTTGAGAAGATTGGAAATTGGCTTTCCTGGTGCGTCTACGAGCTGAGATTTTTTTTGGCAAATACAGTGTGCGACGTTCGTTTTGTAACGACTTGCTTTACACTTTTCACAATGATTCTTATCGCTTTTCTTTTTTATCCCTCGGATACTTGGGATGTTTTTTCAACAGCTTGCAGGTGGATTTTTGATCACATTAACTGGCGCTACGTTCGGTTTTCTCTCTGGCTTCTTTCAGAAATCACAATATTTGGACTTGGCATAAGAGCTTTGGGGCGCTTTTCAAACCGAAAATTACTAGAGCATCATGGAATCGTTTCCTAACATCAAATGGGGCTGGAAAGAAGGTTTTCGCTTTGCCTTTTCTAGTGAATTTCGTCCAAAAGAAGGGGGCATTTTCTTTTATGAGATGAATATAGCCGAGCGATGCGGATCTGTGTTTTTAAAACCAATCTATAAAACGCTCAAGCAAATATCGAGATACATCCGTAAGCCACTGGCTATATGCGCCTTTACGATCTTTGCTGCTTTTTTATCCCTTCTTATTTTTTACGATTTTCCTGCATTGGTGATTCTAGGGAAAATGATTCCCTATCAAACAGTTCGTTATTTGCTTTTTCTTTATATCGAATCCACCTTCTTTTGCCTTGGCTGCCGAGCGTTAGGACGTTTTAACAACAAAGTCCTTGTAGCTTGTTGGAAGAGCAATGAACTAACACCTATTTTTCTGGAAGACAATCTTTAAAAAATGATGACAGCGAGTAGAGAACTTAGAAGGTTGACGCTTGCCCTAGTTTAACCTTCGAAGAGTCAAGTTTTTCTAGGGCTTCTTGATATGTTTCTCGGTAGATAGTTTTTAATCTATTTGTGTTTGGATTATCTATATCGTATTCTATTATTCCTCCAGATAAGGAGACTACAGATATATAGTCTGGAGGGATTTTTGAATTTTTTTTGTTTTGAACAAAAATATAAATCTCTGTGTGTGTTGGAGAAAAAGGATGTTGATATAAATAGGGATGAATTTTAGGTTCATCATTAATTTCATTTGCTAATTTTTGAGCAGCATAGATAACTAATTCTCTGGCTTCTTCCATGGTTGGAAGGTTGTAATAGAAAAAGCTTAAAGCAAGCATTTGAATATCATTCATCATTTGCCCTCCTGTTCCACAAGGTATTAAAGATTTTTCTTCTTTTATTTTAAAAGCAGCTTTTCTTCTTACTGAATTAGCTAAGTTTTGTTTTTCATTTGGGTCGGATTCTTGTATATTGTAAGTGCAGCTAGTCAGAAAAAACAAAAGAATAAAAAATATTAAACATTTCGATTCTCCAAAACAGATTATCGAATAGGGGATGAATTTTTTATGCATGATTTTTTTTCTGCCATTTTTTATAAAAAAATGTTAAAGAGTTGATGCTTGCAGCACTTCAACCTTCGAAGAAGTAAGTTTTTCCAGGGCTTCCTGATATGTTTCTCGATGGATAGTTATTAATCTGCTTGTTTTTGGATTATCTATATCGTATTTTACCATTCCTCCAGATAAGGAGACTACAGATATATAGTCTGGAGGAATTTTTGAATTTTTTTTGTTTTGAACAAAAATATAAATTTCTGTGTGTGTTGGAGAAAAAGGATACTGATATAAATAGGGATGAATTTTAGGTTCATCATTAATTTCATTTGCTAATTTTTGTGCAGCATAGATAACTAATTCTCTAGCTTCTTCCATGGTTGGGAGGTCGTAATAGAAAAAGCTTAAAGCAAGCATTTGAATCTGATTCATCATTTGTCCGCCTGTTCCGCAAGGTATTAGAGATGTTTCATTTTTTATTTTAAAAGCAGCACTTCTTCTTACTGAATTAGCTAAGTTTTGTTTTTCATTTGGATCTGATTCTTGTATATTGTAAGTGCAGCTAATCAGAAAAAACGAAAAAAACAAAAAAATTAAATATTTTGATTCTCCAAAACAGACTGTCGAATGCGTGGCAAATTTTTTATTCATGGTTTTTTTTATTCTCTGTAAAAAATGTTAAAAAGCTTCAAAAGAATGAATTCAAGGCTTTAAAAGGTTATTACCAGTCTCATTAAGCATTCCATAATTTTCTGGATATTCTCCATTTCGTTCAATATGTGTATTTAGATGCGTTTCTAGAACTTTCTGAAAAGTAGGAGAGTCAAATCCATGGTCTATACCTTCGGCATCAGGATGAGGATCTAAAAAAATAAGCTCTTTTCTGTCTTGAATAAGGATTTGCATCTGATCGGAGCTTTCCATATCGCTTGGATCTAAGAAACTTGCAAATACTATCTCCCCGTAGTGTACTATATCATTTTTGCTGGCATAATTAAAAGATTTATAACACATGCGATCTGGAATCACCTTAGCTCCACCAAGATTGATGACCAAAACTCGATCTGTTACTTCTTCGGGTAGACTTGCTAAAGTGTTATAGACATGAATAGCCCCTTGGCTATGACATGTCTGTACTAATTTCATATTGGGATTATCTTTATGGATTTCATGGAAGTCCATCCATTGTTTTTTGAGCAGTTCAGTATTATTTGGCGAGTATCCTACATAATTGCATGAAAAAATTTCCAAAAGATCGACGGGCGCGCTATGAGATCGATTGTAGATGAAATCGATAGCTTGATTTTCTGGTACTAGGCTTTTAAGGTATCTTTGATGGCCCAGTGCTCCTTCTCTAGTTGTGTTCATCCCATTAATACCTGAAATCCATATGTCTTGATTGGGAATTCCAAGAGTAGGAAGTTTTTCCGAGGTGTGTTCTTTATAAAATTGTTTTGTATTAGTCCAAAGGTTGTCTTTGTTTTCAACTTGTTTAGGATCTTGTGGCAAAGAGGTGCTGCTGTTATCGATTTGATTAAGATCTTCTGACAAAGTGGCGGAGTTATTGTTATCGGTTCGATTGAGATCTTGCAAATTCGGTATTATTGGATCTTCAGCAGCTATAGGGAAAAATATTTTAGGGGTTTTTTCTTTGGGGGGATCAAGGGGATCTGGCGTTGAAAAGTACGGTGAATTTTGAGGAATAACTGGAGGCAGACCAACGGGACCTTGTTGTATTTGTGGAGAAGGATGAGAAGGTGTCGTTGAAGACGATTGTGGAGGGAAGATAGGGGGAGGTTGCAAAAAGCTAGGGAATGGTTCGGGAGGTTGAATGTTACGCTCAGTGAAGTAGGGATCGTTGAGAAGTCGGTTCCATTCTTTGTCTCTTGGAGATTCACGACTTGAAGAATAGTTGTTTTCTTGTAGCGTATTAGGAAAATTGTTGTACGGGGGGGTGTTTTCCGTCTTCGGAAAGTTTTCACTTTGATGTTGGATAGAATACAAAGACGACGGTGTAGGCGCTTCATAATCGAGATAGGGCTTGTCAGAAGCTGTTGGTGGATGATTGTCACGATTATTAAAGAGGTTATCAGGAGTTGTTTGTGGGTGATCGTCGTGATGATTACAGAGGTTATTAGGAGTCGTTTGCGGGTGATCATCACGATCATTACAGAGTTTATCAAGAGCTGCACCACTAGCTGTTGCGATGGCACCTGCTGCAGGAGGTAGCACAACCGCTACAATGACGATCGCGGTTACAGCTACAGCGCCTATAATGATTTCAACTTTATGTTTCCTCCAGAATTTTCCAACATTATGGCAGCCTTTCTTAAAAGACTTTTTGAAACCGCACTGTAAGACAATGGCGTTGTTTGGATAATGGTTTTCTGCAAAGACAAAGTCATTGGGCTGATCAAAATAGATCATCGGATGACAAGGAGAATCGAAAAAGCTTGGCTCTTCATCGAACTCATCACCGATATATTCTATGTTTCTGCCCCATAGAGAATATCCAAGATCTTCAAGTCGATGATCCAGAGGAAATCCATGCTTGTTATAGGGCTCTCTTAGATTGGCTAAGAAGAAAAGCTGTTTTTCGATATGGTCAGCGCGTTTGCTTGCAGCTGCGATATGCGGCTTCGCATCTTGCAAAGCGTTTTCTATTCTGTCTTGTGCACTCTCTAATCCAGCAGAATGTTTGCTGACAACGCGTCCTTGCCAGATACTTTCAAACTCGCATTCTTCTTGTTGTGTAAATTCTACGTTAGATTCGTTCGAACAGCTTTCTACAGACATGGGTTCCTCCAAGGAAAAATGATGGGTTACGATTCTATAGAAAATATTTTATTTGGCAACAAGAAAAATATGAAACTATAAGTCGTTGACAATAAGATTTTTATAATTTAACGAGGCGCTTCTCTTAAAAGTTCGTGAACAAAAAATCACTGTTCTATAAACTTTTTTCTATGATTATTGAAGACTTTGCTACAAACGACCTACAAAAGCCTGAGGCTAATCGAAAGCAGCCCTACTTTTCTTTACTGCTTTGTATTTTTCTATGTCTGACAAGCGTGGTTTTTTCTCAGGAGGCTCTCGAATCTGCAAAGATGGAGTGTAATGATTACGTTGAGCGGATTGATTCAACGATCCAATTTGTTCCGCTTACTCCTCAGATAGCTAAGGAGTATCATATTGAAGAGTGGCTCGAAAAAGACATTGGTTTTTCAAAATGGATCGTTGTTTTCAATGAGATTCCTGGAGAAGCTCCGCACAGCCTTCAAGAGAAACGTATATTTCGACTCAATCCAGAGCGTTTTCATCCTTTACAACTCCCTGAGGTCGCTGACATGTTGGCGTTAAAAAAACAAGGGACGACGACTTGGTTTATTGTGAGCGCCCGAGGTTATCTTCCTGGAGAAAAGGTGATTTGGCGGTTGGTTTCAGAGCGTTCGAAAGACTTTAAAGAAATTGCCTTTTATCCAAGGCCATTAGTGCTTAAAAAGAAATCTGGAGAGATACTGGCTAAAGCTTCTTTACTATTTTCGTTAGCGGTGACTAGCTATAGGTTGGACATCTCGGGAATTCAAGAAGAAGAGCTTTTTAAATTTCTTTCCGTTTCTAAGCATGAAAAGATCCGTCAGGTGTTAAAAGGACCCACTTTCATGAATATTTTGCCAGATGTGATTGGAAGCCGAGGAGGAATTGCTGAGGTGACTCTTACTCTAAAAGACGGCTGCTCCCATAAAGTCGAACTTCCTTGGGGCTCAGAATTGTTTAAATATAGCAAAGGCGAGAAGTAATTCCTTGCTCTCTAAATAACTCTTCATTTTTCTTAAATATTTTTTTGAGAACAAGAAAGATTCTCATAAGTTGACTCTTGATAGTAATATAGAGATAGGCTTAGCTTTATTTTAAAGATCATTTATTTTCTAACAAGGGATTCCAAAGGGCGTCAGCCCTTTGGTGGAGTTTGAGGCGAAGCCTCAACAACCAAAAAAGCGGAGATGCGCAAGATGAATCGAACAAAAATTGTATGCACGATTGGGCCGGCTGTTGCGAGTTTTGAGAAGATTTTGGCGTTGATCGATGCGGGGATGAGCGTAGCGAGGCTGAATTTTAGTCATGGGACGCACGAAGAGCATAAGAAGGTGATTGAGCTCTTGAAGAAAGCGAGGGCGGCAGCAAAGAAACCTTTGGCGATTATGTTGGATACAAAGGGCCCGGAGCTTCGTGTGGGGAAGATCCCTGGAGAGACGTTGCCTTTGCAGGCGGGGCAGAGATTTAAGTTAGTGGAAAAAAGTGAGAGGGAAGAGGAGATTCCGGTACATCCTTTTGATGCTTTTGGACGCGTCTCCGTAGGGATGAAAGTGTTGTTTGATGATGGCTACATTGCGAGTGAGGTGGTAGGAAAAGAAGCCGGATTTATTGAGGTAGAAATCAGTAATTCGGGAGTATTAAAGAGCAATAAGGGGATCAATGTCCCGGGAGCTGTGTTAAATTTGCCAGCGATGACGCAGCAAGACATGCTCGATTTACAGTTCGGCTGCCAGCAAGAAGTAGATTACGTAGCAGCCTCTTTTGTCCGCTCTTCTCATCATGTTCTTTCGATTAAGGAATTTTTGGCGAAAGAAGGGGGAGCAGATATTTTGGTGATTGCAAAAATCGAAAATGCTGAAGGGGTAGAGCATTTCGATAGCATTGTGCAAGTGGCCGATGGGATCATGATTGCTAGGGGAGATTTGGGGGTAGAAGTAGATCTTGCCCAAGTACCAAGGCTGCAGAAAATGATGATCCGCAAGTGTTATTTAGCTTGCAAACCGGTTGTAACAGCCACCCAAATGCTCGAATCAATGATCGTCAATCCTCGTCCTACTCGAGCTGAAGTGTCTGATGTCGCAAATGCCATCTATGATGTTACCTCGGCCGTCATGTTATCTGGAGAAACGGCTATTGGTAAATATCCCATCGAAACAGTTCAAAGAATGAGCCAAATTATTCGGGAAGCAGAAGAAGATTTTAACTATCATGCCTTTTTCGATGAACATTCTAAAAAGGATTATCATGACATTTCCTCTTCTGTTGCAGGCGCTGCAGTAAAAACGGCTTATGGAGTCAATGGGAAGGCGATTTTTGCCTTTACTTGTTCGGGTACAACAGTCCGTTTAGTATCCAGACTTCGTCCTGCAATGCCTATTATCGGCTTGACGAATCGAGAAAAAATTTATCATCAATTAGCCTTTAATTGGGGAGTGATTCCTGTCTTGTCGGAGCAGTGTAGAAATGCCAAAGAAGCTTTTGCAACGGCCAGTTCTTATGCCCTAGAACATAAAATCATTGCCTTTGGAGATGTGGTTGTTGTGACTGCGGGGGTGCCTTTTGGGAAAAAAGGATCTACCAACATGATGATGGTCGAGAGCATTGGAGAAGTGTTGGTAAGAGGACATAAAGGATTTGGCCACAGAGTGTCTGGAAAAGTCACGATCGTTCTCTCCTCTGAAGCCCGCACTGTGGAACAAATCAAAGATAAACTTGTGGTGCTGGCCCACTGCGATCATGAGTGTCTGTCTCTTTTAAAACAGGCCAAGGGAATTATTCTGCAAAACTATATCGGAGATATCGCTTCAGAGAAATATGCAGAATTGATAGGGAAAAACTATAACATTTCTGTGATGACAAGAGCAGATGGCGCCATGGCCTCTTTAAAAGAAGGGGAAGAGGTGACTCTAGATCCGACCCGAGGAATCGTTTATCAAGGATCTGAAGAGGCACCTTCTTGCAAGATTTTATCTATCTGAGTTTTGAAAAAGCCAATTTTGTCATTTTGGAAAGAATTAAAGCGGCCCCTAATCCTGTTAGCGTTTCAGCAACTGTATGACAAACGCTGACTGTTGTATAAATGAGCGCAGCGTCGGTTAATGCATAAGCTCCATAGACCAAAGGAAGAAAGCGGGACACTTGGGATAGATCGACTGCAGTGATCGTTCGAGCTGTAAGGGCCGCTAGAAGAGTTTTTAACATCATATGGCCCGAAGGATCGAATCCCTCTTTGAACTCACTCGGATAGAGGATAGGGACAACAATCGCACTGACTACAAGACATAGGTAAGCTGCTCTCTCTCCTGTAACATTCTTTTTTAGCGCTGATCCTATACGCGTCAACAGTTCCTGGTCTTCTTTGTTTTTGCAGACGTCCAAGGCGATTTGTAAAACCAAAGGAGCTAGAGGTATCAATGGAGAAAACTGCGTGATTTCCAGTTGCTTTAAAGAGTTGATCGTCTGAAAACCTGGAATCTCTTCAAATACATGTTTTGCAAGAGTTTTATCTTTAAAGCTTAGTTCTGTCGATTGAAAAAACCGCTGCGCAAATCCTCCAATAGTTCCTAAAACAATCCCATAATAGGGGAGAATCGAGGAGTTTTTTGTTTTTTTCAGCTCAGGGGAAGGAGAAACTGGCTTACGCGTAGCTGTTGGCATGAAAGGGATTTTTATATTGTCTATTTTTTGGTAGGCCTGATTATTTAACGAATTCCATTGAATGCGAAGTTTTTTAAACTGCTTGCAGCCAGCTTCGAGGTGTGCGATTTTTTGTTGAAGATCAAAGATTTCTTTGGGGAGATGCGATAAGCGTAAATCGTTACCACATGCTTTGAGCTCTTTAACAAGAGTTTTTTGACTATAATATTCAGAGGATTGTATTTTCATATTCACTTTAGCGCTTTCCTTCTAGAACAAGGTACATCGGATAAAAGGCTATTGTATCCTTTAGAGCAATTTCTACTTCATTGCTACTGATATTTGTTAATGCTTTTAAAAAACTTTCTACGTTATCCACAGGTCTACAGTTTTGGCCTGTCTGGATGAGATCGTGAGCTAAAATGATGTGAAAAAGCGTTGCTATCAGTCCCACTGAAGAGAGAATGAGTCCTCCGGTGGCCAGTGCAACAATTGTCTTAGCGGCTAATGGCACTGCACATAGTGCTGCCAAGCCTCCTAGGGAGCGAAATGCAACAGAAGCGGTTCTCCACTCTCGAGTTTCTTGAATAAGATCGGTACCATTTAGAACTGTAGAGAAGTCGTAGGACAGTGTTTTCAAGAAAATAATTGCTGAATTGTTTTGTATATCCATTATAAATACCTTTTTCTAAGGATTGCGCAACAATTGTTGCTTATTAATGAATTAAGTGGCAATGACTTTTTTAAGTCAAAGATGCTGGTAGCAGCGAAAGGTATTTAATAATTTTTTGAAAATCGCTTTGAGAACATGCGATAACCGTAAAACGGTTATCGCATCTTTACAACTCTTTAGTGAGAGTTTTTTTCATAAGCAAGATATAATGGATAAAAGGCTATTGTGTCGTTAAAAACGATTTGCGCATTGTCTTTAAAAGAATTTTTGAGCGCTTTTATGAATCCAGTCTCAGGTCTGAGGTTGTAGCCTGTCTGGATGAAATCGTGAGCTAAAATTGCTCCAAAGAGAGTTACGGGAACTAACACATGAGGGAGGATCCATCCTCCAGCGGCGATTACAACAATCGTCTTGGCGGCCAGTAGTATTGCATCTAATGCTATCAAGCCTCCTATGGAGCGAAACGCGATAGAGGCAATTCTCAATTTTACACGGTCTTGAGTAAAATCAGTGGTTTTTAATGTCTCTGAGACGTCATTGGAAAGATTTTTCAAGAAAAGAGTTGGTTGGCTGTTTTGTATATAAGCGATCATAAATACCTCGGTTAAGGATTGCGCAGCAATTATCCCCTTTTAGAAAATTAAGGAGCAAGAATTTTTTGCCAACCAAAGATGCTGGCAGCGGCGATGGGCGCGGTTTCTGTCCGCAGGATATATTCGCTTAGTTGCATTCCTTGGGCAGATGTTTCGAGTTTAGCTTGTTCTTCTTTTGAAAATCCCCCTTCAGGACCAGTAATGAAAAGGAGGGGAAAGGAAGCTTTTTCTAGGGGTTTTGCTGAAGTTCTGGTGTCGCCATAGTAAATAGAAGCCTCCTTTGTAAGGAGTGAAGAAATATTGGCTGCAACTTCCAAGTGAGGGAAAAAAAGACGGCCTGATTGTTTTATTGCGGAAAGGAGGATTGTATGGAGCCTTTCGAGCTGATGAGTAGATAACAGTTTTTTTTCTCCCAAATCGGAAGGGTAAAAAAAGAAACTATCGACGCCAAGTTCTGTCCCTTTTTCCACGATCCATTCAAGTTTCGAAGGGCGAAGAAAAGGGATGCCGAGCATCATTTGGGGCAGAGATGGAGGCTCTTTATGAGAAGTGTCAATATGCAAGAGGGCCTGTTTTTTATTGAGAGAAGTAACAGTGGCTTTTGCCAATGCCCCTTCTCCATTGATGAGTTCGACCTCTTCTCCGACAGATAGACGCATGACATGCATCATGTGGTGATGTTCAGTGCCTTCTAGAGAGACTTGAGTATCTACTTGAAGAGGGTTTGCTACATAAAAACGGTTGTATGGCATGATCACTCTCTTGTCCATAAAGATCCCGGGCGACAAAGGGCTCGTTTAAAAATTTCAGACCAGTTGGAGGTTATGTTGTTTGGTAAGTTGGGAGCTGCTAACTCTTTAAGGGTTTCGGCGTCGATCACTTCAAAGGCGCTGAGCTTTCTGTAATGTGTAGAAATAGGTTTGTAGGGATGAAAATTGAACACAAGCTTAAATCGATAGTCTTTGAGTAGCGTTTCTTTGGGATGTTCATAATAAATGATCTCATCCGATTCGATGAGGGGAACGCTGCGGTAGATGGCAGGAACTAAAAGAGAGATAAAAGCGAGTGGGTAAATGGTTTTTAAGGTGGGTAAATGCTCGGACAGCTCCTGAAACAAGACTGGGTCTTCAGGTAAAATGATGCAGATGCAGTCTTGTCGAAATCTTTTATAGAGGATTCGGGGCGTTTGCTGTTTCCAGCGATTATGTTGCCAAAGCCACTGTCCTGGAGATTCTTTGATGCTGTTTTGCAATAAAGTGAGTAGTTCATTCATCATGCGCACAATTTCTTGTTCAGCTGGTTTCCCAAGTTCAGGCCAGATGGGATCTGAATAGTGGATCTGATAGCCACTTCGGACACGTTTTGTAGCAGCAAAAATAATAGGACATTGAGTTTTATAAGCCAAAAGCGCAGGAGCTGTGGAAGTCCAGGCTCTTCTTCCGAAAAAAGGGAAGGCGTAGCCGCTATCTGGCATCGCCTGATCTCCGACAATTCCCATAAAAATCCCTTTCCTCAACGCTCGAAGACCTTCTCGAACGGCATTTTTAGGAGAAATGATCGTTCCTCCATTTTTTTCTCGAATGGAAGTGATCCATTGGTAAAGATATTTATTTTTAATCGATTTGCCAATGGCCATTCCGCGCATTCTCGTTGTTCCGTCAAGAAACAGCACTTCCCAGTTTGATTGATGGCCGCAGAAAAAAATAATCCCTTGGCCTTTTTGGTAAAGGGCGTTTGCTACCTCAGGATTTTTACAGTGGATGACTCGAGAAAAATCTTTTTCGTGAGCGAGCTTGGGATATTCCAGGCAGTTAATGGCAAGATTTTGAAACGATTGCTTTGCTATTCGAATGATCTCTTTTGGGGTGAGAGCTAAATCTTTTGCTAAAGATAAATTGCTAAGAGTCCTCTTCCGATACTCCGACATAAAGTAATAGCAAAGAGTTCCAAGCCTTTTTCCTAGGAAGTGAAGCCAGCAGTAAGGAAGCCACCTGAAAGGATAGGTCAGCGTGCGAATCAAGAAGTAGCTGAGTTTTTCTTTATTCAAGACACGCCCTCATTAAGAGATCTAACTGGATGGAAAAATCTAAATGTTCGACGCTATTTCTGATTGCTTGCGCCCGAGCGGGGGTTTTGGGAGACTGCAATGCTGCGGTTAGAGCTTGCGTCATCGCTTCAGGGTCCAATAAAGATTCAATGCATAGTCCATTTTGAGGAGTGATAATTTCATGTCCTCCATTTTGATAAGAAGAGATGACGGAAAGGCCCATCGCTAGCGCTTCGACAGTCACATTGGCAAAGGGATCGTAAAATGAAGGGATCACAAGAGCGTCGGCCAATTGGTAAAAAGGGCGGATATCTGACTGAGGGCCAAAAAAACGGACATGCTTCGATAATCCTAACAGATCAGTTTTGTGTATGTATTCTTCCATTCGACGATCTTTTCCTATGACGGAAAGGTGAAAATCTTTTGTGGGAAGGCGAGAGAGTCCTGTAAGCAATTGACTCAGCCCCTTTCTTAGATAGCCACTGCCAACAAATAAAAAATGAAAGACTCCAGAAGGGAGACCAAAGAGCTCTAGCAGAGTTTCTTTTTTAGAAGGCCACTGAGCAAAATCTTCTTTCATCTCGTTCCATTCGACACCATTATGAATCACTTCGATATTAGCGGGATCTACTTTATATCGCTCTAAAATTTGTTGACGCACCATATGGGAGTTAGCGAAGATTTTTTTGAGGCGAGGATGTTCAAAAGAGGTTTTTTCAAGCTGTAGAATTTTTCTGTGCATGGGATTTAAACGGCAAGAGAGTTCTTTTAACCTGCCTTCTGTCCATCTACGGCTTTGCAAATAGGCATCATGAACTCCGTTGCCTGCCCGAATGTGTGTTTGCTCTCTGTTGCGGTCCATTCCAAAAACAAGATCTGCTCCGTGGTGTTGGATCCACTTTTTTGTGAATCGATCAAATTGCTCCATTTTTAAAAAAGAGGGCCAACTCCAAGTGTTTGCGCTGTAAAAAGAGACTTGTGGCTGATTTGGAGGAGTCTTTCCTGTCGTCAATACGCTTACCTGAGCTCCTCTATCTACAAAAGCAGAAATAATACGATTTGCTGATTTTTCGAGCCCTCCGGCAAGAGCTGCACGCGATTTTAAGATAACTACATGTTTTGCCATAGAAAGAGGGCTATAATTCAGGGGTCACAGAAATAGCATTATCTGTGAGTTCGATGTGTAAAAGCAGCTTATGCTGTTTAGGAGTATAGAGGCGGAACCGGGTCATATAGCTACGAAAACGATTGCGCAAATAGTCCTCTCTTAAATGGGGATGGACATCGCCAATTTCTTCTGTAGATTCAGAAAGAACTTTTGCCACGTACCGATCTTCCAGTTCGTTCGGATACATGAACTGTACATTCCAAAGAAGTTTTTCCCTTTCATTCTTGGGCGAGGCTACAACGACAATTTGCATCATATCTTTTACTGTATCTAGAAAAAGACGACTCACTCCTTGGGCATAGAGAGGAGAAGTGATGACATTGATTCCATTTTTTTTGATAATAAAATCGTTTGCAACTAGCTGATACGTTTCTGGGTTGATCACGTGGCTATGTTTAGGAGGGAAAAAGATCGTGACTGGCAAAGACGCGTCGATAGGTAAAAATTCTTGGCGAGAAAAGTCGATGCGTAAATTTTTTGCCTGAGGGTCATCGATCACAATCGGCGTATCAGATAAAAAGGGGAGGTTGATTTTTTTCCAAGAATTGGGAACGAAAAAGCTGATAGCGTCTCCATGTTCATGGTTTTTTTTGCTCATCAACGTGTCAAGCTCTGCCGTAGAAATGTCACTTAAATTAAAGGTCAATATAGGACCTCGGTTTTTTAGCCTTTTGATCGTCTCTTCAGGTCCATTGACTGTGACAAACAGTTGATAGGGCCAAATATCGAGGAATTGATAACCTTTTGGTGGTTTGCCAATAGGATGAGTGATTGTTATGGGGATTTTTTCTGTGACAAGTTTAGCTTGCTTAATGATCATCTCAAAAGGATGTACTTTTGAGATCATGGTTGAAACATCAAATTCAGATTTCAGGCTAATGAGGTCTTTTTTTGTGACGACGGCAATCCACTGATCTGATTTATCGGTCGCATCAATGAGAACTTCTAGGTCTTTTCCACTTAGCTCTTCAACAGCCGTTTTGTTGCCCGTGACCATTAAGGAGATTTTTTTGTTTAATACTCCGCTCGATTGCATCCCTTCAATCGTTTTTTCCGGAGGTAAATGGGTCACGCGTACGGGAATGCTGTCGATTTGTTTTGTAATCGTCATCGAATGTTCGATCATGAGCCAAATGAGGATTGCGAGGATCAGGGAGATTAATTTTCTTTGCCAATGATCTAAAAAAAGTTTTTTTAAGAAAGTTTTCACGTTTTTAGCCACTCTAGAAGATTAAATTTTTTCTGTGGATCAAGTTTCGAAGGGGGATTAAAGATGCTTCGAATAATACCCTTAAATCGATCGATTTTCACGCCTCTTGTCATGATTCCTTCTCTTGCAATAGAAACCTTTCCTGTTTCTTCGGAGACGACGATGACAAGGGCGTCTGTCAGATAACTCAGCCCCAATCCAGCTCGGTGTCTAGTTCCCATCGATTTTGCCAGCTGCGCCGAATCTTCCGCTAAGGGGAGGATGACTGCTGCCGCCAAAATGGACTGATCTCGCAGAAGAACGGCGCCATCATGAAGGGGTGTATTAATGGCAAAAATCGTTTCGAGCAATTCTGGAGAAAAGTCGGCGCCTAATAAAACAGCTTTTTGTGCATATTCAGCTAAAGAGTCTTCGTTTTCTAGAGCAATCAACGCACCGATCCGTTTTTCAGACATCCTGTAGACAGAATTGGCCAATTGGTCGAGAAATTTATCAAATTCAGTGATTTCCCGATAACGCTTTCCTTTGAAACTAAGCTTCGAAAGAGCCATCCGAAATTCTGGTTGGAAAATGATGATGATGGCAATTGCGAGGACATTGCCCAAAAGGATCATAATCTTGTGAAGAACGGGCAAGTTCAGCCAGCTAGAAGCTGCTAAAATCAGTAAAAATGCAAAGAACCCCAATACTAAATCCATTGATTTGGTGTTCCAAAAAAATGAAAGAAGATAATTGATCATGATCGCAATGATCATGACCTCGAAAAAAGGGGTAATTGAATAAAAAAAGCTCATATGGATACACACTAAAATGTACCAACAAATGAGATTCACGGCAAGGAAAAACTATTTGACTTAAATACCTAAATCAGTGACAAAAAGCCTTGTTTTTCAACAACGTTAGGGCTTGCATGGATGATGCATTATTGCTGTCGAGGATTCAGTTTTCGTTGAACATTTGTTTTCACTATCTATTTCCTCCGATTAGCATTGGATTAGGATTGATGCTTGTCATTATGGAAGGAATTTATTTGAAGACAAACAGGCTTGTTTATAAAGAAATGACGTTGTTTTGGACAAAGATTTTTGCTCTGGTATTTGCAATTGGTGTGGCTACAGGTCTTGTGCAGACATTTGCTTTTGGAACGAATTGGTCTCGCTATTCCCGTTTTGTTGGAGATGTGTTTGGTAATGCTTTGGCAGCGGAAGGGATTTTTGCATTTTTTTTAGAGGCGGGATTTTTGGGAGTTTTGTTATTTGGATGGGATCGAGTTGGACCGAAGATGCATTATTTTTCCACGATTTGCGTCGCTTTAGGCGCTCATTTTAGCGCAGTATGGATTATTGTTGCGAACTCCTGGATGCAAACGCCGGCAGGTTCCGGTATCGCTCAAACTGCTTTAGGGCCTCGTGCAGTCATCAATGGATTTTGGGCGATGATATTTAATCCTTCGACGATCGATCGGCTGACGCATACGATTTTAGCTTGCTGGGTTACGGGAGCTTTTTTTGTGCTGAGTGTAAGCGCTTTTTATCTGCTGAAAAAAAAACATCTCTTGATTGCCAGGTCGATGTTGAAAATCAGCCTGTTAGTTGCAGCAGGATCTCTTGTGTTGCAAGCATTTTCAGGGCATAGCAGCGCTAATATAGTGGCCAAGTACCAGCCGGCAAAGCTGGCGGCTTTTGAGGGGCTTTATCATACCGAACCTTCGACGCCTTTGTCATTGATTGGATGGGTAGACACAAAAAAAGAGGTGGTCCACTCCTTAAAAATTCCAGGAATGTTGAGCTGGCTTATTTATGGAGATTTTCATACTCCTGTCAAAGGGTTGGATCAGATTCCTAAAGACCACTGGCCTAATGTAGCGGCCGTCTTCCAAGCGTATCATTTGATGGTCGGGCTTTGGGGGGTGATGTTTTTGTTAATTGTCTTAGGGTGCTGGCATTGGGCTAAAGGAACTTTGGAGAAAAAACCTTGGCTTCTTTGGAGCATGGTTTTTTCAGTGGGCTTGCCTCATATCGCTCAGCAATCTGGATGGATTGCAGCAGAAATGGGAAGACAGCCTTGGATCGTCTGGCATTTGCTGAAAACGAGTGAGGGATTGTCGACAAACATTTCTGCAGGACAAGTGCTGGGATCTCTTTGTGTGTTTATTGCGATTTATTCCTTGCTGTTTGCGTTGTTTATTTTTCTTTTGGATAGGAAAATTAAACAAGGGCCAGAGGTTATTTCTCTGGTTCGAGGAAATGAGGTGTATCGAGATTATACCAAAACAACCTGAAGAATCGGTTTTTGTCTTCGCTCGCGCCTTGCCTCCGGCAATGGTCACTCGCTCCAGACAAAAAATTCTGAGGAGCCTCCTTGCCAAAATCCCGATTCTTCAGGTTGTTTCCGTATATTCAAAAAATGGGGCTTAGTTCATGGATTTAGAAACTCTTTGGTATGCCATCATCGGCATTTCTATGATTATGTATACAGTGCTCGATGGATTTGATTTGGGTGTAGGAGCTCTTCACTTATTTGCTCGCAGCGATCATCAGCGTCGCATTTTTCTCAACGCAATCGGCCCTGTCTGGGATGGCAATGAAGTATGGATTGTGATTGTTATGGGAGGATTGTTAGCAGGATTTCCTAATGCTTATGCAACCATTTTCTCAGGATTTTATACTCTTCTCATGATTTTAGTCGCTGGATTGATTTTTCGAGCGGTAGCTATTGAATTTCGGAGTAAAAGTGAATCGATCTCCTGGCGTAGGACGTGGGATGTGATTTTTTCTCTATCGAGTATTGTTACAGGGATTGTCGTAGGTGTTGTTTTGGGGAATTTAATCATTGGGATTCCTTTAAATGCTGAGCAAGATTATCACGGAGGGTTTTTTCGGCTAATCAATCCTTATTCTCTTCTCGTAGGAGTAACCGGTATGTCTTTATTTGCCATGCATGGAGCGATTTACCTCGCTATGAAAACAGAAGGGGAGGCGCAAAAAGTAGTTCGTCATTGGATCGGTCGGGCTGTCTTTGTCTTTTTCGTCTGTTATTTAGCAACAACGATCGCCACCATTCTTTATATGCCTCGGATGCTCCATCGTATGGAGAGCCATCCGGAGTTTCTCTTGCTTCCTCTATGTGCGCTTTTAGCGATTTGTGCTGTCATCTGGCAGGTGCGAAAAAAAAATGATGGTTGGGCTTTTATTGCCTCTTGCATAGCTATCGCTTTATTAGTGGGGCTTTTTGGGATAGGGACGTATCCGTATCTTGTCTATTCAACCATCGATCCAGAGCTTCATAGCTTGACTATTTATAATGCAGCTTCCACTCACGCGAGTTTAAGGAATTTATTAATTGTTGTGGCCATTGGAGTGCCGCTAGTGATGGCCTATGGGTTTTGGATCTATCGCGTGTTTCGAGGAAAGGTTCGTCTGCATCCTACAAGTTATTAACCTGGGTTAATGGCACTTCCAAGCTTGAATCGGAAGAATATTTCTTAGCAAATTCTTGTGTTTGTTTAAGTTGTTCTTCTTCGAGTGAAGGTGATATTTCATTTAAAAGGAACGTCTTTCCGTTTGATGAATCGACTAAAACTCCTAAATGATAATATCTAGATACTTCCGACATTAAAATTTCTCCCATTTGTTGAAAAATTGTTGGAGTCTCTTTTGAATACATGTTTTTTGTGCTCACTTCCTTACATCCAAATTCTTTGATTTTTTCTTGAATCTTAATTCCCCATTTGAAAGATTCTGGATGCCTTTTCCATCCGCCTAAAACAATAACTTTTACATCTTTAAGGGGTATGGAATGTTCTATGAATTTATGAAAAATACATGCAATGGAATCAACGTTTGTAGTGTCATCTATATGAGCCACTGCAGCAAATTTACTGCTTGCAAAAGTAACTACGTAGCAAGGACCGAAACTGCCTGTTTTTATTTGAGGTTTCTTAGAATCTGATGAAGTAAAGGCCCAATTTTTTTGAAAAATATTAATCGAATTCATGACGTAACTAAAGTTTTACTTGGCGCTAGGAAAACCCACTGCAGCCTTATAGCAAAGCAGCAGGTGGTTCACGCCATTCATGGCGCGGTGTGGCTTTGATTCGCCGGGCAGTTGGTAATAAGAGGCGATAGAATCTTTGGAAAAGCCGATCTCCCAAGGAAGGGGGCCTTTTTGCTCTTTTGCTTTTTGCATGGCAAGAGCCCAATGCATAGAAGCCAGGTCGAGCCAGTGATAGGGCCAGCTCAAGAGCTCTTGTGTGTCGGCATCGATGAGCTGGGAAAAAAATGCCCGGTCAAAAGAGGGGTTTTGGCAGATAAATACAGCCTTTTTGCGACGGACTCCGTGTAGGGTAAAAAGATCTATAATTTGCTGAGAAGCAGATCGAGGCATCATCCCTTGAGTTACTTCTTCCCAAGAAAACCCATTGATCCTGAGACTTTCTTGATCGCTTTTTGCCCATGAATCAATAGATTGGACAATCACTGTCTGAAATTGATCTTTTTCTTCGCCTGTTGATAAATCGACAATTTTACAAGCAAATTCTAAAATCTTATGCACCCGAGAGTTTAAGCCGTTTGTCTCAGTGTCTAAAAATACCCCAATCACAATCACCTAAAAAAAACTTGAAATGAGCATGCTTCAACATAACAATTTATTCTAGAAATAGCAAGAAATAATGATGTATGGTAGACTATTGGGAATCTTTGGGAATTTATTATGGCGCTGCCTCCGCAGAAGTTTCGTGAAATCGTATTTCAAATTCTTTTTAGCAAAGATTTTGGGGCTGAAGAGCCTCAGGAGATGGTTGCTTTGCTGATGAATGAGCTAAAAGTCACAAAAAAAGTGATGTTAGATGCTTATGCCCGGACGGAAGCTGTTTTCCAAAAGATCGAAGAGATTGATCAAAAAATTTCTTCACACTCTCCTGACTATGTATTTGAAAGGATTTCCAGGACGGAAAGGTCCATTTTGCGTTTAGGGACGTTTGAGCTCCTTTTTGATCCTTCTATTCCTCCCAAAGTGGCTATTGCTGAAGCGATTCGAATTTGTCGAAAATTTGGCTCGCCGCAAAGTGCCCAATTTGTTAATGCTGTACTTGACTCGGTGTTTACTCATGTTAAAGCTGCAGCAGGGGCGCTCGCTTAAAGAATTTTCTACCTTTGGAATTGGGGGGAAGGTTTATCTATTTGCTGAAATTTTCTCTATCAGCCAAATGCAAGAAGCTTTTCAATGGATCCGGAAAGAAAACCTCCCTTTTTTCATTCTTGGCAAGGGGTCGAACTGCCTGTTTTCTGATCTTGGATTTAATGGTCTCGTTTTGTTGAATAAAATGGATGGGTGTCAGTGGAAGCAGGATCGAGTGATCGTAGAATCGGGGTATAGTTTTTCTCTATTGGGAATTCAGTCGGCTAGAAAAAAAATGTCTGGATTGGAGTTTGCCTCTGGAATTCCTGCTACCGTCGGTGGCGCAGTGTTTATGAATGCAGGGGCCAGTGGCTCTGAGACTTGCCGGCCACTAGAGTCTGTTGATTTTTTACACTTGGAAGGAGATATTGTCCATTATCCCAAAGAGCAGTTAGAATTTGGATACCGCTTTTCTTCTTTTCAACAAAAACAAGGGGCTATTTTATCAGCAGTATTTGCTTTTCAAGAGCTTGAAGAGGCGAGAAAAAGGCAGCTTGCCATCATCGAAAAAAGGGTGAATACGCAGCCGTACCAAGACAAAAGCATTGGGTGTATTTTTCAAAATCCGAGGCCTACAATTTCTGCTGGAAAATTGATTGATGGTTGCGGTTTAAAGGGATTTAAAGTCGGAGGAATTCAAATTTCCCCCCTCCATGCAAATTTTATGATTAATGTAGGAGGCGCAAGCGCCAAGGATGTGTTGGAGATGATTCATATTGTTCAGCAGCGTGTATTTCAAGAAACAGGCCATTTATTAAAGCCAGAAATTCGGGTAATAGAACCTTCATGACAAATCAATTTCGAGCAGATATTCATTGCCATAGCTATTGTTCTGATGGGAGCGACAGCCCCTCTAGTTTGATTGACCTCGCCGTCAGCTCTGGTCTTCAGGGTCTTTCCATTACCGATCATGATACTGTAGCGGCGTATACTCCTGAGCTTTTTGAAGAGGCTAAAGAGAAACGGATTCAACTGCTGACGGGAGTTGAACTTTCTACAGAATTTCAAAACATAAGCATTCATATTTTAGGATATGGCATTGATATTCACGCTTCTTCGCTGCACACATTTATCGAAGAAATTCAACGGCGCAGGAAAGCGAGAAATCAGGAAATTCTTGCCAAGTTGGCAAAAAGAAATCTGATCATCTCTGAGGAAGAGCTGTATGCCTTAAGCGCTCATCCTAAAACAATCGGACGTCCCCATATCGCTGCTCTGATGGTGCAAAAGGGGTATACAAGAACCTGGCAAGAAGCTTTTGATGTGTATTTAAAAGATGGAGCTTGTTGCTACGCAGCAGGGGTTAAATATACTTCGCGCCAAGCGATTGAAGCGATCCATTTAGCTAAAGGGAAAGCTGTCTTGGCTCATCCCCATTTTCTGCCCCGCGGCTTTGTGCAAAGACATCTTTTTGCTTTACCTTTCGATGGCATCGAGTGTTATTACGGAAGGCTGCCTAAGAGACAAGAACTTCCTTGGGTACAGCTCACAGAGAAAAAAGGGTGGATTGTGACAGGCGGGTCAGATTATCATGGAAGCTTTAAACCAAACCTTTCTCTAGGCTGTTCATGGGTAGGCGAATCGACATTTGCCAAACTTCTCGCTCCTTCGATGAGTTAGTAGACTTTATTTTCTCCTTTAAGAGAGCTGAGAAGTCAGGCCTTGAAGCGATGCGCTGTCTTGATGAAGCTCAAGGCTATCTTCACCGCCAGTTTCGATCGATTCACGTCACAGGTACTAATGGGAAGGGATCCGTCTGCCATAAAATGGCTTTAGCTCTGCAGAAAGAAGGGCTTAAAGTCGGCCTTTATACCTCGCCCCATATCGTCTCTTTTTGCGAGCGCATTCGAATCAATGGAGAGATGATTCCAAAGGAGGCGGTGGAAAGACTTTTGCCTCTTATTTTATCTATGGGGCTAGGGTCGTTTTTTGATTATACGACAGCGCTGGCATTTGCCTACTTTGCTCAGGAGCAGATTGATATTGCAGTGATTGAAGTGGGGATTGGAGGGCGCTTTGATTCCACAAATGTCATTTGTCCGATTCTCTCAGTGATCACCACGATCGATTATGATCATATGCATTTGTTAGGAAATACCCTCGAAGAGATTGCCTATGAGAAAGCAGGAATTATCAAACCAGGAGTTCCTTATCTTTTAGGGCCTCGAGTCCCTTTTTTAGAAGGGCCGAGAGCTCCTGCTGCTCAAAGTGAGTTTTATGATGAGGAAAACTCTCTGATCGCCAAAAAAGCTTTAGAGATGCTGAACGTTTCAACAAGCTCCATAAAAGAGGGGATTACATCCCGTCCATCTTGCCGCTTTGAAGTGATCTCTGAGAGCTTCGTGTTAGATGTGGCGCACAATCCAGATGCAATCGCCAAGTTAATCACTGCAGCGCATCTTCACTTCCCTAATAAAAAACTTCACTTTATGGCAGGTTTTTCTGCGGATAAGGATGTGGCCTCCTGCCTTCAACAGCTCAGTCAAGCAGGAACTGTAACGTGCGTTGGAGGCGCTCATCCCCGTTTATTGAGCGCTGAGCAATTGGTCAATCTAGCAAATCAGCTTTCTCTCTCGGTCTCTTCTATGCCGAGGATCAAGGTAAGTTCCGTCAATGATGTACTGATTATTTGCGGGAGTTTTTACTTGATGGCTGAAGCGCGGCAATCCATAAGAGACTGGGAGCTCGGTTCCGATTAAGCCAGCGGTGATGACAGACCAGCCATTTTTCAGGAGATAGAAGAGAGGCCCAGGCGAGGAGCGCGGTTTCTTCTCTCAACCCCTCATCATGTCCAGGATAGCAGGTGATGCAAAGAGCTCCTTCAGGATCTAATCGTTCAAGTCCTTTTTCTACACTTTGCAAAGTAGATTCTGTAAGAGTTGTAAGCTGTTTGTCTCCTCCTGGCAAGTAACCGAGATTATAGATAATGAGTTTGGGGAGTCGAGGAAGTTTTAACAAATGGAGCTGAGAATGAGATTGGTGAAAGAGTTGGATTTTTCTTTCACCAAATCGTTTTTTTGTCTGTTCTAAAGCTGCTTGTTGAATGTCTAGGCCAATCACTTCGCAGCCTAATTCTGAAACAAAAAAGGCGTCATGCCCATTGCCCACCGTCGCATCGATCACTAGATCGCCTGGTTTGAGCCATGAACGCCATAAATTCCTCGCTGCCTCAAGATGCGGCTTGGAATAAGGGGAGATTAGAGAACCCATGCCATGGCAACGTTTTGTTGAGTAAGAAAGTCTTCATTTAAAGCAATCCATCCTAGAAGAGGAATTATATAGAAACTTGTTTTATAAGTTAAACGAATCCAAGGAGTAGCTGAAGTTGCTAAACTTAGAGCTATGGTTGGAGGTATAATGATTTGGGCACATCGGGCAATGAAGGGATTGTTTGGGAAAATATTCTTAATAAGAGGTCGAACTGCTGCTTCAATAATGGTGGCCGTAGCTGCTATAGCGCCTCCTAAAAGAGCTACAGGAAGAGTCGATCCAAAAGCCCAACTAATGACCCCTGTGATTAGAGCTCCTTGAGCTGCTTTAGTGGCTACGTTGTATGGGAGTTGGTTTACATAACTTTGAATGGTGAAATTGCTCATGAAAATTCTCCTTTTAAGGTTTTAAGGATCAGCATAATACCAATCTTTCCAGATATGGCGCAACGAAAAAAGGTGTAAAAAATCAACGACAGTCTCTTAGCAAACCCATGCTATAGCGGGAATTTTTTTATCATTTCCCCAGTTTACATTGAGAAGAAACGTTGCAGGAAGACGGGCGATAAAAGGATTTAATGTAAACCAAGGAGCGGCTGAAAAGGCTAAACTTAGAACAATGGTTACAGGTATAAAGATCTGAATAAACGGTTTAACGTAAGAGATATTTGGTAAAACAGCCTCAAAGAAAGGACGAGAGACTGCTTCAACAACGGTAATAGTTGCTGCAAGGGTAGCTCCTAAGGCGACAATAGGGAGGGGCGATCCTAAAACTAAGCTAATGGCCACCGTAACCAAAGCTCCTTTAGCTACTTGAGGAAGGATGCCTTGAGGGATCTTGTCTATATAACTTGGGCTACTGGTAACGGTCATTGAGTGACTCATAAGACTCTCCTTTTAGGGTTTTGAGGATCAGTATTATGCTAATTTTTTTAATTCGGCACAACGAAAAACATCTCCATTTGCCTCAAATTCCCTGATAAGCTATGATTGCATACTTTAAAATTTGTCGTGGGGTGTTAGCTCAGTTGGTTAGAGCGCCACGTTGACATCGTGGAGGTCGGCTGTTCGAGTCAGCTACATCCCATACCCTAACGGTTAAACATTTCTTTTGGAAAAAGAAGCCCTTCAGCAGACAGCATCTCATATTCTTTCAGCTGCTCTTTTCGAAACGTTCCCGATGATCGATCTTTGGGTGGCGCAAGCTACCGATATTGGATTTGTCTGCGAATGTTTCTTTCCTCACCCGGTTCATGCAGACACCCTTCCGTTGCTTGAGCAAAAAATGAAACAGATTGTTCAAGAAGCGAGACCTATCCGTCTGCTTGAAATGGTGCCTGTGAGCGCTATGGCTCTTTTGCATAAAGAGGGGCATGTCGAGCAAGTTGAGCTTCTTAAAGAACTTGAAAGATCTGCTGGAACTTTGGTCGAGCTCATCGAAATGGGTTCATTCCATCAGCTAACGCAAGGTCCTTTATTAAGCTCCACTGAAGAACTGAAAGCCTTTAAAATCAACTCTTTGGAAATGCTTCCAAACCAGGGTCTTCGTATCGAAGGAATTGCGGCTTTTTCTAAAGAAGAGCTGAAAGCATTTTTGAAAAAACTGTCCAACTTTAAAGAAAATAATTATCGCTCGATCGGCGAAAAAATGGGTTTTTGGATCTACAAAGATGATGAGATGGTTTGGTTTGAAAAGGGGATTGAAGCGCGCCAGAAGATCCAAGACCTCTTTTTTCAAGAAGTTCCTTTGATAGAATGTAGAGGGGCTTTTGAAAAAATCTTACCTAGCATCAAGAAAAATTGCCGTATTTTACACCCTGAGCCAGCCATAGATCTTCGCTCTTCGCTATTTGCTGTCCAGGGGCTTGAATTTTTTAAGCCTGAGGAATTTGTAAAAGTTTTGAATTCTTCCTTGCATTTGGTTCATAAAACCCTTATCATGTTGGGCTTTGATTGTTGGGTGAAAGTCCTCGGAAAGCCTAGGGTTTGGAGAGGGCTAGAGCTGCCAAGCGGGATCAAGGTTGAAGAAGTTCAAGCGGCAGAGACTCGCATTGATTGGATGGTAGAAGATTCTTTAGAAAGGCCAGTGCAAGTCATCACTTTGAAAAAACCTCAAAGAGTCTCTGAGAAGAGAGAATTGTTGATTTGCGAAGCTTTTATTGAAAGAATTTTGGCTCTTATGTTAGAAAAGAATCTGAGAACTTTGTTTTTGGTTAAAAACTTGAATAGGAAAGCTGACTTTGAGAATTAATAGAGAGATTCGAGCGGATAAACTTCGGGTTGTCACGGAAAGCGGTGAGCAGCTAGGAATTTTGACATTGAGAGAGGCGCTAGCTCGCGCGGAGGACATGGGGTTGGATTTAGTTGAGATTGCCCCTACAGCAAAACCTCCAGTGGCTAAAATTATCGATTACGGTAAATTTCGCTACGCATTAGCAAAAAAAGAGAAAGACAATAAAAAAGCTCAAGTTCAGATCAAAGTCAAAGAGATTAAGCTTAAGCCAAATATTGATACGCATGATTTTCAAACAAAAATGAAACATGCTCGAGAATTTCTCGTTAAGGGCAACAAGGTTCGTATTGTTTGTATGTTCCGAGGACGAGAAATGCTCCATTTAGATCTTGGAATCAAAGTGATCCAAGATTTTTGTACAGAATTAGCCGATGTCTCTATAGTGGAGGCGTCGCCCAAATTAATGGGCCGATCTATGTCGACAACCCTTGCCCCTAGTGGGAAAAGACCGAAGTCTGTCGCAGAAACGCCCTCTAAGAAAGTAGGAGAATAAGTCGTGCCAAAAATGAAAACTAAAAAGGCCGTAGCGGCCAGGTTCCGTGTGACTGGAACTGGAAAGTTAAAGCGAACCCGTCCTGGAAGACGTCACATCTTGACGAAGAAAAGTTCAAAGCGCAAGCGCAGCTTGGCTAAGGCTCGTCTAGTCGATGAAGGACAAGTAAAAATGTTTAGAATGTTAATGGGCGTATAGGAGAAAAGTCATGGTACGTATTACAAATGCAGTTGCTTCGCGAGCAAGAACAAAAAAGCTTCTTAAGCGTTGTAAAGGATTTTATGGCGATCGTAAAAACCACCTAAAGTTAAGTCATTGTGCATTGATGACAGCTTTGGCGAATAATTATAAGCATCGCAAGTTACGCAAAAGAGATTTTCGAAGTTTGTGGATTACCCGTATTGGGGTAGCCGCTAAGATCAATGGCCTTTCTTATAGCCGTCTTATTGATGGACTAAAGAAAGTAGGCTGTGAGATTAACCGCAAAATTCTCTCTGAGTTAGCCATTCGCAACCCTGAAACTTTCACAGTGATTGCAGGAAACGCGAAGAAAGCTTTAGCTGCGTAACGTTTTATAAAAAAAGAGCGCTGTACATGCGCTCTTTTTTGTTTAGGATCCTATGACTTCTTTGATGCATCAAATTGAACAGCTCCGCTCTGCCTTTATCCAAGAACTCCAAAGCGCTTCCCACACAAAAGATTTAGAACATTTGAAAGTCAAGTATCTAGGCAAAAAAGGGCCTGTTCAAAACTTGATGCTTGAGCTAAAAAATAGCCCCTCCCAGGAGCGACCTCAGTTAGGTAAGCTTGTCAACGATCTCAAAGAAGAGCTTGTTTCCCATTGTGATCACACATTGGCTCGTCTGAAACAGCAGGAGATGCTGGATCGCTTTGAGCAAGAAGGAATCGACCCTTCACTTCCTGGAAGAAAAGAGTTTTTAGGACGTCTACATCCTGTCATTCAAACATTACAGCGAGCTGTTGACATTTTGAGTAACATGGGATTTTCTGTTCAGTTGGGTCCTAATTTAGATACCGATTATTACAATTTCGAAGGACTAAACTTCGCTCCAGATCATCCTGCCAGAGAAATGCAAGACACATTCTATGTTTCCACCGAGTGGCTCCTACGGACGCATACAAGCAATGTCCAGGTTCACACCATGGAGGAGAAAAAACCGCCTATTCGTGTCATTGCTCCTGGAAGATGTTTTCGCAATGAGACCATCTCAGCGCGCTCCCACGTATTTTTTCATCAGATCGAAGGTTTTTATATTGATCGGCATGTTACTTTTGCTGATCTTCTAGCTACCATGGATGAATTTTGGAAAAAGCTCTTAGGTTCTGATGTGCAAACTCGCTTTAGACCCAGTTATTTTCCCTTTACAGAACCTGGGTTAGAGGTGGATGTCCGCTGCACGTCTTGTCAAGGCTCAGGCTGCCGTCTTTGCAAGCAGAGCGGTTGGTTAGAAGTGTGCGGCGCTGGTATGATCCATCCGAATGTACTAAAGAAAGGCAACATTGATCCTGAGGTCTATTCTGGTTATGCTTGGGGGATGGGGATCGAACGATTAGCGATTTTGCAGCACAATATTTCTGATATTCGATATTTTACGCAAAATGATTTGAGGTTTTTGCGGCAATTCGTTTAAAATGAATAGTCTGCGGAAGAGTGGCAGAGTGGCCGATTGCACCTGTCTTGAAAACAGGAGGCCTGCAAGGGTCCGTGGGTTCGAATCCTACCTCTTCCGCCATTTTCTTAATTAAATCTGTTGGGCTTCTTCCGAAGCGCAAAGATATCTGTTTCAATATAAGCTCTTAAAATTCCAGGACTCTTGTTGTTTGTACCCAATGAAGATGAAAAACAAACATATTGGCTCTAATTTTGATGATTTCTTAGAGGAAGAGGGGATCTTAGAAGAAATCGAAGAGGTTGTGGCTTCTAGGACGTTCAGATTTCTCTTACTTGATAAAAAAAATCTATTTTAGATTAATTATGGCGATAGATGTAGCAAGAAATATCATGCCTCATGCTCTTCGAGGAGCATATGTAGGAGTGTCTTTTGGTTTGACGGTAGCGGGGTCGAGTGCAATATACACGCTTACAAACTTTGGGTGGGAGATATTTCGTTTAAATCTGGGTATGGTGCCTGCAGCAGGAACTGCGGGAGCTATCGCCGCCGTCGGAGCGACTTTATTAGGAGCAGAAAGGCCGTTTTTAACGCCTACAGCTGCTCTCGCATCAGTAACGATGATATATACTTACATGGGGTCCTCTCTGGGGGCAACGACATTCAGTGCTACGATGGAATTGATAGGAATTCCTCTGACAATATTTTGCATGGGCGCCTTTGCAGCTCAAGGGATCATTACGAATCCCCATCCGCGAATCACACTACAGAGAGTAGAAGAACTGAGGGCATATTCTGAAAGGTATTGAAAAATCTGACAGACATTATTCCTGCTATTTTATTCGCTCGCCAAACGATCCTTCTGACAAGTTTTTTTGTTGAATTTTAAACATTAGATTTGCTAAATTTTGCCGCAAAAATAAGGAGGATGATTATGGCAGTTGCTCTTTTAGGATGTATTCCAGGTATTTCAACATGGGCTATCCATGAAGGAGCTCATCGGATTAGCGAATATCGATTGGATCGGATGGTAGCAAGATACATTGAAGACATCAGCAAACTTAAAAATGAATGGTACAAACATAATGGAGAAGTAGAAAGTGCGAGAGTCGGTCGATACTCGCTTTGGGACGACCCTGCTTGTCAATTGAAATGCTCACATGAGCCTAACAAGTATCAAGATGGATTTGCTGAGTGTCCTCTGAGGAAAAAGAATATTAGCGATCGTTATAACGCCTTTTTAGATGAACGGAAATCTCATCGAACCTTTTCTAACCGTAGACCTTTCTATGTGTCAATTCTTGCGGTTAGCGCTCTAGCGTTATCGATTTTGTTCATGCCAGCAGCTGTGAAAGGCTCTTTGCTTTTGGGTGGAGCGTATGTGACATGTGGTCTTATCTCCTCGGTAGTTGGTCTTTTACAACCATCTCTTTCTAGAATCCGTGGATGTTCAGGGAACGTCGATTGATTTCTAAAAGAGCTGAGGCTGGTAGGGTAAATAGCCAGGTGATGGTAATTTTTTTGAATTTTAAACATGAGATTTGTCAAAGTTTGTCGCAAAAATAAGGAGGATGATTATGGCAGTTGCTTTATTAGGATGTATTCCAGGTATTTCAACATGGGCTATCCATGAAGGAGCTAAGCGGATTGGTGAATATCGCTGGGGTCAGATGATCGCACGATACAATGAAGACATGCATAAACTTAAAAATGAGTGGTATGCACATAATGGAGAACCGGAGATACCAAGAGTCGGTTCATATCATCATGGTGACTCTGATCCTGCTGGTCAATTGAAATGTTCACATGAGCCTAACAAGTATCCGGATGGGGTTACTGATTGTCTTAAGAAAAAAGAAGATATTAGCAGGCGCTACTACGTTTTTTTAAGGGAAAGGTCATCTCAGCGAGCCTCGTTCGAAAAACTTACGGATGGGGCGGTAATTCTTGCCATTAGTGCTCTAGCGTTATCGATCTTGTTCATGCCAGCAGCTGTGAAAAGTTCTTTGCTTTTGGGTGGAGCGTATGTGACGTGTGGTCTTGTCTCCTCGACAGTTGGTGTTTTGCAACCAATTCTTTCTAGAATCCGTGGGTGTTCAGGGAACGTCGATTGATTTCTAAAAGAGCTGAGGCTCTTTTGATGGTGGGTATAGGATCTTTAACTCGACTTTTACCCACCTATAAAAAGATCTAGGAGAACGTAAGAGCCGATTCCTACAAGGCCTGCGCCAGGTAGAGTAAATAACCAGGCGATGGCCAGTTTTTTCATGACTTTCCAAGAGACGTTGGAGAGAGATTTAGCGGATCCCACTCCGGTAATGCTTCCTGCGATCATTTGTGTTGAACTAACCGGCATCCCTAAAAAGCTGGCGCTGAGAATCACCAAAGAGGCGGTAGCCTCTGCTGCAAAGCCTTGAATGGGCTCAATCTTTGTAATCGAAAATCCCATGGTATGAATAATTCTAAATCCACCACTCGCAGTGCCAATGCCCATCGTTAAGGCGCAGGCAAAAATAACCCATAAAGGAATCGTTGGCTGAGAGAGAAAGCCAGAGGCGAACAGCCCTAATGTAATAATACCCATGCTTTTTTGCGCGTCATTCAGGCCATGCGATAAGGCGACAAAGCACGCTGAGCCGACTTGTAGATGACGAAAGAGTCTGTGTTTTTTTGTGTCGAGATGAAAATGGTAGAGGATTCTCATGAGCAAAAATGCCAAGAGGAACCCAATCAGGGGAGAGGCGATCATGGGAATGAGCACTTTGCCAATAACTCCTCTCCAAATAATCGTATCGAGCCCTTCATGAATCCAGGCGGCTCCCAATAATCCGCCGATTAAGGCATAAGAGGAACTGCTGGGAAGTCCATAAGCCCAAGTAAAAAAGTTCCATGCGATGGCTCCAGCAAGCGCTGCTAACACCACAAGCTGCGAGGCTTCGTGAGCTTGAACCAGACCAGAAGTGATTGTGTGGGCAACGCCGCTAATTTGCGTAGCGCCAATAAAATTTAGCACCCCAGCCATGACAATGGCAGAAAGGGGAGCTAGCACTCGAGTGGCAATGACTGTAGATACGACATTGGCTGCATCATGAAAGCCATTGGTGTAATCGAAAATCAGCCCTAAAAGAACAATAAGGATTACAAGTTCCATCTCTCGTCTAGATAGCGCATTTTTTTCTCTTTAGCAAGTTTTAATCTGGGATAGATTTTTGAATTTTGCTATTCTTAGAGTCTCGTTTAGTTTAGCCAAGGAGGTTCTTATGGCAAAATTTTTGGCCTGTTTTGCGGCCTTATTTCTTTGTTTTTTTCAATGTACAGCTGAAGAAGGAAGTGTTATGAAACAATCTCATCCAATCGTCGTGATCGAGACCAATCTCGGTTCTTTTGAACTGAGTCTAAAACCAGATGTAGCTCCTAAAACATGTGAAAATTTTTTAGGACTAGTGGAGAAAGGATACTACAATGGCGTAGTTTTCCATCGAGTGATTAAAAATTTCATGATCCAGGGAGGAGATCCTACAGGCACAGGCCGCGGGGGAGCATCGATCTGGGGTAAACCTTTTGGAGATGAAGTGAGCCCAAATGTGAAATTTGACAAGCCTTACCTGCTAGCTATGGCTAACGCAGGGCCTAATACAAATGGCAGCCAGTTTTTTATCACAACAGCAGCCACTCCCTGGCTCAATATGAAACACACCATTTTCGGGGAAGTTACCGCAGGAAATGATGTGATCCAGAAAATTGAACAGGTAAAAACAGATGCCCAAGACCGTCCTGTTGAATCTGTGAAAATTATCAAAGCTTCTGTAAAAGCTTCTTAAATCCATAATTATGATCGTAAAATGTAAATACTAATCGTTTTACGATCATAAGTTCCCTTTCGATTCGCATTTTTTTATATATAGACTCTTGACTGAAATATTTATAACCTGAAATGTTGAAGATATAAGAGAGTGTCTTAAAACCTAGGCTTCGTCGATTTTGGATTCTTTCATGGCCAAAGAACTCCCCGAAAATCGATGAAGCCTAGGTTTTAAGATACCCTCAAGAGACTGTCTACGAACTTGGGTTCGATCGATTTTAGGGTTCTTTTGGGCCAAATTTCGTTTGCTTTTAGGGGGGGGTCATATCGACTTTTAGTATATGCCCCCCCTAAAAGCAAACGAAATTTGGCCAAAAAACTCCCTAAAATCGATGAAATCCAAGTTCGTAGACAGTCTCTAAAGATTTCACATACTGTTAGGAGGTAAAAGTGGAAGATCTTCAAATCGATTGGATAGCCGTCATCATTGCAGCTATCTTATACATGGTTATTGGAACCGTGTGGTACTCGAAATACTTATTCGGCCCGTTATGGGAACAGCTTTCTGGAATTAAAGCTGCCGATATCAAAAAAAGAAAAATGCCTATTTTTGGTAGCGCTTTAATCGCTTTTCTTACCGCATATTTTTTAGCCTATTTTTATGCTTATCTTGGCGTGACAACTGTCTCTGACGGGATGTTTGTAGGTTTTTGCTTCTGGTTAGGTTTTGTCGCTACGACACAACTTGGCTCTGTGATCTGGGGCAAAAGTACTTTTCGATTGTTTTTAATTGTAACAGGCGCTAAGTTACTGTCTTTCCTAGTAATGGGCGGCCTTATCGGTGCTTGACATCAAGACTATCTTAATCATTGCCTCCTCCGGTGGAGGAGGCCTCATTCAAGCTGCTAATGCTAAAGAGCAGGAACTTCGCCTTAAATACCCTCATGCTCGCATCATTCGTAAAGATTTACTGAAAGATTGGGTTGGTAAATGGGGAGGAAAGTGCGCGATCTCCTTGTGGAATTATGCACAAAAAAGCGGCAGCGTTCGAATTTTGAAATTTCTCTGCATTGGCAATGTCATTGTAGATGTTTGTTTTGCGCCTTATGCATTCTTCAACATGCTAACCACATTATTTAAAGACAATGTGGATCTGATCATTGATACGCAGCCTCTTTGTACGGCTTCGATGATCAAAGCTCTTCGATTTTTTCATTGGAAAAGAAGCAAGAAAGTTTTGCTGGAAAAAGTGCTTGTCGATTTACCCACTCCAAAGGCGACTCATTACTTTCGATCCATTCGACATCTATCGAATGCAGATCGGCCTTACCTAAAGATCACAACAATTCTTCCCTTTCTGAAAAAAGGAGAGACCTCGCAAGCTTTTTGGAAAAAAAATTGTCGTTTATCAGAGCAGCAGGTTTCCTATGAACCTTTTTATGTGCGCCAATCCTTTCTTCACTATCACAAAAAACCTCGTCCTCTTCAGCCTTTTCGCATAAAAGCTGCGATTAGAAACCAAGAAGAGCTTCAACTCATTCAAGCTGCTGTAAATAGAGGATCTATTCAAGCTCATTGGACAGATACAGAAGTGGAATTTGTCATTGAACCTGAAGATAGAGTGTTTACGATTCTATTGGGCTCTCAGCCAGCTTATGAAGGATCCTTGAATTATGTGCGTCATTTTATTCAGTTAGCTAAAGAAATAACAGATAGGAAGAGCCATCTGTTTATATTTTGCGCAAACCATCATAACCACGTAAGTCAACGAGGCTTTAAGCGATTGATTTATCCTTCTCGCCAGCCTTCTTTATTGCAAAGCGTATCTCATTTAGTCGAGAAAACAGCTGATTACCCAAGCTCTTTGTCAGTCATCCCTCTTTCTTTTCAAAATGATCAGGTGATTGCACCTATTTTTCATCGAAGTGATGTGACTTGCACACGCTCTGGCGGTCATACGTTAATGGAGCTCATGTGCATTGCTCCTAAGCATATATGGATCCATTCCGAAACAAAAAAGAAACACAATCTGACTCAAAAAGAATTGCTAGAGGGGATTGCTGGATGGGAAGCTGCGAATGCTTTATACATGCAAGAAATCTATGGAGCTAAGATCGTCACCCCTTATTCTTTTATCGCACACGCCCGCTCAGTGATGTTAGAGCCTGTTTAGAATCTATACCAAAAGAACCCTAAAATCGATAGAACCTAGGCTTTAGTACAGCTTCTCAGAGAGTGTTTAAATAAGGATAATTCATCAACGAGCGGACCAGAGATTCCCACGTCCTATTTGGGAAGTATTTCTCGATATGCTTAAGGGGGACTCCAATATCTGCACAAAAAGCAGTTAAATGAGCCTCTAGCTTTCCTTTGTCGGCTTCTCTTGTTAAGCTTGAAGACACCCCTTCCATAAAGTTACTCCATTTGAAATAATCATCAGCGATGATCGGCAGACAGGAGCGAAGCATAGGGTCTTTAAAAATCGTCGCAAGGAATTTAAGAGGATGAACATGGTTAATTTGAGCGCCAAGTTGTTTTAAGAGCGTTCCTTCATTGGTGAAAAATAAGGTCAGCCTGTCGTGTTTCGCTAAGTTCGTGATCAGTTTTTGAATAGCGGCTATATCGTTTTCAGAGCAAATGAGCTCTGAATACGACTTGTCACCTTTATCTCCGGTGGGAGGAAATTTAATGATCGATGCAAGGCGGATGTTAAAGAGATCGCAAGATAATGCTTTTTCGCTATAGTATATATAAGCTGGAGGCGGTAGGTCGTACATAAATTCTCCTTAAAAAAAGGTTTATTGTATGAAAAGTTTTTTTTTGTGTAAACTAGTTCCTTGGTACTTTGTTAGGTTTATGAAACGAATAGCTTGTTTGATCGCATTGGTTGGTTTTTGTGCCTTGATTGGAAAAGGATGGCACCTTGTAAAAGATGGGTTTAGTTTAAACCGCACCTGCTCTCTTGGGTATAACCTCAAACACCGTCATTCCAACGCAACATTGATCGCTGAAGGAAAGACGGCTCCATGGAATCTGGATGATTCGATCTTGCGGCAACCATATACTTATTTAGGAAGGGGGCATCAATGTTATGCGTTTGCCAGCGCTGATGGAAAATATGTCATTAAGTTGCCTCGCTATGATCGCTACAGGCTTTCATTTTTTCTCCGCGCTTGTCCTTTTTCTTGGCTTACATCTCATCGTCATGCCATCCGAGCTGATATTGAACAGAGGCTTCGGTTTCTCTTAAATAGTTTTCATCTAGCTTTTGAGGAGCTTCAAGAGGAGACTGCGCTCCTTTATTTGCATCTTTACCGCACGGATCATTTTAACTTTCCTCTTGTTCTGCAAGATCGTTTAGGACGCTCTCATTTGTTAGATCCCAATCAAACTTCGTTTATTGTCCAAGAGAAAAAGCCCATTATGATGAGCTCTTTTCAACAGTGTTTAGAGAAGAATCGTCGAGAAGAGGCTAAAGAAATCCTCGATGCCTTTTTGCAAGTCATCTCAAAACGTGCCGAGAGAGGCATCTATAATAAAGACCCCTCTTTTTTACGCAATTTTGGATTGGATAAAGGAAAAGGATTTCAGATTGATATTGGCAGTTTTTATCGAAAACCTGCTCTTTCATTGGAAGAAGCTCGCAAAGCCTCTTTTCAAGAGACAATTCATCATGTAAGAAACTGGCTAGATGACATAGATCCTGAGATGTTATATACGTTTGATCAGAAGATTCAAACGATCAAACAGTCATGGGCCGATTAATTGTCTTTGTTTTATTAAGCGTAAGTAGTTTCTATGCTCCCTTAGTCATGAAACGTCTGACAAAAGGTTTTCATTTGACTCGCCTTGACGTATATGATTGGAACGCTTTCAAAGGATTAAATCAAGATGATGTAAACCCTCCTATCGAACAAGAAATTTTGGAGGTGTTATCTCAACCTTTTACCTATTTGCATAGAGGCGCTCAATGCTATGTATTTGAAAGTCAAGATCGAAAATATGTGATAAAATTTTTTCAAAAAAGAAAGAAAAAAATCAAAAAGATTGATTTTACCTCCTATCTTATTGCTTACTATAAGGCAAAAGAGGAGACTGCTTTACTCTATATGCATTTGATTCCAACTCAGCAGGGGCTGCCTAAACTTTCTGTGAGGTCTCCTTTGGGGAAATGGTTTTCTCTCTTTTTGGATCGATATGCTTTTGTGATTCAAAAAAAAACAAAGTCTTTTCGAGAAACGCTCCTTCAAGCAAGTAAAGAAAAAACATTGGATGTTTATCTCTTCTCCTTATTGGATCTTCTCGATCAACGAATTGCAAAGGGAATTCGCAATAAAGACCTCTCTTTAAGCTCTAATTTTGGGTTTTTAGGAGAGCAAGCGATCGAATTTGATTGTGGATGCTATCTTGAATCAGTAGATTTTTTACAGCCGTCTTATCAAACTTTGGAAAAAACACTTTTTGTGAATCAGTTACGTCTCTTTATGGAAGCAAATCTGCCTGATGATCTTGGTTTATTCGAAGAGTTAGTCCAAAAACGGGTATATCAACAATGATTCGATTTTTATTCATCGTCTGTTGCTTGAGCCTTCCTTTTCTCTATAAAGAGATCACCCACGGATTTCGTGTCAATAAACTCTATTTAGCTCGTAAAGGGGGAGAGGTTCAACATCATGAAGCAGCGGCTCTCTTATTAAACCAGCCTTTTTCTTATTTAGGTCGGGGCCTACAGTGTTTTGTGTTTGAAAGCCATGATGGCCAGGTGGTTCTTAAATTATTTAACATTGCAAAGCGAAAATTTTTGCAGGAGCGGACAGAAAAAACTCTTCAGGCTTGTCAGTTAGCGTTCGAACTGGCAAGGGAAGAAACTGGACTTTTATATATTCATGTCGATTCTACCGATAAACAAGGGCTTTCTGTTTACCTGAAGAATGGTTTTGGAATCTCAAGGTTTCTTTCTTTAGATAAGTATGCCTTTGTCATTCAAAAAAAAGCTCAACCTTTTAAAGAAACAATACTTAAGGCTCTAGAGCAAAATAGGGCAGATCCTTTCATTGATTCGTATTTGACGCTCATCTACCAACGCGCCTCTAAAGGCCTATGCAATACAGATGTTGCTATTATGAGAAACTTTGGATTTTTAGGAGAAGGAGCCTTAGAAATAGATTTTGGTAATTATATCTATTCTCCTGAAGAGAAAAGGGAAGAATTTCAACGCTTTGCCCTGCGTATGCGTCGGTTTATAAAAAAATATGCCCCTCACTACCTTTCTAGATACGATGAGAAGGTGAGTGGGTATAGATACATGGTTATTGACAAAGAATCCAAAGGCAGCTAAATAGTTGCGTGACAATACGCTAGGTATTTATGGCTGCTAGCTATCCTATCCGTTTTTCTCCCATCTATCGAGATTATGTTTGGGGAGGAGAGCGCCTCGTAAAAAAATATCAAAAAGATGCACCGAAACTTAAGGTTGCCGAATCTTGGGAACTCTCTGATCGAATAGACGGGATGAGCCAAGTGATCAATGGACCTTTGAGAGGAAGTTCTCTAAGAGATCTTGTCCAGAGCATGGAAGAGAATTTGTTAGGGAAAAATACCTCTTTTTCCCGGTTTCCTCTCCTCGTTAAAATCTTGGACGCGAAAGAATCTCTTAGTCTTCAGGTTCATCCAAACCCAACGACTGCTCCGCTTTTACAGGCTGAATCGAAAAATGAGATGTGGTATGTGTTAGAAGCTGAGCCCAATGCGAAAGTATATGCAGGGTTAAAACCGGGAGTGACTCAAGAAAATCTCTTAAAAGCCATTGAAGAGGGTGTCGTAACTGATCTCTTGGAGGCTATCGATGTCCAAGAGGGCGACGCGATATCTATTCCTGGAGGATGTGTTCATGCGATTTGCGCTGGATGTTTGCTTTTTGAAGTGCAGCAAAACTCAGATACGACATATCGCATTTATGACTGGGGGAGAAAGGGGAGGCAGCTGCATATCCCTCAAGCTTTAGCTACTATTGACTGGTCGTATCGAGGGAAAAAAGAGCAACCGCAACATCTTTCCAATGATGAATTTTATACTTTATTCTCTGTATTAAAGACGCCGGATTTTCATGTAGAGCGTCTCGATGTTCGAAAGCAGTGGACAATCTTCAATCTTCCCGAGACCTTTCAGATATTTTTTTGTATTGGGGGAAATGGCACAATCACTGTGGATGGAAATAGAGAAGAGTTGCAGCCTGGGGCAACCTACTTGGTACCGGCTGCATTTTCAACAGGAGAGGTTGTCGGTAAATGTCAATTATTACGGGTGTACCAATGATCTATAGTATGAGTGTAGAAGCTGCTTTGATGTTAGTCTCTTTTTGTTTGTATCCTACGTTTGGCCTGCTCAATAAAAAAAATCGAAGGCCAGAAAATACGGAGCGTCCCATTCTTTTAGTCCATGGTTATTTACATAATGCGTCGGCCTGGCTCTACCTCACACATCGTTTGGCAAAGGAAGGTTTTGGTAGCACGTATGCAATTAATTTATGGCCCCCTTTTTGTTCTATCGAAAGGTACGTAGAGCTCGTGAAAGACAGAGTCAAAAAAATTCAAGAAGAGACAGGCCGCCAAGATGTATTGCTTATCGGTCATTCTATGGGAGGGCTTGTGGTTTCTCAAGCAGCTTTAGACTTGTCATTGTCTCAAGCGATTACTCTAGGAAGTCCTTTGAGAGGGACTCCTGTGGCCTATATAGGACTTGGGAAAAATGCCAAGCAAATGCATCCAGGTTCTCTTTTTACTACCCAATTACAACAAAAGCTGCTCAATAATAAAACGGTTCGATTTTTGCATGTCGGCTCTAAAGCAGATGGGGTTGTTCCGGAAAAATATGCTCTTCCGGAACCGAGCGCGCTTGCAGAGCAATTTTCTGTGGCTGATTTAGGTCATATGAGTCTTCTCTATTCTCCTAGGATTGCTCGTAAGATCCTCGATTGGGTTTAGAGAATAGAAGCTTCATCGCCTGTAATAGCAATTTGAACCCATAAATCTCGCGGATCTAGAGTAATCAGCTGTTCATGGGAAGCGGTTCTTGGCCAAGTGCTCTTATCGCGATTGACAGTCCATTTTAATTTATATTTTCCTGGAGGTAGTTTGAATCCTCCGCTTCCTCTAAAGCCGTTGACGTCTCTAGGTTTTAAAGGGATATTGATTTCATTAAAAGATACTTTTTGGATTTGTACTCCCCCCAATGTGGGATCGTCGTTGACTATCACCTCGACGGCGATGAGTTGAGGATTTCCCGGAACTGGGGAGATAGGTCCCAAATAGGTGTTTTGTGCGCAAAGAGAGCCAAATAAGAAAAGAAATATTCCAAATACAATGTTCATCCGTTTTTCCTTCTTTCCTTTTTCGAGCCCGAGCACGAAATTTCGTATTTCAGGCTCGCACACGGGCTCGGGCTCGAATTTTATCCGACCTTCTCTATATCTCACTTTTAATTACACCCGATTTCCTTGGCAAGGTTGAACTGGACTTTGACCATTTATCAGGGCCGCTTTCTCGCCTACTCGCTTCCATGCGTACCCGAATATCTTTTAGGTGGCATTTCAAGCCTCCCTAAAAGATATTCGGGTACACCTGAAAGTGAGTATCTCGAGAAATCGGCTCCCTCAAATGGATAAAGTCCAGTTGAAAAAATATACAAAGGCAGGTTATGAGGAGTCTTTAAGGTCTATCGAGGGGTTCATGAAATTATTGCTGCCTATCTTAATGTGTTGTTTCTTAACAGCAAACCTTTACGGAGAAAGTTCTTACGGTCAAAAGCATGATTACATCCGTTTAAGAGGAGTCAAACCTACTCCCGAACCAGAGACCGTTTCTCTCTACTTGGCTATGCCCAAAAATGGAAGCTTTGTGAACAAAAGTCCCGTATGGATTCAGGTAAGGGTCGAAGGATATGCTTTGGGAGCTGATTCTTATTTTGATCGAAGAGATGAGGTCGTAAACTCTAAAAGAGGACAGACTCTTCATGTGATTATAGATAATAAGCCCTATTTTGCAGTGAGTGAGCCAGCTGTCGACCCTTTTAAGGAACAGGGGAATTATTATGTGTTATCCTATAAATTTGAGGTTCCGTTTTCCTTGGATTCTGGCATGCATACCATTCGGATGTTTCCAGCCCGCTCTTATGGAGAGTCTTTAAAAGGGGAAAAAACCTTTGTTGTCTCTAAGTTCTACATAGGCGATGAAGTCGATCGTCAAGGAGTGGATTTGTCCGCACCTTATCTTACATACAATGAACCTAATAGCCAAATGGATCTCGTGGAGGATAAGCCGGTCTTATTAGATTTTTATCTATCAAACTGTGAACTGTCTGCGGATGGATATAAGGTGAGACTGACGATTGACGACTCAATTGTTAGAACGTTGACGCTTTGGCAGCCCTACTATATTTATGGGTTAAAAAAGGGGAAACATACTATTCAGTTAGAACTATTGGATGCTAAAAACACGATAGTTCCAGGGGCTTTTAATAAAGCTAAACAAACAATTTCTATTCGATAAAGGCTCTCTCAAAGAGAACCCCTCCCGTGGGAGTAATAGATAGGTTATGTAAGCGAGGCTGGCAAAGGCTCATATGTGTCCAATGATAAATAGGAGCTAACGGCATCTCTTCTGTAATCAGTTCTTCAGCTTTTTCAATACACTCGCTTCTTGTTCCTGGCAATAGAGCTGTAGCTGCCAGCTCTAATTGCTTGGCAAAATGTTCAGAGTGCCAAGCAGGATAATTTTTAAGGTTCTTGGGATCTTTAAACCGCTCTAAAATATTCATCGGATCATAATATTGAGCAATCCAATGAGAGAGAGCTAGGTCGTAATTTCTCGTTTGGAGAACCTCTCTATGAGTTTTATAATCAGTTTCTTGTAGCTGTATTTTTAGACCAAGAATCTTTTGCCATTGTATTTGAAGGATTTGAGCGGTCTGTTTATCTGTTGCATGGGATCGAAACAGCAGCGTCAGAGGAGGAAGACATTCAAGTCCTAGCTCTTTTAGTCCTTCTTCTAAAAGAGCCTTGGCTTCAAGAGGCTTATACGAAAAATCGGACAGTTTTTTTTCTCCTTCTATAAGAGCGGGAGGAAGGTAGCGAGTCGCATTCATTTGTCCTAGCTGCTGAGCAATTTCCGCTCGATTCATAGAAAGAGACAAAGCTTTTCGTATTTTGGCGTTATGAAGAGGGGATCTAGTAGTATTAAAGGTGCAAAAGGTGGTCGCTGCCATAGGCGAGGTCTGAAAGGTGTTTTTTTCTTTTAAATACTCAATAGCATCTGGAGGCAAAGGAGAAAGAGCTCCTCCTATCCAATCGAGCTTTCCTTGTTCAAATAAATGCAAGGCTGTAGTTTCGTTCGGTACAATTTGAATGTCAATGCCATCTAATAAAACATTCTTTTGATTCCAAAAAAGAGGGTTTTTCTTTAGAAGAATGGAAGAATGAACGGACATTGTTTCAATATAAAAAGGACCATTTACGCAGATAGGACGATGTTGATCGATATCTTTGTCAATGAGATGACTGGCAACAGGAAGAAAGCAGGGGAAGGCCGTGAGGGAAAGAAAATAGGGACAAGGTCTTTCCAGCTCTACCCGGAGAGTTTTTTCATCTAATGCATGGATGCCAATGTCTGAAAGAGGTTTTTCTCCTTTTACAATCGCCTCGCAGTGTTTGATAGGATAAAATAGATGAACGGATAAACAGGGTAAAGGTCCGATGCCTTGTTTCCAAGACCTCTCAAAATCATAAGCTGTAATGGGAGTTCCATCGCTCCAGCTAGCCTTGCGTAAATGAAACGTATACCAAATTCCGTCAGGAGAAATGTCAACAGTTTCTGCTAAAGCAAGCTCAACAGATCCATCTGGAAGATTACGGGTGAAGCCCTCATAGATTAAACAAATGAGTGTAGAAGTGACAAAATCGTTCGCCCGGCGAGGATCTATTGTAGCAGGGCATACATGAAAGGCCGCTCTGAGAACCCGAGAAGAATTGGGCTGTGAGCAGGAGGCCGCCAGAATCAAGAAAACAAAAATATATCTGCGTATTTTTAACATTTGAAGCAATTATAGGCTACATGTTCAAAATGGGCAAAAATTTTCTTGCCCTTCCTATGAATTATTTTGTAGTGTAAAAGAAAATGCAAAGAGAGTGTTTGTGTATGCACTATATTAAAAGCTTGTTTTTCAACATTTTGGTGATTTTTCTGTCCCTGCATATATTCAATGGGGTCGAGGTCACAGATGCAACGCAAATCCCTCATATAGGAGGGGATCTTTTGGTTGCGTTGGGATTAGGCCTCTTAAATTCCTTAATCTATCCGATCTTACGTATGGTTTCTCTGCGGTTATTGGCGATGAAGATTTTTTTGTGCGCTTTTATCTTGAATTTCATGGCTTGCGGAATTTTAAAAATAGTCTCTTTAGGGGTTAACATAGAGTCCTTTAAAGGATATGCAATCTTGTCTCTAACGATCTCTGTTGGAAGCTTTTTAATCAATTTCTTTGAAAGAAAGCCTGCTTCGCAGGCTCCTGAATTTTCCCCACCAGAAGATTCTGATATGGTTTAGGGAGTGAGAAACTCCCAGACTCAACATTTACGTGATTTTAGTGACCACATTTTGAGAAAGAAGTGTTCATTGCTGGTGACTTATGCAATTTAGCCAGGAAGATCTGCTGTAAGATAATTTTTTCGTTTACATGAAAAGTGAAAACTCCTTACGATGGCTCTCTTTTGTAAAGGAGTTTTTATGAGATGGTTGGTCTTATTTCTTGGGATAAGCTCTGCGCTTTTTGCTGGGCCTTTCGATGAGATGACCCCTTCGACTCCTGAGGAGATAGCTTCTTTAAACTCAGATCTGTTGATTGATGGATTTGTCTCCG